>NZ_CP020042.1:698576-1397153 GCF_002028425.1 Streptomyces katrae | reverse complement strand
GAGACCACGTCCACCATCTCGATCTCGGGCCTCGAGGCCTACGAGGCCGAGGCGACCGGACAGCACGTCTCGCCCTCGCTCTCTCCCGAGGCCCAGGCCGCGGTGGAGGCGCTGCCCCCCGGTTCCGCCCTGCTCATCGTGCGGCGCGGCCCCAACTCGGGCAGCCGTTTCCTGCTCGACGGCGAGCTGACCACGGCGGGCCGGCACCCGCAGAGCGACATCTTCCTGGACGACGTCACCGTCTCCCGGCTGCATGTCGAGTTCCGCCGGGGTCCGGAAGGCGGCTTCACCGTCGCCGACGTCGGCAGCCTCAACGGCACGTACGTGAACCGCGAGCCGATCGACTCGGTCGCCCTGCACAACGGCGACGAGGTGCAGATCGGCAAGTACCGGCTGGTCTTCTACGCCAGCCTGCGGGGCGTCTGACCCCCACCCCCGGACAACCTCCGGGGGGACCTCCAGAGGGAAGGTCCCATGCTGCGCACCCCGACCGGCGGTGCCCCGAAGAAGGGCGCCGCCGGCACCGCCGGCTCGTCCGGGCAGCTGGTGAGCATCGGCCAGGTGCTCACGACGCTGCGTGACGAGTTCCCCGAAGTCACGATCTCGAAGATCCGGTTCCTGGAGGCGGAGGGGCTCGTCGAGCCCCGGCGCACGCCTTCCGGATACCGCAAGTTCAGTACCGGCGACGTGGAGCGGCTCGGGCGCATCCTGCGCCTCCAGCGCGACCACTACCTGCCGCTGAAAGTCATCCGCGAGCAGCTCGACGCGCTCGACCGGGGCGAGCAGATCCGGATCCCGGCCCCCGCCGCGCACGGGGAGTCCGTGCCGGGCGAAGCGCGCGGCGCCGGGTACGGGGAGGCGGGCGGGGAGCGTCCGGCCGCGGCCCGGGTCGGGCGGGCGGAGCTGATCGCCGCCGCCGAGGTGGACGAGGCGCAGCTCGCCGAGTGGGAGTCCTACGGGCTCCTCTCGGAGGAGGCCGGCGGCGGTTTCGACGCCGGGGCGGTGGCCGTGGCCCGCTTGATCGCCGATCTCGGCCGGTTCGGGCTCGAACCGCGCCACCTGCGGGCCATGAAGGCCGCGGCCGACCGGGAGGCCGGTCTGGTGGAACAGGTGGTCGCCCCGCTGCGACGCCACCGCAATCCGCAGACCAGGGCTCATGCCGAGGCCACGATGAAGGAGCTCGCAGGGCTCTCCGTACGGCTCCACGAGGCGTTCGTGCAGAGCGCCCTCGGGGTGCGGCTGCACTGAACGGGGGCGCCGCGAGCGGGCCCCGACTACCCAAACCTGCCGGGCAGGTCCTAGGGTTGCTGTGTGAACGAGCTCGACGTTGTGGGTGTCCGGGTGGAAATGCCCTCCAACCAGCCGATCGTTCTCCTGCGTGAAGTGGGAGGCGACCGGTACCTCCCCATCTGGATCGGTCCTGGGGAGGCGACCGCCATTGCCTTCGCGCAGCAGGGAATGGCCCCTGCCAGGCCGCTGACGCACGACCTGTTCAAGGACGTGCTGGAGGCGGTGGGCGAGGAGCTGACCGAGGTCCGGATCACGGATCTGCGGGAGGGCGTCTTCTACGCGGAGCTGGTCTTCGCCAGTGGCGTCGAGGTGAGCGCGCGGCCTTCCGACGCCATAGCGCTCGCCCTGCGGACGGGAACGCCGATCTACGGCAGTGACGGCGTGCTGGACGACGCCGGAATCGCCATTCCCGACGAGCAGGAGGACGAGGTGGAGAAGTTCCGCGAGTTCCTCGACCAGATCTCTCCCGAGGACTTCGGCACGGGCCCGCAGTAGGGGCCGGGCGCCGTCCCGGCGAGGGCCGTATCGCCCACCGGGAAGCCCCAGCCCATTCGAGTAGCCTTTCCCGGCGTTGGGGTACGGGAAACCACTCTCAGGGTGATTATCACTCGGCGTGCCGAGTGTGGCGATCGTTGACGCACCCCTGGTCACTGCCTACCTTCGAGGGGGCAGGTCAAGGACGGAGGGTCGGCGTGAGGATCACGGGCGACGGTACGACCGGGGGAGTCCCCGTACGGAGTGACGGTGGACCGTCCGCGCTGCTCGGCGGCGGGGCGGGTTCCGCGCACCGTCAGCCGGTGTCGAAACCGGTCGGACCGGTGAGCGACTCCCCGGCCCCCGAGCAGGTCGGCTACCGCGGACCGACGGCGTGCGCCGCCGCGGGGATCACGTACCGGCAGCTGGACTACTGGGCGCGCACCGGGCTGGTGGAGCCCAGCGTGCGGCCCGCCTACGGGTCGGGCACGCAGCGGCTCTACAGCTTCCGGGACGTCGTCGTCCTCAAGATCGTGAAGCGCTTCCTCGACACCGGCGTGGCCCTGCAGAACATCCGCACCGCCGTTCAGCACCTGCGCGGCCGGGGTTTCTCGGACCTGGAGCGGATGACGCTGATGAGCGACGGCGCGACCGTGTACGAGTGCACCTCCCCCGACCAGGTGGTGAGCCTGCTCCAGGGCGGCCAGGGGGTCTTCGGCATCGCGGTGGGCGTGGTCTGGCGGGACGTCGAGAACGCGCTGTCGCAGCTGCACGGGGAACGCGTGGACACGGGGGAGACCGTGGTCGGCCACAACCCGGCCGACGAGCTCGCCGCCCGCCGGAACCGGGCCGGCTGACGCCGGGGCCGCCGGCGCGGCGCGTACGGCCCGCCGGCCGGGGCGACGACGACGGATCACCGTGTTGTCAGTGGCATGAGGCAGCATCGGTGCTGTGAGAACCGCGCCGACCATCCTGCATCTGGACATGGACGCCTTCTACGCCTCCGTGGAGCAGGCGTCGAAGCCCAGCCTGCGCGGGAAGGCCGTGATCGTGGGCGGGCTCGGCCCCCGCGGGGTGGTGGCCACCGCCTCCTACGAGGCCCGGCGCTTCGGGGTGCATTCGGCGATGCCGATGGCCCAGGCCCGCCGGCTCTGCCCCAACGGCGCCTACCTGATCCCCCGCTTCCTCCTCTACCGCGAGGTCAGCGAGGTCGTCATGGGCCTGCTGCGCGAGCTGTCGCCGCTGGTGGAGCCGCTCAGCCTGGACGAGGCCTTCGTGGACCTGGAGGCGGGCGGCAGGGCCTTCGACTCGGCGAGCGCCCGGGCCACGGGGGAGCGGCTGAGGGCCGACATCACCGCCGCGACGGGGCTCAGCGGCTCGGTCGGGCTGGCCGGGTCGAAGATGCTGGCCAAAGTGGCCTCCGAGGAGGCCAAGCCGGACGGGCTGCTGCTGATCGAGCCCGGGACCGAGCGGGAACTCCTCGCGCCCATGTCGGTGCGGACCCTGCCCGGGGTGGGGCCGGCCACCGGGGAGCACCTGCGCCGGGCCGGGATCACCACGGTGGGGGAGCTGGCCGAGGCCGGTGAGGACGAGCTGGTGCGGATGGTGGGCCGGGCGCACGGGGTCGGCCTGTACCGGATGGCGCTGGGCCTGGACGACCGGCCGGTGGTCGCCGAGCGGGACGCGAAGTCGGTGTCGGTGGAGGACACCTTCGACGTGGACATCCACGACCGGGTCCGCATCCGCTTCGAGGTGCAGCGGCTCGCGGACCGCTGCGTGGGCCGGCTGCGGGCCTCGGGGCACTCGGGGCGGACCATCGTGCTGAAGGTGCGCCGCTACGACTTCTCCACCCTGACCCGCTCCGAGACCCTGCGCGGGCCCACGGACGATCCGGCGGTGGTGCGGGAGGCGGCCGGGCGGCTGCTGGAGGGCGTGGACACCACGGGCGGGGTGCGGCTGCTGGGGGTCGGCGTGACGGGGCTCGCGGACTACACCCAGGAGGACCTGTTCGCCCAGGCGCTCGGCGCCGCGGCCCAGGAGGCGCAGACCGCTCCCGCGGAGGGGACCGGGGAGACGGAGGAGGACGACGGGGGGCCGGGGGCGGCCGGTGCCCGGGGGGCTCCGGGTGCCGCCGAGACGGCCCTGGCGCCGGGGGAGGACCCCGCGCAGGCCGCCGTGCGCCACTGGCCCGCGGGCAGCGACGTACGGCACGCGGTGTACGGGCCGGGGTGGGTGCAGGGCAGCGGGGTCGGGAGGGTCACGGTGCGCTTCGAGCAGCCCGGATCGCCGCCCGGCCGGGTCCGCACCTTCCTGGTGGACGACCCCGAGCTGGAGCCCTCCGACCCACTGCCCCTCGTGGGCGGCGCTTAGGCCTAGTGGTTCTCCGGCGGGGGAAGGTGGAAGTCGCCGGGCAGGGAGACGTCCAGGCCGTAGTGGTGGTAGAGCTGGAGCTCCTGCTCGGGGGAGAGGTGGCGGCCCACACCGAAGTCGGGGGCGTCTTTGATCAGGGAGCGTTCGAACGGGACGCGCAGGACATCGCCGTCGACCTCGCTCGGCTCCAGCGGGACGAAGGCGTCCCGGCCGAACAGACCGGTGCGGACCGCGGCCCACTCCGGTACGCCGGTGGCGTCGTCGAGGTAGACCTCGTCCACGGTGCCGATCTTGGCCCCGTTCCGGTCGAACGCCTTGCGGCCGATCAGGCTGCGCGGATCGATGTCGGTCTGCACGGTCCCTCCACGTGGTCGCAGTCATCCGTAATGACTACAAAAGTGCATATCGGGATAGGGGGCCACTCGAGGGAGGGTCCAGATCCTCGCTGGTAGGCTGGGTGACGGCTGTTGACCCTGTGCGGGAGAGTCCTCCGAGTGAGCTCGACGGAGGCGCCGAAGGAGCAAATCCTCCCCGGAATCTCTCAGGCATACGTACCGCACGCGACGAGGCCACTCTGGAAAGCAGGAGCGGGTGCCGGGCGCGCAGTGCCGGTCCCACTCCTCACCGACGGTGAAAGCCGGACGACGGGCGACCCCCGAGACTCCGGTGAAGCTCTCAGGTTGAGATGACAGAGGGGGAGGCCGTCCGGGTGCCCGCGCCGTGGTGCCCCTCGCAGGTCATACGACCAGGAGGCCTCCGTAATGACCGCCAACCGCATTCCGCTCTCCCAGCTCGAGCGGGGCATCCCCTTCGAGCAGCGTCACATCGGCCCGGATGCCGAGGCGCAGGCGAAGATGCTCGCCCAGGTGGGCTACGGCTCCCTCGACGAGCTCACCGCCGCCGCGGTACCGGATGTGATCAAGACCGCCGAAGCGCTGAACCTGCCCGAGGCGCGGACCGAGGCCGAGGTGCTGGCCGAGCTCCGCTCGCTCGCCGACCGCAACCAGGTCCTGTCCTCGATGATCGGTCTCGGCTACTACGGGACGTTCACGCCGCCGGTGATCCTGCGCAACGTCATGGAGAACCCGGCCTGGTACACGGCCTACACCCCGTACCAGCCGGAGATCTCGCAGGGCCGCCTCGAGGCGCTGCTGAACTTCCAGACCGTCGTCGCCGAGCTGACCGGCCTGCCGACCTCCGGCGCCTCCCTGCTCGACGAGGGAACCGCCGCCGCCGAGGCCATGACGCTGGCCCGCCGCGTGGGCAAGGTCAAGGGCAACGTCTTCCTCGTGGACGCCGACGCGCTGCCGCAGACCATCGCCGTGATCGAGACCCGCGCCGAGCCGATCGGCATCGAGGTCGTCGTCGCGGACCTCTCCGCGGGCATCCCCGCCGAGATCGCCGAGCGCGGCGTCTACGGCGTGCTCGTGCAGTACCCGGGCGCCTCCGGCGCCGTGCGCGACATCAAGGCCGTCATCGACCAGGCCCACGAGCTCGGTGCCGTCGTCACCGTCTCCGCCGACCTGCTCGCGCTGACCCTGCTGACCTCCCCGGGCGCCCTCGGCGCGGACATCGCGGTCGGCACCACCCAGCGCTTCGGCGTCCCGATGGGCTTCGGCGGCCCGCACGCCGGCTACATGGCCGTCCAGGCCAAGCACGCCCGCTCCCTGCCCGGCCGCCTCGTCGGCGTCTCCGTGGACGCGGACGGCAACAAGGCCTACCGCCTGGCCCTGCAGACCCGCGAGCAGCACATCCGCCGCGAGAAGGCCACCAGCAACATCTGCACCGCCCAGGTGCTCCTCGCCGTCATGGCCGGCATGTACGCCGTCTACCACGGCCCCGACGGCCTGAAGACCATCGCCCGCCGGACCCACCGCTACGCCGCGATCCTCGCCGCGGGCCTGAAGGCCGGCGGGGTCGAGCTGGTGCACGGCTCCTTCTTCGACACCGTCACCGCCCGGGTGCCCGGCAAGGCCGCCGAGGTCGTCGCCGCCGCCCGTGAGGGCGGGGTCAACCTGTACCGGGCCGACGCCGACCACGTCTCGATCTCCTGCGACGAGACCACCCTGCGCGCCGACATCGAGGCCGTCTGGGCCGCCTTCGGCGTCTCCGCCGACATCGAGGCCCTGGACGCGACCACCGCGGACGCGCTGCCCGAGGGCCTGCTGCGCTCGGACGCGTACCTGACGCACCCGGTCTTCCACCAGCACCGTTCCGAGACCGCGATGCTGCGCTACCTGCGCAAGCTCTCGGACAAGGACTACGCGCTGGACCGCGGCATGATCCCGCTGGGCTCCTGCACCATGAAGCTCAACGCGACCACCGAGATGGAGCCGGTCACCTGGCCCGAGTTCGGCCAGCTGCACCCCTTCGCCCCGGTCGAGCAGGCGGGCGGTTACCTCACGCTCATCAGCGAGCTGGAGGAACGTCTCTGCGAGGTCACCGGCTACGACAAGGTCTCCATCCAGCCGAACGCCGGCTCCCAGGGCGAGCTCGCCGGCCTGCTGGCCGTGCGCGCCTACCACCGTGCGAACGGCGACGAGCAGCGCACCGTCTGTCTCATCCCGTCCTCCGCGCACGGCACCAACGCCGCGAGCGCCGTGATGGCCGGCATGAAGGTCGTCGTCGTCAAGACCGCCGACGACGGCGAGGTCGACACCGAGGACCTGCGCGCCAAGATCGAGCAGTACCGCGACGAGCTGGCCGTGCTCATGATCACCTACCCGTCGACGCACGGTGTGTTCGAGGAGCACGTCGCCGACATCTGTGCCCAGGTGCACGAGGCGGGCGGCCAGGTCTACGTGGACGGCGCCAACCTGAACGCCCTGGTGGGCCTGGCCAAGCCGGGTCACTTCGGCGGCGACGTCTCGCACCTGAACCTGCACAAGACCTTCTGCATCCCGCACGGCGGCGGCGGCCCGGGCGTCGGCCCGGTCGGTGTCCGGGCGCACCTGGCCCCGTACCTGCCGAACCACCCGCTCCAGCCGACCGCCGGACCCGAGACGGGCGTCGGCCCGATCTCGGCCGCGCCGTGGGGCTCGGCGGGCATCCTGCCGATCTCCTGGTCGTACGTGCGCCTGATGGGCGGCGAGGGCCTCAAGCGCGCCACGCAGGTCGCGGTGCTCGGCGCCAACTACATCGCCAAGCGCCTGGAGCCGCACTACCCGGTGCTCTACACCGGCCCGGGCGACCTGGTCGCGCACGAGTGCATCATCGACCTGCGCCCGCTGTCGAAGGAGACCGGCGTCAGCGTCGACGACATCGCCAAGCGCCTGATCGACTACGGCTTCCACGCCCCGACCATGTCCTTCCCGGTGGCCGGCACGCTCATGATCGAGCCGACGGAGTCCGAGGACCTCGCCGAGATCGACCGCTTCTGCGACGCGATGATCGCCATCCGCGCCGAGATCGAGCGGGTCGCGGGCGGCGAGTGGCCGGCGGACGACAACCCGCTGGCCAACGCCCCGCACACGGCGGCGTCCCTGGGTGGCGAGTGGAACCACCCGTACACCCGTGACGAGGCCGTCTTCCCCGGTGGCGTCTCCGCCGACGGGAAGTACTGGCCGCCGGTGCGCCGGATCGACGGCGCCTTCGGCGACCGCAACCTGGTGTGCTCCTGCCCGCCGCTGGACGAGTACGACAACTGATCCCACACCGAAGGGGCCGGCCCCGGAGCTTTCCGCTCCGGGGCCGGCCCCTTCGTACGTCCGTGCCCGGTGCGTGCTCAGGCCGCCGCGAGCGGGCGGTGCGGAGCGATGATCTTGCCGTCCGGCAGCAGCTCACCGGTGTCCTCGAAGAGCAGGACGCCGTTGCACAGCAGGCTCCAGCCCTGTTCCGGATGGTTGGCCACCGGGCGCGCGGCCTCCCGGTCGGCGGACTCTGATGACGGGCAGGCAGGCTGGTGCTGGCACATGGATGCGTTCTTTCGCTGCGGTGTGGTCTGTTCGCGGGTCTGTTCGCTACGGCTCGATGCGTGATTCATGGCCGTCCCCCTGGGTCGTCCCCGCACCTGCGGGGAGGATGGTCCTCAGTCTTCCCCTATGACGGCTGCTTCGCAGGGATTTCACGGCAGCAGTCCTCATGGATTGAGGACGCATCACTCGTGCGGGCGGTTCAAGCCAACTGCCCCGTCCTTTCGGATGGTTCGCAGCTGGTCCCGGAGGACTAGGCCGAATGGGCAAGGCGGGTCAGGCGGCGCTCGGGGGGCCTGCCGGCCGGACCGGGGCATGCCGCGGTCGCGGCCCGGATCGCGGGCCGCGCCGTGGGCGGAGCGCAGGGTTCAGGCCGCCGGGGCCGCCAGGGTGGGCGGCAGGGGCGGGGCCGCCGGAGTCAGCCGGTGGGTCAGGACGGGCAGCAGCTCCGAGACGGGATGCGGCCGGTAGGGGGCGATCCCCGGCGGGGCCGGGGCCAGCGGCACCAGCAGGTCGGCGGCGGCGGGCAGGCCGGCCGCGGCGTCGGCGCCGACCGCCCCGTGCAGCCACAGGGTCAGCATGTACAGCTCCGGTACGGACAGCAGGCGGGGCTGGTAGCCCTTGACGAGCTGCTCCGCCTGGCGCAGGGCGCGCTCGGTGGCGGCGACGTAGGGGCCCTCGAAGAAGTGCGAGAAGGCCCAGCCGTCAGGGGTGAGCCGCGTGTCGGCCGCCGCCACGAAGCGGTCGCCGCTGCGGATCAGGAACCGCCATCCGGTGAGGCGGGTACGCGGCGGCCTGCCGCCGGCCGCGCGGCCGGACACGCCCAGGCGGTCGAGCACGTGCACCGGCAGGGGGAGCTCGGCGGTCAGCGGGCCCTGGACCGCGCGCAGGGCGGGGGTGTGTGCCTCGTGGACGGCGGTGGGAGAACCGAGTGCCGCGAGGACGCTACGCAGGGCGGGCGCGGGGGCCGGGGGGACATGCAGCGGCATGGTGGGTCGCCTCTCACTTGGGTGACCTGTGGTGCAGGGGAAGGTGCGGACGGCGCTGTCGCATTCTGGGGTCAGAGGTGGGCATTGGGGCAATGGCCGCGCGCCAACTCTCTGCCTCGTTTGCGGAGTTTATACGACATGTGTTCACACAGTGTTTCGGCTAGCTGTCCCGCCTATTGCCGACAAGGCGCTTACCGGACCCGCTGTCATGGTATTCATGCCGCTCGCGCGTGAAGGACCCGCGCTGACCTCGGAGGTTACCGGAAGGGGGCTCGGCTGGAAAGTGCCGGTTATCCCGAACGGGCAAAACCCATGCGGAATTTGCGCACCACGGGTTGCCAGGTGAATGTGCCGGAGCGCCCATCCGGCCACACCGGCGCGCGCTCCCCGCCAAGCCACCCCCCGCGGCGTTATCGATCACGGGCCCTGGGCATCATCGACCGTAACGCGCGCCCGGGTGTGTCCCGGGCCAGGCCCGCTCGAGGAGGGACGCTTCGATGGGGGAGAAGGTCGTGGCAGGCGGATTCGACCTGTCCGATCGGCATCGGTATCGGAGGAAGCTTCACGAGTGCCTGGAGGGGCTGGAGCGGCTTCTGGCGGAGAAGAGGTTCGACCGCCCCAAGAACATGATGGGACTGGAGATCGAGCTGAATCTCGCGGGTGCCGACGGTTTGCCGCGCATGGTGAATGCGCAGGTACTGGAGCGGATAGCGAGCCCGGATTTCCAGACCGAACTCGGAATGTTCAACCTGGAGGTGAACGTACTTCCGCACCGGCTCGACGGCCGGGTATTCGACCGCCTCGCGGAAGAGCTCAGCGCGGGACTGCACTACGCCCACCGGCAGGCCGCCGAGATCGACGCCGGGGTGGTGATGATCGGCATCCTGCCGACGATCACCCGCGCCGACCTGGCCCTGGCCAACCTGTCCGCCGTGGACCGCTACTCGCTGCTCAACGAGCAGATCCTGATGATGCGCGGCGAGGACTTCCGGCTGGACATCGAGGGGGTCGAGCGGCTGACCTGGAGCACCGGGTCGATCGTCCCGGAGGCCGCCTGCACCTCCGTGCAGCTGCACCTCCAGGTCACCCCGGCACGGTTCTCGGACGTGTGGAACGCCGCCCAGGCCGTGACCGCCGTCCAGATAGCGGTGGGGGCCAACTCCCCCTTCCTGTTCGGGCGCGAGCTGTGGCGCGAGTCGCGGCCGCCGCTCTTCACGCAGGCCACCGACACCCGGCCGCCCGAGCTCCAGGCCCAGGGGGTGCGGCCGCGCACCTGGTTCGGGGAGAAGTGGGTGGACTCGGCGTACGAGCTCTTCGCCGAGAACGTCCGCTTCTTCCCCGCCCTGCTGCCCATCTGCGACGAGGAGGAGCCGCTGCGGGTGCTCGCCGAGGGCGGGGTGCCCAGCCTCCAGGAGCTGGTGCTGCACAACGGCACGGTCTACCGGTGGAACCGGCCCGTCTACGGGGTCGCGGACGGGACGCCGCACCTGCGGGTGGAGAACCGGGTGCTGCCGGCCGGGCCCACCGTCGCCGACGTCGTGGCCAACGCGGCCTTCTACTACGGGCTGGTGCGCAGCCTTGCGGACGAGCAGCGTCCGGTGTGGACCCGGCTGTCCTTCGCGGAGGCGGAGGCCAACTTCGACGCCGCCTGCCGGTACGGGATCGACGCGCGGATCCGCTGGCCCCGCAGGGGGCGCTCGGGCGGACTGGCGAGCGTGCCTGCGGTGCGGCTGGTGCTGGACGAGCTGCTGCCGATGGCGGCGGCCGGGCTGGACGCCTGGGGCATCGAGCCCGCCGACCGGGACCTGTACCTGGGGATCGTCGAGGAGCGGTGCCGGCGCCGGGTGAACGGGGCGACCTGGCAGGTGGACACCTACCACCGCGCGCTCGCGGGCGGACTGGACCGTGACGCGGCCCTGGCGGCCACCACCCGCCGCTACAGCCAGCTGATGCACCGCGGCGACCCCGTGCACACCTGGCCGGTGGGGCTGGAGGACCAGGAGGTGGACGCGCCCGCGGCCGCCCGCCGCTGACCTCCGCCCCGCTCCCGGATCCGCTCCGGCCATGTCCCGGTGATCCCCTCCGGCCCCGGAGGGGGCAGTATGGGGTGGTCGGAGCGTGACGGACGGGGCAGGACGGGAGTCGGGGCGTGCGGGCGGAGCCGGAGCCGGTGGTCGTGGAGCTGCGCGAGGACGGGCGGCGCGGTGTCCTGCGCACCGAGACGCTGCTCGTGCTCGCGCTCTCGCTGGGCGCGAGCGGCGTCTCGGCGCTGATCAGCTTCATCGGCTCGCTCACCAAGCCCGGCGGCCTCAAGGACCAGGCCGCCACCCTCAACGGCTCCTACGCCCCCGGGCGGCCCTGGCTCGACCTGGCCTGGCAGCTGTTCGGGATCGCCACCGCCCTGGTGCCGGTGCTGCTCGTCGCGCACCTGCTGACCCGCGAGGGCGCTCCCGGGCTGCGGGTGCTGGGCTTCGACCGCACCCGCCCCGGCCCGGACCTGGCCCGGGGCGCGCTGGTGGCCGCCGGGATCGGGAGCGCCGGGCTCGCCTTCTACCTGGCGGCCCGCGCCACCGGGTTCAACCTGACGGTGGTGCCCGAGGCGCTGCCCGACGTGTGGTGGAAGTTCCCGGTGCTGGTCCTGTCCGCGGTGCAGAACTCCGTGGTGGAGGAGGTCATCGTGCTGGCCTACCTGCTGCGCCGGCTCGGCCAGCTGGGATGGTCGCCGACGGCCGCGCTGCTGGCCAGCTCCCTGCTGCGCGGCTCGTACCACCTCTACCAGGGCATCGGCGGGTTCCTCGGCAACGTCGTGATGGGCGTGGTCTTCGTCCTCGCCTACCGGCGCTGGGGCCGGGTGGGGCCGCTGGTCGCCGCGCACGCGCTGCTCGACATCGTGGCCTTCGGCGGGTACGCGCTGCTCGCCGGCAAGGTCGGCTGGCTGCCCACCCCTTAGGGGGCGCTCACGGGGAGGCGTGCAGCTCGCCGTCGATGACGGTGACCGCGTGGCCGGTCAGCAGGGTGCGCTCGCCTTCGAGCCGGACCCGGACCAGGCCCCGGCGCGCCCCGCCCTGCAGGCCGGTCATCTCGGTGCGGCCCGTGCGGGCCGCCCAGAACGGGGCCAGGGCCGTGTGCGCGCTGCCCGTGACCGGGTCCTCGTCGATGCCGAGGGCGGGGAAGAACCCGCGGCTGACGAAGTCGTAGCCGAGGGCGGGGTCCTCGGCGGGGGCGGTGACGATCACCCCGCGGCGGGAGTGGCCGCGCAGGGCCGCGAAGTCGGGGGCGAGCTCCCGTACGGTCCGCTCGTCGGCCAGCTCGACCAGCAGGTCGCCGATGTGCGCGGAGGTGTCGTGGACCGAGCTGATCGCGGCGCCGAGCGCCCGGGCGATCTCCGGCTCGGGTCCGACCGGGGTGAGGGAGGAGGTCGGGAAGTCCATGGTGATGGTGCCGTCCTCGGCGACCTCGGCCGTGAGGACGCCGCAGCGGGCGGTGAACCGGATCAGTCCCTTGGCCAGGCCGCTCGTGGCCAGGGCGTGGGCGGTGGCGAGGGTGGCGTGGCCGCACATGTCGACCTCGGCGACCGGGGTGAACCAGCGCAGCGCCCAGTCGGCGTCCCCGCCGGGCGGCAGCGGGTGGGCGAAGGCGGTCTCGGAGAGGTTGACCTCCGCGGCGACCTGCTGGAGCCAGGCGTCCGGGGGGAAGGGGCCGTCGAGGAGGAGGACTCCGGCGGGGTTGCCGTGGAAGGGGCGGTCGGTGAAGGCGTCGATGATTCGCAGGCGCATGGACCGACCGTAGGGTGCCGCTCCCGACCCGCGCCAAGGCCAATCCGGGATGACTGGACTTGGCGCGGGCGTGGCGGCGGGGTCAGGTCCGGGAGAGGGCCCGGGCGCCGGACAGGAGGGGGATGGGGTTGTAGTTCCCGTCCCCCGCGCCGCAGGCGGTGGTGGTGTCGGCCGTGTTCGAGATCTTCGTGCCGGTGGTGAAGCGGCCGTCACCGCTGGGCAGGAAGGTGCTGAAGTGGTCGGTGAGGTGGCTGGAGTAGTACTGGCACTGCTGGAGGCTGAGGTAGCGCCCCGCGGTCAGGTCCAGGGCCTTGACCGAGGACAGCAGGGGCACGAGGGAGTAGAGCCCGCGGCCGGGACCGCAGGAGACCTGGGTGTCGGGGGTGTCGGAGACGTTGGTCCCGGCGCTCCATCCGCTGCCGCGGCCCGGGACGATCACGGTGAGGTGGTCGTGCTGGAGGTCGGAGTAGTAGACGCACTGGTGCAGGTTGAGGTAGCGGCCGGCGCCCAGGTCGAGCGACTCGAGGGCGGCCCAGGGGAGGACCGGGGCGTAGTTCCCGTCGCCGTTGCCGCAGGACAGGCTCCGGTCCGGTGCGGCCGAGGTGTTGGTACCCGTGGCGAACCGTCCGTCGCGGCTGGGCACGAGCATCGTCATGTAGTCGGCCCCCGGGGTGGGGGCGTAGACGCATTGGTGCAGGTTGAGCGTGTTTCCCGCCAGAGTCCGTGTCCCGTCGGCGGTGGCGGTGGCCGCCGGGCCGTGCAGTACGGACAGCAGCGCGGCGGCGCCGGCCGCGGCGGCGAGCCACTTCCTGATCCGTCCCTGGTGGCGCACGGATGTCCCCTTTCGTCGTCTTCCCGTGGAGTCGCGGGGCAAGAACAGCACGCACGGACGAGCGCCGACTAGGAATTCCCCCGTCATTCCACCCCAAAGGGTGCAGGTGGGTGGTCCAGCCCGCTTGATGAGGCGATGGGGGAGGGTGCGACGATCCCCGGGTGCGCGAGATCGACGAGTTGGTCCATGTGGATGATCCGGCGTGGCCGGAGCTTCGGGAGATGCTTTCGGCGGGCGCCGTGCCCGTTCAGGTGCTCCCTGCCGACGTTGACGAGGGTCGTCGATGCCTTCTGCAGATGCAGGTCACGGCGCGATCGATGCTGGGTGCTCTGGCGTTGAACACCGGCGGTCTGCTCGTGGACAGCGGATGGGTGCGTGTGTTCGGCGGGGGTTCGGTCACGGGTGGGGGGCTCCCGAGTCTGGCGCAGGTCAACCGTTTCCCCGCAGACTTCGATCCGGTCTGGCACCCCGCGGCAGGCCTGGTCGTCGGCCACGACGTCGTCGGCGGGGTCTTCGCGCTGAACGGTGGCGATCCTGCGGCTGCGGGCCGGCCTGGGGCCCCTGGTCAGATGACGTACTTCGCTCCCGACACTCTTGAGTGGGAAGCGATGGAAATGGGCCACTCCGGGTGGGTCTCCTGGCTGCTCTCGGGCCGGTTGGAGACGTTCTATGACGGGCTGCGGTGGCCAGGCTGGCGTGAGGAAGCCGCGGCCCTGGCGTTCCCGCAGGGCATCTCTGTGTATCCGTTCCTGTGGTCCGCGCAGGCCCAAGCCGATCTCGCGGCGACGAGTCGGCGGCCTGTGCCGATGCGCGAGGTCATCGGAGTGGCTGCGGACTTCGCCCGGCAGATGGGGCCGTCCGATCCTGGGTTCCTCGGCGACGTGTAACCGGGTGCACTGCCGCTCGCCGATGTTGTCGGCGAAGTCCGGCCGTCACCTGCGGAGCCTGTCGACGTCTGTCACAGTCCGGGACCGTCGTGACAACCCGGACGGGCCAGGAGGACCGAGCTGAAGTAGTGGCCCTGCTCCTCTTTCGGGTCATCGTCCGCCGCGAAGGGACGCCAGAAGCTCAGCAGCAGGTCAGGTGCCACGAACGACGCAGGGTCTTCTGGATCCGCGAGGATCGTGGTCCGCTCACGCATGCGGCGAACGACCTCGAGTGCAGGCAGGCCGAACACGTCGACGTCGGCGAACCGCACCGTATCTACCGCGCTCGACGGACGCCCCAGCTCGACTGCCTCCAACTGGTCGCGGACGCAGCTGATGCCGATCATCAGGCCGCTCGGGCGGAAGACGTGTTGCCCCGGCCGGTCCGAGTCGGAAATCGCTGTGGGATCGCGCAGCGACAGGAGGGCCGTGTCCGCCTCGTGGCGGGGCATGCCGATCCGCAGAAGACCGACGCCTCTGGGCGGGACGAGCTCGAAGTCCGTACGGACGTGATCGCAAGGGCGTCATCGCCACCCCGACTCGGCTGCCGAGGACAAGGTACCCGCCTCGCTCCGGGATCGGCTGCGATAGTTTCCGATATATCGTTGACGCATCGCGATGGGTCAGCGATAGTGGAAGACGTCAGGGAAAACCCAGTGAGACGAAAGGAGCGCAGTGATGCGTTCACGCGGACAGCACGACCACGGGCATGAGCACGGACGGGGTCACGGCCACTGCGGGCCGGACCGTCGGGAGGAGTTCAGGGGGCTGCGCGCCGCCTTCGGGCCGTTCGGGCCCGGCTTCGGTGGCGGGCCCTTCGGTGGAAGGGGCGGGCGGGGCGGACCGCGCGGGCGGGCGCGGCGCGGTGACGTGCGCGCCTCCATCCTGGCGCTGCTCGCCGACCGGCCCATGCACGGCTACGAGATGATCCAGGAGATCGGCGAGCGCAGCGGCGGGGCGTGGAAGCCCAGCCCGGGCTCGGTCTACCCGACCCTGCAGCTGCTCGAGGACGAGGGGCTGATCAGCAGCGCGAGCGAGGGCGGCAAGAAGCTGTTCACGCTCACCGACGCCGGCCGCGGCGAGGCCGAGTCGGGCCCGGACGCCCCCTGGGCGGACGCCGGGCGCGGCTTCGACTTCGAGGCGATGCACGAGATCCGTGCCGCCGGCGTCGGTCTGATGGAAGCCTTCGGGCAGGTCTTCAAGACCGGCACGCCCGAGCAGCGCGAGAAGGCCCTCGCGGTCGTCAACGACGCCCGCAAGAAGCTGTACCTGATCCTGGCCGACGAGCACTGACCCGGCCGACGGCGACGGCGCGCCCCGCGAGAGCCCTCTCGCGGGGCGCGCCGCCGTGTGCGCGGGGTCAGACGACCAGGGTGGCGAGCCGGCGCAGCGACTCGTTCAGCGCGGCCGTGGCCGAGTCCTTCAGCTTGCCCGCCATGAGGGACACGGCGGCGCCGGTGAACTCGCCGTCGATGCGGACCTTCGTGGCCGTGCCGTCGGGGGTCAGGGTGTACCGGGTCAGGACGGCGACCCCCATCGGCCCCTTGCCCGTGATGGCGAACAGGCGCTGGTCCTCCAGCTCCGAGACCGTCCAGAGGACCTCGGCGGGGAAGCCCATCATCTTCATGTTCTCGGTGAAGGTGGCGCCGACCGCGAGGGTCTCGGGGCCGCCCTTGGGGAAGTCGGTGTGGGTCATGCTCCACTGCCCGTACGCGCCCCAGTCGGTCAGCTGGGCCCAGAGCTTCGCGGCGGGCGCCTCGATGCGTGATTCCGCGGTGACTTCAGCCATGCGTCCACCCCTTCTCGTCGGGTACGTGCGGCGGAACGTAGCCCCGGGGGCCGGAACATTCAATACTGATGGGCTGTCAGAAACCGGGGGTGCCGGACCCTTCGGTGTCGGGTGCGTCTCAACAGGTGTCATCCTGGTGACGCTCCTGACGCACCCTGTCATGATGGCCCGATGCAAGCGTCAGGGAAGAACGCCGGACTGGGCCTCGCCCTCGTCTCGGCGGTTGCGTTCGGTGGTTCCGGCGTCGCGGCGAAGCCGCTGATCGAGGCGGGTCTGGACCCGCTCCACATGGTGTGGCTGCGGGTGGCGGGGGCGGCGCTGGTGCTCTCCCCCCTGGCCTGGCGGCACCGCGCCCTGGTACGGCGGCGGCCCCTGCTGCTGGCCGGCTTCGGGCTGGTGGCCGTCGCGGGTGTGCAGGCCTTCTACTTCGCCTCCCTGTCGCGGATCCCGGTCGGCGTGGCCCTGCTCCTGGAATACCTCGGTCCGGCGCTGCTGCTCGGCTGGATCCGCTTCGTGCAGCGCAAGCCGGTGACCCGGGCGGCCGCGGCCGGCGCGGCGGTGGCCGTGGCGGGGCTGGCCTGCGTGGTCGAGATCTGGGCCGGGCTGAGCCTGGACCCGCTCGGGGTGCTCCTCGGCCTCGCCGCCGCCTGCTGCCAGGCCTTCTACTTCGTCTTCGCCGACCAGGGCACCGACGGCGAGGACGTGCCCGACCCGATGGGCGTGATCGCGTACGGCATGATCGTCGGCGCCCTGGTGATGACCGTGCTGGCCCGCCCCTGGCAGATGGACTGGCAGGTGCTGGGCGGGTACGCGGCGCTCGGGGACCTGCGGGTGCCGGCCCTGGTGCTGCTCGGCTGGGTGGTGCTGGTCGCCACCGTGGCCGCGTACCTGACCGGTGTGGTCTCGGTGCGCATGCTCTCGCCGCAGGTCGCGGGCGTGGTGGCCAATCTCGAGGCCGTCGTCGCCACCGTGCTGGCCTGGGTGCTGCTGCACGAGCACCTTTCGACCTGGCAGATGGCCGGCGGGGCGCTGGTGCTGGGCGGTGCCTTCATCGCGCAGTCCTCGCGGCCGGCCCCGGTGGTGGCGGGGGAATCCGTTCTGCCGGAGGCCGGGGCGGGGGCCGGGGCCGCGGCCGAGCCGGACGCCGAGCCCGAGAGGGCGAGCGCGTAGGGCCGGTGGGGCCCGGTTCGCTCCGGAACGCCCTGGTCCGGACGGCGGGCAGGGCGTAGGGTGCTCGGCATGTACGACACCGTGCTTTCGCCGCCGGCCGCCTAGCGCGGGCGGCCGCCGCCGAACGAGAGACCTGCCAGGGGAAGTTCCCGGGCAGGTCCGTGCTGCCCGCGAAGCGATGACCCGCAGTCCTCATCCTTCACGCAAGCGCGGAGAATCACGTGTCGAACCACTCGCCCGCCACCGGGCGCAGCCTGCTCTACCTCGTCGTCGCCGGAGTCGCCTGGGGCACCGCCGGGGCGGCGGCCTCCCTCCTCTTCCTGGCCAGTGACCTCGGTCCGCTCGCCCTGTCCTTCTGGCGCAGCGCCGGCGGGCTGGTGGTGCTGCTCGGGGTGCTGGCCGTACGCCGTCCCGCGCGAGTGTCGCGCGGGCGGCGGACCCCGGTCCTCTCGCTGATCGGGACCGGTCTGATGTTCACCCTCTTCCAGGCCGCCTACTTCGGGGCGGTGCGTGAAACCGGCCTGGCCGTCGGCACCGTGGTCACGCTGGGCGCGGGGCCCGTGCTGATCGCGCTGGGCGCGCGGTACTGGATGGGCGAGCGGCTCGGCTGGGGTGGAGCGGCCGCCGTCGGCGGTGCCCTGGGCGGGCTCGCGGTCCTGGTGCTGGGTTCCGGGGGCGGCGAGGTGAGGCCGCTGGGGGTCGGCTGGGCCCTGCTGTCCGCTGCCGGGTATGCGGGGATGACGCTGCGGGCGCGGTGGCTCGGGCGGCGCGGGGCGGGCGGGGACCCGCTGGTGACGACCGCCTGGTCGGTGGGGGTGGGCACGGTGTGCCTGCTGCCGCTCGCCGCGGTGGAGGGGCTGCTGCCGCACACCGCCGAGCCGGTGCGGGTGGCCGGGCTGCTGGTGTACGTGGCCGTGGTGCCCACGGCCCTGGCGTACGCCCTGTACTTCACCGGGGCCGCGGTGGTACGGGCCGCGACCGTGTCGGTGATCATGCTGATCGAGCCGGTGAGCGCGGCCGTCATCGCCGTCGTGGTGCTGGGGGAGCGGCTGACCGGCGCCGTGGTGCTGGGCACCGTACTGCTGCTGTCGGCGGTGGGCGCGCTGATCGTGGCGGAGGCGCGCCGCCCCGCGGGCGGGGTGGACCGGCCCGCGGACCGGCGCGCCCGTGAGGCTCAGAGCGCGCTGACGTAGTCCGGGACGGCGATGCCGGGGGCCAGGCCGGCGGCCGGGACGGGCGTGCCGTACGCCGGCGCCACGGGGACCACGCCCGACCAGTGGGGCAGGTCCAGGTCCTCGGCGTCGTCGTTGGGGCCGCCCGTACGGAGCTTCGCGGAGACCTCGTTCAGGTCCAGGCGGATCACCGCCGTGGCCGCGAGCTCCCTGGCGTTGGCCGGCCGGGAGTCGGCGGAGCGGCCGGGCACGACGTGGTCGACCAGGGCGTCCAGGGCCATGCGGCACTCCGCCTCGTCGGTGACCTGGTACGCCGTGCCGTGGACGACCACCGAGCGGTAGTTGATCGAGTGGTGGAAGGCCGACTTGGCCAGCACCAGGCCGTCCACGTGCGTCACGGTCAGGCAGACCGGCAGGCCCGGGTCCGCCTTCCCGGCGGCCAGGAGCGGGCGGGAGCCGGTGGAGCCGTGCACGTAGAGGGTCTCGCCCACCCGGCCGAACAGCGTCGGCAGGACCACCGGCGCGCCGTCGCGGACGAAGCCCAGGTGGCAGAGGTAGGTCTGGTCGAGTATCGAGTGCACCGTCTCGCGGTCGTAGCGGGCCCGCTCGCGGGAGCGGCTCGGGACGGTGCGCTCGGTCGGCGCGTAGTCGACGGGGGTGACGCTCATGGTGCGGACTCCGTTGTACTAGTGCATAATTGGCTTTGTGCTAGGAGAATATACGATCAGTGGGCGCCGCGCATCGGAAATCGCGGCCAGCGTCGAGGCGGGCGTCGGATCGGGCGCCCTCGCGCCCGGAGCGCTGCTGCCGCCGATGCGGGAACTGGCCGGTGAGCTGGGGGTGAACCCCAACACCGTGGCGGCCGCCTACCGGTCGCTGCGCGAGCGCGGGATCATCGAGACCGACGGGCGGCGCGGCAGCCGGGTGCGCGGACGGCCCGCCAGCGCACCCCGCGACGCGCTCCTCCCGGAGGTGCCCGAAGGCGTACGGGACCTCACCCACGGCAACCCGGACGTCTCGCTGCTGCCCTCCCTGGACGGGCCGCTGGCCGCCGCGGCCCGCCGGTACGCGCAAGCCCCCACCCTCTACGGGGACGACCCGGTCCTCCCCGGCCTCGCCCGCCTCGCCCGCGCCGGGTTCGAGGCCGACGGGGTCCCGGCCGGACCCCTGGCGGTGACCTCGGGGGCGCTCGACGGGATCGAACGGGTCCTGGCCGCGCACCTGCGGCCGGGGGACGCGGTGGCGGTCGAGGACCCCGGGTGGGGCAGTGTGCTGGACCTGGCCCCGGCGCTGGGCCTTCGGGTGCTGCCGGTGGCCGTCGACGACCAGGGACCGCGGCCGGAGGCGGTGGCCCGGGCGCTGGAGGCCGGGGCCAGGGCCCTGGTGGTGACGGCCCGCGCCCAGAACCCGACCGGGGCCGCGGTCGGCCCGGAGCGGGCGGCGCTGCTGCGGGAGCTGCTGGCCGGCCGTCCCGAGGTGCTGCTCATCGAGGACGACCACGGGCACGGCATCGTGGACCTGCCGCTCTGCCCGCTGGGCGGGGCCACCCGGCACTGGGCGCTGATCCGCTCCACCGCCAAGGCGTACGGCCCGGACCTGCGGCTCGCCGTGCTCACGGGCGACGCCGTGACGATGGACCGGGTGCGGGGCCGGCAGCGGCTGGGCCCGGGGTGGGTCAGCCGGCTGCTCCAGAGCACGGTGGCGGAGCTGTGGACCGACGGCGCGGTGGACCGGGCGGCGGTGGCCCGCTCGTACGGGCTGCGGCGCGACGGGCTCGTCGAGGCGCTGGCCGAGCGGGGAGTGGCGGCGCACGGGCGCAGCGGGATGAACGTATGGGTACCGGTGGCCGACGAGACGGCGGTGGTCACGCGGCTGCTGACGGCGGGCTGGGCGGTACGGCCCGGGGCCGTCTACCGCGTGGAGGCGGGGCCCGGGGTGCGGATCACGGTCTCCACCCTGCACCGGCGGGACGTGGAACCCCTCGCCGACGCCGTGGCCGCGGCGGTGCGCCCGGCGGCCGGCGCGCGCTTCGACTGAGCGCACGCACGCCAAGACCCCCACCGCGCGGTGCGGCGGGGGTCCGGCGGTGCCGCCGGAAGGGTCAGGCCCTCGTGCGGGCCTGCGGCCGGGCTTGGGTCAGGGCCGCGCCCGCGAGGACGATCAGGGCGCCGACCGGGGTGTTCCAGTGCAGCTGCTCGCCGAGGACCAGGACGCCCGCCGTTGTGGCGATCACCGGGATGAAATACGTGACCATCTGCGCGGTGGTCGGCCCGATCTCCGACACCAGGCCGTACTGCATCTGCAGGGCCGTCCCCGTGCCCAGGGCCCCCAGGGTGATCACCGCGAGGGTGGGCCACAGCGGGAAGGACGTGGGGGCCGGGGTGAACAGGGCGCTGACGGCGGCCAGCTGGAGCGTCGAGATCATCAGCTGCGCCCCGGTCATCGCGACCGGCGAGCCGGAGCTGCCGGCCAGGGTGCGGCGGACGTAGATCCAGCCGATCGGGTAGCAGAGCGAGGCCAGCAGGGCCAGGGCCGTGCCCGTGGCGTCGACGCCCGTGAAGCCCTGCCAGGCGCCGAGGACGGTCAGCACCCCGAGGAAGCCGACGCCCAGTCCCGCGAACCGGCGGCGCGTGGGGCGGTCCTCGGAGAGCGCGACCAGGGAGAGCGCCATACCCCACAGCGGGGAGGTCGCGTTGCAGATCCCGGCCAGGGTCGAGGTGATGGTCTGCTCGGCGTAGGCGAAGAGCGCGAAGGGGGCCGTGTTGAGCAGCAGCGCGGCCACCGTCAGGTGCCCCCAGGTGCGCCGGCCCCGGGGAAGCGGCTCGCGGCGCACGAGCAGCACCGCCAGCAGGGCGAGCGCCCCGAAGAACACCCGGCCGAGGGCGACCTGGAAGGGTGCGAACGCGCCCGTGCCCACCTTGATGAAGAGGAAGCTGAAGCCCCACACCACCGAGAGGAAGGCGAACCGGACGCGCCAGTCGAGGCCGCCGGTACGGGCGGACCCGCGCGGCGGGGCGCAGGAGACGGAGGGGGCGGAGGAGGCGGGGCGGGGGCGGAGGTTCGGCGAGGGGTGGCGGGTGCGCTCATGGAGCTCACTCTCCTGGGCACGACCTCGTAGGACAAGCGAGATTTCCTGCGAACGACGGCGTAGCATCGCTTACATGTTGAACCTGGAACGCCTGCGCACCCTCGACGCCCTCGCCCGCCACGGCTCGGTCAGCGGGGCGGCCTGCGGCCTCCATGTGACCACGTCGGCGGTCTCCCAGCAGATGGCCAAGCTGGAGCGCGAGGTCGGCCAGCCCCTGCTGGCCAAGAACGGCCGGGGGGTCCGCCTCACCGACGCCGGGCGGATCCTCGCCGGCCACGCCGCCCGGATCATCTCCCAGGTGGAGCTGGCCCAGGCCGACGTCGAGGCCCAGCGCGGCCGCGCGGTGGGGGAGCTGCGGATCGGGGCCTTCCCCACGGCCATGCGCGGACTGCTGCCCCGGACCCTGACCTCCCTGCGCGCCGACCACCCCGAGCTGCGGGTGCTGGTGCGGGAGAAGGAGCCCGAGGAGAGCATGGCCGCCGTGGTCCGGGGCGACCTCGACATGGCCCTGGCCATCGACTGGCACAACAAGCGGATGCCGGTCCCGGCCGAGCTGACCCGGACCCACCTCCTGGACGACGGCGCCGACATCGCCGTACCGGAGAACCACCCGCTCGTCGGCCGGACGCAGATCTCCCTCGCCGAGTTCGCCGGGGACGACTGGATCTCCTGGAACGAGGGGCAGTTCTGCCACGAGTGGCTGGTCTTCACCCTGCGCGGCACGGGCATCGAACCGCGCGTCGCGCACATCGCCGAGGAGCACCACACCCAGCTCGCCTTCGTCGAGGCCGGGCTGGGCGTCTGCGTGACGCCCCGGCTGGGCCGGGGGCCGGTGCCGCCGGGGGTGCGCCTGCTGCCGGTGTGCGACACCGTACGGCGTCACGTGTACGCCGTCTGGCGCGCCGACGCCGACCGGCGGCCCTCCATCCGTGCGGCCGTCGAGGCCCTGCGGGAGGCGGCCGCCGCGGTCGCGGCCGCCTCCCCGGCCGACGGGGCCTAGAGCTTGCCGAAGTCCCAGGAGACGATCGCTTCCGGGGTCAGGCGGATCCAGGCGTGCCTGCCGTCGTGCGGCATCTGTTCCAGGCCGAAGTTCTTCCGGGGGAAGAGCCGTTCCGCCTCCTCCAGCTCGGGGCACGGCTCCCCCGTGCGCGGCGCCTCGCCGACGAAGACCGCCGTCCCGGACAGCTCGACCCCGCGCAGCTCCCCGTACGACTCGCCCGCGTCCACCACCACCGAGATCCGCGGGTCCCTGCGCAGGTCGGACCAGCGGCGGCTGCGGGTGATCGAGTACAGCCACAGCGAGGTGCCGTCCCAGGCGAACCACAGGGCCCCCACGTGCGGCCGCCCGTCCGGGGAGACCGTGGCCACCCGGCAGGTGCGCTGCTCGCGCAGGAACGCGTCCACCTCCTCGCCGGTCATCATGACGCGGCGGCCCCGCCGCTGCGCCCCCTGCCCGCCCGTCCTCGTCGCGTCCATCCGACCCGCACCCCTTCACATCTGACTAGGTGTCAGGAATCATGCGTCCTCTTCCGTCTACGCACCAGGGGGAGCCATGCCGGAGTTCGATCCCGCCACCACCGCGCTGCTCACCGTCGAATGCCAGAACGGTGTCGTCGGCGAGGAGAGCGCCCTGCCCGAGCTGGCCAAGGAGGCCCGGGACTCCGGAATGCTCGACCGGGTGGCGGCGCTGGTGGCCGCCGCGCGCGCGGCCGGGGTGCAGGTGGTCCACGCGGTCGCCGAGCGGCGCCCCGACGGGCTCGCGGCCAATGCCAACGCGCGGCTGTTCCGGGCGGCCGGGAAGCTGCCCGTGCGCCAGCTGACCGGCAGCCGGGCCGTGGAGGTCGCCGCCCCGGTCACGGTGGAGGCGCGGGACCTCGTGGTCCGCCGGCTGCACGGACTCTCCCCGATGGCCGGAACCGACCTGGACGCCCTGCTGCGCAACCTCGGGATCCGGACCCTCGTCGTCACCGGGGTCTCCTCCAACATCGCCATCCCGAACACCGTCTTCGACGCCGTGAACCTCGGCTACGAGGTCGTGGTCCCGGCCGACGCCATCGCCGGGGTGCCCGCCTCCTGCACCGCCGAGGTGATCCGCAACTCGCTCGTCCTGGTGGCGTCGGTCACCACGGCCGAGGAACTGCTTTCGCAGTGGGCTCCGCGCCGCTGACCCCCGTAACCTGGGCGGATGTTGTCCGAAGTGATCGCGACCCGCTACGTCACGCCCCTGCGTGAGGGCGGCTCGCTCCCGGGAATCGTCGAGGCCGACGACCTCGGTACCTACGTCATGAAGTTCACCGGAGCCGGCCAGGGCCGCAAGACCCTGGTCGCCGAGGTCGTCTGCGGGCGGCTCGCCCAGCGCCTGGGGCTGCGGGTCCCCCGGCTGGTGCAGATGCAGCTCGACCCCGTCATCGGGCTCGCCGAGCCCGACCAGGAGGTCCAGGAACTGCTCAAGGCCAGCGGCGGGCTCAACCTCGGCATGGACTACCTGCCCGGCTCGATCGGCTTCGACCCGCTCGCCTACTCGGCGGACCCGGTCGAGGCGGGGCGCGTGGTCTGGTTCGACGCCCTGATCAACAACGTCGACCGGTCCTGGCGCAATCCGAACATGCTGGTCTGGCACGGGGACCTCTGGCTCATCGACCACGGCGCCACGATGATCTGGCATCACAACTGGCCCACCGCCCATGCCGCCGCCGCCAAGCCCTACAACGCCTCCGACCACGTCCTGGCCCCCGTCGGCCCGGACATCGCGGCCGCCGCCGCCGAGCTGGCCCCCCTCGTCACCGAAGAGCTGCTCACCGAGGTCGCCGCGGACGTCCCCGACGAGTGGCTCGTCGACGAGCCCGGCTTCGACTCCACCGACGCGGTACGGCGCGCCTACGTGGAGGCGCTGCTGCCGCGCGCGGCCACGATCCACGAGAGGATCACCATGGAGGCCGAGGTCCGTCCGCGGTCCGGCCCTCCGGGCTGGCTCGCCGAGCGCCTCCCTCCCCAGTCGGACAAGAGCAAGAACAAGCAGAAGAGCGGCGACGAGTGACCAAGCGGGACGTGTTCGAATACGCGCTGGTGCGCGTGGTGCCCCGGATGGAGCGCGGCGAGTGCTTCAACGCCGGGGTCATCGTCTACTGCCGGGCGCACTCCTTCGTCGCCGCGCGCACCCACCTGGACGAGGCCAAGCTCCTCGCCCTGGACCCGGAGGCCGACGTGGCCGGGGTCCGGGCGGCGCTGCGCGGGGTCGAGGGGCTGTGCGAGGGCGGCGAGCGGGCGGGCCAGGCGGCGGGGGACGACCCGGGGCGGCGGTTCCGCTGGCTGATCGCCCCCCGCAGCACCGTGGTCCAGCCCGGACCGGTGCACACCGGCCTGACGGCCGATCCCGCCGCGGAGGTGGAGCGCCTGCTGGACCTGCTGGTCCGCTGATCCGCGCGCCCGGGGTCCGCCGTCCGGGGCGCCCGGGCCCCGGACGGCGGACCGGCCGGCCCGCGGCGCGAACGCCGCCGGGCCGGGACCCCGTTGACACGCGGTGCCGCGACTCCTAGCGTCTCCTCAGCTGAAGCTACTAAGCGGTTGCTCACCTCGGGCGGCCGTCTCTCAAGGGCGAGGAGAACCAGCATGTCCACCACCGAGCAGCGCGTCGCGATCGTCACCGGGGCGGCCCGGGGCATCGGCGCGGCCACCGCCCTGCGCCTGGCCGCCGAGGGCCGGGCGGTCGCCGTGATCGACCTGGACGAGGCGGCCTGCAAGGACACCGTCGAGGCCATCACGGCGGCCGGCGGCAAGGCCCTGGCGGTCGGCTGCGACGTCTCGGACGCCGCCCAGGTGGAGGCGGCCGTCGAGCGGGTCGCGAGCACGCTGGGCGCCCCGGTCATCCTCGTGAACAACGCGGGCGTGCTCCGCGACAACCTGCTCTTCAAGATGAGCGACACCGACTGGGACACCGTCATGAACGTGCACCTGCGGGGTGCGTTCCTGATGGCGCGCGCCTGTCAGAAGCACATGGTCGAGGCCAAGTTCGGCCGCGTGGTGAACCTCTCCAGCAGCTCCGCGCTCGGCAACCGCGGCCAGGCCAACTACGCCGCCGCCAAGGCCGGGCTGCAGGGCTTCACCAAGACCCTGGCCATCGAGCTCGGCAAGTTCGGCGTGACCGCCAACGCCGTCGCCCCCGGCTTCATCGCGACCGAGATGACCGCGCAGACCGCGGCCCGCGTCGGAATGGGCTTCGAGGAGTTCCAGCTCGCCGCCGCCTCGCAGATCCCCGTGCAGCGCGTGGGCGTCCCCGCGGACGTGGCCAACGCCATCGCCTTCTTCACCGGCGAGGACGCGGGCTTCGTCTCCGGCCAGGTGCTCTACGTGGCCGGCGGCCCGCTCAACTGACCACACCCCGGAGAGGCAGGGCGTACGGCATGACGTACAACGGCACGGACAGCGGCAAGGCCGCACTGGTCACCGGGGCGAGCCGGGGCATCGGCTACGGGATCGCCGAGGCGCTGGTCGCCCGGGGCGACCGGGTCCTGATCACCGGGCGCAACGAGGACGCGCTCAAGGAGGCCGTCGAGCGGCTCGGCTCGGACCGGGTGATCGGGGTGGCCGGGAAGGCGCACGACGAGGCCCACCAGGCCGTCGCCGTGGAGCGGGCGATGGAGGCCTTCGGCCGCGTCGACTTCCTGGTCAACAACGCGGGCACCAATCCGGTCTTCGGACCCATCGCCGACCTGGACCTCCAGGTGGCGCGCAAGGTCTTCGAGACCAACGTGATCTCGGCCCTCGGCTTCGCCCAGCGGACCTGGCACGCCTGGCAGAAGGACAACGGCGGGGCCATCGTGAACATCGCCTCGATCGCCGGGCTCTCCGCCTCGCCCTTCATCGGGGCGTACGGGATGAGCAAGGCCGCGATGATCAACCTCACCCTCCAGCTCGCGCACGAGATGGCGCCCCGGGTCCGGGTCAACGCGATCGCGCCGGCCGTGGTCAAGACGAGGTTCGCCCAGGCGCTCTACGAGGGCCGCGAGCAGGAGGCCTCGGCGGCCTATCCGCTCGGCCGGCTCGGGGTCCCGGAGGACATCGGGGGAGCGGCCGCATTTCTTACATCTGCACAAGCGGAATGGATTACTGGACAAACCCTGGTCGTCGACGGGGGAATGTTCCTGAATGCCGGTGTGCACTGACCGATAACCGGACGTATTTGCCTCCCCAGGGGAGGCAAATACGTATCGAACACGCGCGAAATCGGTCAAGAGCCTCATGAAACCTGCCCCTTGGAACTGTGACGCTCTGCGGTAGGGTCTGCCGCACCCGGTGGCTGATCGAGGAGCGTGCACGTGTTCAACCGGACCAGATGCCTGCAGATCACTGCGGCCCTTGCGTCCATATCCCTGCTCGCCGGATGCGGTCTGCTTTCGGACGACGCCGACGCCGCGGCGAAGAGGATCACGGTCGGCACCACGAGCGCGCCGAGCACCCTCGACCCCGCCGCGGCCTGGGACGGCTCCTGGGAGCTCTACCGGAACATCTACCAGACCCTCCTGGCGTTCCCCACGGGCAGCACCAAGCCCCAGCCGGACGCCGCCCAGAGCTGCGACTTCACCGACACGGCGAACATGGCCTACCGGTGCACCCTGCGCAAGGGCCTGAAGTTCTCCGACGGCGAGCCGCTCGACTCCAAGGCGGTCAAGCACTCCCTCGACCGGATCAGGACGATCAACTCCCAGGTCGGCCCCAAGGGGCTCTTCGAGAGCCTGGACAAGATCGAGGCCCCCGACCCGCTCACGGTCGTCTTCCACCTGAAGACCCCCGACGCGACCTTCCCGTACGTCCTCGGCTCGCCCGCCGCCTCGCTGGTCGCGCCCAAGGAGTACCCGGCCGACAAGGTCCGCTCGGACGGCAAGGTCACCGGCTCCGGCCCGTACCTGCTCGCCTCGTACAAGGAGGGCTCCGAAGCGGTCCTCGACGGCAACGAGGGCTACCAGGGCTTCGCCAACCGCCGTAACGACGCGGTCACCATCCGCTACTTCAAGAAGTCCGACCAGATGGTGGCGGCCCTCAAGAACAAGGAGATCGACGCCACCTACCGAGGCCTGTCGGCGGCGGAGATCAAGGACCTGCAGAGCACCGCCTCGCACAACCAGGGCGTCCAGGTCGTCGAGAACGTCGGCTCCGAGATCCGCTACCTGGTCTTCAACCCCCAGGACCCGCAGGTCGCGAAGTTGCCGGTGCGCCAGGCCATCGCCCAGGTCATCGACCGCGGGGCGCTCGTCACCAAGGTCTACCAGGGCACCGCCGAGCCGCTGTACTCGATGGTCCCCAAGGGGGTCGTCGGCCACAAGACGCCCTTCTACGACATGTACGGCAACGCCGACGTGGCCAAGGCGCGCAAGCTCCTGCAGTCCGCCGGGATTCCCACGCCCGTGGACCTCACGTTCTGGTACACCACGGACCGCTACGGCGGCTCCACCGCCGACGAGTTCACCGAGATCAAGCGGCAGCTGGACGAGAGCGGCCTGTTCAAGATCACGCTGCGCAGCAAGCCCTGGAAGGACTTCCAGGTCGGCTACAAGAACGGCGAGTACCCGGTCTTCGGCCGCGGCTGGTTCCCCGACTTCCCGGACCCGGACAACTTCATCGCGCCGTTCGTCGGCAAGGAGAACGCGGTCGGCACGCCGTACGAGAACGCCACGATCCAGAACGAGATCCTGCCCAAGTCCCGCCGCGAGAGCGACCGCTCGGCCGGCGTCCGGGAGTTCGAGCAGGCCCAGCAGATCTTCGCGCAGGACGTCCGGCTGCTGCCGCTGTGGCAGGGCAAGCTCTACGTCGGCGCCCGCGAGGACATCGCCGGGGCCGAGCGCGCCCTGGACCCCCAGACCGCCATGCAGATGTGGGAGTTGTACCGCAAGACCAGCTGGTGACGGCGGGCCCCGGGTGCGCGGGCGCCCGGGGCGTAGCGTTGTCAGTGGTGCCCGGTAGGTTCTGAGGAGTTGCACGAACTTGTACCGGAGGTTGTCGACGTGCCCCAGATGCTGCCCGAGTCGTGGCTGCCCGTCCTCGGCGGGGAGCTGGACCAGCCCTACTTCAAGGAGCTCACCGAGTTCGTCGAGAAGGAGCGGGCGAACGGGCCGGTCTACCCGCCGCGCGAGCAGGTCTTCGCGGCCCTGGAGGCCACGCCGTTCGACAAGGTGAAGGTACTCGTCCTGGGCCAGGACCCGTACCACGGCGCCGGCCAGGGGCACGGCCTGTGCTTCTCCGTGCAGCCCGGGGTCAGGACCCCGCCCTCGCT
Organism: Streptomyces katrae; assembly: GCF_002028425.1. Taxonomy (GTDB): domain Bacteria; phylum Actinomycetota; class Actinomycetes; order Streptomycetales; family Streptomycetaceae; genus Streptomyces; species Streptomyces katrae_A. The sequence goes on along the minus strand of NZ_CP020042.1, from coordinate 1,368,099 downwards.
GCGCAACATCTACAAGGAGATGAAGGAGGAGCTGGGCCTGGAGGTCCCGGACAACGGGTACCTGATGCCCTGGGCCCGGCAGGGCGTCCTCCTGCTGAACGCCGTGCTCACCGTCCGTGAGGCCGAGCCCAACTCGCACAAGGGCAAGGGCTGGGAGAAGTTCACCGACGCGGTGATCCGCGCCGTGTCCGACCGCTCCGACCCGTCCGTGTTCGTCCTCTGGGGCGCCTACGCCCAGAAGAAGATCCCGCTGATCGACCAGGAGCGGCACGTCATCGTCAAGGGCGCCCACCCCTCGCCGCTGTCGGCCAAGAAGTTCTTCGGCTCCCGCCCCTTCACGCAGATCAACGAGGCCGTCGCCGCGCAGGGCCATGAGCCGATCGACTGGCGGATCCCGGACCTGGGCTGACACCCCACCGCGCCTCGGCGTCAGAGCCGGTGCCTCCGGCTAGCTTCTTGATGATCGGACCGGAATCAGGTCCGGCAGAGCAAGCCGGAGGCCCCGTTGACGGAGCAGCAGCAGGAGGCGTCGGAGGACGCCGTCATGACCAGGATCGGCCAGGCGGTCATCCTGCTGCACGCCGGGGACCGCGAGGAGGCCCGTAACCGGCTCTGCGAGATCTGGTCCGAGATCGGCGAGGAGGGCGACCTGCTCCACCGCTGCACCCTCGCCCACTACATGGCCGACACCCAGGACGACCCCGCCGACGAACTGGCCTGGGACCTGAGGGCCCTGAGCGCCGCCGACAGGCTCGGCGAGGCGGTGCGCGTCTTCTACCCCTCGCTGCACCTCAGCCTCGCGGCCGACTACGTCAAGCTGGGCCGCCCCGAGGCAGCACGCGTGCACCTCGCGCGGGCCCGCGCCGCCACCCGGGCCCTGCCCGACGACGAGTACGGCGACGGCGTCCGCGACGCCATCGCCCGCCTGGAAAGACGGCTCGTGGCGGAGGCGGGCCCGGGCCCCCGGCCCTTCCCCGAGCAGTCGCCCTAGGGACCGTTCAGCCCTCGTGGACGCCCGCGCAGATGCGGGCCTCCGGGCTGTCCGGCTTCCAGTGACCGTGCCGGCGGCCCAGAGCGCACACGTCGGCCGGGCGGACCGGGAACTCCCGCACCAGCTCGCGCGGCACCCGCGCGTCGGTCCGTACCGCCCCCGGAAGGCCCCCGGGCAGCCGCTCGGCGTGCCCGGCGTGCCTGCGCGGCTCGGGGATGTCGGGTACGGCCTCCGGGGCCTCCTCCGCCGGCACGGCCCGCTCAGGCCCGCCCGATGCGGAGCGCGCCGTGCCCCGGCCGGCGGCCGTGGGCGCCGAAGGACGCGCGGCACGGTCCCGGGGGACGGCCTTCAGCGCCTCCAGGGCGGGCGCCTGGACCACCACCGGCAGCGCCCCGGGGCCCCCGCGCGGCTCGTGCCGGGGCGCCGCCGCGCCGGAGGGAGCCCCGGCGGGCCGCATCGGCGCGGGGCTCACGTTCACGCAGCCGGAGACCGCCGAGACCGCCGAAACGGCGCAGGCGGCTCCGAGGAGCAGTTTCGTCGAGGTTCGGGTTGGATGCACCCGCGCAACTCTGCTGTGCGAGGGCCCCGTTGCGAAAACCCTGGGCCGATATTCACCCCGCACGGGTGACGCGGAGGCGGTGTCCGGCGGACACCGCCCGCCCCGGCACCCCCGCTACTCGCCGGTGGCCCCGTCGATGTGCTCGCGCAGGAGGTCGGCGTGCCCGTTGTGCCGTGCGTACTCCTCGATCATGTGCGTGTAGATCCAGCGCAGGCTGAAGACCTCGCCCCGGTGGTGGCTCGCGGCGTCCGAGACCGCGTCGAGGGAACGGCCGGCGACGGCCCGGCGGGCCAGCTCGACCTCCTCGTGCCAGACCTGCTCCGCGTCGTCCCAGGTGTCCGCGCCGGTGAACTCGAAGTCCCCGTCCCGGTTCTCGCGGGTGCTGTAGAGGTCGGGCAGGTCCTCGCCGAGGGAGATCTCCCGGAACCAGTACCGTTCCACCTCCGCCATGTGCCGTACGAGGCCCATCAGGCTCAGTGCCGAGGGCCGCAGCGGGGTGGCGCGCAGCTGTTCGCCGGAAAGGCCCTCGCACTTCCAGGCGAGGGTGGCGCGGTGGTACTCCAGCCAGCCGTCCAGCATCTCGCGCTCGCCGGCGGTCGTGGAGGGCTCGTGGCGGTGGTTTCCCTGGGAGGTGGTCATGGCCGCCATCCTGGTCGAACGCGCCATCGGCGACCAGCGATTATGCTGCGGAGTCCCATACGGCATACGGCACATACCAGGAGGCTCCCGGTGAAGGTCGGCGTCATCGGACTCGGCGACATCGCCCAGAAGGCGTACCTGCCCGTGCTCACCACCCGCCCCGGGGTCGAACTGCACCTGCAGACCCGCACCCACGCCACGCTGGAGCGGCTCGGGGCGGTCCACCACGTCCCCGAGGGCCGCCGCCACGCCTCCCTCGGCGCGCTGATCGCCCAGGGCCTGGACGCCGCCTTCGTGCACGCCCCGACCGGCGTCCACCCCGAGATCGTGGAGCGGCTGCTGGAGGCGGGCGTGCCCACCTACGTGGACAAGCCGCTCGCCTACGAACTCGCCGACTCCCGCCGCCTGGTCGAGCTGGCCGAGGAGCGCGGCACCTCCCTCTTCGTCGGCTTCAACCGCCGTCACGCCCCCGGGTACGCGCAGTGCGCCGACCTCCCGCGCGATCTGATCGTCATGCAGAAGCACCGGGTCGGGCTCCCCGAGGACCCGCGCACCCTGGTCCTCGACGACTTCATCCACGTCGTGGACACCCTGCGCTTCCTGCTGCCCGGCGAGGCCGACCACATCGACGTCCGCGCCGTGGTGCGCGAGGGGCTGATGTCACAGGTGGTGCTCCAGATGTCCGGTGAGGGATTCACCGCCCTCGGCATCATGAACCGGCTCTCCGGCTCCACCGAGGAGGTGCTGGAGGTCTCCGGACAGGACTCCAAGCGCCAGGTCGTCAACCTCGCCGAGGTCATCGACCACAAGGGGCAGCCGACGGTGCGCCGGCGCGGGGACTGGGTCCCCGTGGCCCGCCAGCGCGGGATCGAGCAGGCCGTCGACACCTTCCTGGAGGCCGTGGAGGGCGGCAAGGTGCTCAGCGCCCGGGACGCCCTGCTCACCCACGAGCTGTGCGAGCGGGTGGTGCTGACGGCGCTGGAGCAGACCTCGCGGCCCTGACCGCCCGGGCGCCCCGGGCCGCGCAGTACAGGCCGAGCGCGGCCAGCGAGGCGCCGCCGGGCCAGTTCCCGAACCGGACGAAGAGGGTCGTGCCCCGGGCCAGCGGCACCTCGTACACGGCTGCCGTGCTCGCCGAGGTGGGCAGGGCCCTGCCGATCCGCTCGCCCGACGGGCCGTAGACCGCGCTCACCCCGGTCAGGGTGGCGTGCACCATGGGGCGGCCGGTCTCGGCGGCGCGCAGGGCCGCCAGCGAGGCGTGCTGGGCGGGGGCCCAGCTGCGCTGGAAGGTCGAGGTGGACGACTGGGCGACCAGCATCCCGGCCCCCTCGTCGGCCAGGTAGCGGCTCATGTCGGGGAAGGCCGACTCGAAGCACACCAGCGGGCCGATCCGGGTCCCGCCGGGCAGGTCCATGATCACCGGCCCGTCGCCCCGCATCCGGTCCTCGCCCGCCGCCTTGCCCACCGAGGTGGCCCAGCCCAGCACCGACCGGGCCGGTATGTACTCCCCGAAGGGCACCAGCCGCATCTTGTCGTACCGGTCGCCGGTGGGCCCCTGGGGTCCGACCAGCACCGAGCTCTTGTATATTCCCGGCCGGTCCGAGCGGCGGGCGTCCACGTTGACCAGCAGCGGGGCTCCGACCCGCGCGGACAGTTCCGCCAGCCGCCGGGCCAGGTCGGGCCGCGCCGCCAGGTCCGCGCCGACGCTGCTCTCGCCCCACACCACCAGATCGGGGTGCGTGCCCGCCAGGTCCGACGTCAGCCGCTCCCCGACGGCGAACCGCCGCTCCGCGCCGTCCGCCGCGTCCACCAGGCCGGGCTGCACGACGGCCACGCGCAGCCCGCCCGCCGGCTCCGGGCGCGGCAGCCACAGCCACACCACGCTCGTCAGCACCGCGCACCCCGCGACCGAGGCCACCGCCGCCACCCGCGCACCCGGCGCGGCGACCAGCAGCACCACCGCGCAGTTCACCGCCACCACCAGCAGGCTCACCAGCCACACCCCGCCCACGGAGACCAGCCGGAGCGCCGCGGGCACCTGCCACTGACTGGCCCCCAGCAGCCCCCACGGCCCGCCCAGCCCCTGCCAGGACCGGGCCAGCTCGGACAGCAGCCACCCCGCCGGTACGAGCAGCAGGGCCACCGCGGCCCGGCCCGGATCCGGCGCCCCGCCCAGCAACTCCCTTACCAGCAGCGCCCAGGGGATCCACAGCAGCCCCAGCAGGGCGGCGAGGGGCACCAGGAACACGTGCAGGCTGGGCAGCAGCCAGTGGTGCACCGCGACGATGAACCCCGCCCCGCCGAGCCAGCCCTCCAGCGCCGCCCGCCGCCCGGTGGGGGCGGAGCGCAGCAGCAGCATCCAGGGCACGAGGGCCACGTACGCCAGCCACCACAGCGCCGGGGCGGGGAAGGCCAGGCACGGCAGCGCCCCGGCGGCGACCGCCCCCGAAGCCCGCCACCACCGGCTGCGCGGGCCCGGCAGGTCCGGCCCGGTGCGCCCGCCCCGTCCGCGCAGCCGGGCCGGCCCGCCCGGCCGGCAGGCCCCGCTCCGCCCGCTCCGCCCGCTCCGCCCGCTCCGCCCGCTCAGCTCCGCGACCATGACGTGCCTCCGCCTCCAGTGTGGGACCGCATCCGGCGGGCCGCGCCCGCAAACTCCGGCCGGCGTTCAGGCCTGCATGTGGCGCCACTTCTCGTGCACGGTCACCCCGGTGAGCCGCCAGCCGGCCGCTGTGCGGGCGAGCGTGAAGGTGTAGCGCCCGGCGGCGACGAAGTTGGGGGAGGTGCCCTGGTCGCCGTCGCCCGCGAGCCGCATCGGGTTCAGGAAGTCGGCCAGCACGCGCGCGGTGTCCCCGGGGGAGCCGTCCCGGTCCTCCAGCAGGATCCGCCGGTTGACGATGAGGTGCTGGCGCACCGGGAACAGCCGCATGGTCTCCGCGAGCCAGTCGGCCACCTCCCCGGCCGGCCCCTCGATCCCGCCCGCCGAGCCGTAGTCGGCCCGCCCGCCGGGGGTGAACAGGGCGCGGTAGGCCGCCCAGTCGCCGTCGTCGACGGCCGCCGCGTACCCCGAGACCACCTCGTCGACCGCCAGCCGGTCCATCACCGTCGCCAGGTCCACACGCTGCGTCATCGGGTCAGTGTGCGGCCGGCGGACCACGAGGCCAAGGGGCGTGCGGCCACGGGATCTTCCGGATGGGGCTCAGTGGCCGGAATGCGCCTCCCGTTTCCGGATCACGACCAGGAAGGCGTCACTGGCCAGGTCCATCACCACCTCCGCCGGCACGCCCTCGCGCATCCGCTGGGCCGCGTACTCCTCCGCGGGCCAGCTGCCGCGCGGACTTCCGGCCGGAAAACGCTCCAGTACCACCCGACCCATGGGACACCCCCAGTCGCTCGCCGTTCAGGTCTCACCGGGCACAACGACGCAGAGGGCGCCCGGGAACGTTCCCGGGCGCCCTCCGTCGCGCACACGTGGGTCCTCGCGGCCGGGCTAGCTGCCGGACGCGCCCGCCTCCGCCGCCAGCACGCCCATGCCGATCAGGACGAACAGCGCGATGCCGAGCAGGATCCGGTAGATCACGAACGGCATGAAGCTCTTGCTCGAAATGAACTTCATGAACCACGCGATGACGGCGTAGCCCACGAAGAAGGCGATCACCGTGGCGAAGATCGTCGGCCCCCAGGTGATGTGGCCGGGGGTCTCGATCACGTCCTTGATCTCGAAGGCGCCCGAGGCCAGCACGGCCGGGATGGCCAGCAGGAAGGAGTAGCGGGCCGCCGCCTCACGCGTGAAGCCGAGCAGCAGACCGCCGGAGATCGTCGCACCCGAGCGCGAGACGCCCGGGATCAGCGCCATCGCCTGGCACACGCCGAAGATCAGACCGTCCTTGACGCCCAGCTCCTTGAGCGTCTTGCGCTGCTTCACCACCCGGTGCCGGCCGCCCTGCTCGTCCCGCGAGGCCAGCCAGTCGGCGAAGCCGAGGATGAGGCCCATCACGATCAGGGTGGTGGCGGTCAGCCGCAGGTCACGGGCCGGGCCGGTGATCTGGTCCTTGAACGCGACGCCGAGGGCGCCGATCGGGATGGAGCCGACGATGACCAGCCAGCCCATCCGCGCGTCCTGTTCGGAGCGCAGCGACTTGGTGTAGAGCGAGCGGAACCAGGTCGAGACGATCCGCGCGATGTCCTTGCGGAAGTAGATCAGCACGGCGGCCTCGGTGCCGATCTGCGTGATCGCCGTGAAGGCCGAACCCGGATCGTGCCAGCCGGCGAAAGCGGCCGTCAGCCGCAGGTGTGCGCTGGAGGAGATCGGCAGGAACTCCGTGAGACCTTGGACGAGACCGAGGATTAGGGATTCGAACCAGCTCATGTCGGTGGGTGCTCGTCCTTGTGATCGTCGGGCAGTTCGGGTCCGATGCTAGGGCCCGTGCGGAGCGGCACCGACCACAGGGGGGTGCACCGGCGAGGGCTCGCACACGGCGGGGGCCGCGAGGCGGTGGCGCCCCCGCCAGGCGACCGCGGCGGCGACCACCCCGGAGACGGCGATGAACCCGGACGAGACGAGGAACGCGGGGGATCCGGGGGAGGAGGCACTGGCTCCCGCGATCACGTACGCGGCCGCGTTGGGCACCGTACCGAGGGCCGTGGCCAGCAAGAAGGGGAGCCAGCCGCAGCGGGACACCGCCGCCAGGTAGTTGGCCGCGGCGAACGGCACCCCGGGGAAGATCCGGACCGCCAGCACGGAACGGAAGCCGTGCCCGCTCAGCTGGGCGTCGGCCGCCTTCAGCCAGCGCCCGCGCAGGAACGGGCGCAGTGCCTCCTGGCCCATCGCGCGGCCCAGGCCGAAGGAGATCCCGGCCCCCAGCACCGTGCCGCCGACGGCCGCCACCAGGCCGAACCAGGTGCCGAAGACCGCCCCCGCGGCGAGGTTCAGCAGCGGGCGCGGCACGAACGCCGCCGTGCACAGCCCGTAGGCGGCCGCGAACAGCAGCACGGCCACGCCGACGGGGAGCCCCGTCGGCCAGCCCTGGGAGAGCAGCCGCTGGGGCTCGTAGACCAGGACGCAGACCCCGGCCGCCACGAGCAGCACGAGCAGCAGCGACAGCCGCGTCCACGGCGCGAGGAGGAGGGACATCCGGGGAGATTAACCGACCGGCGCGGCACCCCGCCGTAATCCAGGCCTCATCCGGACGAACGGAGCCCGACGGCCGGAGCACGCACCGCGCCGGCGAACGGACCCCGGCCCGGCGGTAATTCGTTCGACGCGCCCCGCCCCCTGGGGCAGGATCAGGGGCATGTCCCGGTACGCCTTCACCGCAGCGCCGTCCGCAGTCGCGGACGCGCCGAAGGCTGCCCTCCCCGCCTCCCCGGCACTCGCCCTGGCAGAGGCCTTCGCCGCAGCGGCACCCGCCGCGTTCGACGGCGCACGAAGCTGACCCTTCCCGGATCGTCCGGCGGACCCCGCAGGGGGAGGGTCGGTTCGCTCCAGGGGTCCCGTTCCAGCTTCGAGACACGGGAAAGACACCATGGCCAAGACGGCCTTCGCCCGCACCAAGCCGCACCTCAACATCGGCACCATGGGTCACGTCGACCACGGCAAGACCACCCTCACCGCCGCCATCACCAAAGTCCTCGCCGAGCGCGGCGGCGCCTCCTTCGTGCCGTTCGACCGGATCGACCGCGCCCCCGAGGAGGCCCGGCGCGGGATCACCATCAACCTCACCCACGTCGAGTACGAGACCGGCACCCGCCACTACGCCCACGTCGACATGCCCGGCCACGCCGACTACATCAAGAACATGGTCACCGGCGCGGCCCAGCTCGACGGGGCCATCCTCGTCGTCTCCGCCCTCGACGGGGTCATGCCCCAGACCGCCGAGCACGTGCTCCTCGCCCGGCAGGTCGGGGTGGACCACATCGTGGTGGCCCTCAACAAGGCCGACGCCGGCGACCCGGAGCTGACCGACCTGGTCGAGCTGGAGGTCCGCGAGCTGCTCACCGCCCACGGCTACGGCGGCGACGAGGCCCCGGTCGTCCGGGTCTCCGGGCTCGGGGCACTGGAGGGCGACCCGCGCTGGACCGCGGCGATCGAGGCGCTGCTCGACGCGGTGGACACGTACGTGCCGACGCCCGTGCGGTACACGGACGCGCCGTTCCTGCTGCCGGTCGAGAACGTCCTGACCATCACCGGCCGCGGCACCGTCGTGACCGGCGCCGTCGAGCGCGGCACCGTCCGGCTCGGCGACCGCGTCGCGCTCCTCGGGGGCGAGGGCGAGCCCGTGGAGACCATCGTCACGGGCCTGGAGACCTTCGGCAAACCGATGGAGGCCGCCGAGGCGGGGGACAACGTGGCGCTGCTGCTGCGCGGGGTGCACCGTGACGGGGTGCGCCGCGGCCACGTGGTCGCCGCGCCCGGCAGCGTGGCTCCGCGGCGGCGCTTCACCGCGCAGGTGTACGTCCTCTCCGCGCGCGAGGGCGGCCGGACGACGGCGCTGTCCTCCGGCTACCGGCCGCAGTTCTACATCCGCACCGCCGACGTGGTCGGGGACGTGGACCTCGGCGCGGCCGGGGTGGCCCGGCCCGGGGAGACGGTCACCATGACCGTCGAGCTGGGCCGGGACGTGCCCCTGGAGGCGGGCCTCGGCTTCGCGATCCGCGAGGGCGGGCGCACGGTCGGCGCGGGGACGGTGACCGAGGTCCTCGGGTAGCGGCCCCCGGCTGTGGTGGCGGCGGTCCGGCTTTGCCAGACTGCCGTCACCACACGGGTGGCCCGTGGGGGGAGCGAGGGGCGGGCGGCGATGAGCGGCGACACGGCACGCGAGACGGCACTGGTGCTCGGAGGCGGCGGGCTCACCGGCGTCGGCTGGGAGTCCGGGATCCTCTACGGCCTCGCCCGCGCCGGAGTGGACCTCACCGGCGCCGACCTCGTCGTCGGCACCTCCGCCGGCTCGGTGGTCGGCGCCCAGCTCGCCTCCGGGCTGCTCACCCCGCGCGAGCTGTACGAGCGCCAGCTCGCCGACCCCGCCGGGGAGATCGCGGCGAAGTTCGGCGCGGGCCTGATCGCCCGGTACGCCCTCGCCATGGTCCGCTCGCGCGACGCCGCCGAGTACGGCAGGCGGGTCGGCACCATCGCCCTCGCCGCCGACACCCCCGACGAGGCGGAGCGGCGCGCGGTCCTGGCGGCCCGGCTCGTCTCGCACGAGTGGCCCGAGCGGCGGCTGGTCGTCACCGCCGTCGACGCGCTGACCGGCGAGAGCGCCCTCTTCGACCGGGAGCGCGGGGCCGGGCTGGTGGACGCCGTCGCGGCGAGCTGCGCCGTGCCCGGGGTCTGGCCGCCCGTCACCATCGACGGCCGCCGGTACGTGGACGGCGGCGTCCGCTCCGCCGTCAACGCCGACCTGGCGGCCGGCTACCGGCGCGTGGTGATCCTCGCCCCGCTGCCCGTCGGCGTGGGGAAGCTCCCCTCTCCCGTCCAGCAGGCCGAGCGGCTGCGGGCCGAGGGTGCCCGGGTGCTGCTGATCGTCTCGTCCCCGGAGGCCCGCAAGGCCTTCGGCCGCAACCTGCTCGACCCCGCCCGGCGGGCCCCCGCGGCGCGGGCGGGGCTGGCCCAGGCCGCCGCGCACGTGGCCGAGGCGGCCGCCGTCTGGACGTCGGCCTGAGGGGGCCTGCGGCGGGCCCGACAATGGTGGGGTGAGCGACGAACAGATCCCGGTGATCCGGGAAACGGCCCAGGGCACCGCCAAGCTGATGCCGGACGTGGACCGGGAGCGGGCCTGGCTGCTCACCGTGAACGGGGCTCCGCAGTCCTACGTGGACCTCGACGAGCCGGAGCACCTGGAGTTCGAGTACGTGCGGCGCCTCGCGCACGTACTGGACTGCGCGGCCGAACCGGGGGTGGCGCTGGACCTGCTGCACCTGGGCGGCGGCGCGCTGACCCTGCCCCGCTACGCGGCGGCGGCCCGGCCGGGCTCCCGCCAGACCGTGGTCGAGTTCGACGCGGGGCTGGTGGAGCTGGTGGCGCAGCACCTGCCGCTGGCGGCCGCGGCGCGGGTGGAGGTGCACGCCGCCGACGCCCGGGCCTGGCTGGAGCGGGCCCCGGGGGCGAGCGCGGACGTCCTGGTCGCCGACGTGTTCGGGGGCTCGCGGGTGCCGGCTCAGCTGACCTCGGTGGAGTACGCCCGGCAGGCCGCCCGGGTGCTGCGGCCCGGCGGCCTCTACGCGGCGAACCTGGCCGACGGGGCGCCGTTCGGCTTCCTCAAGGCCCAGCTGGCCAATTTCGCCGCCGTGTTCGGGGAGCTCGCGCTGATCGCCGAGCCGGGGGTGCTGCGCGGGCGGCGCTTCGGCAACGCGGTGCTGCTGGCCTCCGACGCCCCGCTGCCGGTGGCCGCTCTGGCCCGGCGGTGTGCCGGGGACGCGTTCGCGGCGCGGGTGGAGACGGGGGAGGGGCTGCGGCGGTTCATGCGGGGCGCGGTCGCGGTGGCGGACGCCGATGCCGTCGCTTCGCCGGAGCCGCCGGAGGGGGCGTTCAGCGTCGGGTGACGGGCGGGGGTCACGCGTGTGGACGGGCGCAGTGACGGGTGGGGGTTCACACGCCGGCGAGGCTGGACCCGGCCGCGGCGGACTTGTCGGGGACCGGCCTGCGGGTGATGTGGCGGACCTCCGGAACGAGGAGGACCAGGGCCGTGGGGACGATCACCAGGGCCGCGCAGCCCCACAGGGCCGGGGTGCGCCCGAAGACGGTCTCGGCCGGGCCGGCCAGGGCGGTGGCCAGGGGGAGCAGGGAGAGCGAGCCGAACCAGTCGTAGGCGGAGACCCGGGAGAACTTCTCCTCGGGGATCTCCTGGTGCATCGTCGTCATCCAGTTCACGCCGAACACCTCGACGGCGGTGCCGCTGACGAGCATCACCGCGCACAGCCCCCAGGCGGGCAGCGGGACCGCGAGGCCCGCCGAGGGCAGCGCCAGCGGGAACACGCACAGGGTGCCGACCAGCAGCAGGCGGCGCGGCTTCCACAGCATCATCAGGACGGCCCCGGCGATCGTGCCCAGGCCGAAGAAGGCCAGGGCCACCCCCCAGGGGGCCGGCCCGCCCAGCCGGTCGCGGGCGACGAGGGGCCCGTACACCGACTCCGCGGCCCCGACGACGGCGACGACGACGGAGAACTGGAGCACGATGCTCCACAGCCAGGCCCGGGAGCGGAACTCCACCCAGCCCTCGCGCAGGTCGGCCAGCAGGCCCCCGCCCGGGGGCCGTTCGGCGATGTGGCCGACGTCGAGGAAGGCGCGCAGGGCGCCCGCGACGGCGAAGGCGGCCGCGTCCACCGCGAGGACCCAGCCGGGGCCGATCGCCGCGATCAGGGCGCCGCCCAGGGCTGCGCCGCCGATGCCCGCGCCGTTCATCGCCATCCGGAAGAGCGCGAACGCGCGGTTGGAGTGCTCGCCCGAGACGCTGGAGAGGAGCATCCCCTCGGCGGCCGGGTTGAAGAACGCCGTGCCGGTGCCGCAGAGGGCGGTGAGCAGCATCATCTGCCACAGCCGGGGCTCGCCGGTGAGGACCAGCACCGCGAAAGCGGCCTGCGAGAGGCAGTTGAGGGCGTTGGCCGCGACCATCACGCGGTGGCGCGGGAGCCGGTCGGCGAGGGCGCCGCCGACGAGCAGGAAGAGGACGAGGGGCAGCGTACGGGCCGCCGCGACGAGGCCGACGTCGCCGCCGGAGCCGCCCGCGTCCATGACGGCGAAGGCGGAGGCGATGAGCGCTCCGTGGCTGCCGAGGTTCGTCACGACCGCGGCGCCGGTCAGCAGGGCGTAGTTGCGGCCCGCCCAGGAGGGCAGGCGGCGTGAGGGGGCGGGGAAGCCGGCGGGGGGAGAGCTCACCCGGGGACTATCCCTGCCCCGGGCCGAGAATCCAAACGAATAACCGGAAAACGGATAATCGGCCCGGGGGTGGGGTGGTGCGCGAGGTCAGTTGCCGAGGAGGCGGACCGAGCTCATGATCTTCTCCTCGGTGGCCTGGTCCACCTCGCCGGGGACCCCGGCCGCGCTCCACAGGACCCAGCTGGCGAAGTCACCCTTGGAGTTGCGGAAGCTGAAGGCGATGCTCTTGCCGTCCGTGGAGCACTTGTTCTCCTTGGGGATGTCGCTGACGGTCGCCGTCGCGTAGTGCCCCTTGAGGCCGGAGAGGGTCGTGAACTCCTTCGACGGGGAGATCTTGACCCTGTCCTCGGGGAGCTTCTGCGAGAAGGCGGCGAACACCCAGGTGCCCGCCTCGCTGTGTGCGGCCCCGGCCGTGTCCTTGGCGCCCTGGCCGCCCTTGGTGCCGGTGCCGGCCAGCCCGGTGCTCTCCTCCTTGCCGTCCTTGTTGGAGTCCACCTTGCACCAGTCCTCCTTGAGGAAGGCGGGTGCGGAGAAGGTGACGAGAGGGGAGCCGTCGCCCTTCTTCGTGTCCTCGAAGCCGGCGATCACCCCGGAGCCGGCCACGTTCCACTCCGGCGGGACGTCGAAGGCGGTGCCGTGCTTCGGGTTCATGACCACCTTCCAGCCCGGGATGACGGGCTTGGCGTCGCCGCCGCCGCGCGGGTTGTCGCTCGGGGCGGGCGGTGCGGCCGAGGTGGCGGGCGCGGAGGAGGCGGCGGCCGGCTTGTTGCTCGCCTGGTTGCTCCCCTTGTCGTCCCGGGTGAGCACGAAGGCTCCGGTCGCGGCCGCCGTCACGACGACCGCCGAGGCGGCCACGATGGCCACGGTCTTCGTCGAGAACGGGCTCCCGCCGGAAGCCCGCGGTGCGGGCGGCTGCGGGGTGGGCTGACCCCACGGCTGGACCGGCGGCGGGGTCTGGTAACCGCCCGCCTGGGGGTAGCCGTAGCCGGGCTGCTGCTGACCGAAACCCGGCTGGGGCTGCTGCTGGTACGGGTTCGGCTGTCCCGGCTGCTGCTGGTACGGGTTCTGTTGCGCGTCCTGGGGGCCCTGCTGTCCCCCGGGCGGCTGCTGCTGTCCTGGCCACATGGCCGGTAACCATAGTGGGAGCGGCCTGCGGGAGCCACGTCCGCCCCCTCGCAGGCTCTGGCCAAGTTCATCTACTCGTGGGTAACATCGCGTGCCATGAGCGCAGAACAGATGAACGTGGGCGAACTGCTCGCCCAGACCGTGCCGATGGCCCGCACCCTCAACCTCGAGTTCCTGGAGACCACCGCGGAGCGCGCCGTCGTCCGGCTCCCGGACCAGCCGGACTTCCACAACCACGTCGGCGGCCCGCACGCCGGCGCGATGTTCACCCTGGCCGAGTCCGCGAGCGGCGCGATCGTCCTGGCCGCCTTCGGCGACCAGCTCTCGCGCGCGGTGCCGCTGGCCGTCAAGGCCGAGATCGGCTACAAGAAGCTCGCCAAGGGCGTCGTGACGGCCACCGCCACCCTCGGCCGCCCGGCCTCCGAGGTCGTCGCCGAGCTCGACGCGGGCGGCCGCCCGGAGTTCCCGGTCACCATCGCGATCCAGCGCGAGGACGAGGCCGTCACGGGCGAGATGACCGTGGTCTGGACGCTGCGTCCCCACGCGACCGCCTGACGGGCCGGTAGCGGGGCGGTGACGTAGCGGGGCGGGCGGCCGCCTGGAGCGCGCCGCGCGCCCACCGTGCGGTTCAGGTCGTCGGGAGGTGTTCGCCGGTCGTTCGCCCCGGGAACCCGTGCTGCGGGCAAAGCCTGTGGTGGGGAGCGGATAGGCTGCTCGTTCGGCGTGTCCCCCGGGCGCGCCGGTGACGACGAGGGAGGGCGAACCGGTGCACGTCCAGGAATGGCTGGAGACGATTCCGGCGATCAGTGTCTATCTCCTGGTGGGTCTGGTCATCGGACTGGAGAGCCTGGGCATCCCCCTGCCCGGAGAGATCATCCTCGTGAGCGCGGCCCTGCTGGCCTCGCAGCAAGGGCACATCGACCCCGTGGTCCTGGGGCTCTGCGCGATCGCGGGGGCGATCGTCGGCGACTCCATCGGGTACGCGATCGGGCGGCGCGGCGGCAAGCCGCTGCTGGAGAAGCTGGGCCGGCGGTTCCCGAAGCACTTCGGGCCGGAGCAGGTGGCCGTGGCGGAGCGCTCGTTCGACCGCTGGGGGATGTGGGCCGTCTTCTTCGGCCGGTTCGTGGCCCTGCTGCGGATCTTCGCCGGGCCGCTCGCGGGTGTGCTGCGCATGCCGTACTGGCGCTTCCTGATCGCCAACGTCCTCGGCGGCATCCTCTGGGCCGGCGGCACCACGGCGGTCATCTACACCGTCGGCATCGTGGCGGAGCCGTGGCTGAAGCGGTTCTCCTGGCTGGCCCTGGTGGCGGCCCTGCTGCTCGGGCTCGTCGTCACGCTGGTGGTCCGCGGCCGGATGAAGAAGGCCGCGGCCGCCGCCCGCGCGGAAGCGGCCCAGCGGGTGACCGCCCCGGCGGGCGCCGCGGACTGACCCACGGCTCCCGGGGCCGCCCGCCCCGGGAGCCCGGCGGCGTCAGGACTCCGGGGTCACCGAGGCCCGGTGCTGCTGCGCCAGCTCCGTGTACATCGCGGCGTTCACCTTGATGTGCTCGCGCTCCTCGGCGGTGAGCTCCCGCCGCACCTTGGCCGGCACGCCCGCGACCAGTGAGCCGGGCGGGACCACCATGCCCTGGGGGACCAGGGCCTGCGCCGCCACCAGCGAACCGGCACCGATCACGGCCCCGTTCAGCACGGTCGCGCCCATTCCGATCAGGCAGTCGTCCTCCACGGTGCAGCCGTGCACGACGGCGTTGTGGCCGATGGAGACCCGCTCGCCGACGGACACCGGGAAGCCGGGGTCCACGTGCAGCGTGCAGTTGTCCTGGACGTTGCTGTCGGCGCCCAGCGTGATCGGGCCGCAGTCGCCGCGCAGCACCGCCGAGTACCAGACGCTGGCGCCGGCGCCCAGGGTGACGTCGCCGACCACGACCGAGGTCGGGGCGGTGAACGCGGTCGGGTCCACGGACGGCCGACGGTCGCCCACGGCCGCGATGAGAGCTCCCTGACCGGCCTGACCACCTTGGCTCGTGTGGCCCGTGTGGCCCGTGTGGCCCGTGTGGCCCGTGTGGTTCGTCATGATCGTTTCCCTCTGTTTCCGGATGCCGCGCTACCGGCACGGTAGGGCACGGGCCGCCCTCGGGCGGCGATGGGGTGAAGATCACAGGAACGCGGTCCCGACGTCCGCCGCGCGGCCCACTACCGTGGCCGGGTGCCGAAGAACCAGAACACGTTCTCATCCCTGGCCGCCCTGCGCCGCCGCGTCGCCAGCCGCGCGGTCCACGCGGGCTGGCGCTGGATGCAGCAGGCCGGCGCGGTCACCGCGCAGAACCCGGGCAGGCTGCGGTTCGGGGCCATCGGCGACGGCACCCGGCTCGCCTTCCCCCAGGGCACCGTCTTCGGCGAGCCGTGGATCCGAATGGGCGGCCACTGCATCATCGCCGAGCAGGTCACGCTGACCGCCGGGATGATGCCCGACCTCGACCTCGGCCCCGACCCCGTACTGGTCCTGGGCAACGGCGTGGTCCTCGGCCGGGGCAGCCACGTCATCGCGGACGCCCGCATCAGCATCGGCGACGACACGTTCTGCGGGCCCGGGGTCTACATCACCTCCACCAACCACAGCTACGACGACCCGCACGAGCCCGTCGGCAAGCAGTGGCCGCGCAGTGCCCCGGTGGAGATCGGCCCGGGCTGCTGGCTGGGCACGGGGGCGGTGATCCTCCCCGGGGCGAAGCTGGGCCGCAACGTGGTGGTGGCCGCGGGGGCCGTCGTACGGGGAGAGGTGCCGGACCACGCCGTGGTGGCGGGGGCCCCGGCCCGGATCGTGCGCCGCTGGGAGCCGGAGACGGGCTGGCAGCCGCCGCTGCGCACCCCGGCGCCGGTGCCGATCCCCGACGGGGTGACCTCGGCGCAGCTGCGCGGCCTGGCGGCGCTGGCCGAGGCCGCGGAGCAGTAGCGCCCCGTCGGCGCGGTCCGGGCGGCGCCGGGCCCGGCGGTGCGGGGCGCAGGCCCGTGGCCTCGGCCCGGCCGGCCTCGGCCCGGCCGGGCGCGGCGTGGGTTCGTACCGCCGAGGGAGGCCCGTGGAGCGGTGGTGAGCCGGCGAGGGCCGACGACGGTTCCGGGCTCAGCCGGCCGCCAGCAGGACCGTGCCGGCCAGGGCCAGGCCGGCGCCCGCCGCCTGGATGCTGCGCAGCCGCTCCCTGAGCACGGCGAAAGCGGCGAGGGCCGTGACCACCGGGTAGAGCGAGGAGAGCACGGCGGCCACCGTGACGGGGCCGTTCTGCGCGGCGAGCGAGTAGGTGCCGTTGGCCGCGACGTCCGCCAGGCCCACGAACACCAGCGCGGGCAGCAGCCCCCACAGGACGCGCGGGCCGGTGCCCTCCGGCAGTGCCGGGACGCCGCGCCGGGTCTGCGCCCACAGGGCGGCCCCGCCGACGGCGACGTTGGTGACCCGCTGGACGAACAGCGCGAGGAACAGTCCGGTGACGGTGGTGGAGGCCTGCGAGATCAGCGCCATCACCGCGCCGAAGCCGAAGGCGGCGACCAGGGTCAGGACCACCGCCTGCCGCTGGACGGGCGCGCCGCGCAGCTCGGGTCCGCCCGCGAGCACGATGCCGACCACGGCCACCGCGATCCCCGCGAACTGGCCCGCCCCCGGCCGCTCGCCGAGCACCAGCCCCACCCCGACCGGCACGACGACACCGACGGAGCCCAGCGGCGAGACCACGCCCATCGGGCCCAGGGCGAGCGCCTTGTAGAAGCTGAGCATCGCCGCCGGTCCGACCAGGCCCGCCGCCACCGCGAACCACAGCTGCGGGCCGGCCTCCCGCCAGGCGCCGGCGGCGAGGACGACGGAGCCGAGCACGAGGACGGCGGCGATCTGCGAGACCACGACCACCGTGAGCGCCGGAAGGCGGCGCGTCAGCAGCCCGCCGCCGAAGTCGGCGAGGCCCCAGAGCAGGGCTGTGGCCAGGGCGAAGAGGGCGGTCATGGCAGGACCTCGCAGTACAGTTCGGTGAACGGTGGAGTGCAGCATCGAATACACCGCAGGTTAGTTCAGTCTGTTGAACTGTGTCATCCAAAATATTGGACGGAATGGTGTCGGATCTCGAACAGCTCACCCAGGCGCTCGCCCGGAACCTCAAGCGGTGGCGCGGGGAGCGCGGTTTCACCCTGGACGCGCTCGCGGCCCGCGCGGGGGTCAGCCGCGGCATGATCATCCAGATCGAGCAGGCCCGTACGAACCCGAGCGTCGGCACCACGGTCAAACTGGCCGACGCCCTCGGGGTGAGCATCACCACCCTGCTCGACCACGACCGCAGCCCGCAGGTGCACGTGGTGCTCCCGGGGCAGGGGGTCCGGATGTGGTCCGGCGAACCGGGCAGCGAGGCGCGCATGCTGCTGGGCGACGACCGGCGCGGCCCGGTGGAGATGTGGACCTACCGGCTGGAGCCCGGCGACGGCACCTCGTCCGACCCGCACCCGGCGGGAACGTTCGAGATGCTGCACGTCACGGAGGGGGAGCTGACCCTCGAGGTCGCCGACGCCCGGCACGTGGTGCCGGCCGGCGGCGCCGTCTCCTTCGAGGCGAACGTCCCGCACGCCTACCGCAACGAGGGCGCGGTGGCGATGGAGATGACCATGGCCGTCTCGATCCCGCCCGTGCAGGGGGCGGACGGCCACCGCTGACGGGGGCTAGAGCGCCGGAATCTCGATGGCGGGGCAGCGGTCCATCACCATCGCCAGCCCGGCCTCGCGGGTCCGGGCGAAGGCGGCCTCGTCGATCACGTTCAGCTGGAACCAGACGGCCTCGGCCCCGGCGGCGACCGCCTCGTCCGCGACCTCACCGGCCAGCGTGCTGTTCACGAAGACGTCCACCACGTCCACCTTGAAGGGGATGGCCTCCAGCGAGGGGTAGCCCGGCTCCCCGTGCACCGTCTCCGCCTTCGGGTGGACGGGCACGACGCGCTTGCCGAACCGCTGGAGCACCTTGGCCACACCGTAGGCCGCCCGGTCCTCGTTGTTGGACAGCCCCACCACCGCCCAGGTGTCGCCGAGCTCGGTGAGGATCCTGCGGATGGTCTCCTGATCGCCGTACACGTGCCGCCTCCTGCTGCCGCCTGCCCCGGCGGATGGTCCCACCGGTTCCGCCGGATCAACGAAAAGGACCCCAGCCCGATTCCCCGTAGACACCTCAGGGCCTTAACTCGTCAAGTCGCCTGGGCGTAGCCCCTGTGTAGCCTGTCGATCTGTTCGAACGAGCAAGGGGGACGCCGGGTGAACATCGAAGGAGCTCATGCTGCGATCCAGCTCCCTGAAGGGAACTGGTGGGACTGGGACGTGGTCGCCTGGGACGGCGGGCAGCTCAGGCTTGCTGCCGGCTACGACCTGGCTTACCACCATGGCCTGGAGCTGGTCTTCGGCGATCCGTTCTTCGTCTGCTGCCCTGCGGCGTTTCACGATCCGATCTTCCGTGCACCGACCGCGGACGAGGTCCTCAGCGTCACGCGTCAGGTCGGCGAAAGGCCGCCCGTCGTGGTCGCCTTCGAGGCCGATGCGGGCGGGCAGGAGCCGGTCTCGTGCCTGATCGCAGCCGAGCGGTTCGAGGTCGTCCAGGAGTCCGTCCTGCGGTACTGGCGCGAGGATGCAGGCCCGGAGCAGCGCTTCGCCCCCTGGGTGCGGTCCCCGGACCAGCAAGCGGCCTCTGGCTAGGCGGCCGCTGTTCCCATCTGGACAGGTGGGGCTGGGAAGGCCAGCTCCTCGTCGTATTGCTGGCCCTGCTGGAGGCAGTGGTAGAGCTGGCCGATCATGCGGTTGAAGAGGTTGCGCTGGGCGGCGGCGTGCCAGTCCGCGTGGTTGTCGCGGCGTCGCCGGTAGTGGGCTTTCGCACCGGGCGAAGCGGTGATCGCGGAGAATGCCCAGAGATAGCCGGCGGCATTGAGGCGGTCGTTCTTCACCCAGCGGCGGGTGATGCTCGACTTCTTGCCGGAGGCCCTGGTGATGGGCGAGGCGCCGGCGTATGCCTTCAGTCCGCGAGCGTCGGCGAACCGTTTCCGGTCGTCGCCGATCTCGGCGAGCACCCGGGCGCCGAACTGGGTCCCGAGGCCGGGGAAGCTGAGGATGATCTCAGCATCCCGGTGCTGCGCGAACGCCTCTTCGACCGCCTCGGCAAGGTTGTCAGCCGCGGTGCAGGCGGCCTCCAGCTGAAGCAGGAGGGCCAGCATCTGCTTGCCAAGTGCATCCTCGACCAGCGGCGGCTGGTGGGCCCACTCGGCTCGGAAGACCTCGCGGAGCCGCTCGGCGCCGGCAGCGATCCCCCTCTGGCGACCGGCCCGCTTGAGCGCGGCCTGTAACTGTGTGCGGGTCAGGCGAGCGGCCTTGGCCGGCGTCGGAGCCAGCTTGAGGATCTGGTGGGCCTCGGGTCGGCAGAGCCCGTTCTTCCAGGGTTCGAAGGCCGCGAGAGCAGCCGGGTAGTACTCGCGCAGCAGGGAACGGAGCTGGTTGGAAATCTGTTGCCGGTTCCAGGTGGCGTCCTGCTGAGCACGGGCGAGGACAGCGACGGCGCGGGCCAGGTCGCTGTCCTGCGGAAGCGGCCTGTGGGCGTGCATGTCGGTCCGCAGCACGTTCGCGAGGACGAGGGCGTCGCCGGGGTCGGACTTCTTGCGGGAGACGGAGTGCCGGTCGCG
This sequence comes from Streptomyces katrae, assembly GCF_002028425.1. Taxonomy (GTDB): domain Bacteria; phylum Actinomycetota; class Actinomycetes; order Streptomycetales; family Streptomycetaceae; genus Streptomyces; species Streptomyces katrae_A. The sequence continues at coordinate 1,348,234 of NZ_CP020042.1, read as the reverse complement.
GTAGCGGGCCGCGGCCATCGGGTTGATCGCGAACACCTGCCGCTTGCCGGTCCGCAGCACCGCCACCAGCAAGCCCCGGGACGTCTCGATTGCCACCGGGATCGGGGATTCTTCCGTGTCACCGTACTCGGCGAGCAGATCCAGCAGGATCTTGTAGCCGGCGGCGTCATCGGTGATGTGCCGCTTGGCCAGTAACTGGCCGCTCTCGTCGACCAGGGCGACGTCGTGCGTGCGTTCCGCCCAGTCGATGCCGCAGAAGATCAAAGTGTTCCTCCCCATGTTGCTATTTGTACTGGTCACGAGCTCATGCGGGACCACGCAGCGACCTAATCCCAGGACTCGACGCGAGGGTCGGTCCGCCACCTCAGTAGCCGTTCGTGGTACCAGCTCACCCCACGGGCCTCGGTCTATGCGGGAGCTTGGTTGGCTCGGGCGTATCGAGAGGTCACCGTGCAGCAGGCTCGCACCGCCAACACCAACGAGTGATCAAGCAGGCAGTGTTGACACCCGGCGACCCTGGGTGGCGTCGCTCTGGCAGGAGGCCTCCGGGCCTGGGGTAGGGAAGACGTCCGCCCAGTGCCGACGGGTGTCAACACCGCTTCATCATGGTGAGAGCCGGGGAGGCGCCGAGACCCGCGCGATCTCCGTGGAGGCATCGCATGCCCGCTTACAGAAAGGCGTCGCCTCGGCACCCGCCCGACCGCCACCACCAAGAGCACCAGGGGCGTCCACCGATCTACGGGAAGGCCTCGCAAGCCCGGGTGGAGCCAGATGTGACGGCCCTGGCGCTCGAACAGCCCACCCGGTTCTCATCCGGCCGGACCGCTCTTAGCAACGGATTAGGGTGGAGCGGTGAAGGCAGACCAGTACGAGACGGTGGCCCGTGAGGGGTCGCACGAGGCCGAGATCAACCGCTCGCGCTTCCTCTGTTCGCTCGCGCCCGCCGCGACCGAGCAGGAGGCGCAGGAGTTCATCGCGCGCATCCGGCGCGAGCACCCCACCGCCACGCACAACTGCTTCGCCTACGTGATCGGCGCCGACGCCTCCATCCAGAAGGCCAGCGACGACGGGGAGCCGGGCGGTACCGCCGGTGTGCCCATGCTGCAGATGCTCACCCGGCGCGACGTGCGCTACGCCGTCGCCGTCGTCACGCGGTACTACGGCGGCGTGAAGCTCGGTGCGGGCGGGCTGATCCGGGCGTACGGCGGGGTCGTCGGGGAGGCCCTCGACGCGCTCGGTACCGTCACCCGCCACCGCTACCGGCTGGCCACCGTCACGGTCGACCACCAGCGGGCCGGCAAGACGCAGAACGACCTGCGCTCCACCGGCCGCGCCGTGCTGGACGTGCGCTACGGGGAGGCCGTCTCGATCGACATCGGCCTGCCCGAGGCGGACGTGGAGTCCTTCCGGGCGTGGCTCAACGACGTCACCGCGGGAACCGCCGGGTTCGCACTCGGCGGAGAGGCCTACGGGGAGGGCTGAGTCCGGGCGCAGGCGGCCGGGGCGGGGGCGGGGACGGGTTACCTTGGATGGCCGGCGCGCAGGGGTGCGCCGGTGCGGGCGGCAGGCGTGGAGGAGAGCGGACGTGCGGGTCGGAGCGGTCGAGTGAAGTTCCTGCACACCTCCGACTGGCACCTCGGCCGGTCGTTCCACCGCGTGAACATGCTCGGAGCCCAGGCCGCCTTCGTCGACCACCTCGTCGAGACCGTGCGCGAACACGGGGTCGACGCGGTCCTCGTCGCCGGGGACGTCTACGACCGGGCCGTGCCCCCGCTGCCCGCCGTCGAGCTCTACGACCGGGCGCTGCACCGGCTCGCCGACCTCGGCGTGCCCACCGTGATGATCTCCGGCAACCACGACTCCGCCCGCCGGCTCGGCGTCGGCGCCGGACTCATCGGCCGGGCCGGGATCCACCTCAGGACCGACCCGGCGGGCTGCGCCGACCCCGTGCTGCTGGCCGACGCGCACGGCGACGTCGCCCTCTACGGGCTGCCGTACCTCGAACCGGCCCTGGTCAAGGACGAGTTCGCCACGGAGAAGGTCAGCCACGAGGCCGTCCTCGGCGCCGCCATGGACCGGATCCGCGCCGACCTGGCCGGCCGGCCCGAGGGCACCCGCTCCGTCGTCCTCGCGCACGCCTTCGTCACCGGCGGGCAGGCCAGCGACAGTGAACGCGACATCGCCGTCGGCGGGGTCGAGGCCGTACCCGCAGGCGTCTTCGACGGCGTCGACTACGCGGCCCTCGGCCACCTCCACGGCTGCCAGACGATCAACGAACGGGTCCGCTACTCCGGTTCCCCGCTCGCCTACTCCTTCTCCGAGGCCGACCACCGCAAGAGCATGTGGCTCGTCGAACTCGGCCCCGCCGGGGAGATCACCGCCGAACGGCTCGACACCCCCGTCCCCCGCTCGCTCGCCCGGCTCCGCGGCCGCCTGGAGGACCTTCTGGACGACCTCGCGCTCACCGGCCGCGAGGACAGCTGGATCGAGGCGGTCCTCACCGACCCCGTCCGCCCCCAGGACCCCATGGCCCGGCTCACCGCCCGCTTCCCCCACACCCTCAGCCTCGCCTTCGAACCCGAGGGCCGCCAGGACGACGGCGACGCCTCCTACGCCCAGCGCCTGCGGGGCCGCAGCGACCAGGAGATCGCCGAGGACTTCGTCGCCCACGTCCGCGGAGGCGGCACCGCCGACGAGGCCGAACGGGCCGTCCTGCGCGGCGCGTTCGAGGACGTACGGGCCGAGGACGGCCGTCTGGAGGCCGGCCGATGAGGCTGCACCGGCTGGAGATCACCGCCTTCGGACCCTTCGCCGCACCCCAGAGCATCGACTTCGACGCCCTCTCCGGCGCCGGGATCTTCCTGCTGCACGGCCCCACCGGCGCCGGCAAGACCTCCGTGCTCGACGCCGTCTGCTACGCCCTGTACGGCTCCGTGCCCGGCTCGCGCCAGGCCCCCGGCACCACCCTGCGCAGCGACCACGCCGCCCCCGGCACCCCGACCGAGGTCACCCTCGAACTCACCGTGGGCGGCCGCCGCCTCGAGATCACCCGCCGCCCCGAACAGGACCGCCCCAAGAAGCGCGGCACCGGCACCACCAAGGACAAGGCCCAGTCCTGGCTGCGCGAGCACACCGGGGCGGGCTGGACCGCGCTCAGCCGCTCCCACCAGGAGATCGGCGAGGAGATCGAACAGCTCCTCGGCATGAGCCGCGAGCAGTTCTGCCAGGTGGTCCTCCTCCCGCAGGGCGAGTTCGCCCAGTTCCTGCGGGCCGGCGCCGAAGCCCGCGGCCGGCTCCTCGGCCGCCTCTTCGACACCCGCCGCTTCGCCGCCGTCGAAACCCTGCTCGCCGAACGCCGCCGGGCCGCCGAGGCCAAGGTGCGGGCCGGCGACGAGAAGGTGCTCGCCGCCGCCCAGCGCCTCGCCCAGGCCGCCGGGGACAGCGCCGACCTGCGGGCCTGGCCCCTGCCCGCCCACCAGCCCGGCGACCCCGGCCTCGCCGGCGCCGTCCGGGCCTGGGCCGCCGTCGCCCGCTGCTCCGCCCGCGAGCGGCTCACCGTCGCCGAGTATGCCCTGGCGGCCGCCGAGGGACGGCACGCCGCGGCCCGGCGCGCCGCTGACGAGGCCCGGGAACTCGACCGGCTCCAGCGCCGCCACGCCGAAACCGCCCGCCGGGCCGACCTGCTGGCGCAGGCCGAGCCGGAGCGCGCCCGGGTGCGGGAGCTGCTGGACCGGGCCCGCCGGGGCGCCCTCGTGGCCCCCGCCCTGGAACTGCGCGGGGCCGCGGCCGCCGCCCACCTCACCGCCGCGCACGCCGAGAGCCTGGCCCGGGCGGAGCTGCCCCCCGCCCTCGCCGGGGCCGGCGCCGAGCAGCTCGGCGCCGTCGAGCAGCGCCTGCGCGAGGACCTCGGCGCGGCCGGCGCCGCCCAGCGGGCGGAACAGCGCAGCGCCGAGATCGGCCGCGAGCGGGCCACGCTGGAGCGCGAGTCGCGTGACGCCGACGAGCAGCACCAGGAGTCCGCCGAGTGGCTGGCCCGCTGGGAGGCCACCCGCGCCGCCCTGCAGGAGCGGGTCGACGCCGCCCAGCAGGCCCTCACCCTCGCCGAGCAGCTCGCGGGCCGGCTGGAGCCCGCCCGGACGCAGCTGGCCGCCGCCCGGCGCCGTGACTCCCTCGCCGCCGACGCCGCAGCCGCCGCCGCAGAGCTGGACTCCGCACGCGAGGAGTCGTTCGCCGCCAAGGAGCGCTGGCTGGACCTCAAGGAGGCCCGGCTGCGCGGCATCGCCGCCGAGCTGGCCGCCGCCCTGACCCCGGGGGAGCCCTGCACGGTGTGCGGATCGGCGCAGCACCCCGCTCCGGCCCGCCCCGCCCCCGGCCATGTGGACCGGGCCGCCGAGGACGCCGCCCACGCCCGCTTCGAGCAAGCCGAGGAACGCCGGACGGCCGCCGAACGGCGCCTCGCCGCCGTCCGGGAGGCCGAGGCCGAGGCGGCCGGCGCCGCGGGCGACGCCACCACCGCCGAACTCCTCGCCCTCACCGCCGACCTGAGCGCCCGCCACGCCACCGCCCACGCCGAGGCCGCCGGACTCCACACGGCCCGCGAACGCCTCGCCCGCGCCGAACGGGAGCACGAGGCGCGCAGCTCCGACCGGCTCGAAGCCGAGCGCCGGGCCGCCGCCCGGGCCTCCCGGCGCGAGGCCCTTGACGAGGAACAGGCCGCCCTCGAAGCCGAACTCGTCCTCGTCCGGGGCGACTCGCCCAGCGTCGCGGCCCGTGCCCGCACCCTGGAGGACCGCATCCGGATGGTCACCACGGCCGCCGCCGCCCTGCGCCGCGCCGAGGAGACCACCGCCCGGCTGAAAGAGGCCGACGACCGGCTCGCCGACGCCGCCTTCAAGGCCGGCTTCGACACCACCGAGGCGGCCGCCGAGGCCGTGCTCCCCGAGTACGAGCGCACCGCCCTCCAGCACCGCCTGGACGCCTGGCAGGCCGAGGAGGCGATGCTCGCCGACCGGCGCGCCGAGACCGACACCGCCGCGGCCGCCGCCCTGCCCCCGGCCGACCCGGCCGCGGCCGAGGCCGCCGGGGAACGGGCCGCCGCCCGGCTGCGCACCGCCGCCTCGGCCGTGGACGCCGCCCGCGTCCGCTGCGCCGAACTGGACCGGCTCTCCCGCCAGGTCGAACAGGAACTGCGCGCCCTGGGCCCGCTGCGCGAGGCCTACGAGCGCGTGGCCCGCCTCGCCGGGCTCACCGCGGGCACCTCCGCCGACAACGAGCGCAAGATGCGGCTGGAGTCGTACGTGCTGGCCGCCCGGCTGGAGCAGGTCGCCGCCGCCGCGACCGTACGCCTGCTGCGCATGTCCGGCGGCCGCTACACCCTCGTCCACTCCGACGCCCGGGCGAGCGGTCGCGGCCGCTCCGGCCTGGGGCTGCACGTGGTGGACTCCTGGACCGGCAGCGAACGCGACACCGCCACCCTCTCGGGCGGCGAGACCTTCTTCGCCTCGCTCGCCCTGGCCCTGGGCCTGGCCGACGTGGTCACCGACGAGGCGGGCGGCATGCGCCTGGACACCCTCTTCATCGACGAGGGCTTCGGCAGCCTCGACGACCAGGCCCTCGACGAGGTCCTCGACGTCCTGGACTCGCTGCGCGAACGCGACCGCAGCGTCGGCATCGTCAGCCACGTCGGCGACCTGCGCACCCGGGTGCAGGCCCAGCTGGAGATCGTCAAGCAGCGCGGCGGCTCCGTGGTGCGCCACCGCACCGCCGGGGTCACGGACTGAGCGGCCGGCGTGCCAGCGGGGACGAGTACACGATGCTGGTCGTCACGGGGCCGAGGCCCGCGGTCCGGCCCGTGACCTCCTCCAGGTGCGCCATCGAACGGGCGGCCACCTTGAGGACGAAGCAGTCGTCGCCGGTGACGTGGTGGGCCTCCAGGATCTCCGGGGTCGCCTCCAGGAAGTCGTGGAACGGCTTGTAGTTGCCGTGCGGATAGCGCAGCCGCACCAGCGCCAGGATCGCCTTGCCGAGCTTTTCGTGGTCCACGACGGCCGTGTAGCCGGTGATGATCCCGGCCTCCTCCATCCGGCGGACCCGCTCGGTGACGGCGCTCGCGGACATGGACACGGCGCGGGCGAGTTCGGTGAAGCTGGCCCGGCCGTCCTGCTGGAGGACCGCCAGGATGCGCCAGTCGGTGGCGTCGGGGGAATATCCGGTCATGGCGGAGGTCTAGCAGGGGATTCCCCGGCCGGACAAGGCGAAGGCCGGGGAATCCCACTTCCCGGAATGATCAGGGGTTCGTAGATTTTGAGCCATGACGACGACGAACACCACGACCGCCCCCGCCCCCGCCAACCCCGTGCTCCGGGTCCCCCCGGCCAGCCCGGCCGCGGCCGCCGCCTACTTCGCGGCCAGCCTGGCCTTCCACGCGGACGTGTCCGACGTCGCCGCGGCCTTCAAGGCGCACCGCGAGCAGGGGGCCGACCTCGGCTTCCAGCTCGTCGACTCCCGCTCCACCCCGTCCTGGGACCAGGCCCACGTGCCCGGCGCGGTCCACCTGCCCACCGCGCTGATCCCCGAACAGGCCGAGAAGCTCCTCGACAAGAACCTCCCCGTGGTCACCTACTGCTGGGGCCCGGGCTGCAACGGAGGCACCCGCTCCGCCCTCGCCCTGGCCGAACTCGGCTTCCAGGTCAAGGAGATGCTGGGCGGCATCGAGTACTGGATCCGCGAGGGCTTCGAGGTCGAGACCTGGGAGGGCCCGCAGCAGCGCGCCGAGGCCGACCCGCTGACCGCCCCGACCGACTCCGACGACTGCGGCTGCTGAACCGCCCCCGCGTACGACGGCCGCCCGCCTCCCCTTCCGAGGGGGAGCGGGCGGCCGTCGGCGCGTCCGGGAGGGATCAGAGCCGCGAGAGCTCGTCCACGAGGTCGTCCAGACCCAGCGAACCCTGCGACAGCGCCGCCATGTGCCAGGCCTTCAGGTCGAAGGACTCGCCGCGCGCGGCGCGGGCGTTGTCCCGGCCCAGCAGCCAGGCGCGCTCGCCCAGCTTGTAGCCGATGGCCTGTCCCGGCATCGACAGGTAGCGGGTCACCTCGCTCTCGATGAAGTCCGCCGGCCGGCCGCTGTGCCGCCCGAAGAACTCCTGCGCCAGGTCCACCGTCCACCGCTCGCCCGGGTGGAACGGCGAGTCCGCCGGGATCTCCAGCCCCAGGTGCATGCCGATGTCCACGATCACGCGCGCGGCGCGCATCATCTGGCAGTCCAGGTAACCCAGGCGCTGCTCGGCGTCCTTGAGGTAGCCCAGCTCGTCCATCAGGCGCTCCGCGTACAGCGCCCAGCCCTCGGCGTTGGCGCTGACGAGACCGACGCTCGCCTGGTAGCGCGAGAGCTGGTCGGCCACGTGCGTCCACTGGGCCAGCTGGAGGTGGTGGCCGGGAACGCCCTCGTGGTACCAGGTGGAGACCAGGTCGTACACGGGGAAGCGGGTCTGGCCCATCGTGGGCAGCCAGGTGCGGCCCGGGCGGGAGAAGTCCTCCGACGGGTTGGTGTAGTACGGGGCCGCCGCGCCGCCCGAGGGGGCGATCTTGGACTCGACCCGCTTGACCCGCTCGGCGAGCTCGAAGTGGGTGCCGTCGAGGTTCTCGATGGCCTCGTCCATCAGGCCCTGCAGCCAGGCCTGGACCTCGTCCACGCCCTCGATGTGGGTGCCGTGCTCGTCCAGGTGGCGCAGCACGTTCCACGGGTTCGGCTCGTCCGGGAGGATCTTGGCCGCCTCGGCCTTCATCTCCCCGAGCAGGCGGTGGTACTCGGCCCAGCCGTAGGAGTACGCCTCGTCCAGGTCCAGGTCGGTCCCGTTGAAGTAGCGCGACCAGCGGGCGTAGCGCTCGCGGCCCACCGGGTCCGGGGCGCCGGCGACGGCCGGGGCGTACACGTCGCGCATCCAGTCGCGGAGTTCGGCCACGGCCGCGGTGGCGGTCGCGGCGGCCCCGTCGAGCTCGGCGCGCAGGGCGTCGGGGCCGGCGGAGACGAACGCGCCGAAGAAGTCCCGTTCCCCGTCGCCGTCCTGGCCGGCCCAGGTGGTGAGCTGGCCGATGAAGGTGGCGGTGGGGCGCGGGCCGGCGAGCAGCCCGCGCTCCAGGCCGAGGGCCAGGCACGCGCGGTAGCCGTCGAAGGCGGCCGGGACGGCGCGCAGCCGCTCGGCGATCGCGGCCCAGTCCTCCTCGGTGTCGGCGGGGGTGAGGGTGAAGACCTCGCGGACCTCGTGCGCCGGGGAGTGGATGTTGCTGACGGCGCGCAGGTCCTCGTCGGCCTCGTGGACGGCGAGTTCGGCGTTCAGGCGCTCGCGCAGCAGACGGCCGCAGCGCCGCTCGGCGTCGGTGTCGGCGCCGGGCAGCCGCTCGGCCTCGTCGAGCCGCGCGAGGGTCTCGCGCGACAGCCGGGCGGCCGCGGCGCGGCCGGCGGGCGAGAAGTCCGGGAGCTTGCCGGAGCTGGCGGCGACACCGAGGTAGGTGCCGATGATCGGGTTGATGGCGATGAGCTCGTCGACGTAGGCGTCGGCGACCTGGCGGGGCAGAAGGGCTGCGCTGTCGCTGTGGAGGGTCTCTGACATGCGGACATCTTCGTACGGAGGGCCCCCCGCCGTCATCACCATACGGGCTTGTTCTCCTGTCGGAGCGCGGATTCCCGGCGCCTGACGGCCTTCACCCGCTCCAGCCGGGCCGTGATCACCAGGGTGCCCTCCTCGATCTGGTAGTCGAGGGGCAGGCCGAGGCCGCGCATGGCGGCGACCATGCCGGTGTTGGAGGCCTGGGTGACGGCGTACACGCTGTCGGAGCCGGCCTCGACGGCCATCGCGAGGAGCCGGCGCAGCAGTTCCGAACCGATGCCCCGCCGCTGCCAGTCGTCCTCGATGAGCAGGGCGACCTCGGTCTCGTCCCCGTCCCACAGCAGGTGGCCCAGGGCGACGAGCCGGCCGGAGGCGGTGGTGGCGGCCAGGGTGCGGCCGAAGCGGGGGCTGAGCAGGTGGCCGAGGTAGCGGTCGGCGTCGGCGACGGGGCCGTGGTAGCGCAGGGCGAGGGTGCGCTCGCTGCACCGGTCGTGCATGGCGCGGGCGGCCGCGAGGTCGGAGCCGTCGGCGCGGCGGACGGTGATCTCGTTGCCCTCGGGGAGGGTGAGCACGTCCTGGCTGCGCGGGACGCGGGGGCCCAGGCGGGCGTCGAGCTCGACCAGGGCGCGGGCCCGGGCGAACTCGGTGGGGGTGAAGGGCAGATAGGGGCGCTCCACGGTGATCGCGCCGCCCGAGGGGTCGCGCAGCCGCATCACCGTGGTCTCCAGGACGCCCTCCACGGGGGCGTCGCCGCCGGTGTTGGGGCGGCCGGAGAGGGTCGTGGCGGGGATGGACCGGATGGTGCAGCGGCCCAGCAGCTGGCGCAGTGCGAGGGGGAGTTCGGCGGCGTCCAGGGCGGTGCGGGTGGCCAGGCCCAGGACCCGGGTGGGGGTGTCCACCAGGTCGTGGGCGTCGGCGCGCTCGATCCAGGTGCTGCGGCCGCCGGCCCGGGCGACGGCCCGGGTGAGGTCGGCGCTGGCCAGGTCCCGGGGGGCGCACAGCAGGAACTCGTCGACCGTGCCGCCCTCGGGGAGGGGGTGGGTCTGGAGGGTCAGGATGTCCACGGCGGCCCGGGCGAGGGCCGTGCACAGCGAGGCGAGGCTGCCGGGTTCGTCGCGCACGGTCGTCCGCATCCGCCACAGGGCGCCGGCCGTGGCCGGTGCGGCGGTGGCGGGGGCTTCCTGCGGGTCGGGCGCGGGCGGACCGGAGGCCGGCGCGCCCCCGGGCGGCGGCGCATGGCTGTGCCGGCGGGCCCACCAGGTGTGGAAGGCCGCCGTGACCAGGAGCGCGACGGCCGAGGCGACCAGCAGGAGCGGGCCGCTCGGGCCGTGCGCGACGAGGTTGGCGATGCCGTCGGCGACGGCCACGGCGCAGAAGAGGGCGGCGAGTTCGACGAGGTCCCGGCGCCAGTGGTGGTGGCGGTGGGCACGCGGGGCGCGGGAGGCAGGGGTACGGTCAGTCATGCAGACCACTCTGGCGCCCGGGTGTTGCGTGATCGCGAACGGTCTGTGACCGACTGGTTAAGTGTCGATCTGGCCGGTTTCTCCCGGTTTTCCAGCCGATTTCAGCTGAACCGTCCTGGTCGGCCGGGTGTTTTCACGAGGCTCACGTGGCTCACGACGCTCACGGCTGTCCCACGCGGCCCGGCTGGAGCACCCGGGTGAAGAGTACGCCGCCTCCCTGGCGGCGCAACCGCACGGTGAGCTCCCCGCTGTCGCCGTCGATCTCGACCTCGCCGTAGTACGGGGGGTTCTCCGCCGGGCACATGTTCGCGACCGGCGCCGACTGCACGTACTCGGTGCGCGGCCCGAAGGTGGCGTCCAGCTTGCCGGCCGGGAAGCCGCCCGCGCCGATGGGCCCGGAGACGAACTCCCAGAACGGGGCGAAGTCGCCGAAGGCCGCGCGCTCGGGGGCGTAGTGGTTGGCGGCGGTGTAGTGGACGTCGGCGGTGAGCCAGAGGGTGCCCGTGATGTGCTGGTGCTTGATGTGGCGCAGCAGGTCGGCGATCTGGAGCTCGCGCCCCAGCGGGGCCCCCGGGTCGCCCTGGGCGACCGCCTCGAAGTCCACGGCCCCGTCGGGCACCACGATGCCCAGCGGCATGTCGGCGGCGATCACCTTCCAGGTGGCCCGGGAGCGCGACAGCTCCCGCTTGAGCCAGGCCAGCTGTTCGGTGCCGAGGATGCCGACCGGGTCGTCGCTCTGACGGCCGGGCGAGTTGGCGTCGCGATAGGTGCGCATGTCGAGCACGAACACGTCCAGCAGCGGGCCGTGCCGCAGCACCCGGTACATCCGCCCCTCCGCGCGCCCGCCCCGCAGGTCGGTCACGGGGAAGTACTCGCCGAAGGCCTGGCGGGCACGGGCCGCGAGGGTGTCGACGTCCTTGACGGTGTAGCGCGGGTCGTCGAGCAGCTGGCCCGGGTACCAGTTGTTGCGCACCTCGTGGTCGTCCCACTGGGCCAGGACCGGGACCTGGGCGTAGAACTCGCGCAGGTTGTGATCGAGCAGGTTGTAGCGGAAGTTCCCGCGGAACTCGGCGAGGGTCTCGGCGACCTTGGCCTTCTCCTCGGTGGTGACGTTGTGCCAGACGCGGCCGTCGGGCAGGGGCACGGCCGCCTTGAGCGGCCCGTCGGCGTAGATGGTGTCGCCGCTGAAGAGGAAGAAGTCGGGGTCGCGCAGCCGCATCTCGTCGAAGACGCGGTACCCGCCCAGCTCCGGGTTGATGCCCCAGCCCTGGCCCGCCAGGTCGCCGGACCACAGGAAGCGCACGCTCTGGCGGCGGGAGACGGGGGTGGTGCGGAAGCTGCCGCGCACCGGCTCGCCGCAGCGGCGGGGGTCGTCGGGGTCGGTGAGCACGACCCGGTAGTGGAGCTGCCGGCCGGGAGGGAGGTCGCGCAGGGTGGTGGTGCCCGTGAAGTCGGTGGCCGGGCCGAGGAAGGGCCCGCCGTGGCGGTGGACGCCGTAACGGAACGACTCGCTCGGGGAGGTCTCGACGTACATCCGCGCCGGCCGGTCGGAGCGCGTCCACACGGTGGCCGAGTGCGCGGTGATCTCCCCGGCCTGGACGCCCCAGAGGGCGGCCGGGCGGCCGGAGCGGGTGAAGGCGGGGACCCGCGGCGAGGCGGCCAGTGCGGGCGCGGCGAGCGCCGTGGACAGGGCCAGGCCCACCGGCACGGCGAGTGACCCGTCGAGCAGGGACCGTCGGGTGTGCGGCATCGAGGCCATGGGGGCGTCTCCAGGGACGGCAGGGGGGATGGCCGGACCAGTGTGCCGTCGCACACCGGACCGGCCGGGTCGCCCACGCGAACCGTGGATGAACACCCGTCAGCCGATCACGACCGGCGCGGCCGCGACCGCGGCCGCCGCGCCGTCAGGCGTCGATGCGGGCGCCGTCGTCGGAGGCGGTGTCGTGCGCCGGGCCCTGCGCGGCGGCGGGTTCCGTGCCGTGCGCCGTGTCGCGGATGACCCGGGCGACCAGCGCGGGGTCGTCGTTCATCGGGACGTGTCCGCAGCCCCGCAGCCGCACCAGCCGGGCCCCGGGGATCGTCCGCTTGGCGCGCGGGCCCTGGCGGGGGAGCAGCAGCCGGTCGCGGGAGCCCCAGGCGATCGTCACGGGCAGCCCGGGCAGGTCGTGGGTGAACCGGACCGAGTCACCCGCGGCCAGCGTCCGCTCGAAGCCGGTGGCGCCCCGCAGGGCCAGGGTCTCGGCGACGACGGCCTCCGGGGCGCGGCGGCCCGGGCGGGCGTAGATGGCGCCGGTGAGCGCGGCGCGGCCGGCGGCGCTGCGGGCGAGCCGTTCCAGGAGGGAGTGGGGCAGGGCCCGGGCGCCGGCCCGCATCGCGCGCAGGGCGCAGAAGGCGTACACCCCCTCGGCCTCCGTCCAGAACCCGGCGGGGGAGAGGGCGGTGACGGAGCGGGCGAGACCCAGGCGCCCCATCTCGAGGGCGAGCAGCCCGCCGAGGGAGTTCCCCGCGACGTGCGGACGCTCGGCACCGAGCGCGGCGCAGAGCTTCCCGAGCGCCGGGGCGACGGTGGCGAGGTCGTAGGGGACGCCCGGCGGGAGGGGCTCGGAGGCGCCGAAGCCGGGCAGGTCGACGCAGATCACGTCGTACTCGGCCGCCAGGATGTCGGAGACCGGGTGCCAGGCCTGCAGGTGGTGGCCGATGCCGTGCAGCAGGAGGAGGGGTTCGCCCGCCCCCTTGCGCTCGTGGGCGACGGTGGCGGTGCGGGGACCCAGCGGCGAATCGATCGTGAAGGAGACCGTGGCGGTCATGCTGCTCCTCGTCGGGTGGGCGCGAGTGGGAGGGGCCGTCGGAGACGACCGCCCCATCATTACCGTCCGGTAGCCGTCGACGCGGGAGCTTGGGGAAACGTGCGGTGGGCACGAACATCCCGTGAACGTCTTGCTACATATGCCCGTTCTGCCCGGCAGGCTGGCCAGGATTGGTCTTGACCAAGGGGGTGCACCGTCCTATCGTCGCAGGGATAGTGCAGGAACCTTTAATAAACAAAGGCGCGGAACTGCGGCGCGGAACTGCGGCGCGGAACTGCCGCTGGAACCACCGCCGGACACGGCGACGGCGGCGATCGCAGGAGGAGTCAGGGTGGGGACCACGCAGCTCGAATCGGTACCGGAGCCGAAGTACTGGCACCTCAAGACCGTGCTCAGCGAAGCGCTGGACCGGGACTTCGCGGTCGGCGAGGTCCTGCCCAACGAGCGTGAGCTCGCCGCGCGCTTCGGAGTCGCCCGCGCCACCCTGCGGCAGGCCCTGGAGCAGCTCGAACTCGAAGGCCGCCTGCAGCGCCGCCGCGGGGTCGGCACGACCGTCGCCCCGCCGCGCGTGGGCGTGGCCGTCGGCAGCACGGGGCAGGGCTGGCCGGGCGAGGGCGCCGACGGCTGGGAGGCCGTGGACGCCGTCGAGGCCGTCCCGGCCGGCGCGGTCCTCGCGCTGCTCGGCACCGACGACGGCCAGGCGGTCCACACGGTGCGCCGGACCCGCGTCACCCAGGGCCAGGCCGTAGCGGCCGAACTGCTGTACGTGCCCGCCGCTTCCGTACCCGGGCTGTCCGCCATCGACGCCCTCGCCGGGCCCGCGCGGGCGCGCGCCGTCCTGCGGGAACTCCAGCGGCTCGCCCTGGACGGGCAGGACCGGTCGGTCGAGCTGGGCTCCGCCCGCGCCGACGACGCCAAGGAACTGGACCGGCTGCCGGGCGCCCCGGTACTCGTGGTCACCACCCGCTACTTCACCGCGGAGGGCACGGCCGCCGTCTCGGTGGCCACCTACCGCGCCGACACCTGCCGCCTCACCTTCGGCGACTCCGGCATGGAGATCACGGAGACCCGCGCCGCCTCCTGAAGCCGCGGGGCGGTATGCAGCCCCGCGCGGGGCCCTTTCAGCGGTAGCCGCAGGAGTCCGGGGCCCTTCCGCCCCGCCGGCTCTTGAGGCGGAAACGGTGACAGAGCGGGGCGGGGGCGGGGCCGCAGGGCGAGGCGGCACCGCCCCCGCCCCCTGGCGGAGTCACCTGGCGGTGACGGTCCTCTCCACCGCGAACAGCTCGCGCTCCACATGGTCCAGCGCGAGCCGCAGCGCCCCCGTGGCCACGGCGGCCTCACCCAGCAGCGACAACGCCACCCGCGGCGGCCGCAGGCAGTACCTCTCCAGCTCCCGCCGCAGCGGTTCGAGCACCCCGTCCAGTCCGGCGGCCCACCCGCCGACCACCACCAGCTCCGGATCCATCGCCAGCACCAGCGCCGCCACGTCGTGCACCAGCCGCTGGAGGAACCGTTCCACCGCGGCCACCGCCTGCTCGTCGCCCCGCTTGGCCATCGCGAAGACCTCGGCGACCGCCGGCTCGTCCAGCGGATGCAGCGGTTCGCCCGTCGTCGACAGCAGCCGCTCCGGGCTGGCTTCCCGTCCCAGCAGGTGCAGTGCGCCGATCTCGCCCGCCGCACCGCCGAAGCCGCGGTGCAGCCGGCCGCCGATGAGGGAGCCCGCGCCCGGGCTGAGGCCGGCCATCACGAACACCATGTCGTCGGTGTCCCGCGCCGCACCCTTCCAGTGTTCGGCGACGGCCGCCGCGTTGGCGTCGTTCTCCACCCGGACCGGACAGCGGAAGGAGCGCCGCAGCCGCTCCCCGAGGGGCAGCCCGGTCCAGCCGGGCAGCGCCGTACCCAGGCGGACGGTGCCGTCGGCCTCCACGATGCCCGGACTGCCGACTCCGACCGCCCGCAGCGAGTCGCGCGGGATGCCGGCCCGGCGCAGCAGATCGGCCACCGCCACCCTGACCCGCTCCAGCCGCTCGTCGGCCGACGCGGTCTCGGCCACGTCCTTCGTCCCGGCCCCGATCACCCGGCCGTCGAGGCCGGACAGCAGTACCGCGATCCGGTGCGAGCCGATCTCGATGCCGAGCAGATGGCCGGCCTCGGCCCGGAACCGGAACCGTCTCGCCGGCCGTCCCTGGCGTCGCGCGCCTTCCTCCGCGTCGGCCTCGACCACCAGGCCGGCGCCCATCAGACCCTCCACCACCCCCTCGACCGTCGGCCGGGAGAGCCCGGTCACCCGGGTCAGGTCGGTGAGCGTCGGCGATTCGGCAGCGCGTAGCGCGCGCAGCACCACGGCCGAATTGATCCGCCTGAGCAGAGAGGGATCCCCGCCGGTCAGCTGCCCCAACGTGTGTCCTCCCAGCTAGCGGCCCTGTCAGCCGGATCGTACTGCGCCCCCGCCGTCGCGGCGAGAAGCGGCCCCCTCACGCCGGCGAGACGAACCCGGACTCGTACGCGGTGATCACCGCCTGGGTGCGGTCACGGGCCCCCAGCTTGCCCAGGATGGCGCTGACGTGCGACTTGACCGTCTCCGTGCCGACGATCAGCTCGCGGGCGATCTCCACATTGGTCAGGCCGCGCGCCATGAGCCGCAGGACCGCCTCTTCCCGCTCGGTCAGCGCCGCCCGCTCCAGGACGGCGCGGGCCTGCCGGTTGCCGTACTCGGCGGCGAGGGACCGCACCGCCGCCGGGAACAGCAGCGTCTCCCCCTCCGCCACCAGCCGCACCGCGTGCACGATCTCCGCGGGCCGCGCCCGCTTCAGCAGGAAACCGTCGGCCCCTGCGCGCAGCGCCTGGTAGACGTACTCGTCGTTCTCGAAGGTCGTCACCACGATGATCTTCGGCGGCGAGTCCACCGACCGCAGGACCGCCCGGGTCGCCTCGATCCCGTCGAGCAGCGGCATCCGCACGTCCATCGCCACCACGTCCGGGCGCAGTTGGCGGACGAGGGGGATGACGGACGCCCCGTCGGCCGCCTCCCCCACCACCTCGATGTCGGGCTGGGAGTCCAGGACCGCGCGCAGACCCGCGCGCACCAGGGGTTCGTCGTCGACGAGCAGTACGGTAACCGGCATCCGGTCAGCGTATTCGCTCCAGCGGAAGCCTCGCGCGCACCCGCCAGACCCCCTTGTGGGGGCCGGTTTCGGCTTCGCCGCCGAGCAGCGACGCCCGCTCCCGCATCCCGCGGAGTCCGCTTCCCCCGCCCGTGCTGACGCAGGGGCCCTCCGGCAGGGGGTTCGTCACCTCCAGCTCCAGCCGGCCCCCGGTCGTCTCGACCCGGACGCGGACCGGGACGGGCCCGCAGTGCCGCAGCACGTTCGTGAGCGCCTCCTGCAGGATCCGGTACCCCTCCCGGGTGACGGGGCCGGGCAACTCCTCCAGCGCACCCGACAGTTCGGCCTCCACCGCAGCCCCCGAGGCCCGGGCCGACTCCAGCAGGCGGTCCGCCTCGGCCAGGGTCGGCCGCTGCGAGGCCGGCTGCGCCGACTCCCGCAGCACCAGCAGCACCCGCTCCAGATCCTCCAGCGCGGCCCGGCCCGTCTCCTCGATCGCGTTCAGCGCGCGGTCGGTGAACTCCGGGTCACCGGCGGCCCGCGCGGCCCCCGCCTGCACCACCGCCACCGTCAGCGCGTGCCCGATGGAGTCGTGCAGCTCCCGCGCGATCCGGGTCCGTTCCAACAGCTGTTCCGTACGGGCCTCCAGCGCACTGAGCCGCTCGGCGGCCGACGGGCCCAGCAGCCGGCCCGCCACCAGGGTGATCAGCTCGCCGAGCAGGAACACGACCACCACCAGCAGGACCAGCGGCAGGGGCGCCAAGGCCACCGCCACCCACGGGGCGGTCGTGTCCGGCAGGATCCACTCCAGCTCCTTGCTCGGCCCGCGTCCGCAGGCCAGGGCGATCAGGTCGAGGGTGATGACCGGCAGCCAGACCGTGGCGCCCAGGGCGACCGCGGCGAAGAGCATCCGGGTCTCCAGCCACAGCAGCGTCCGCCAGCGATCGGCCCAGCGCGCGGACGGCTCCGCGCTTATGGTGCCGTCGGCGCCGTCCCGCTCGTACGGGGCGAGCAGGAACCGTGCCTGGAGCCCTTCGGCCATCCGGACCCAGGGCACGAAGCCGAAGGGCACGACGATCAGCAGCGGCATCCACGGTTTCCCGGGGTCTATGAACAGCCATACGGCCAGCAGCAGCACGGGTACGCACAGGTGCAACCAGCGGGAGTACGTCACTGGTTGGAACGGAGCGCGCAGGAGTCGGTACATGCCCCCATCGTCGCAGCGCCCGATCACCGGGCGTCTCCCCCGTACGGGGGAGACGGGACCCTCGCATGGGGGAGGGAGGGGGCGGGGGCCGACGGCGAGCCTTGAGGCATGAACAGCATCGAGTTCCGCGAACTGACCAAGGCCTACGGCGCTTCCCCGGCCGTGGACCACCTCACCTTCGATGTCCTGCCCGGGCGGGTCACCGGCTTCCTCGGACCCAACGGCGCCGGGAAGTCGACCACGATGCGCCTGCTGCTCGGTCTGGACCGCCCGACCTCGGGCACGGCCACCATCGGCGGAGAGCGCTACCAGGACCTCCGGGACCCGCTGCGCCGGGTCGGGGCGCTCCTCGACGCCCAGGCGGCGCACGGAGGGCGCACCGCGCGGGACCACCTGCGCATGCTCGCGGCGGCCGGCGGGATCCCGGCGGACCGGGTGCGGGCGGTCATGGAGCAGACCGGTATCGCCTCGGTGGCCGGCCGGCGGGTCAAGTCCTTCTCCCTCGGCATGCGCCAGCGCCTGGGCATCGCCTCGGCCCTGCTCGGCGACCCGGAGGTCCTGCTCCTGGACGAGCCCACCAACGGCCTCGACCCGGAGGGCATCGTCTGGATCCGCGAGCTGCTGCGCGAGCTGGCCGATGACGGCCGCACCGTCCTGGTCTCCAGCCACCTGATGTCGGAGACCGCGGCCTTCGCCGACCACCTGATCGTCCTCGGCCGCGGCCGGCTGCTGGCCGACACGTCGATGGAGGAGTTCATCGACGCCCGCAGCACCCCGCGGGTGCGGCTGCGCACCTCCGAACCGGCCCGGCTGCGGACGGCCCTGGCCCGGGAGGGGTTCGAGCTGGCCGACGCCGACGGCGGGCGCTTGACCGTCGAGGGCATACAGGCCGAGCAGCTCGGCCGGCTGGCCGCCCGTGAGGGCGTCCCCGTGCTCGAACTCACCGACGAGCGGGCCTCACTGGAGCAGGCCTACCTCGACCTGACCGCAGAACACGCCCAGTTCGCCGCCACCCGCTGAACCCCCGCACCGAAGGAGGCCCCGCCATGAGCACCGCTCTGCCCACCCGCCCCGTCCTGTACTCGGAATGGATCAAGATACGCTCCCTGCGCGGCAGCTTCACCGCGCTGATCATGATCCTCGCCTCAACGGTCGGCATCCAGACACTGACCGCCGCCGCAATAGGCCAGGCCGAGGGCGGCGCCCTGGGGGAGGACCCCCTCTTCGCCGCCTACTACGGCATCTTCTGGGGCCAGATCGCCGCCATGGCCTTCGGCACCACCGCCCTGTCCGCCGAGTTCCACAACGGCGCCCTGCGCACCTCGTTGGCGGCCGTGCCGAACCGGACCCGCTTCTACCTGTCGAAGATGGCCGTGATCGGCGGACTCGCCCTCCTCGTGGGCCAGGTCACCGGCGTCCTCACCTTCGTCGCGGGCCAGGCCGCCATGGGCCCGTACGCCCTCCACCTCGGCGATCCCGGCAGCTACCGCGCCATCGTCGGCAGCGGCCTCTACCTCACCCTGATCGCCCTGTTCGCGGCCGGACTGACGGCCCTGCTCCGCAGCGGAGCGCTCGTGTTGAGCCTGCTCATACCCCTCTTCCTGATGGTGTCCTTCATCGTCGGCGCGGCCACCGGCGGCGTGGCCGAGTTCCTTCCGGACCGGGCCGGACAGCTGGTGATGCACAGCCAGGCGGGGGGACACCTCGGGCCGTGGAGCGGGCTGGGCGTGCTCACCCTGTGGGCCGGTGCCGCACTGGCCGGCGGCTGGCTGGCGGTGCGACGCAGGGCGGCTTGACGCAGGGCCAGTTGTCAGTGGCCACCGCGATACTGACGGCATGACCACGGCAGAGCACCTCGACACGATCGACCGGCTCCGGGCGAGGGCATTCCCGGCCGGCAGGGAGGCGTCCGGTGAGTACGGCGGCGGCCCGGGCCACCACCTCGTCGGGCTCAGCCGGACCCGGGACTTCTGGGAGGACGACGGGTCCGGCCGGGAGGAGGCCGCCGACCAGATCAACGCCGAGTACGGGGCGCTGGTCCAGGCCCTCACCGACCGGTGGGGAGCGCCGCAGGTCTTCGCGCTGGACTCGCTGCTCTACCGGCAGTTCGACGGGGAGGAGATACCCGAGCCCTGGCAGGACCTCTGCGGCAGCACCGACCACGTGCACCTGTGGCGGGCCGAGGACCGGTGGCTGCTGGTGTGCGTGACGCAGTGGGACAAGGAGCTGCCCTTCCTGCTGACGGCGGGGGTCACCGTCGTCGACCCGCCGTAGCCGGGGGCGGGGCTCAGGAGCCGGAGGGGTCCTGCGAGGCCTCGCGGAGCCGGGCGAACTCCTCGGCCATGGAGGCCGCGGTCCAGTGGGCGTTGAGCCCGCTCGGATTGGGAAGGGCCCAGATCCGGGTCGTGCCGATGGTGCGCTCCTGGGGGCCGATGACGGCCCTCGGTTCGTGGAACGCGGTGCGGTAGGCGGTGATGCCGACCACGGCCAGCCACTGCGGGCGCAGCCGTTCCACCTTCGCCGTCAGGATCCGGCCGCCCTCGCGGAACTCCTCGGCGCTCAGCTCGTCGGCGCGGGCGGTGGCCCGGGCGACGACGTTGGTGATGCCCAGGCGGTAGGCGAGCAGTTCCTCCTGCTCGGCGGGGGCCAGCAGGCGGGGGGTGAAGCCGGACAGGTGCAGGACCGGCCAGAAACGGTTGCCGGGGCGGGCGAAGTGGTGGCCCGTCGCGGCGGAGAGGAGGCCCGGATTGATACCGCAGAACAGCACACGCAGACCGCCCGCGACCACATCCGGGAGGACGCGGTCGCGGGCGGCTTCGAGCTCGTCGGGGGTCAGAGGATCGACCCGGGGGCGTAACCGGCGGCTTCCGGGTGCTCCTTGGCGATGGCCTCGATACGGGAGACCACGCTCGCGACCTGGTCGCCCGCAGCGCCCGTGAAGGACAGCTTGTCGGCCATCAGGGCGTCCAGCTGCGCGCGGTCCAGCGGCATCCGCTCGTCGGCCGCGAGCTTGTCGAGGAGCTCGTTGCGCTCGGCGCCCTGCTCGCGCATGGCCAGGGCGGAGGCGACGGCGTGCTCCTTGATGACCTCGTGGGCGGCCTCGCGGCCCACGCCGGCCCGCACCGCGCCCATCAGCACCTTGGTGGTCGCGAGGAACGGCAGGTAGCGGTCCAGCTCGCGGGCCACGACGGCCGGGAAGGCACCGAACTCGTCGAGGACCGTCAGGAAGGTCTCCAGCAGGCCGTCGAAGGCGAAGAAGGCGTCCGGCAGGGCCACCCGGCGGACGACGGAGCAGGAGACGTCGCCCTCGTTCCACTGGTCGCCGGCCAGCTCGCCCGTCATCGAGGCGTAGCCGCGCAGGATGACCATCAGGCCGTTCACGCGCTCGCAGGAGCGGGTGTTCATCTTGTGCGGCATCGCGGAGGAGCCGACCTGGCCGGGCTTGAAGCCCTCGGTGACCAGCTCGTGGCCGGCCATCAGGCGGATCGTCTTGGCGATCGACGACGGGGCGGCGGCCAGCTGCACCAGGGCGGTGACCACGTCGTAGTCGAGGGAACGGGGGTAGACCTGGCCGACCGAGGTGAAGGCCTGGGAGAAGCCGAGGTGTGCGGCGATGCGCTGCTCCAGGTCGGCCAGCTTGGCGGCGTCCCCGCCGAGCAGGTCGAGCATGTCCTGGGCGGTGCCGACCGGGCCCTTGATCCCGCGCAGCGGGTAGCGCTCGAGCAGGTTCTCCAGGCGGTCGTAGGCCACCAGCAGCTCGTCGGCGGCGGTCGCGAAGCGCTTGCCGAGGGTGGTGGCCTGCGCGGCCACGTTGTGGGAGCGGCCGGCCATGACCAGCTCGGCGTGCTCGCCGGCGAGCTTGCCCAGACGCGCCAGCACGGCGACGGTGCGGTCGCGGGCCAGCTCCAGCGAGAGCCGGATCTGCAGCTGCTCGACGTTCTCGGTGAGGTCGCGGGAGGTCATGCCCTTGTGCACGTGCTCGTGGCCGGCGAGGGCGTTGAACTCCTCGATCCGGGCCTTCACGTCGTGCCGGGTGACCTTCTCGCGCTCGGCGATGGAGCCGAGGTCGACGGTCTCCAGGACGCGCTCGTAGTCGGCGAGGGCGGCGTCCGGGACCTCGATGCCGAGGTCCTTCTGGGCGCGCAGGACGGCGAGCCACAGCCGCCGCTCCAGCGTCACCTTGTACTCGGGGGACCACAGGACGGCGAGCTCCGCGGAGGCGTAGCGGCCGGCCAGGACATTGGGGATGCGGGGCTTGGCTGTCACGTGTAGGGATTCTACTGGGGCTCGAGCTGTGCGTTTACGCAGGTGGGGGCACCGCCCGCAATTGTGGCTTGCTACAAGAGCGGGGAGGCCGGGTATGGCAGAAGCTCCGGCCGCTTCGGGGGGCGGCCGTCGCCCGAGGAGCGTCCCGTCAGCCGCCGGCCGATCCAGGGCAGCAGGTGCCGCTTCGCGAAGCGCAGGTCCTCGGTGCGCCGCACGCCCCAGCCGGGGGCGGAGGCGGGCGGCAGGGCCGCCGTCCAGTCGTCCTCGGCGGGCAGGCCCAGGGCCTGCCAGACGGCCTCCGCGACCCGGCGGTGCCCCTCGGCCGTCAGGTGCAGCCGGTCGGCGTCCCACAGGCGCGGGTCCCCGAGCACGGGCGCCCCGTACAGGTCCACCAGCAGCGCCCCGTGGCGAGCGGCCAGCTCCTCGAGGATGCCGAAGAGCTCCTCCATGCGCGGCCGGAAGCGTTCCATCACCGGACCGTGCCGGCCCGGCGAGCGCATCAGGACCAGGCGCCCGCAGGAGGGCGCCAGCACCTCCACGGCGGCCTCCAGGTGGCCCCGGACCCGCCCCATGTCCACCTTCGGCCGCAGGGCGTCGTTCAGGCCGCCGACCAGGGTCACCACGTCCGCGCCCATCGCCGCGGCGGCGGGCGCCTGGTCCTCGGCGATCTGCCCGATCAGCTTCCCGCGCACCGCGAGGTTGGCGTAGCGGAAGCCCGGCTCGCGGGCCGCCAGCCGGGCGGCCAGGACATCGGCCCAGCCCCGGTAGGAGCCGTCCGGAAGCAGGTCGGACATGCCCTCGGTGAAGGAGTCGCCGACCGCGACGAAACTGGTGTAAGACACATTCATCCCCATGGCGCAGCGATGCTACCGCGCGGTACCCCGGCCCCGCCGGGCCGGGCACCGCAGCGCCCGGGCCGGCGGGGCTAAGCGGAGGCCGGCTTGCCGAACAGCTCGCGCAGCACGTCCTCCATCGTCACCAGCCCCGTCATGGCCCCGTCCGCCCCCAGGACCGCCGCCAGGTGGGTACGGCTGGCCCGCATGGCGGTCAGCACGTCGTCCAGCGGGGTCTCCGCCCGCACCTGGGCGATCGGCCGCAGTGCGGACACCGGGAAGGGCTCGGCCCGCTCCACCACGTCCAGGGCGTCCTTGACGTGCAGGTAGCCCAGGATCCGCCGCTGCCCGTCGACGACCGGGAAGCGGGAGTAGCCCGACTCGGCCGACAGCCCTTCCAGCCCGGCGGCGGTGATGCCCTGCCGGGCCGTGACCACCCGGTCCACGGGCAGCACCACATCGGCGACCGGACGCCGCCCCAGCTCCAGGGCGTCGTGCAGCCGCTCGCTCGCCCGGTCGTCGATCAGCCCGGCGTCGCTGGAGTCCTTCACCATCCGGGCCAGCTCGTCGTCCGAGAACGTGGCCGCGACCTCGCCCTTCGCGTCCACCCGCAGCAGCCTCAGCAGGGTGTTGGCGAAGGCGTTGATCGCGAAGATCACCGGCTTGAGCGCGTGGGTCATGGCCACCAGCGGCGGCCCCAGCAGCAGGGCGGTGCGCACCGGCTCGGCCAGCGCCACGTTCTTGGGCACCATCTCGCCGAAGAGCATGTGCAGGTAGGTGGCCAGGGCCAGCGCGATCACGAAGGAGATCGCGTGGGTCACCCCGGAGGGGACCCCGACGGCGTCGAGCAGCGGGCTCAGCAGGTGCGCGATGGCCGGCTCGGCCACCACGCCCAGCACCAGGGTGCACAGCGTGATGCCCAGCTGGGCCGCAGCCATCAGCGCCGACACGTGCTCCAGGCCCCAGACGACCGCACGGGCCCGCCGGTCGCCCTGTTCGGCGGACGGCTCGATCTGGCTGCGCCGGACCGAGATCAGCGCGAACTCCGCGCCGACGAAGAAGGCGTTGACGACCAGGGTCGCCAGGCCGATCAGCAGCTGGATCGCGGTCATCGCTCCCCCTCCGGGGCCTCGTCGCCGGGCGTCTCGGTCGGCGCGTGGAGCAGGACGCGGGCGGCGCGGCGACCGCTCGCGTCGACCACGTCCAGCCGCCAGCCGTCCAGTTCCAGCCGGTCGCCGACGGCCGGGATCCGGCCCAGCTCGGCGGCTATCAGCCCGGCCAGGGTCTCGTACGGGCCCTCGGGCACCCGCAGGCCGATCCGCCGGAGCTGGTCGGTGCGGGCGGCGCCGTCGGCCGAGTACAGAGCGCGGCCGGACTCGTCCGTGCCGGCCGGGGCGAGGTCGGAGGTCTCATGCGGGTCGTGCTCGTCGCGCACCTCGCCGACGACCTCCTCGACGATGTCCTCCAGGGTGGCCACACCGGCCGTGCCGCCGTACTCGTCGATCACGACGGCCATCGTCTGCCTGCCGGACAGCCGGTCCAGCAGCCGGTCGACGGTCAGCGACTCCGGTACCAGGAGCGGCTCGCGCAGCAGCTGCGACACCGGGTGGCGGTGGCGCTCCTCGGCGGGCAGGGCCAGGACGTCCTTGATGTGGACCGTGCCGACGACGGTGTCGAGGCTGCCCCGGTAGACGGGGAAGCGGGACAGGCCGGTGGCCATGGTCGCGTTGGCCACGTCCTCGGCGGTGGTCTGCACGTCCAGGGCGGTGACCTGCACGCGCGGGGTCATCACGTTCTCGGCGGTCAGGTCGGCCAGGTTCAGGGTCCGCACGAACAGCTCGGCCGTGTCCTTCTCCAGCGCGCCCGCCTTGGCGGAGTGCCGGGCCAGGGCCACCAGCTCCTCGGGGCTGCGCGCCGAGGCGAGCTCCTCGGCGGGCTCCAGGCCCAGCCGCCGGACCAGGTGGTTGGCGGTGGTGTTGAGGTGGCTGATCAGCGGCTTGAAGGCGCGGCTGAACACCCGCTGCATGGTCGCCACGCGCTTGGCGACGGCCAGGGGGGAGGAGATCGCCCAGTTCTTGGGGACCAGCTCGCCGACGACCATCAGCACCACCGTCGACAGGACGGTGCCGAGCACCAGGGCGGTGGAGGAAGCGGCCGCTGCCGACAGGCCCACGGCCTTGAAGGGGCCCGCGAGCAGGGCGGCGATCGAAGGCTTGGAGATCATGCCGATGACCAGGCCGGTCACGGTGATGCCGAGCTGGGCGCCGGAGAGCTGGAAGGTCAGGCTGCGGACGGCGGCCAGGGCGCTGTCCGCGCCGCGCTCGCCGCGCTCGACGGCCCGTTCGAGCTCGCTGCGCTCGACGGTGGTCAGCGAGAACTCGGCGGCGACGAAGACCCCACAGGCAACGCAGAGCAGCAGTGCCACGACGAGCAGGAGCACTTCGGTCATCGGTCGATCACCTCCGTCCCATGATCGGCCAGGGGGAGGGGTACCGCGCGATGTCGCGTTGCGGAATGCCGGGTACTGGGAGGCTCGCCCATGGGCGGACGCTCACACCTTTCGGTCGGGAGGGCTCGGACGGGGGTCCGGGGGCCGGGGTCCGGCAGGGACCCTGACCACATGGTAAAGGAAAGGCAAAGGCGATGGCTCCTCCTTTTGGCCCAGGGTGCGCGGGTGGTGGGATCGCCGCATGGACGATCTTCATCTCGGGCCGGCGTCCGCCGCGGACCTGCCCGCCGTACTGGATTTCTGGAAGACCGCCGCCAAGGGCACGAGCATCAGCGACGACCTGGCCGGGATCGAGCGGCTGCACGCCCGCGACCCGCAGGCCCTGCTGCTCGCCTGGCGCGACGGGGAGCTCGTCGGCACCGTGATCGCGGGGTTCGACGGCTGGCGCTGCCACCTGTACCGCCTCGCGGTCCACCCGGCCCACCGCCGGCGGGGGATCGGGTCGGCGCTACTGGCCGCCGCCGAGGCCCGGTTCGTGGAGTTGGGCGGCCGGCGCGCCGACGCGATGGTGCTCGACGGGAACGAGCAGGCCCACGGCGCGTGGGACGCGGCCGGCTACCACCCGGAGGAGGTCTGGACCCGGTGGGTCAAGCCGCTGGCCGGCGCGTAAGGGATTTTCGGCCACATTCCACAATGCCTGACCGTTTATTCTGGGGATATTGGCTCGATATCGCTCGCATCCGGGCGTCGGGATTATGGGGGAGCCGGATATCCGGAACGTTTCGGCGGGTGGGACGTCGCAGGTCGGGGGCGTGACGAAAAGGAATCCCAGATGGGAGCCATGATCGGCGATCATCGGATGATCCGGGGACTGGGCGGTTCGGGTGGCAGGGCGGGCGGATTTCGTCAACCGTCGGGTGATCGCTGATATCAATTTCCCTGCGCTCGGATCCGCGCCGAACCACCCTCATTCCGGTCGTGTGCCCACCGCTCCGGCCTGCCTTCGAGAATGGAATCCGCATCATGGGAATCTCCTTCCGCAAGACCGTCGCCCTCGCCGCCCTGGCCCTGACGGCCTCCCTGCTCCCGGCCGGTGGGGCGGGCGCCGTCCAGCAGGCCGCCGTCCCCGGCCGGTACTGCCTCGCCAACGCCTGGGGGACCCCGAACATCTCCTCGAAGCCCTGCGACGCCAACGACCAGGGCCAGCAGTGGACCGTCTCCGGCAACCAGATCTCCCTCGCCGGCGCCCGCGCCTACTGTCTGGCCAACACCTGGAACAGCACGCAGGTGAGCACGAAGCCGTGCAACCCCAACGACCAGGGCCAGTACTGGAACGTCTCGGGCCAGGGGATCTCCCTCACCTTCGCCCCCGCCTACTGCCTCGCCAACGCCTGGGGGAACCCCAGCGTCGCCACGAAGCCCTGCGACCAGGCCGACCAGGGGCAGAAGTGGGTGGTCTTCAACGACCAGATCAGCCTGGCCCAGGGCTGATCCGGCGCGAATTGTCAGACAGGCCCTAGGGCCTGTGTGATGTTGTGATCAGTCGGCGGTCTTCAGGAGGTCGTCGATCCAGATCATTGTGGCGCGGAGGTGGAGGCCGGCGAGGTAGCTCTGGGGCGCCTTGTCGTAGCGGGTGGCGATGCCTCGCCAGGCCTTCAGCTTGTTGATCAGGCGTTCGACGGTGTTCCGCTCTTTGTAGAGGCCGGCGTCGTGGCTGACGGGCCGGCCGCCCCTTGCGCCCTTCTTCTTCCGGTTGGCGGCCTGGTCCTTCTTCTCCGGGATGACTGCCTTGATGTTGCGTTTGCGCAGGTAGGTGCGGTTGCCGCGGGATGAGTAGGCCTTGTCCGCGGCGACCGCGCCGGGTCTGGTGCGGGGGCGGCCGACGGGCAGCCGGACCCGCACCTTGCCCAGCACAGGGATGAACTGAGGGCTGTCGGCGGCCTGTCCGACGGTCAGGACGAACGCGAGCGGACGGCATTGCCGGTCCGCGGCGAGATGAATCTTGGTCGTCAGTCCACCGCGGGACCTGCCGAGCAGGGCTTCCTTCATGCGGAGCTTGCGTCTGAGCCGGACGCGCCGGCGCTCGGCCTGTCCGTTCTGTTCCTCCGGTCCGCCCCTTTTTTCCGGGCCTCCTCCTGCTCGCGCGCAGCCTCTTCCAGGGCCTCCATGAGGTCCTCGCCGATACGCATCCCGGCGGCGTCGTGGTGGGCGCGGACCGTGGTGGAGTCCACGCTGACCAGCGACAAGTCCGTTCTCCCGGTGCGGGCCGCTGCGGCGATCAGGCCTTCCAGCAGGGCGGAGAAGACGCCGGCGTCCCGCCAGACGCGGAAGCGCCCGTAGACGGTGGCCCAGGGCCCGAACTCAGCGGGCATCTCCCGCCACTGGGCACTGGACCGGAACCGCCAGATCACCCCTTCGAACTGTTCCCGCAGTCGCTCGGGGTACGGTCCGTACCTGCCGATCGGCAGGTACGGCTCGATGAACTTCCACTGGGCATCGGTCAGTTGCCTACGCGTCACGGCCACAGTCCTACCGGGTTCCGCTCCACGAAGAGGGCAGAACCCAGCAACTGATCACGACATCACACAGGCCCTAGTCGTCCGAGCGGCGGGCCGAGCCGATGACGCAGTACGAGGTCGGGAGGGACGGGCCGCGCTCCGGTAGCCGGAAGGAGCGGTGCGCGGTGATCCGGAACCCGGCCGCCTCGATCGCGGCGAGCGGGTCGCGGGCGGTGTGGCACCCTCCGAACAGGCGGGGCCACACCGTCCTGTCCAGCGCCCGCTGCACCGAGGCCATCCCGGGCCCGGGGGCGATCCCGTGCTCCAGGAACCGCAGCTCGGCGCCGGGGCGCAGGACCCGGTGCAGTTCGCTGAGGGCGCGCGGCAGGTTCCGTACGGTGCACAGCACCAGCGAGGCGACGGCGGCGTCGAAGGCCTCGCTCTTGACCGGCAGGGCCTCGGCGACACCCGGTACCAGGTCCACCGGCACCTCGGCACGCAGGGCGGCGGCCGCTGCGAGCCGGCGCAGCGTGCGCTCCGGCTCGACCGCGACGACCTCGGAGACCGTGCGGGGGTAGTGCGCGAAGTTCAGGCCGTTGCCGGCCCCGATCTCGATGACGCGGCCGGACACCCCCCGCAGCAGTTCCTCGCGCAGCGCCCCGATTCCGGCGCGGGTCTCGGCGGCGGTGCTGGCGCGGGCGTAGAACCGGGCGAAGCAGGGGTGGTGGACCGGATCGGGGGCGTGGGCGGGCATGGGACGGCCTCCGGGCGCGCGTCGGGGGCTGGCGGGCGGACACACGGGCGCACATGTGCCCTCCCGGCCTGTTCCCCGCCCCGCCGGGCCGCGAAACCGCCCGGCCCGCGCGTGCCGCACTCCGCGGCCGCACGGCCGGCCCGCCCGCGCCCGGGACCCCGGGCACGAACGCCCCGCGAGGCCCCGGGGCGTCCGTCCCTCGGGCCGGCCCAGGCGGCCATGTCCGGGGCCGGGGTCCCCGGGCAGGGGCTCCGCCAGGCCCCCGGGCGTCCGTCCCTCGGGCCGGCCAGGCGGCCATGTCCGGGCCCGGGATCCCGGGCAGGAGCCCCGCCGGGCCCCGGGGCGTCCGTCCCTCGGGCCGGCCAGGCGGCCAGGTCCGGGGCCGGATCCCCGGGCAGGAGCCTCGCCCGGCCCCCGGGCGTCCGTCCCTCAGGCCGGCCAGGCTGCCAGGAAGGACTCCGCCGACCAGGTGCCGTGCAGGTCCGGGGCCAGCCAGCCCGGGGCGGCCTCGCGGAAGGCCGCCGGGGCCAGGGTGCCCGAGCCCTGCGGGACGGCGCCCAGCAGGGGCAGGCCGGAGACCTTCGGCAGGTCGGCCAGGTTGCAGCGGGAAGCCAGGTCGGGGGAGTCGGGCCAGCTGCCCACCACCACCCCGAGCCCGCGCAGCCCCCGTGCGCTCAGGGCCTCCGCGGTCAGGGCCGTGGAGTTGAGCGTGCCCAGCCCCGCAGGGGCCACCACCAGCACCGGTGCCTCCAGCAGCCGCGCCGCGTCGGCCAGCGTGTGGCCCTCCTCGTCGAAGCGGACCAGCAGCCCGCCCGCGCCCTCGACCAGCACCAGCTCGTGCGAACCGGCCAGCTCGGCGGCCGCCTCGGCGATCCGCGACGGAGCCAGCGTCGCCAGCCCGGAGCGCCGAGCGGCGGTGTCCGGCGCCAGCGGCTCGGGGTAGCGGACCAGTTCCCGCGCGGTCACGCCCGGCCCGGCGAGGCGTACGGCCTCGGCCGCGTCCCCCGGCTCGTCCGCTCCCACACCGGTCTGCGCGGGCTTGAGCACCGCAACCGAGAGCCCGGCGGCCACCGCGGCCGCCGCGATGGCGGAGGTGACCACGGTCTTGCCGATTTCCGTGCCCGTACCGGACACGACGATCACGGACATCTCAGCCCTCCCGGGCCGCGGCGACGGCCGCACGGCAGATACGGGCGACGTCGGCGTCGCCGGTGACGAACGGGGGCATCGTGTAGATCAGGTCGCGGAACGGGCGCAGCCACACGCCCTCCCGGACCGAGGCCCGGGTGGCCGCCCAGACGTCGACCGGGTGGTCGAGCTGGATCACGCCGATCGCGCCCAGCACCCGTACGTCCTTCACCCCCGGCTGTCCCGAGGCCTGCGCCAGCCCTTCGCGCAGCCCCGCCTCGATCCGCTTGACCTCGCCCGCCCAGTCCTGGCCGAGCAGCAGGTCGACGGAGGCCAGGGCCACGGCCGTGGCGAGCGGGTTGCCCATGAAGGTCGGCCCGTGCGCGAGCACCGGCACCTCGCCCTGCGAGATGCCGTCGGCGACCTTCCCGGTGCACAGGGTGGCGGCGAGCGTGAGGTAGCCGCCGGTCAGGGACTTGCCGAGGCACATCACGTCCGGGGTGATCCCCGCATGGTCCGCCGCGAACAGCGCGCCGGTACGGCCGAAGCCCGTCGCGATCTCGTCCAGGACCAGCAGCACCCCGAACTCGTCGCACAGTTCCCGCAGCACCCGCAGGTAGCCCGGGTTGTGGAAGCGCATGCCGCCCGCGCCCTGCACCACCGGCTCGACGACCACCGCGGCCAGCTCGTCGGCGTGCGCGGCGACCAGCGAGCGCAGGTGGTCCGTGTACGCGGGGTCCACGGGGGAGTCGAAGTCCCCGGGCGGCGCGTCCGCGAAGACCTGCCGGGGCAGGTGGCCCTGCCACAGCTCGTGCATGCCGCCCTCGGGATCGCAGACGGACATCGGCTGCCAGGTGTCGCCGTGGTAGCCGCCGCGCCAGGTCAGCAGCCGGGTCTTGCCCGTCCGGCCCAGCGAACGCCAGTACTGCAGGCACATCTTGACGGCGACCTCGACGGACACCGACCCGGAGTCGGCGAGGAAGACGTGTTCCAGCCCGGGCGGGGTGATCTCCACCAGCCGGTCGGCCAGCCGGACGGCGGGCTCGTGGGTGAGCCCGCCGAACATCACGTGCGACATCCGGCCCAGCTGGGCGGTGGCCGCCTCGTTGAGCACCGGGTGGTTGTAGCCGTGGATGGCCGACCACCACGAGGACATCCCGTCGACCAGCTCCTCCCGCCCCTGCGCCGGGGCGGCGAGCCGCAGCCGGACCCCCGAGGCGGAGGAGACCACGAGGTTCTCCTGCCGCCCGGGCATCGGGCCGTACGGGTGCCAGACGTGCTGCCGGTCCAGGGCCAGCAGGCCGGCCGTGGACGAGGCGGGGTCGAGCGGGTCGTGGAGGGGGTACGGGTCACGCATTGGGGGCGAGATCCGTCCCCGCTCCACGGCGGCGCACCGCCACCAGGTCCGGACGCACCTCGCCCGGCTCGGCCTGGGCCGGAGCGGCCTCCCGGGCGGGGGCCTCCTCCGCGTGCCCGGCGCAGCCGCCGCAGGCCGAACCGCAGCCGGGGGCCTCGGCGTCCGCCGCCGGCCCGCAGCCGGCGCCCGCGGACGAGCCGCACACCCCGCCCGCGTGCGCCGCGGCCGATGCAGCGTCCGCGCGGTGCGCGGGCAGGGTGGTGGTGCCGGCGCCCTCCACCTCGAAGCCGGCGTCCGCGATCATGTCGAGGTCGGCCTGGCCGGCCTGGCCCTCACTGGTGAGGTAGTCGCCGAGGAAGATCGAGTTGGCCACGTGCAGCGCGAGCGGCTGCATCGAGCGCAGGTGCACCTCGCGGCCGCCGGCGATGCGGACCTCCACGTCGGGGCAGACGAACCGGACCATCGACAGGATCCGCAGGCAGCGCTGCGGGGTGAGGTTCCACTCCTTGGCCAGCGGGGTGCCCTCGAAGGGGATCAGGAAGTTGACCGGCACGGAGTCGGAGTCCAGCTCGCGCAGCGAGAAGACGACGTCGACCAGGTCCTCGTCGCTCTCGCCCATGCCGGCGATCAGGCCGGAGCAGGCCGACAGGCCCGCCGCGTGCGCCTTCTGCACGGTGTCGACGCGGTCCGCGTAGGTGTGCGTCTTGGTGATCTGCCCGTACGTGGCCTCGGAGGTGTTGAGGTTGTGGTTGTAGGCATCCGCACCCGCGTCGCGCAGCTTCTCGGCCTGGCCGTCGGAGAGCAGGCCCAGACAGGCGCACACTTCCACGCCCTCGTTCTGCTCCTTGATCGCGGCGATCGTCTCGCCGACGCGGGCCACGTCGCGGTCCGTCGGACCGCGGCCGCTGGCCACGAGACAGACCCGCTTGGCACCGCCGGCGACGCCGGCCGCCGCGGCCTGCGAGGCCTCGTCCGGCTTCAGCCACGTGTACTTGAGGATCTCGGCCTTCGACCCCAGGCGCTGGGAGCAGTACGAGCAGTCCTCGGGGCAGAGCCCCGACTTCAGGTTGACCAGGTAGTTCAGCTTGACGCGACGCCCGAACCACTGGCGGCGCACCTTGCCGGCAGCGGCCACCACGTCGAGCAGTTCGTCGTCGGAGGTCGCCAGCACGGCGAGCGCCTCTTCGCGGGTCGGCAGCTCGCGCCGCAGCCCCTTGTCCACCAGGGTGTTCAGCAGGTCCATGCGCCCGATCCTGTCCCACGCGACCACTCCCGGCCAAGGAGAGATCGGACAACATGGCCGGAAGGGAGTGTGTGGATCGCCACACAGGCCCCTCGGGTCACGTCCGGATAGGGTCGAGCAGATCTGTCGACTGCCGACAAAACGCGAGACACATCGCGAGACGCGACGCGAGGACCGCCGATGACCCAGCCCAGCCCGCAGCCCGAGGACGTCTTCGCCTGGATCGACGGCGCGGAGCGGCGGCGCGAGGAGACGGGACTGGTACGGACCCTGCGCCCGCGCCCGGCCGACTCCCCCCTCCTGGACCTCGCGAGCAACGACTACCTCGGGCTCTCCCGCCACCCCGAGACCGTCCGCGGCGCCTGTGCGGCGGCCGAGCGCTGGGGCGCGGGGGCCACCGGATCGCGGCTGGTCACGGGGACGACCGAGCTGCACACCACCCTGGAACGGGAATTGGCCGCTTTCGCCGGTTTCGAGGCGGCTCTGGTGCTTTCGTCCGGATACGCCGCGAACCTCGCCGCGGTGACCGCGCTGAGCGGCCGGGGCACGCTGGTCGTCTCCGACGCCGGGAACCACGCCTCCATCGTCGACGGCTGCCGGCTCTCGCGCGCGGAGGTCGAGGTGACCCCGCACGGCGACGTGGAGCAGGTCCGCAAGGCCCTCGCCGGGCACGCGGGCCGCGCCCTGCTGGTGACCGACTCGGTGTTCTCGGTCGACGGGGACGCCGCCCCGCTCGCCGCCTACGCCGCCGCCTGCCGGGAAGCGGGCGCGGCCCTGGTCGTGGACGACGCGCACGGGCTCGGGGTGCTGGGCGAGGGGGGCCGGGGCGCCCTGCACGCCGCCGGGCTCGCGGGCGCGCCGGGGGTGGTCGCGACGATGACCCTCTCGAAGTCGCTGGGCAGTCAGGGCGGAGCCGTCCTGGGGCCGGCCAAGGTGATCCGGCACCTGGTCAACACCGCCCGCGCGTTCATCTTCGACACCGGGCTCGCCCCGGCCGCCGCGGGCGCGGCGCTGGCGAGCCTGCGCCTGCTCGCAAGGGAGCCGCAGCGCGCGGCCCGGGTCCGGGAGGTGGCCGCCGAGCTGTACGGGCGGCTCACCGCGTCCGGCCTGACCGCGGCCAGGCCGGACGCGGCCGTGGTGTCGGTACGGGCCCCGTCGGCCGCGGCGGCACTGCGCTGGGCCGCCGACTGCCGCGAGGAGGGACTGTCCGTGGGGTGCTTCCGCCCGCCGTCGGTGCCGGACGGCATCTCCCGGCTGCGGCTGACGGCTCGGGCCGACCTCACGGGGGACGAGATCGGACGGGCCGTCGGCACGGTCCTGCGGACCGCTCCGGCCGGGGCCACGGAACCGTTTCAGCGGTAGGACGTCATACGGGCACGTCCATCCGTACGGAGGCGAGGAAGCCGTCCCAGGCCGGCCCGGTGAAGAGCACGGCCGGGCCGTCCGCCCGCTTGGAGTCGCGGACGGCCAGCAGGCCGCCGTCGAGGGCGGCCGCTTCCACGCAGTTGTTCATTCCGGTGCTGCGGCTGCTCCGCCGCCACCGCGCGCTGTACAGAAGTCCGCCGGTGGATAAGGGGGTTGCGGACACGGGGGGTGCCTCCTTACGCGTCCTCAGCGAGTGAGCTGATGAGGTCCGTCGAGTCACGGGGCGGGAGGGCGTGCGCCTGGATGGTGCGGAACGCGGCGCTGTACGCCTCAAGGTCTTCCTTCCGCTCCAGATAGAGGCTACTCGTCAAATGGTCGAGCACCACTACATCCAGATCGGCGATGTTCGGAAATGAGAAAATGACGAACGGTCCGGTCAGGCCGAGATGGCCCCCCACCGTGAACGGCAGCACCTGGAGGTGCACTTGGGGCAGCCGTGCGACCTCCACCAGGTGCCGCAGCTGCTTCCGCATCACCCCCGGCCCGCCGATCTGCCGCCGCAGCACCGCCTCGTCCAGGACGGCGCTCAGCTCCAGCGGGGGATCCGCCCGGAGCACCGCCTGCCGGGCCAGCCGTACGTCGACCAGAGCGTCCACCTTCGGCTCCGGCAGCCCGCCGAGCGCGGCCCGGGTCACGGCCCGGGCGTAGTCCGCGGTCTGCAACAGGCCGGGCACCACCGAGAGTTCCAC
The DNA here is from genome assembly GCF_002028425.1 of Streptomyces katrae. Lineage (GTDB taxonomy): Bacteria > Actinomycetota > Actinomycetes > Streptomycetales > Streptomycetaceae > Streptomyces > Streptomyces katrae_A. The sequence continues at coordinate 1,314,405 of NZ_CP020042.1, read as the reverse complement.
CGTCCGGGCCGAGCGGGCCCCCGCCTCCAGGCTGATGAAGTCCCGGTACTCCTGCGGCAGCAGGCCCCGGTAGTCGTGCCACCACTGGGGCCCGCGCGCCTCCTCGCCCCCCGCCGCGGGTCCGGCCGCCGACGCGCCCAGGGCCTCCAGGAGGGCGCGTTGCTGGGGACTCACCACGTCCCCGTAGGCGTCGAGCAGCAGCCTGATGTCCTGTGTCTTCACGCCACTGCGGCCCGTCTCGATCCGGCTGACCTTCGACTGGTGCCAGCCCACGATGCGGGCCACCTCACCGCTCGTGAGCCCGGTCCGGTCGCGCAGCGCGCGCAGTTCCTCGCCGAGCTTGCGCCGGCGCACCGCGGGACCGTGCTGCATACCCGCTCTCCTTCCACCGGCATGGACCGCACCAGTCTGCCGTCCAAATACGCTCTTCCGTAGCAGAGTTCACCGCATTGAGCGACAGATATATGCATATCTTGGGGTACGGCGGCAACGGCGGCAGGATGAATGGCACTCTGGCGCTGAGCGCAGATCCGGGACGGCTCCGTCCCGGTGGGAAAGGGACGTCGCCATGGCAGATCAGCTGGAAGCATCCGTCACCCTGCCGAGCGACCCGGTCTCGGTTGCCGCCGCCCGCCGCTACGCCGCGCAGGTACTGAGCGACTGGGGACTTCCCGAGGACGCCGACACCGCCGACACCGTACGGCTGGTCGTCTCGGAGCTCGCGACCAACTCCGTGCAGCACACCTTCGGGCAGTCGCCGACCTTCACCGTCGACCTGCGCCTGGAGCGCGAGGAGTGGCTGCGCGTCGGCGTGACCGACAGTCACCCGCGCTGGCCCAGGCGGCTGCCCGCCGCCGTCCAGCAGGACAACGGCCGGGGCATGGTCATCATCCGCTGGCTGGCGGCGGAAGCGGGCGGCCGGCTGTCGGTCAGCCCCACCGAGGACGGCGGCAAGACCGTGTGGCTCGCCCTGCCCTGGCCCGCCGGCGCCCCCGCCGGGACCGTTAGCGGCCGCTGAACCGGCGCAACCGGCGATCGTATGACGAAACCGGCGCCGCGCCCCCCGACGGGATGAACCGGGTGCCTTCCGGAAACGTGGGTTAACCCGGCGGAAAAGTGCCGCCCCTAGGGTGTGCCCCGCGGCCCTTCGCCAATGGCCACCCATGGGCCGGTAAAGCGTCGGTGATCGGGACGGAAAGCCTCGCTCTGCGTTGGGCAAGACATGCTTGGCATGGATATGCGCAGGTCAACAAAGTGTTGACGACCGGTACGGTTCGCCACGGCGCGATGAGATCTTGTCCCGGAAGCTTGGTGATACAGGTGCAGTTGACACCACACGAACAAGAGAGACTGCTGATCCACGTCGCCGCCGACGTGGCCGAGAAGCGCAGGGCGCGCGGGGTCCTCCTCAACCACCCCGAGGCCATCGCCCTGATCACCTCCCACCTCCTCGAGGGTGCCCGCGACGGCCGGACCGTCGCCGAGCTCATGGACTCCGGCCGCAAGGTGCTCACCCGCGCCGAGGTCATGGAGGGGATCCCCGAGATGATCCACGACGTCCAGGTCGAGGCGACCTTCCCCGACGGCACCAAGCTCGTCACCGTCCACGACCCGATCGTCTGAAGAGGACAACCTCGATGATCCCCGGCGAAATCGCCTTCGGGGACGGTCCGGTGCGCCTCAACGAAGGCCGCCCCGTCACCCGCCTCACCGTGCTCAACGCCGCCGACCGGCCCGTCCAGGTCGGCTCGCACTACCACTTCGCCGAAGCCAACCCCGGCCTCGACTTCGACCGGCAGGCCGCGCGCGGCCAGCGCCTGAACATCGCCGCCGGCACCGCCGTCCGCTTCGAGCCGGGCATCCCGGTCGCCGTGGAACTCGTACCGCTCGGCGGACTGCGCACCGTTCCCGGGCTGCGCGGGGAGACCGGAGGACCCCTCGATGGCTGAGATCTCGCGCCAGGCGTACGCCGACCTCTTCGGCCCCACCCGGGGCGACCGGATCCGGCTCGCCGACACCGACCTCTTCGTCGAGATCGAGCAGGACCTCAGCGGAGGTCCCGGCCGCTCCGGGGACGAGGCCGTCTTCGGCGGCGGCAAGGTCATCCGGGAGTCCATGGGGCAGGCCCGCACCACCCGCGCCGAAGGCTCCCCCGACACGGTGATCACCGGCGTGGTCGTCCTCGACCACTGGGGCATCGTCAAGGCCGACGTGGGCATCCGCGACGGCCGCATCTGCGGCATCGGCAAGGCCGGGAACCCCGACACCATGGACGGGGTGGACCCCGCCCTCGTCATCGGGCCCGAGACCGAGATCATCGCCGGCAACGGCAAGATCGTCACCGCCGGCGCCATCGACACCCACATCCACTTCATCTCGCCGACCGTCGTCGACGAGGCCCTCGCCTCCGGCATCACCACCCTCGTCGGCGGCGGCACCGGCCCCGCCGAGGGCTCCAAGGCCACCACCGTCACCCCCGGCCCCTGGCACCTGGCCCGGATGTTCGCGGCGCTGGAGCACTACCCCGTCAACATCGGCCTGCTCGGCAAGGGCAACACCATGTCCCGCGAGGGCATGTACTCCCAGCTGCGCGGCGGCGCCCTCGGATTCAAGATCCACGAGGACTGGGGGGCCACCCCCGCCGTCATCGACGCCTGCCTGACCGTCGCCGACGAGACCGGCACCCAGGTCGCCATCCACACCGACACCCTCAACGAGGCCGGCTTCGTGGGCGACACCCTCGCCGCCATCGCAGGGCGGACCATCCACTCGTACCACACCGAGGGCGCGGGCGGCGGGCACGCCCCCGACATCATCACCGTGGTCTCCGAGCCCAACATCCTGCCCAGCTCCACCAACCCCACGCGGCCGCACACCGTCAACACCGTCGAGGAACACCTCGACATGCTGATGGTCTGCCACCACCTCAACCCGGCCGTCCCCGAGGACCTCGCCTTCGCCGAGTCCCGGATCCGGCCCTCCACCATCGCCGCCGAGGACGTCCTCCACGACCTCGGGGCCATCTCCATCATCTCCTCCGACTCCCAGGCCATGGGCCGGGTCGGCGAGGTCGTGCTGCGCACCTGGCAGACCGCCCACGTGATGAAGAAGCGGCGCGGCTTCCTGCCCGGCGACGGCCCGGCCGACAACCACCGCGCCCGCCGCTACGTCGCCAAGTACACGATCAACCCCGCCGTGGCCCAGGGCCTCGCCCGCGAGATCGGCTCGGTCGAGGTGGGCAAGCTCGCCGACCTGGTCCTGTGGAACCCGGCCTTCTTCGGCGTCAAGCCCGAGGTCGTCGTCAAGGGCGGCCAGATCGCGTACGCGCAGATGGGCGACGCCAACGCCTCCATCCCCACCCCCCAGCCGGTCCTGCCCCGCCCCATGTACGGCGCCATCGGCCGCGCACCCGGCCTGAACTCGCTCAACTTCACCTCGCAGGCCGCCCTCGACGACCACCTGCCCGAACGGCTCGGCCTCGCCAAGCAGTTCACCGCCATCGAGAGCACCCGCAAGACGAGCAAGACGGACATGCGCAACAACGACGCCATGCCGAGGGTCGAGGTCGACGCCGACACCTTCACCGTCAGCATCGACGGCGAGGTCGTGGAACCGGCCCCCGCCGCGGAGCTGCCCATGGCACAGCGCTACTTCCTCTTCTGACGAAGGACCGCCCCCGATGACGCACCGCACGACGACCGGTCCCGCCCGATGAGCCTCGCCGCGCTGCTCGTCCTCGCGGACGGCCGCTTCCCCGCCGGAGGGCACGCCCACTCCGGCGGGGCCGAGGCCGCCTGCAAGGCGGGCCGGATCCACGACGCCGCCACCCTGGCCCAGTTCTGCCGGGGCCGGCTGCACACCGCCGGACTCACCGCCGCCGCCCTCGCCGCGGCGGCCGCCCTCGGCCTCGACCCGGCGGAGCTCGACGCCGCCGCCGACGCCCGCACCCCCTCGCCCGCGCTGCGCGCCGCGGCCCGCAGGCTCGGCCGGCAGCTGCTGCGGGCCGCCCGCGCCACCTGGCCCGCCGCCGAACTCGACGCGCTGGCCGCCGCCTTCCCGCGCGGGGCGCACCAGCCCGTGGTCCTCGGCGTCACCGCCCGGGCCGCCGGGCTCGGCGCCCTGGACGCCGCGCACGTGGCGGCGTACGAGAGCGTCAGCGGGCCGGCCACCGCCACCGTACGGCTGCTGGGCCTCGACCCCTTCGAGGCGAGCGCCGTCCTGGCCGGCCTGGCCCCCGAGCTCGACGCCGTCGCCGCCCGCGCCGCCGAGGCCGCGCTGCTCGCGCGCGACCAGGGCACGGACGCGCTGCCCGCGGCCTCGTCCCCGCTGCTGGAGATCGCGGCGGAGGCCCATGCCGACTGGGCGGTACGCCTCTTCGCCTCCTGAGCGCCGGCCCGCGCCACCCACCAGACCCGTCCCAAGGAGACCTGCCGTGCACCTCGACCACGACGTGACCTATCCCCACCGGCACACCCACAGCGCCGCACCCCTGCGCGCCGACGGCGCCCGCCGCGCCCTGCGCATCGGCCTCGGCGGACCCGTCGGCTCCGGCAAGACCGCCACCGTCGCCGCCCTCTGCCGCGCCCTGCGCGCCGACCTGTCCATGGCCGTCGTCACCAACGACATCTACACCCGCGAGGACGCCGAGTTCCTGCTCCGCGAGGCGGTCCTGCCCCCCGAGCGGATCAGCGCGGTCGAGACCGGCGCCTGCCCGCACACCGCCATCCGCGACGACATCTCCGCCAACCTGGAGGCCGTGGAGGAGCTGGAGGAGACGGTCGGCCCCCTCGACCTGATCCTCGTCGAGTCCGGCGGCGACAACCTGACCGCCACCTTCTCCCGGGGCCTGGTCGACGCCCAGATCTTCGTCATCGACGTGGCCGGCGGCGACGACATCCCGCGCAAGGGCGGCCCCGGCGTCACCACCGCCGACCTGCTCGTCGTCAACAAGACCGACCTCGCCCCGTACGTCGGCTCCGACCTGGAGCGGATGGCCCGCGACGCCGCCGAGCAGCGCGGCGAACTGCCCGTCGCCTTCCAGTCCCTGCGCGGCGCCGAGGGCGTGGCCCCGGTGGCCGCCTGGGTCCGCGAACGCCTCGCCGCCTGGGCCGTACGGTGACCAGCGCACCGCCCGCCGAGGCGCCCGCCGCCTCGCCGGCCGGACTGCGGGCCACCGCCCGCATCGCCGCCACCGCCGACGGGCGCGGCGGCACCGCCCTGCCCGTCCTGGCCGGGGACGGGCCCCTCGCCCTGCGCCGGGTCCGCAGCGAGGGCCCCGAGGCGGGCGTGATGCTGGTCGGCGCGATGAGCGCCCCGCTCGGCGGCGACCACCTCACGGTGGAGGCCGGCGCGGGACCGGGCGCCCGGCTCGACCTGCGCTCGGCGGCCGCCACCCTGGCCCTGCCCGGCCGGCACGGGGAGAGCGCGCGGTACGACGTACGGCTGGACCTGGCCGAGGAGTCGGCGGTGCGCTGGCTGCCGGAACCCCTCGTCTCGGTGCGCGGCAGCGACCTGCGGGCCTCCACCCGCGCCGTACTGGCCCCCTCCGCCCGGCTGATGCTGCGCGAGGAGCAGGTGCTCGGACGCACCGGCGAGGCCCCCGGCCTGCTGCGCAGCCGCCTCACCGTCACCCGGGGCGGCCGCCCGCTGCTGGACCAGGAGCTCTGCTGCGGACCCGGCGCCCCGGGCGGCTGGGACGGCCCGGCGGGCCTCGCCGGACACCGGACGCTGGGCCAGCTCCTGGTCGTGGACCCGCGGTTCGCACAGGATCCGCCGCAGGCCGCCGTCCTCGGGGAGTTCGCGGCGGTCACCCCGCTGGCCGGGCCGGCCGTCCTGGTGACGGCCCTGGCGCCGGACGCGCTGCGGCTGCGCGAGCTGCTGGAGCAGGCGGCCCGGACGTACGGCTGGTGAGACGGACACGCCCCTCCGGATGACGGTGGGCGGATCAGGGGCGAATGGGACACCGCTCAGCGGTACACCCGTTGCCGGTTATCGGGTTGGCAAAGAACTCGACCTCGGTCTGTTGCCAGGTACCCGTCAGACGAAAGGATCCCCCTGACCCAACCCGGCCGCCTCATGCGGCACATGACCAGGGGGATCAACCACGTGATTCGCAACGCGACGCTGGGCAGCGCCGCCACTCTCATCACCGGCGCGCTGGCGGCGGGCCTGCTGCTGGCGCCGTCCGCCTCGGCGGCTCCGGCCGGCAGGGACAACGGCACCGCGGAGGCCGTCGGCGCGCAGCTCGCCGCCGCCCGCGCCGCGCGCGCCGGCATCGACTGGAAGGACTGCCCGGCGGACTGGGGCTTCGAGAAGCCGATCCAGTGCGGCTGGGTGAAGGTCCCGCTCGACTACGCGAAGCCCTTCGGCAAGACCATCGACATCGCCGTCGACCGCGCCGTCAGCACGGGTACCAAGGAGGAGCGCCAGGGCGCCCTCGTCTACAACCCGGGCGGCCCGGGCGGTTCCGGCATGCGCTTCCCGCGCCGGATCACCACCAAGAGCCCGCTGTGGGTCAACACCTCCAAGGCGTACGACTTCGTGGGCTTCGACCCCCGCGGCGTCGGCCACTCCGCGCCCATCTCCTGCATCGACCCGCAGGAGTTCGTGAAGGCCCCCAAGGCCGACCCGGTCCCGTCGGGCGAGGCCGACAAGCGCGCCCAGCGCAAGCTCGCCGCCGAGTACGCGGACGGCTGCAAGGAGCGCAGCGGCGAGATGCTGCCGCACATGACCACCACCAACACCGCGCGCGACCTGGACGTCATCCGGGCCGCCCTCGGCGAGAAGAAGATCAACTACCTCGGCGTCTCCTACGGCACCTACCTGGGCGGGGTCTACGCGACCCTGTTCCCGGGCCACGTGCGCCGCATGATCGTCGACAGCGTGGTCAACCCGGACACCGACAACATCTGGTACCAGGCCAACCTGGAGCAGGACGTCGCCTTCCAGACCCGCTGGAACGACTGGCAGGACTGGGTCGCCAAGTACGACTCCGTCTTCCACCTCGGCGACACCCGCGCCAAGGTCGAGGCCAAGTACCAGGAGCTGCGCGCCCAGGCCAAGGCGAACCCGCTCGGCGGGGTCGTCGGTCCGAACGAGCTCATCGGCTTCTTCCAGAAGGCCCCGTACTACGACTCCTCGTGGGTCCCGGTCGCGCAGGCCTTCAGCGCCTGGGCCGCCGGCGACGAGAAGCCGCTGATCGAGGCCAACGCCCCGGACATGTCCGACATCAAGGGCAACGCCGCCTCCGAGAACAGCAACGCCGTCTACACCGCGGTGGAGTGCGCCGACGCCAAGTGGCCCACCAGCTGGACCAAGTGGGACCGGGACAACACCGAGCTGAACAAGAAGTACCCGTTCCTGACCTGGTCGAACGCCTGGATGAACCTGCCCTGCGCGACCTGGAAGTCCAAGCAGAGCACCCCGATCGAGGTCGGCGCCAAGCACATCGCCCCGGTCCTGATCGTCCAGTCCGAGCGTGACGCCGCCACCCCGTACCAGGGCGGTGTCGAGCTGCACCGCCGGCTGGCCGGTTCGCGTCTGATCACCGAGCAGAACGCCGGCTCGCACGGCGTCACCAGCCTGGTGAACCCCTGCATCAACACCCGGGTGGAGTCCTACCTGCTGACCGGCAAGGTCGACGCCCAGGACGTGAAGTGCGGCCCGCACGCCACTCCGGTGCCGCCGGCCCCGGCCGCCGCGAAGTCGCTCGCCCAGGCCCCGGCCGCCGAGCTGGCCAAGCCCGAGGAGCTCCCGGCCGTCCGCTAGGACCCCGGCAGCAGAGATGAGCGGGAGGAGGCTCAGCGCTTCGTGCGCCGGGCCTTCTTCCGCTCCTCCTCTTCCTCGGCCTTCACCTCGGCCGCGTACCGGTCGACGTACTCCTGGCCGGAGAGGTTCAGGATCGCGTACATGATCTCGTCGGTCACGGCGCGCAGCACCGCCCGCTCGCCCTCCATCCCCGCGTACCGGGAGAACTCCAGCGGGGCGCCGAAGCGGATCGTGACCCGCCGGATCTTCGGGAGGGTCTGGCCCGGCGGCTGGATCTCGAAGGTGCCGACCATCGCGCACGGGACGACGGGTACCCCGGCCCCCAGCGCCATCGCCGCCACGCCGACCTTGCCCTTGTAGAGCCGCCCGTCGTGCGAGCGCGTCCCCTCCGGGTAGATGCCGAGCAGCTCGCCCTTCGCCAGCACCCCGAGCCCCTCGCGCAGTGCCGCCTGCCCGGCGTCCTTGCCGGAGCGGTCCACCGGGATCTGCCCGGCGCTGCGGAAGAAGGCGGCGGTCAGCCGGCCCTTGAGCCCGGGCCCGGTGAAGTACTCGGCCTTCGCCAGGAAGGTGATCCGGCGCCTGAGGATCGCGGGCATCAGGAAGTGGTCCGAGAAGGACAGGTGGTTGCCCGCGATGATCGCGGCGCCCTCCTCGGGGATGTTCTCCAGGCCCTCGATCCGCGGCCGGAACAGCAGCCGCAGCAGGGGACCGAGCAGCACGTGCTTGAGCAGCTGGTAGAACACCCGGCGCTTCCCTTCACCCGACGGTCGGACCACGGACGGATCAGCCCTGCGGTGGCGAGGTGCGGGCCGCGCGGGCCCGGGCGGGTGTCAGGAGCCGCGGGAGGCGGCCAGGCCCAGCGTGAGCAGCCCCAGCACCACCCAGCCGAACCACAGCCAGCCGTTGCTGCCGAGGGCCACGGAGTACGTGGAGACGGCCACCAGGGCGGCGAAGGTCGTCACGGCCATCGCCTTAACGGATCCGGTCATGCCCCATGGTGGCGCGCCGAGCGGCTCCGGCGCTACTGGCCGCGCCCTTGCAGCGAGGCGAGATAGGCGTTGTACGCCTCCAGCTCCTTGTCGCCGTCCCGGTCCGCGGCCCGGTCCGAGCGCTTCGCGGCCCGCTGCTCCGAGTGGTACCACTGGTAGACCAGGGCGATCAGCACGAGCACCGAGGGGATCTCGCTGAAGGCCCAGGCGATGCCGCCGCCCCAGTGCTGGTCGTCGAGCGGGTTGATGCCCAGGGAGGCCGGCGGGTCCGCGTACGTCTTGATCATCGGCTCGCTCGCCATCATCAGGGCGATGCCGAAGAAGGCGTGGAAGGGCATGCCCGCGAAGAGCTCCAGCATCCGCATCACGTAGCCGGGGCGGTGCGGGCCCGGGTCCACGCCCATGATCGGCCAGAAGAAGATCAGGCCGACGGCGAGGAAGTGGACCATCATGCCGATGTGCCCGGCCCTGCTCTGCATCAGGAAGTCGAAGAGCGGGGTGAAGTACAGGGCGTAGAGGCTGGCGATGAACATCGGGATGGTGAACGCCGGGTGCGTGACGATCCGCATGTACCGGCTGTGCAGCAGCATCAGGAGCAGCTCGCGCGGGCCCTTGCTGCCCCGGGCGGCGGGCGGCAGCGCGCGCAGGGCCAGGGTCACCGGCGCCCCGAGCAGCACCAGGATGGGCGTGACCATGCTGATCACCATGTGCTGGACCATGTGCACGCTGAACATGACCATGCCGTAGTCGTTGAGCTTGGTGCACATCACCAGCATCACCGTCAGCACGCCGGCCACGAAGGCGACCGTCCGGCCCGGCGGCCACGCGTCCCCGCGCCGGCGCAGCCGCACCACGCCCCAGCCGTACAGGGCGAGCGCCAGCAGCGAGCCGAAGAGGAAGAACGCGTCGAAGGAGAACTCCAGACCGCGTCCGAGGGTGAACGGCGGCAGGTCCATGTTCATGTCCATATCCATGTTCATGTCCATGCCGTGACCGCTGTGGTCCATCTGTTCACTCCCTTGACTGTGGCGCCCCACCACAGTAGTGCCGCCCCCGGACGCGATCGCGTCCGGGGGCGGCCGAAGGGGTCAGAACGGGTTGAACATCACAGAACCGTCTGCGCCTCGTCGTAACGGGCGTCCGGGACGGTCTTCAAGGTCGAGGTGGCCTCGGCGAGGGGGACCATCACGATGTCCGTGCCGCGCAGGGCCGTCAGCATGCCGAACTCGCCCCGGTGCGCCGCCTCCACCGCGTGCCAGCCGAAGCGGGTGGCCAGGACCCGGTCGTAGGCGGTGGGCGTGCCGCCGCGCTGGACGTGGCCCAGGATGACCGGACGGGCCTCCTTGCCCAGGCGTCGCTCCAGCTCCACGGCCAGGATGTTGCCGATCCCGGCGAAGCGCTCGTGCCCGTACTGGTCCGTGCCGCCCTGCTGGTAGTCCATCGAGCCGGGGCGCGGCTTGGCGCCCTCGGCGACCACGACGATCGCGAACCGCTTGCCGGCCGAGAAGCGCTCGCCGACGATCGCCGTCAGCTCCTCGATGTCGAAGGGCCGCTCCGGGACCACGATGGCGTGCGCGCCGGCCGCCATGCCCGAGTGCAGGGCGATCCAGCCGGTGTGCCGGCCCATGACCTCGACGACCATCACGCGCTGGTGCGACTCGGCGGTGGTCTTCAGCCGGTCGAGGGCCTCCGTGGCCACGCCGACGGCCGTGTCGAAGCCGAAGGTGACGTCGGTGGAGGAGATGTCGTTGTCGATGGTCTTCGGCACGCCGACGATCGGCAGACCGCCCTGCGCGAGCAGGTTGGCGGCCTTGAGCGTGCCCTCGCCGCCGATCGGGATGATCGCGTCCAGGCCGAGGTCCGCGACGTGGCCGCGGGCCCGCTCCACGCCGTCGCGCAGGTGCGCGGGCTGGACGCGGGAGGAGCCGAGGATGGTGCCGCCGCGGGCCAGGATGCCGGCCACGGAGTCCAGGTCGAGCTTGCGGTAGTCGCACTCCAGCAGGCCGCGCCAGCCGTCGTGGAACCCGATGACCTCGTCCCCGTGGTCGACGACGGCGCGGTGCACGACGGAGCGGATGACGGCGTTGAGGCCGGGGCAGTCGCCACCGGAAGTGAGCACACCAATGCGCATGGCAGAGAGAACCTTTGCAACGTGGGCCGACGACCGGACCACGTCGTCCGGTTGGAACTAACCGTCACCCTACAAGCGGATTCCCACTGGACTGAACCATCCTCCACAGGAAGGACACACCAAACGGAAGATCGTACGAACGCACGTCGGCCCGGACTCCCCTGGGGGAGTCCGGGCCGGACGGCGTGCGCCGCGAGGTGCTACGCGGGCTGCGTGGCAGCCGCGATCCGCTCGGCGCGCAGCGCCTCGTACCAGCGGTCGTCTATGGCCGGCAGCGCGTTCACGTCGAGGGCCAGCTTCAGCAGCAGGTCCGCGATCAGCGGGTTGCGGGCCATGACGGGGCCGTGCATGTACGTACCGAAGACGGTGTCGTTGTACGCGCCCTCGGTGCCGTCGCCGGTGCCGTTGCCCCGGCCCAGGCGGGTGCGAGCGAAGGGCTTGGCCGTCGGGCCCAGGTGCGTGACGCCCTGGTGGTTCTCGAAGCCCGTCAGCGGCGGCAGGTTCAGACGCGGGTCGATGTCGGCGAGCACGTCGCCGACGCACCGCTCGCCCTCGCCGCGCACGGTCACGACGTCCAGCAGGCCCAGGCCCTCCTGGCGCTGGCCCATGTCGTTGACGAACTCCTTGCCGAGGATCTGGTACCCGGCGCAGACGGAGAAGACGATCGCCCCGTTCGAGACGGCGCGCTCCAGGCCGCCGTCGCGCAGCAGCCGCTCCGCGGCCAGCCGCTGCGGCCGGTCCTCGCCGCCGCCGATCAGGTAGATGTCGCCCGAGGTGGGGATGGGCTGGTCGCTGCGCACGTCCACGCGCTGCACGTCCAGGCCGCGCTGGCGTGCGCGGCGCTCCACCACGAGGGCGTTGCCCTGGTCTCCGTACGTGCTGAGCAGGTCGGGGTAGACCCACACCAGACGCAGGCTGTTGTCGCTCATGCTCTTGTCCTCTATGGGTGACTAGTTGCCGACGCGGCGGCGCACGTCCTGGAAGGCGGTGTAGTTGGCGATCAGCTCGATCTGGCCGGGCGGCGCCAGCTGCACGGCCTCGTCGAGGGTCTCGCAGACCCGGAAGTCCAGGCCGGCGACCTCCAGGCGGACGGCCAGGTCCAGCTTGCGGTCGCCGATCACGAAGATCGGGTGGCCGGCGAGCCGCGGGTAGTCCACGTCCCACAGCCAGGAGGTGTCGGTGCCGTCCGCGCCGCGGGCGTTGACCGACAGGATCACCGGAGCCGGCGGCCCGTCGATCAGCGAAAACGTTTCGAGCCAGCCGGCCGGGTTCTTCGCGAGCAGCAGGCGCAGCTCGCGGCCCTGGAAGGAGACCACGTCGTAGCGGCCGGCGACGGCCTGGACCTGGTACATGCGCTCCAGCGCGACCTGCGGGGGCACGCCGAACACGGCGGCCACGGCGGCCGAGGTGGCGGCGTTCGCCTTGTTCGCGCGGCCCGGCAGCTGGAGGTGGATCGGCCAGGCCGAGCCGTGCGGGTCCAGCACGTGGTCGCCGGAGAGCACCCAGGTCGGGGTCGGGCGGCGGAAGCCGCACTCGCCGCAGAACCAGTCGTCGCCCGGGCGCTGCATGACACCGCCGCAGGAGGGGCACGACCAGGCGTCGTCCTTCCACTCCTGGCCGGCCGCGACCCACACCACGCTCTGCGAGGAGGAGGCCGACCACACGATCAGGGGGTCGTCGCAGTTCGCGACGATGACCGCCTTGGAGCCCTCGAGCCCCTCGCGCCACTTCTCGGCGAGCATGCGGGTCTCGGCCGCTCGGTCCAGCTGGTCGCGGGAGAGGTTCAGCAGGGCGATCACCTTCGGGGTGACGTCCCGGGCCACCCCGGCGAGGTACTTCTCGTCGACCTCGATGACGCCGTACTTGGCGTCCGAGCCGCCGGCCAGGGCGGAGGTGATGCCCGCCGGCATGTTCGCGCCCAGCGCGTTCGAGACGACCGGACCGCTGGCCCGCAGGGCCTCGGCGATCAGACGGGTCGTCGTGGTCTTGCCGTTCGTCGCGGAGACGAGGACGACATCGAGATGCTGCGCCAGCGCGCCGAGAAGATCGGGGTCCAGCCTGAGCGCGACCTTGCCGCCGATCACCGATCCGCTTCCGCGTCCCGCGGCCCGCGACACCGCCGCCGCGGCCTTGCCCGCCGTCACGGCCAGCTTGGCCCGCGGCGAAAGCGGCTCCGTGTTGCCTGCCATCGTCCTCTGTCCTCCTAGCGTCGGTCGCCCCAGCCTATCCAGTACCGGCCGGAGCCTTGACCGCGGCGCCCCCGGTCAGCCGCGGATCTCCTCATATATTCGCCCGTCGTACCCTTACGGCCATGCGACAGCGCCCCATCCCCGGTACCACCGGACTCGTCCGCACCATGAGCCTGCTGGGTGATCCGGTACTCCATTCCGCCTGCGCGGAGGTGACCGCCTTCGGCCCCGAACTCGACCGGCTCATCGAGGACATGTTCGCCACGATGTACGCCGCCCAGGGGGTCGGCCTCGCCGCGAACCAGATCGGGATCGGGCAGCGGGTCTTCGTCTACGACTGCCCCGACGACGATGACGTCCGCCACGTGGGACACGTCGTCAACCCGCGTCTGGTCGAGGCCGACGGGGACGAGTTCGTCGGCCCCGAGGGCTGTCTGTCGCTGCCCGGCCTGGAGGCGGGCACCGCCCGGTTCGACCGTGCGGTCGTCGAAGGGGTCACCTCGGACGCCAGCCCGGTGCGCATCGAGGGCACCGGGTTCTTCGCCCGCTGCCTCCAGCACGAGTGCGACCACCTCGACGGCACCGTCTACGCGGACCGGGTGACCGGTCTGCGCGCCCGCCTGCTGCGCCGGGCCATCCGCAAGACCTCCTGGGGCCGGGAGGCCGGGCAGCGGTAGCCCGGCCGGCCGGCCGCCTACGGGCCGGGCCGGTCAGAAGCCCGGGCCGTCCTCGCGGTTGCCGGCCGTGGCCAGGCGGCCCCAGAGCAGGTCGGTGAGGCCGGCCACCAGATCGGCCCGGGCGCACGGGCGTTCGCCGAGCCACCAGTCCCCGGCGGCGTGCATCATGCCGACGATGCCGTGCCCCCAGATCCGGGCGAGCTGTTCGCCGCCGGGGCCGAGGTCGACGCGCTCGCCCACCACCTTCGCCAGTTCCTCGCCGAGCCGGCGCAGCAGCGGAGCGGAGTGCAGGCCGACGTCGAAGCCGCGCTCGGAGCTCTGCGAGTCCTCGGCGGGGTGCATCAGGAACCGGTACACCTGGGGGCGGGCCTCGATGGCGGCGAGGTAGGTGTCGAGGGTGGACTCCACCCGGCTGCGGCGCTCGGCGGGGGCGTCGAGCGCGGCCCGCAGCGAGTCGAGCAGGGCGTCGGTGTGCCGGACGGCCAGGGCCTGGTAGAGCCCCGCCTTGTCGCCGAAGTGGCGGTAGAGGATGGGCTTGGTGATGCCCGCCTCCGCCGCGATGGCGTTCATGGAGGCCTTGGGGCCGTCCCTGAGGACGACGCGGTCCGCCGCCTCGAGGAGCTCGCGCCGTCGGCGCTCTCCGGCTCCCGGCTCTCCGGCTCCGGCCTCCTGGGTGCTCTGCATGACGTGTTTCTCTCCCCGCCCTTGCGATGTGCGTGACGCCCACGCAACGTAACACCCCGCACACCCTGCCGTTCGATCCGGCGGCGCTTGACAGTGCTTACCGGCCGGTAACAGACTGTGGCCCTTGTTGATGTTACCGGCAGTAACTCGCGCGGCGGGTCTACCGGATGTGGCCACACGGCCGTGTGAAGCAGCTGGAGGGGACATGGCGGAGTTCACCATGGAGCTCAACGACGACCAGAAGCAGGTCCGCGACTGGATCCACGGCTTCGCCGCCGACGTGATCCGGCCCGCGGCCGCGGAGTGGGACGAGCGCGAGGAGACCCCCTGGCCGGTGATCCAGGAGGCGGCCAAGGTCGGCATCTACTCGCTGGACTTCTACGCCCAGCAGTTCTTCGACCCGACCGGCCTGGGCATCCCGATGGCCATGGAGGAGCTCTTCTGGGGCGACGCCGGCATCGCCCTGTCGATCGTGGGCACCGGCCTCGCGGCCATCGGCGTCCTCGCCAACGGCACCGAGGAGCAGATCGGCACCTGGATCCCGCAGATGTACGGCACCCCGGACGACGTGAAGGTCGCGGCCTTCTGCTCCTCCGAGCCGGACGCCGGCTCCGACGTCGGCGCGATGCGCACCCGGGCCGTCTACGACCAGGCCAAGGACGAGTGGGTGCTGAACGGCACCAAGACCTGGGCCACCAACGGCGGCATCGCCAACGTCCACATCGTCGTCGCCGTGGTGGACCCCGAGCTCGGCACCAAGGGCCACGCCTCCTTCATCGTCCCGCCGGGCACCGCCGGGCTCTCGCAGGGCCAGAAGTTCAAGAAGCACGGCATCCGCGCCTCGCACACCGCCGAGGTGGTCCTGGAGGACGTGCGGATCCCCGGCTCCTGCCTGCTCGGCGGCAAGGAGAAGCTCGACGAACGGCTCGCGCGGGCCCGGGAGAAGGCGAAGGCGGGCGGCGGCGAGCGGTTGAAGAACGCTGCCATGGCCACCTTCGAGGCCTCCCGGCCGGCCGTCGGCGCGATGGCGGTCGGCACCGCCCGGGCCGCGTACGAGGTCGCCCTCGACTACGCGAAGACCCGCACCCAGTTCGGCCGCCCGATCATCGACAACCAGGGCGTGGCCTTCCAGCTCGCGGACATGCGCACGCAGATCGACGCGGCGCGGCTGCTGGTGTGGCGGGCGTCGTGGATGGCGGTCGCGGGCAAGCCGTTCACCTCGGCGGAGGGGTCGATGTCGAAGCTCTACGCGAGCGAGGTGGCGAAGAAGGTCACCGCCCAGGCGGTCCAGATCCTCGGCGGCAACGGCTTCACCCGGGAGTACCCGGTGGAGCGGATGCACCGGGACGCGGCGATATACACGATCTTCGAGGGCACGAGCGAGATCCAGCGCCTGGTGATCGCCCGGACCCTCTCCGGCATGCCGATCCGCTAGCCGCGGCTTTACGGGGCCGGGGGCGCAGCCGCCCCCGGCAACCCCGGGCTGCGCCCCGCCCCCCCCGCCCTGCCGGGCTGTGTCCCGTTCGGGGTGTGTCGGGGGGTTGGCCGGGGCTGTGTGCGGTGTGGGTGGGGGTGGGGTGGGGGGTGTGATGCGTGCCACTTGGGGGGTGGGGGAGTTGGGGTGATCATCCCGGTTTGGCGGGGCGTTCGGCCCGGGATTGCGGGGTGGTGGGGGGCTGGCGGGCGGAGAAGATCCGGATAGCGGGCATGAGCGCATGGTGAGCGGGCATACACACCCTGAACTCGACCTCGAATACGGGTTCCGTCCGGGGGCGGCGATCAGTAATACTCGCCGCCACCGTGGATCGCGGAATCGACCGGGTGACCACCGGCCCTCCCGCCCCACACTGCGAGGAGGTGCGCCATGTGCTCTCACCAGCCCCCCTGCCCGCCCGCCGACAGCGCCGACCGTGACGCTGCCCGCACCGTGGCCTTCCATCCCGAACAGGGCTGGAGCCTGCTCTGCAACGGCGTGGTGGTCTTCGACGACACCGGGGAACTGCTCCCCGAAGGCCGGACGGTGGAACCCCGTCGCCCGGCCCTGGTCTGAGCGAGGAGGCAGCATGCGCCAGCAGCTGATCCGCAAGCCCGTCCCCAAGCCCGCCCCCCGAGACCTGGATCTGCGCACACCGTCGGGCAGACCCCTCCCGTACTGACGGGAGCTCCTGGATTACGCCGTCCACCGGCTGGGAGTCAGCCGGTGGGCGTCGCCGCGCCACCGCGGAACGCGCTCTCGTACGCCGCGTCCCCGATCGCCGCCCTGGCCTGCCGCTCGCCCTGGTCCCGCAGGGCCGTCAGCGAGGGCGAGCCCATCTGCGGCCGGCCCACCGTGCGCCACCAGGCGTGCCCGGTGCCCAGCAGTCGCGCCGCCATTTCCCCGTCGCCCAGGCCGGCCACCGCCGCGGCGAGCATGTCCAGGCCGAGCGCGATGCCGAAGCGGTCGTTCAGCAGCCGCTTGCCGGACAGCATCGCCCGTACGTGCCGGGCGGCCTCCGCGTGCCGGCCCAGCCCGAGCGCCGAGACGGCCAGCACGTAGTCCGCGTACGCCCGCATCCAGCGCTCGCCCAGCTCCACGCAGGCCGTGCGCAGCCCCTCCGCCTCCTCGGCGGCCTCCTCGAAGCGCCCGAGGTCGCACAGGGCGTACGCGCTCACCAGCTGGCACAGCAGCCACCCCGCCCCGCTGCCCTCGCCGCCGTGGCCCGCCCGCGCCGGGGGCCCCGCCAGCGCGAGCGCCCGTACGGGGTCGCCCGGCATCAGCAGCGACACCGACCGCAGGTAGGCGGCGCGCAGCCGCCCCTCGGGGTCGCCGTGCGCCTCGGCGGCCCGCACGGACGCGATCCCCGTCAGCCGGGCGGCCCCCAGGTCGCCCTGGAGCAGCATCGTCAGCCCGAGCGCCCACAGCGCCTGGGCGTGCTCGGCGCCCGTCGGCGGGACCTGGGCCAGGGCCCGTTCCAGGAAGCCCCGGCCCTCCTGGAGGTGGCCGCAGGAGAACCAGAAGAACCACAGGGCCCCGGCCATCCCCAGGGCCGCGCCGGGGTCCGTCCCGAGCAGGTGCTCCAGGGCGGTGCGCAGCTGGGCGTGCTCGGCGCTCATCCTGCGGTACCAGTCCACCTGCCCCGGCCCCATCCAGTCCTGTTCGGCGGCCCTGGCGAGGGCGGCGTACCAGTGGGCGTGGCGGTCCGCGACGGTCCGTACCTCGTCCAGCTCCACCAGCCAGTCGTGGCCGAACTCGCGGATGGTGTCCAGCATCCGGTAGCGGGTCCCCGTCCCCCGCTCGCGCGACCGGCGCACGACGGATTTGGCGACCAGCCCCTCCAGCAGCCGCTCCACCCGCGCCGCGGGCAGGGGGCCGCCCGCGCACACCGTGCGGGCGGCGGCCGCGTCGAAGTCCCCGGCGAACACCGACAGCCGGGCCCACAGCAGCCGCTCCAGCGGCTCGCACAGTTCGTGGCTCCACCCGATGGCGGTCCGCAGGGTCCGGTGCCGGGCCGGCAGCGCGGCGCGGCCGGTGTCGGCGAGCACGTCGAAGCGGGCGCCCAGCAGGTGTGCCATCCGCTCCAGGGACCACAGCCGCAGCCGGGCCCCGGCCAGTTCCAGCGCGAGCGGGATGCCGTCCAGGCGGCGGCAGACCTCGGCCGCGAGGGCGGCCCGGGCGGGGTCGGCGAGGGCGGCGGCGGCCTGCGGCGAGGCGGCCCGCGCGTGGGCCCGGAAGAGGACGAGGGCGTCGCTGTCGGGTCCCTCGCAGGGCAGGGGCCGGACCTCCAGCACGGCCTCGCCGGGGGAGCCGAGCCGTTCGCGGGAGGTGACCAGCACCGTCAGGCCGGGTGCGGACTGCAGGAGTTCGCCCACCAGGTGCCGGACGGGGGTCACCAGGTGCTCGCAGGTGTCGAGGACCAGGAGCAGGGATTTGTCGGCCATCCACGCGCACAGTTCCTCGTCGAGGGACTGCCCGGCGTGGGCGGCGACGCCGACGGTCAGGCCGAGGGTGTGCGCGAGGGTGGTGGTGAGGAGCCCGGGGTCGCGCAGCGGGGAGAGCTCCACCCACCAGACCCCGTCGGGCCGGGCCCGGCCGGGGCGGGCGGCGGCCCGCAGCGCGAGCCGGGACTTGCCGACTCCGCCCACCCCGGTCAGGGTGATGAGTCTTCGCTGGTCCAGCAGGCCGTCGAGGCGGTCGAGTTCGGCCTCGCGGCCGACGAAGCCCGCCGTATCCGGCGGTAGGTTTCCCGGCACGGCGCCAGATTCTGACGCATGGTCGCCACTGCTGGCACCTGCCTGACCGTGGTTGACCGAGTACTCACCGAACACGCTTGTATTGTGCGCGATCTTCTTGCGCGGCAGTGCCGTTCGGCCAGGATCGGCGGTGGCGGTCCGGCCGGACGGTGTCAGCCGGGGAGCGTGATGCGCCGCTCCTGTGAGAAGGCGCCCCAGTTGCCGTCGGGCAGGCGGGCGCGGAGTTTCAGCGCCCATACGGTGCCGGCCGGTTCGGTCGTGGTGAGGCGGTAGGAGGCACGGCCCGTCGGGACGGCTCCGGCACCGAACTGGATGACCGTGACGGGCCGGTCGTTGACGTAGAGCTGGTACTCGCTCGTCTCGCGGCCGGTGTCGGGGGCGGTCCAGCCCAGCTCGACCGTGCCCGGGGAGACGTCCGCGGTGAAGGCGCCGGGGGCGGTGCCGGGGCCCTGGGCGGGGTCGGCGGGGGTGGTCAGGGCGACCGCCGGGCCGTCCGGGGAGCTGTTGTCGGAGCCGTCGCGGGCCCGGACGGTGAAGGAGTAGGCGGTGCCGGGCTGGAGGCCGGTGAGGGTGGTGGAGTTCTCGGCGGCGCCGGACGTGTGGATCCGGATCCCGCTCTGGTAGACGTCGTACGCCGTCACTCCGGTGTCGTCCGCGGCCGGGGTCCAGCTCAGGCGGACCGCCCGGGGGCCCTCGGCGCGGCCGGTGGTGGCGGGCGGGGCGGTGGGCGGACGGTGGTCCTCGGGCTGGGCGGCGGGGGTGGTGGCCCGGGCGGCGGGGGCCGCGGCGGAGCGGTTCCCGGCGGCGTCGCGGGCCCGGACGGTGAAGGAGTGGGCGGTCTGCGGGGTGAGCCCGGTGACGTCCACCATGGTCTTCTCGGCGGGGAGTTCCCGGACCAGCAGGCCGTCCTGGAAGACCTGGTAGCCGGTGACCCCGTCGGCGGGGGTGGCCGACTCCCACATCACGTGGACCGAAGTGGCGCTGCCCGCCTGGGCGGTGAGCCCGCCGGGGGCGTGCGGGGGCGTGGTGTCGCCGTCCGCCCCGCACGCCGTCAGCGCGGGGGCGGCCAGGCAGAGGGCGAGGGCCGCGAGTACCGCCCCGGCGCGGCGCGGGGCCGTGATGGGTCGCACGGGGTGCCTTCCTCGAACGTGCTCTCGTAAAGGTCTAGACATATATGGCACGGGCGGGGGCGGCCGGACAAGACCCCGGTGGCCGGGAACCGGCGAAGCCCTCGGCCTGCTCGGGCCCAGCGGCTGCGGCAAGTCCACCCTGGCCCGGGTCGCCGCCCTGCTGCACCGGCCCGACCGGGGGACGGTGCTGCTCGACGGCCGCGCGGTGACCGGCTTCCGGCACCGGGCTCCGCGCTCCCTGCGCACCAGCGTGGGTGTGGTCTTCCAGCAGCCCCGGCTCTCGGCGGACCCCCGCCTCAGGCTGCGCGACCTCGTCGCGGAACCGCTCCGCGCCACGGGCCGTCGTCAGGAGGCGGACGCGGCCGTGGAAGCCCTGGCCGGCCGGGTCGGTCTCGGGGCGGACCTCCTCGCCCGGCGCCCCCACGAGGTCAGCGACGGCCAGCTGCAGCGCGCCTGCCTGGCCCGGGCGCTGGTGCTGCGGCCGCGCTGGCTGGTCTGTGACGAGATGACGGCCATGCTCGACACCTCCACCACGGCCGCCCTCGTCGGTGTGGTCGAGGAGTACCGCAGCGGGACCGGAGCCGGTCTGCTGGCCGTCGGACACGATCCGGTGCTGCTCGGCCGCTGGCGCGACCGCACGGTGAACTGGCGCGACCTCGCGGGCGGTTGACCCGGCCGACTGTTGCGCGTGCGTGAATCATCCCTCCCTCCCATGGACTCCTCGGGCGGTGCGATCTAGCGTCTGGCGGCGGCGCGATGTCAGACGTGATGTCAACAGCACTGCAAGAGAAGGAGGACGCCCGGATGTTCCGAAGAGCGCTGAACTGCGCCGCGGTCCCCGCCATCGCCGCCCTGACGGTACTGGCGGGTACCAGCTCCCCGGCCCGGGCCGAGGAGATCCCCCAGGCCCCCGGCCACCGCCTGGTCAGCCACTACGAGGGCGCCCCCGCGACCGCCGTCCCGCTGCCGGGCGCGGCCCCGCCGCAGCACCCCTTCCTCGCGCCCAACGGCCGCAGCGGCATGCATTCCGACGCGGGCGGCAGCGCCACCTCCCCGTGGTCCGGGCCGCTCGGCAGGAACCCGCGGGTCACCAGTGAGAAGATCGCCGCGCTCGGCGGGGAGTGCGCCACCGCCACCTTCGACGCGGGCGGCCGCATCGTCACCGTCTGCGGCACCTTCTCCGGCTTCAAGGTCAAGCTCCTGGAGCCCCGTACGCTCGCCACGCTCGCGGAGTACCAGCTCCCGCAGCGTTCCTCGACGGTCGAGGCGATCACCTCGCTCGACTTCTCGAAGATCTTCAAGGACACCTCCGGCGGCGCCTACTTCTACCTCGACAACGAGGACCGCGCGGTGCTGGCCGACTCCCGCCAGCACGTCCTGCGCCTGGCCCACTCCCAGAACCCCGACGGGACCTGGAGGTTCACGGTCGCCGACGACTGGGACCTCACCGGCCAGGTCCCGCACGACTGCGTCGGCTGGACCAACCTGTGGCCCAGCGGCACCTGCGACCCCGTCACCTCGGTCATGCCCGACTGGAACGGCCTCATCTGGTGGGTCACCCGCCAGGGCCGCGTCGGCACGGTGGACCCGGCGACCTCGCGGATCCGTTCCATCCGGCTGGAGGGCGAGGAGATCCAGAACTCCTTCTCGGTCGCCGAAGACGGGGTCTCGATCGTCAGCGACCACGCCCTCTACGGCTTCCGCGCCACCGCCGACGGCACCCCCGAGGCGCAGTGGCGCCAGACGTACGACCGGGGGACCGGGACCAAGCCCGGCTCCGTGAACCAGGGTTCGGGCACCACCCCCGACCTCTTCGGCGACGGCTACGTGGCCATCACCGACAACGCCGACGACCGGATGAACGTCCTGGTCTACCGCCGGGGCACCGACGTCCCCGCCGACCGGCGGCTGGTCTGCAAGGTGCCCGTCTTCGGACACGGCGCCTCCACCACCGACAACTCCCTGATCACCTGGGGCAACAGCATCGTCGTCGAGAACAACTACGGCTATGAGAACGTCACCTCGCTGCTGCTGGGCAAGTCCGTCGTCGGCGGAGTCAGCCGCATCGACGTGCGCCCCGACGGCAGCGGCTGCGACACGGTCTGGCAGAGCGCGATCCGCTCCCCGTCCGTGGTCCCCAAGCTCTCCACCGGCAACGGGCTGCTCTACTTCTACGAGAAGGAGCCCAACTCCTGGGGCATCGACGCCTGGTACCTCACGGCGGTGGACTTCTGCACCGGTGAGCGCCGCTGGCGGCAGCTGACGGGCACCGGCCCGCTCTACGACAACAACTGGGCGCCGATCACCCTCGGCCCCGACGGCACGGCGTACGTGGGCGTGTTCAACGGCATCGTCGCCGTCCGCGACGGCGGCTGACCCGGCTGCCGCCTGCGCGGGCTCACTCCTTGAGGCCCGCGCAGGCGTCGGAGCGGGAGCCCGGGGGCAGGAGCCGCCGCTCGCCGTCCGTGAAGGGACGCGAGGCCAGTCGGCATGCCCGGGCGCGCCAGGCCTCCGGGTCCAGGGGCAGTACCTGCACGGTGGAGCCGTCCATCCAGGCGAGCCGCCGGCCGTCCGCCGACCAGTCGACGGTGCCGCCGTAGCCGGGGGTGAAGTGGTACTTTTCGGCGCCTCGGGCCAGGTCCCAGAAGGTGAAGGAGTTGACCGTGCCGAACGTGCTCAGCGTGGATGCGTCGGGGAAGCCGTTCAGCCACCGGGTGCCCTGATAGGCGAGGGTCCTCGTCGGTTCCTTCCCCTCCATGTCCCGGATCTGAAGGCGTCCGTCCTTGGTGAGGACCGCCAGCTTCCGGCCGCTCGGGTCGAAGAGCATCTGGCTGACGTAACCGTCCTCCTCCTTGAACGGGATGGTGTCGGCCGTGCCCTTCTCGAAGTCCCAGATCTGGATCCGGTCTCCCGGAGCACGGACCGCGGCCTGGTGGTGACCGGGGCGGGCCGCGGCGAAGACGGAGGCGGCGGCCGTCGACACGTCGATCGGGTCCTGGAGCGGCGGCCGGTACGTCTCACCCGCCGCCCTGCCGGTCTTCAGGTCCCAGCGGGACACGTAGGAGACGGCCGATACCAGGGCATGGTCGTCGCCGTCGAACGAGACGACGACCCAGGCCGGTGTGCGGCCCGTGCGGGGGTCCGCTCGCGACGGGTCGATGCCGGGGGGAGCGGGCAGGGCGAGGCGGCGCACCTCGGTGAGAGGGGGGCCGTCCGCCCCCTTCAGGTCCCACACCAGGACCCCGAGGCCGTCGGCGGTGACGGTCAGCAGCCGTTTGCCGTCGGGGCTGAACGACGCGTAGAGCCGCGCGAGCGGGGCCGAGGGACGCAGGGCCGCGAGCTGGCGGCGCGTCGTCAGGTCCCACAGGCGCAGGGTCCCGCCGTCCGCGTCGACACTGGCGACCCGGTTGTGGTCCACGTCCACGGTGCGGATCAGGCTCGTGAGCATGGCACTGTCGAAGCCGGTCGGCCGCGGCACCTCCGCCACGACGATCGTGCCCGCCGCGCTGATCGCCACCTTCATCGCCTCGGGAGGTCCGGCGAGGCTGATCGCCGGCAGCGTCGCGGAACCCGCGACGAACTCGTCCTGCTGCGTGGCGGCGGGCAGGTCGAGCGTGGCGGGCAGCCCTTCCTGGAGGTCCAGCACCAGGCACCGGTACCGGCCCAGGCTCCCCCCGAACCGCTGCGCCGGGTTGAGCAGGAAGCGCCCGGTCCGGTCGAGCCGGGGCACGAACAGCGGGCAGACCAGGCCCAGCTGGCCGGTGCTGTACTGCCTCTTCACCTTCGGCTCACCGGCCAGGTCCCAGGCCTGGAGGACACCGTCCGCAGTGCACCGGACGAGGGTGGAGCCGTCAGCGCTGACCGTGACCGGGCCGGTCTCCTGGGTGCCCCAGGACTGCTCGTCGAGGCGGCCGTCGGAGAGCTGCCAGCGCACGAGCCTGCCGCTCGCCCCGGCGGCCGCTCCTTCCCGGACGATCCGGCCGATCACGGTGTCGCCGTCCGGCCCGAACCAGGCGTTCGAGACGGTCCAGCCCGAGGGCGGGGTGAGCGTGGCCCCGACCCTCGTTCCCTGGACCGCCTCCCACACCGAGACGCCCTCCGCCGGGATGGCCGCGAGCAGCCGTCGCCCCGAGGCGTCGAAGCGTAGGTCGTCGGCCGGCCGGGCGTTGTCCCGGACCTGCTCGGCACCCCGCAGCTTCACCGTCCGCCAGCTGTCGTCGGCCTGACGGATGCCCACCGTGATGACGCCGTGGGGGCTGGAGGCCGCGGCGGTGCGGCCGTCCCCGGTGGCGGTCACCAGCCGGGTCGTGCCCTCCCGGAGGTTGGACAGGCGCGGCGGTCCCGTGCCGAGGTCGGCGCCCAGGACGTCGCCGGAGGAGAGGCCGATGGTGACGTGCCGGCCGTCCTCGCTGAGGATCGTGTTCCGGACCTCGCCCCTGCCCTCCAGCGCGATCCGGTCGACCTGCCGCATCCGCACGTACTGCTCGAACAGGGCCGTCTGCGCCTCCGGCTGCGGGGACGTGCGGTACGCGGCCGCGCTCATCAGGGCCGAGGTACCGAGCGAGACGTCGTCCAGCCGGGCCGCCAGCTGGGCCAGCTGCGGGGAGGCACCGCGCCTCAGGTCCTCGTCGAGCCTGCCGTTCGCCCCGTAGAGCTTCCAGGAGGCGACGAGGGTGGCGACCAGCGCGAGGCTCAGTACGACGACGCCCGCCCGCTTCAGCCGCCCGGCCCGCCGGGCCTGAGCCGCCTCCTCCGTGCGCCGGGCCACGCTCGCCCGCAGGAACTCCCGCTCCTGTGCGGAGAGTTCCTCGCCCCGGGTCGCGGTCTGTGCGACGGCGGTGTCGAGCGGGGCACCCGTCAGCAGCTGGTCCCGGGGCTCGCCCAGCGCGTGCCAGCGGTCGAGGTCGTGGCGCAGTCCGGCGCGCCAGGTCAGGAACTGCCGGTCCCGCGCCACCTGCCGGGCCAGGGTGGGCCAGGCACCGATCAGCGCCTCGTGCGCCAGCTCCACGGTCTGGCCGCGCTCCGGATCCCCGCCGACGACCAGGATCCGCCGCTGCGCCAGCCGGCCGGCGATCCGCCAGCGCTCCTCCCCGGCCTCGGCCCGGCCCAGCACCCCGCGCAGCGGGGCCTCGCTCCCCGGCAGCAGCCTGACCAGCGCGGTCAGCAGCCTCAGGGCCTCCTCCCGGTCCGCCTCCCCGACGCACTCGCGCCAGGCGGCCTCCGCGTGCCGGCCCAGCGCCCCCCGGACCCCGCCGATCTCCTCGTACGAGTCGAACCGCAGCCGCCCCAGGGCCTGCTCGTCCCAGAGCCGGGCCAGGACGAATCCCAGCAGCGGCAGGGCGCCGGGCTCGGTGCCGGCGTCGTCCAGCATCCGGGCGACCAGGCCGGGATCGTACGAGACGGAGGGGACCCGGGCGAGTGGACGCAGGATCACCTCGGACATCTGGGCGCGGGTCATGGGCAGCAGCGCCCGGACGTCGGCCCGGGCCAGGGCCGGGCCCAGGACGGGGTGCGCCACGGCCGCGTCCGTGAAGTCGGTCCGGAGCGTGAGGAGCACCCGCAGTCCGGGGGGATGCGGATCGGGGAAGAGCAGCCCCACCCCGTCGTCGCCCCCGCGCCGCGGGCCGGCCAGGACGGCCTCGGCCTGGTCGAGCACGACGAGCAGCCGTCCGGCGCGCCCGTCGCCCAGGGCCAGCCGCGCGGCGACCGGCAGGCCGTGCCGGGTCAGGGACTCCTCCAGCTCCCGCAGCGCCGCCGGGCCGGCGTGCCGTCGCGGCCGGGCCAGCCGGGCGAGCTCGGCCGCGAGGGCGGTGCGCACCGGGAGCCCGTCGGCGGCCCGTACCACCAGCACCTCGTGGCCCCGGGCCCGCAGCCGGGGTGCCACGCCGGCCAGGGCCAGCGAGGACTTCCCGCAGCCCGAGGGGCCGATCAGGGCCACGCAGGGGCGGGGGCCGGAGTTCAGGAGGGCGGTGACGTCGGCGGCCTCGGCGTCCCGGCCGAAGTACACCGCCGCGTCGGCCTCCCGGTAGGTCTCCAGGCCCCGGAAGGGGGAGGCCGGGGTGAGGACGGGGGTGAGGGCGGGGACCTCCGCGAGCAGGGTCCGGGTGGGGATCATGAAGCTCTGGCGGGTTCCCGAGAGCTGGGCGGCCACGACCATGCCGACGACGGCCCCGGCCCGCTCGTCCCAGACGGGGCTGCCGCTGAACCCCTTGTCCACGGGGACGCCCTGCCGGTCGGCGCCGGAGAGCTGTACCCACCCCTCGGCCGTGGGGCCGCGCAGCCGTCCGGCGTGCCAGACGCCGCCGGGGGAGGAGGCGGGGAAGCCCGCCACCCGCACCGGGTGCTCCCACACCCCGGGCGGCGAGGCCATGGCCAGCGGGGTCGCGCCCGGGACCGGGGCCGCCAGCCGCAGGACCGCGATGTCCCCGGTGCCGTCGTCCCGCAGCGGGACCCAGTGCGCCACCTCCGCCGGGGTACTGCCCGGGCTGCCGGACAGGGGCCGGTCGAGGGTCAGTGCGCCGGCCGGGGCCGCGGCCAGTCCCCGCTCCAGCCCCAGCGCGTCGGCGACGACGTGGGCGCAGGTCAGGGCCAGGTCCGCGGCCACGAGGAAGCCGACGCCGCCGACCGCCCCGTCGGGACCGGTGACGCGGACGACGGCGGAGCCCAGCGCGGCGTCGGCGTTCGCCGGGCCGCCGCTCCCGGTGGTCATCCCCCGCCCCTACGGTGTGTCGCGGGGGGTCCGGGAGTTCCAGGTCAGCGTGACCGAGAAGTTGGCCTCGGTCGTGGTGCTCGCGATCACGATGTCCGCCTCGGCCGACAGGGACACCCCGAATTCCAGGGTGATCTCGTCCGGCCGGTGGGCCATCCCGCCGAGGCGGCTGACGAAGCTGTCGGCGACCGGCCGGATGCCGTCCACCATGTCCCCGAAGGAGCGCGAAGCCCGCGCCACCGCGCCGCCGCCGCGCCCGACCCGCGCCAGCGATTCGTCGACCTCGCGTATCTGCACCCGTAAGACCCCGTCGGTGCCGTCCCCGAGCGGGACCTCGACCGTACGCACGTCGGTACCCATGCCGACCACCCTCCCCGTCGCCCAGCGGCTCGGTGTCCTTGCAACTCTTTCACGCCGGAGGGGAGTCGGGGCAAGACCGAGGAGCATGTGCGCCGGGGATGGCCGAAACCGACCTGGCGGGCCGGTTCGACTGGATCATGGTGGGCGTCGGCTTGGGCCAGGATGTCGGCATGACGGATGAAACGATCACCGCACGGGCCATCGCCGACCGCCACCTCGACCAGGTGGCCGCGCACGATCCATTGGAGGCCGCCTGGCTCGGCCTGCACCCGGGCGACGCCCGGCAACCGGATCTCTCCCCCGAGGGGTTCGAATCGCTCGCCGACATCGCCCGGGGCACCCTGGCCGCACTCGGCACCGTTCCCACCGGCGACGACCCTGCGGACCGGTCCTGCGCGCGGCTGCTCCGCGAGCGCCTCACCGCCGGGCTGGCCCTGCACGACTCCGGCGAGAACTTCCGCCAACTGCGCAACATCGGTGCGCACGTTCACCACGTACGGGACATCTTCACCTTCATGCCGACCGCCACCGACGACGACTGGGCGGCGGTGGCCGGGCGCATGCGCAACCTGCCCGCCGCGCTCGACGGGTACCGCGCGACGCTCACCGAGGGGATATCCCGCCGGCTGCTCGCCGCGCCACGCCAGGCCATCGCAGTCGTCGACCAGCTCACCGCCTGGACGGGCGAAGGCACCGGCGGCGCGGGGTGGTTCGCCGACTTCGTCTCCCCCGGCCCCGAACGGCTGCGCGGCGAACTGGACGCCGCCGCCCACCGGGCCACCGCGGCCGTCGCCGGGTTCCGCGACTGGCTGCGCGACACCTATGCGCCGGCCACCGTCGGAACCCCGGACGCCGTCGGGCGGGAACGCTACCGGCTCGCCGTGCGCCACCACACCGGCGCCGATCTCGACCTGGACGAGGCCTACGCCTGGGCCTGGAGCGAGTTCCACCGCACCAACGCCGAGATGCGCGCCGAGGCCGAACGCGTGCTTCCCGGGGCGGGAGTCCGGGAGGCCATGCACCACCTGGAGCGGCACGGGCACGCGGTCGAGGGCGCGGAAGCGATCCGCGACTGGCTGCAGCAGCTCATGGACCGGGCGATCACCGCCCTCGACGGCGCCCACTTCGACATCTCCGGCCCCCTGCGCCGGGTCGAGTCCCTGATCGCGCCGGCCGGCAGCGCCGCGGCACCGTACTACTCAGGCCCCAGTCTGGACTTCAGCCGACCGGGCCGCACCTACTTCCCCACCCTCGGCCGCGACACCTTCCCGACCTGGCAGCTCGTCAGCGTCTGGTACCACGAAGGCGTCCCCGGACACCACCTGCAACTCGCCCAGTGGGTCGCCCACTCCGAGCGGCTCAGCCGCTACCAGACCACGCTGGGCATGGTCAGCGCCAACATCGAGGGCTGGGCCCTGTACGCCGAAAGGCTCATGGACGACCTGGGCTTCCTCACCGACCCCGCCCACCGTCTCGGCTTCCTCGACGAGCAAATGCTGCGCACCATCCGGGTGATCATCGACATCGGCATGCACCTGGGCCTCTCCATCCCCGCCGATGCCGGCTTCCACCCCGGCGAGCGCTGGACTCCCGAACTCGCCACCGAGTTCATGGCCACGTACAACGGCAGCCCCGCCGAACTGCGCGACAGCGAGATCGTGCGATACCTCGGCTGGCCCGGCCAGGCCATCGGCTACAAACTCGGTGAACGTGCCTGGCTGCGGGGACGCGAAGCCGCCCGCAGCCGGCAAGGCGCCGCGTTCGACCTCAAGACCTGGCACATGAAGGCGCTCGCCCAGGGCTCGCTCGGCCTCGACGACCTGGTCGGCCAACTCGCCGCACTTTAGGACCAGCGGCGGCGACGGGCCCCGTCCCACAGGACGGCCCTCCTTCGGGACGGGGCCCGCTCGCTCTCGCCGCCGGGAAGAACGTGCCGGACCCTACACGGCGGACTCCAGCTGCCGCTCGTGCTCCTGCGACTCCCGCGGCCCCGGCGCGGCCGGGGCCGGGGACCGGACCAGGTCGGGGCCGGCCTCCAGAAAACGGGCGGTGCGCAGTGCGGTGACGACGGCCCCCTGCGGCCCCGGAACGCTAGGGCGCGGAGCCGTCGGCCCGGCCGGCCTCCCGGGCCGCGCGCTCGACCCGGCCGTGGTGCTCCCGCCACCACGCCGTGTCGCCGTCGGGTGTGCACTCGCCGTCGGCGCGCAGGCCGGTGGTGGCGTCGACCAGCTCGCGGACGATGTCGGCGTGCCCGGCGTGCCGGCCGGTCTCGGCGATCATGTGCACGAGGCTCCGGTGCAGGGTGGTCTCGTTCCGGTCGCCCCACGCCACCCGGCCGACGGCGTCGAGGTCCAGTGTCCTGATCGTCTCGTCCGAGTGGGCCCATACGGCGCGGTAGAGCCCGGTGATCCGCTCGCGAGACTCCTCCGGGGTGGCCCACAGGTCCGCGTTGGGCTCGGCGTCGCCCGTGATCCACAGGCCCGGTGCCTCGAAGGGGCGGCCGAAGGTCGCGCCGAAGTAGAGGGCCTCGGCGCTGGTCAGGTGCTTGACCAGGCCCAGCAGGTTCGTCCCGGTGGGGGTCAGCGGGCGGCGCACGTCGTACTCGCCGAGCCCTTCCAGCTTCCACAGGAGGGCGTCGCGGGCGTCCTGGAGGTACACCCGCAGGTCTTCTTTGAAATCGGCTCCGGTCATGCGGTGAGTCTCACCCGAGGAAGATCACCAGTCGTCGGATTTTCGGGTCATCGGCCGGATGGGCGTTAAGGAAGTGTCAGGATCGGTCGCCTGACGTGCAAAAACGGTCTCGCTGCGTACGCTGGCTCAGCCGTCGGTGTGTCGATGGCCGATTCATGTCCCACGACAGGAGCCCCCCACGATGGCCACCCCTGCCCGCACCTCACGCCTGCGCGCGTGGATGCTGGAAGGCTTGACCGACCGGTCCCGACAGCAGTCGCACGCCGATGCCGCGCACGAAGGGCGCCCCTGGTGGCGCGTCATGTGCCTGACCGGTCTCGACTACTTCTCCACCCTCGGCTACCAGCCCGGCATCGCCGCGCTGGCCGCCGGACTGCTGTCGCCGGTCGCGACGATCGTGCTGGTGCTCCTCACCCTCTTCGGAGCCCTGCCCGTCTACCGGCGCGTGGCCGAGGAGAGCCCGCACGGCGAGGGTTCCATCGCCATGCTGGAACGGCTGCTCTCCTTCTGGAAGGGCAAGCTCTTCGTCCTCACCCTCCTCGGGTTCGCGGCCACCGACTTCCTGATCACCATCACCCTGTCGGCCGCCGACGCGACCGCCCACATGGTCGAGAACCCGCACCTGACGAGCACCCTGCACGGGCACGAGGTACTGATCACCCTGATCCTGGTCGCCCTGCTCGGGGCGGTCTTCCTCAAGGGCTTCAGCGAGGCCATCGGCGTCGCCGTGGTCCTGGTCTCCACCTACCTCGCGCTCAACGCGGTCGTCGTCGCCGTCGGCCTCTGGCAGGTGATCACCGAACCGCACGTCGTCGCCGACTGGTCGGACGCCCTGACCACCGAGCACGGCAACCCCTTCATGATGATCGCCATCGCGCTCGTCGTCTTCCCCAAGCTGGCCCTCGGCCTCTCCGGCTTCGAGACCGGCGTCGCCGTCATGCCGCACGTCCAGGGCGCCGCCGACGACACCCCCGAGAACCCGGCCGGGCGGATCAGGGGCACCAAGAAGCTGCTCACCACGGCCGCCGTGATCATGAGCGTCTTCCTGATCTGCTCCAGCTTCGTCACCACGCTGCTGATCCCCGCCGACCAGTTCAAGTCCGGCGGCGAGGCGAACGGCCGCGCCCTCGCCTACCTCGCCCACGAGCACCTCGGCTCCGCCTTCGGCACCGTCTACGACGTCTCGACGATCCTCATCCTGTGGTTCGCGGGCTCCTCCGCCATGGCCGGCCTGCTCAACCTGATGCCGCGCTACCTGCCCCGTTACGGCATGGCCCCGCACTGGGCCCGGGCCCTGCGCCCGATGGTGATCGTCTTCACGCTGATCGCCTTCCTGGTGACCTGGCTCTTCAACGCGGACGTCGACGCCCAGGGCGGCGCCTACGCCACCGGCGTCCTCGTACTGATCACCTCGGCCGCCGTCGCCGTCACCATCGCCGCCCGCAAGGCCGGCGAACGCGGCTGGACCATCGGCTTCGGGATCATCTCCGCCGTCTTCATCTACACGACCGCCGTAAACGTGGTCGAGCGCCCCGACGGCGTGAAGATCGGCGCCTGCTTCATCGGCGGGATCATGGCCCTGTCCCTGCTCTCCCGCCTCGCCCGCGTCTTCGAGCTGCGCGTGACGCACGTGGAGCTCGACGACATGGCCCAGCGGTTCATCCGAGACACCGCGAACCGGACGATACGTTTCATCGCGAACGAGCCGGACCACCGCGACAAGGCCGAGTACCGAGACAAGGTCGCGCAGATCCGGGCCGACAACGACATCCCGGACGGCGACGACGTCATGTTCGTCGAGGTCACGGTCCTCGACCCGTCCGAGTTCGAGTCCGGGCTCAAGGTCCGGGGCGAGGTGCTCCACGGCCGCTACCGGGTCCTGACCCTGGAGAGCTCCACCATCCCCAACGCCCTCGCCGCGCTGCTGCTGCACGTCCGCGACGAGACGGGGCAGCGCCCGCACATCTACTTCGAGTGGACCGAGGGCAACCCGATGGCCAACTTCCTGCGGTTCTTCCTCTTCGGCCAGGGCGAGGTCGCCCCGGTCACCCGCGAGGTCATCCGCGAGGCCGAACCCGACCGCTCCCGCCGCCCCCACGTCCACGCCGGCTGACGGTCCCGCGTACGAGAACGGCCGGGCCGGGTCCCGAGGGACCCGGCCCGGCCGTCGTGCGTGCGGGGGAGGGGTTCAGGAACGCTTCTCCGCGTCCTTCTGCGCCTTCTCCGCCTGCTTCTCCTTGATGCGGACGGCCTCCTTGCGGACCTCGGCCTGGGTGGCGCGCTCCTTCTGCAGCCACTCCGGGTTGTCCTGCTTCAGGGCCTCGATCTGCTCGGTGGTGAGCGCCTCGGTGACCCCGCCGCGGGCGAGACCGGCGATGGAGACGCCGAGCTTCGAGGCGACGACCGGGCGCGGGTGCGGACCGTTGCGCCGCAGCTCCACCAGCCAGGCGGGCGGCTCGGCCTGGAGTGCGTTCAGCTCGGTGCGCGAGACGACACCCTCCTGGAACTCTGCGGGGGTGGCCTCGAGGTACACACCCAGCTTCTTCGCCGCGGTCGCGGGCTTCATCGTCTGGGTGCTCTGGTGCGACGTCATGCTCCAAGGGTATCGAGCATGTGCGCGGGCTCCGACCACGACCGGTAACCTTGCGGGGTGACAGGCTCGGATGCATCCCCTTCGTTCCGGCTCGCCTATGTCCCGGGAGTGACGCCCACCAAGTGGGTGCGGATCTGGAACGAGCGGCTGCCCGACATCCCGCTGACCCTCGTCGGCGTCGGCGCCGCCGAGGCGTTCGCCGCGCTGCGCGCCGGTGACGCCGACGCCGGGTTCGTCCGGCTGCCGGTGGACGGCACGGACCTCAGCGCGATCCCGCTCTACACCGAGACCACCGTGGTGGTGGTCCCCAAGGACCACGTCGTGGCCGCCGTGGACGAGGTGTCGACCGAGGACCTGGCCGACGAGATCGTGCTCCACCCCCTGGACGACGTCCTCGGCTGGGAGGCCCTGCCCGGCAAGCCGGCGTTCGAGCGGCCCGCCACCACGGCGGACGCGATCGAGCTGGTGGCGGCCGGTATCGGCGTGCTCGTCGTCCCGCAGTCCCTCGCCCGGCTGCACCACCGCAAGGACCTCACCTACCGGCCGGTCACGGACGCCCCCGCCTCGCGGGTCGCGCTGTCCTGGCCGGAGGAGAAGACCACCGACATGGTCGAGGACTTCATCGGGATCGTCCGGGGCCGCACGGTCAACAGCTCGCGCGGCCGCCAGTCCGCGCAGCCGCAGCCCAAGCAGGACCGCAAGGCCGCGGCGGCGAAGAAGACCGGCGGCAAGCCGCGGACGGCCGGCAAGCCGGCGGCGAAGTCCGGGGGCAAGCCGAATGCCCGCGGCGGCGCGTCCACCCCCAAGCGAGGCAAGCCCCGCCGCCGCCCGTAGCCCCGGGACCGCCTTCGGCCGCGCCCGCGCGTGCGAGGGGGCCCGTTCCGCCGCGTGTAGCTCCCCGGGCACCTTCTGGGCGCGCGGGCTCGTACGGGCGGGGCCCCGAGCCGCCGCCGGGCCGCCTTGCGGGCGCTCCGTTCCGCCCGACCGGGCACACACCGCCACGTGTAGCTCCCGGGGCGCCTTCTGGGCGCGCGGGCCCGCACGGCGGGGCTCCCGTCCCGCCGCGTGTAGCTGCCGGCCCGCCTTCTGGCCGCGTCGGGCCGCCCGACCGGGCATGTCCCGTCCCGCGTAGCTCCCGGGCCGCCTTCTGGCCGCGCCGGCCCGCACGACCTGGCCCGTTCCGCCGCGTGTAGCTCCCGGGGCGCCTTCTGGGCGCGCGGGCTCGTACGGGCGGGCACCTTCCGTCCCGTCCGGTCCGGCCGTCGCGGTCAAACTGGTTCCTCCGGTCCCTCCGTTGCGGCCGGGCGGGGGCCCGGGTCGCGGAGGGTGACCAGGCGGTAGGCGGGGGTGCGCTTCGGCCGGCGTTCGCCGCCGCGCAGGCCCCTCGCCTGCTGGACGGCCGCGTCCACGAGGGCGGCCACCAGCGGGTTCGCCCGGCGCAGCCGCAGCAGCTGGTCGGAGCGCAGGCCCACGCTCGACGCGGCGCTGCCGGTGTGCGCGCCCCGGGCCACGGCCTGCAGGAACAGCCGCAGCCCGAGCCCGCCGATCCGCCCCCGTTCCGGGCCCCGGTGCGCCGCGGCCAGGGCCGTCGCCGCCGCGAGCGCGGCCTCGAAGGCGGGATCCTGGGCCCGCCACCCGGCGAACAGCGCCTCCGGGATCCCCGCCGCCGCGGCGCAGCCCGCCGGGCCCAGGCCCAGTGCGGCCGCGTGCACGGCGCGGGCGCGGCGGGCGTCGTTCTCCGCCGACAGGTCCGGTTCCGGGTCGAGTACGGCGGCCAGGGCCCGGTCGAGGTCCTCGGCGGCGGTGAGCCCCGCCACCAGCTCCCGGGCCCACGCGCGGCGGCGCTCCGGCTCGTCCTGCGCCCGCTCGTCCACGGCCCGTCCGCCTCCCGCCCGGCTCGACCGGATCCTCCGGGTCCCCCGGGTCTCCCGATCCCATTGTGCGACCGCGGCGGACCCGGCGGGCAAGCGTGCCGGCGGGGGAACGCACCACCCGCTCCCGGTCGGCGTCCCCGCCCCGGGCCCCCCGGGGCGGGGACGGCCGGTCCTCGCGTTGCGCCGACGCGACGGGGCGGGCAGGGTCGGTGGGGCGGCTCCCTCCCAGGAAGGTCGGACCATGCCCATCGCCACCGTCAACCCCACGACAGGCCGGACCCTGCGCACCTTCGACGCGCTCGACGCCGACGGCATCGAACGCTGCCTGGACGAGGCCGCGCGCACCGCCGTCACCTACCGCCGCACCACCTTCGCCGAACGCTCCGCCCTGCTGAACCGCGCGGCCGGCCTCCTCGAGGCCGAGGGCGAGGACATCGCCCGCACCATGACCATCGAAATGGGCAAGCCGCTCGCCGCCGCCCGCGCCGAGGCGGCCAAGTGCGTCAAGGCCATGCGCTGGTACGCCGCCCACGCGGAGGGCCTCCTCGCCGACGAACGCCCCGCCGACTCCGACGTCCGCGACGCGGGGGCCTCGGCCGTCCGGGTGCGCTACCGGCCGCTCGGCGTGGTGCTCGCGGTCATGCCGTGGAACTTCCCCCTCTGGCAGGTCGTGCGGTTCGCCGCGCCCGCGCTCATGGCCGGCAACGTGGGCCTGCTGAAGCACTCCTCCAACGTCCCCCAGACGGCCCTCTACCTGGGGGACCTCTTCCGGCGGGCCGGCTTCCCGGAGGGCTGCTTCCAGACCCTCCTGATCGGCTCGGGCCCCGTCGAGGGCATCCTGCGCGACCCCAGGGTGGCCGCGGCCACCCTGACCGGCAGCGAGCCGGCCGGACGGGCGGTGGCCTCGGTCGCCGGGGACGAGGTGAAGAAGACCGTCCTGGAGCTGGGCGGCAGCGACCCGTACATCGTGATGCCCTCCGCCGACATCGCCCGCGCCGCGAAGACCGCCGTGACCGCGCGCGTGCAGAACAACGGCCAGTCCTGCATCGCCGCCAAGCGGTTCATCGTCCACACCGACGTCTACGAGGAGTTCGCCCGCCTCTTCACGGAGGGCATGGCGGCCCTGACCGTCGGCGACCCGATGCAGGAGTCCACGGACGTCGGCCCGCTGGCTACCGAGAGCGGCCGCGCCGACGTGGAGGAGCTGGTCGACGACGCCGTCCGGCAAGGGGCCACGGTCCTGTGCGGGGGGCGGCGGCCGCCGGAGCACCCCGACGGCTGGTTCTACGAGCCCACCGTGCTGGCCGACGTCACCCCGGCGATGCGGATCGACCTGGAGGAGACCTTCGGGCCGGTCGCCACCCTGTACCGGGTGGGCAGCCTGGACGAGGCCGTGGAGCGGGCCAACCACACACCGTTCGGGCTGAGTTCGAACGTGTGGACCCGGGACGACGCCGACCTGGACCGGTTCGTCCAGGAGCTGGAGGCGGGCGGCATCTTCGTCAACGGCATGACGGCCTCCCACCCCGCCCTGCCCTTCGGCGGCGTCAAGCGCTCGGGCTACGGGCGGGAGCTGTCCGGGCACGGCATCCGGGAGTTCTGCAACATCACCACCGTCTGGCAGGCGGCGGACCCGGCCTGACCCGCCGCCCGCCCGCGGGAGGCCGCCGCGTCAGCGGCCGAGCAGGGCGGTCACCTGGTCGGTCATCAGGTCGAGGACGGGTGCGCCGGCGCGGGCGCGGGCCGGGTCGTGCGGGGTGCGCGTCTCGCCGAGCGCCAGGGCGCTGAGCGTCAGCCCGTCGGTCATGGCGGCCAGGTAGCGGGCCAGGACCGGCACCGGCAGGCGCGGAACGAGCCCCATGGCACCGCTCAGTTGGACGATGAGTTCCTCGTACGTCTCCTGGTACCTCGTGTACTGGCGGTGTGCCAGGTGCTCCAGCCCGGGGCGCCGCAGGGCGTACTGGGTGAGCTCGTAGGTCAGCATGTGTTCGCCGGGCTGGGCGCACACGTGGTCCCAGTACGCCTGGAAGCCGGCCCGGACGGTCTCGTGCAGGGTGGGCCTGCGGCGGATCGCCTCCCGTACGAGCGCGACGCTGTGGGCGGTGATCGCCTCGATGACGGCTTCGAGCAGCTCCGCCTTGGAGTCGAAGCAGTAGTGGACGACGCTCAGCGAGACGCCCGCCTCGGCGGCGATGGAACGGGTCGTGGTGCGGGCGGCCCCGTCGCGGGTCATCGCGCGGATCGCCGCCTCGGTCAGCTGTCTGCGCCGGTCGGCCGACGGCATCCGCGGCATCGGGTCCCTCTTTCGCGGCTGGGGGGAGCGGCCGGGGCCGGCCGGACCGGTCCACCCGGTCCGGCCGGCCCTCGGCTTCGGGCGCGGGTCAGCTGCTGAAGACGCCGACCTCGTGCAGGGAGTAGCCCCACTGGGTGCCGCGCTGGACCCCCTGGACCCTGAGGTAGCGGGCCGTCACCGCGTCGAACCGGGCGGTGTCCAGGCCGCCGTCGCCGTCGGTCGTGGACCAGACCGGCTGCCAGTTCGAGCCGTCCGTGGACGTCTCGATCCGGTAGGCCTTCGCGTACGCGGCCTCCCAGTCGAGGGTGACCCGGCCGATGCGGTGCGTGGAGCCGAGGTCGATGCGCAGCCACTGGCCGTCGTTCCACTCGCTGGCCCAGCGGGTGCCGGAGTCGCCGTCCACGGCGCGGGCGGGGGAGTAGTCCACGAAGGGGTTCCACCACTGCGAGGTGGACGCCGAGGCGGCGGACCCGGTGGCGAGGTTGACGCTGCCCTGGTGCTTCTCGGAGGCGCCCCAGGTGGTGAGGTAGGACTCGGCGCCCCTGAACAGGTCGTCCACCACGTCCTGGCCGCCGACCAGCCGGATGTCCTCGATCCAGTCGGGGACCAGCCCGTAGTGGGCGGCGCCGTCGGTGTTGAGGTCCCAGGTGCGCTGCCCGGCGGTCTGCCGGTCGATGACCGAGCCGCCGTCGGTGCTGCGGAAGGGGTACTTCACCGGGTTGGGGGTGCCGGCCCCGCGCGGGCCGGGCCAGCCGCCGACGCCGTTCATGTCGGTGCCGTAGCCGTAGCCGACGTGGTACTTCTCGCGGAGCGCGTCCGTGCGCTTGGCCTCCGCGCTGAAGGCCTCCGAGCCGTTCATGTACTGGGCGGCGAAACCGCCCAGCTTGTAGAGGCGTTCGGTCCAGCCGAGGTCCATCCAGCTGTGCGAGGAGATCACGCCCGGGTACGACTCGGACTCCAGGATGTCGAAGGCCCGGCCCGCGGCCTTGACGCTCATGTGGTCGACCTCGAGCATCATCTTCCGCTTCATCATGCCGCGCACGGCGTACTCGCCGAGTGCGGTGAGCCCGCGGGTGTTGCACCGGGCGTCCGCGGAGTACGAGGGCACCGCCACGCCCGCCGGGAGCTCCTTCTGCGCCGCGGGAGCGGGCGCGAGGCCGATCGGGTTGTCCTTCTGCGGGCCCGTGCACTGCTCGGTCTGCCAGAAGGTTCCGGTCGACAGGAACTGGCCGACGTTGATCGCCGTGCCCAGGGCGCCCTCGTCGAAGCGCACCCCGCACAGGGCGTTGTCGAACTTGTGACACAGGAACATGCTGCGCACGCCCAGCTTGTACAGCTCGTCCAGGCCCCGGTCGATGTCCTCCTTGGAGCACTGCGCGACGTCGAGGACCTGCTTGCAGCCGAAGGGCTCGGAGGTCTCCACGCCCATCACGACGGCCAGCTTGCCCTGCTTGATCACCTCGCGGGCCTGGTCGGAGCTGGTGACGATCCGGAACCAGCCTTTTCCGGGGCCGCCGTACATCTTGTCGACGAACGCCTGCATGTCGTACGTCTTCTGGGCTTCGAGGCGGATGGCGGTCATCTCGTCGCAGCCGCGGTCCTTGAAGAAGTAGACCGAGCAGATCACCCCGTTGGTGACGAGGTCGTTGACGAGGACCCGCTGGCCGCCGCGCCAGGCCCGCTCGACCCAGGCGTAGTAGTTCTGCTGGTGGGTCAGCGAGTCGTGGGCGGGCCAGTCCTTGAACGTGGGCCAGCCGACGGGGTCGTGCTTGCCGTCGCCGCCCTTGGTGATGAAGTCGAAGACGGCGAGGGTGCCGTCGGGGTAGTGCTCGGGGCAGTCCTTGAGGGCGTCGGCGACGCCGAGTTCGGAGAAGGGCTTGCCGCAGATGAGCCGGCCGCCGAAGCCCTCGTTGGACATCAGGTGGTCGTGCGCGTCGACGAAGCCGCGGACCTTGCCGTCGGGGCCGGTGCCCTTGAAGGGCTCACCGGTCACGTTGATGCCGGAGTCCGGCTGCGGCCGGGCGGTGGGGTTCCACCAGCCGGGATCCGAGGCGGAGTCGGCGGCGGAGCTGGGCGCGGGGGCGAGCGCCATGGCGATCACGGCGAGGAGGAGGGAGAGCAAGGCGAAGGGGCGCCCGCGGCGGCGGCGCGGACGCGGTGGAGGGTGAGGGGTCAAGGTGATCACTCATGCCTTCGGTCGGCGGAGAGCGCGGTCGGACCGAGGCATGAATTGTCATGCCCGGCACAATGGTGGGCATGAGAATCGCTACTGGCGCGTAAGGAGTCAAGAGTCCGGGACGCTTGACCTGATGGCCCGTCGGATGCCGTGCGCCGGTCAGGGAGCGGAGCCCGCGCCCGCCCGGTGCTCCGCCAGCGCCAGCGCCTTTTCCCGGAGTTCCGCCAAGGGCTTCTGGGTCACGGAGCCGTGCACCGGGCTGAGCCCGTACCTGCCACGGTCCCCCTGCACCTTCGCGTTGCTGTTGGGAGTGAACGGCTTGTTCTCGTCGGGCGGTCCCAGCTCCACGAAGAGGTACGGGTGGGCCTGGTTCGTCGTGTGCCAGAGGGTGATGCGCTGCCGGCCGCGGGTCATGTTGAGGATCTCGTTGCTGTTCGCGACATCGCCCTGATATCTGTAGTAAGGCGGTTCCGGCCCCGGGGGGTCCTGGTCCTTCATCTCCGTCCGGAGCCTCGACCACCCCTTCCGCAAGGTCACGTAGTCATTGTTGATGGCCATCCTGTCCTTCCGGGCCACCCACGCCTCGGTTTCGATCCTGATGGTCTCGAACGGGGTCTCGGCCGGTCTGTTGATCACGGCGACCTCGTCCCCCGCCCAGTCCTCCCCCGGATTCAAGGGCCTGCCCGACGGCTGGATGAATTCGTCCGAGCTGATCACCGCCTGTTTTTCGGCGTCCTTCGGCTTCGCACTGACGGGCTTGCCGTAGACCCAGTAGATGCTGCCCAGGACGTACACGGGTATCTGGCCGGAGTTCTTCACCTGGAGATGGAACGGAACGAAAAGCTTCGTCCGCTCCTCGTTGAGGCTCGGCGTGCCGAAGACTGCTGTGATCTCGATCAGCGGAGCCGTCGTGGCGGGGACGTAGACATGGGTGTATGCGAGGTTGGCGAATGCTAGGAGTGTGGAAATGACCACTCCGATCGCGATCCGCCTGGGATTGGGCAGGCCCTTCCACGCCCGGCTGCGGACGAGCACCGACAAGGTCCAGAGGGACCACGGGACGAGGGCGTACCACAGCAACAGCCAATGCGTGTAATGCCCGAACTTGAGCTGCATGAAGAGCAGGACGGCGCTGGCGATGAGGGAAGCCGCGGCTCCGATCAGGATGACCGTCCCCGAATACCGGATCTCCCGTTTGCCCCAGTAGTCGAATGTGGCCGCCGCGGCCACCACTTCGATCACGGCCATGAGGAGGAAGATGAATCCGGTCATGCGCCCGAGATAGTCCAGAGCCGCGAAGGTGTCCGATATGCCGATCCTGACGAATACATATGCGGTTGCCAGGAGGCCGATCGCCATCAGGAGGCCGTAGACCCGTCTCTGGCAGGAGTGGTCCGGCCACACGGTACCGTCCCCGCCGTGCCAGCGGATGTCGGGTTCGAAGGGGATGCCGGAACGGTGCAACAGCTTCCGCAGTCCCTTGGAGCTGCGGACCTTTCCGACGGGCTTGTCGTCGATGGTGACCTTCCGCCACCCGAACGCATCCGGCCCTCCCACGGCTACCACGGGTGTGTTCGCCATGACACCAGTCTGCTGTCGTATCCGGGTGAGCGCCCCCGGAGGCGACAGCAGATGCGATCCGGCCAGGGGCGGGGCGAAACTGGTGCTGACCCCTGCCTCGTTCTTTCGGGAGGTTCCCATGCGCAGACGGGTTCTCGGACTGATTGCCGCCGTGCTGTTCGCCGTTCTCGGCGTCGGCGTCCCCGCCGCACAGGCCGATGTGGACACGGCCACGTGTAAGGCGACCGGGGGAAAGGTCGAGTACGACTCCTCGACCGGATTGTGGACATGTGTCGGAGGCGAGCGCGATGGAGAGGCCGTCGTCTGACGCGGCCCCGTGAGTGGTGTCCGGAATCGTCCGGCGGCCCGGGAGCCCCCGCCTAGAGTCGCCGCATGAACGAATGTGAAGACACCAGTAGTTCCGGAACGCGGTCCCGGCGCGGGGTGCTGAAGGCGGCCGTGGCCGGGGCGGGGGCGGTTGCCGCCGTGGGGGTTGGAGGGTCCGTCGCGCGGGCCGACGAGCGGCGGTGCGCGGCGCCCGTGTTCGTGCTCGTGCACGGGGCCGGCGGCAACTCCTACGGGTGGGCACCCGTCGTCGCCGAGCTGGCCCTGCGCGGGCACAAGGCGGTCGCCGTCGACCTGCCCGGGCACGGGCGCGGCGCCTACTACCCGGTCTCCTACCAGACCCCGCAGGACCTGGAGGCGCTGCGCACCGAGCCCTCGCCGCTCGGGAAGGTGACGCTGGACGACTTCGCCGAGCACGTGGTGGGCGTCGTACGGCGCGCCTCCCGCCTCGGGGCCGTGGTCCTGGTCGGCCAGAGCATGGGCGGGGTGACCCTCAACGCGGTCGCCAACCGGGTGCCCGAGCTGATCTCCCACCTGGTGTACGCCTCCGCGTTCTGCGCGACCGGGCACACCTCCGCCGCGCAGCTGATGTCCACCCCCGAGGGCTCCACCAGCGCCCTGCTCCGGCTGGACCGGGTCGAGACGCCGCCCGGACTGGGCGTCAACCGGGCCAACTGGCGTTCCGGCGATCCCGCGTTCTTCGCGGCGGCCAAGGAGGCCCTCGCCGCGGACTGGCCCGACGCCGCCGTCCGGGCCCTGATCGCCACCCTGGAGCCCGACGAGTCGGCGGCGATCGGGACGGCCGACTCCCGGGGGCTGCCGGAGAAGTGGGGGCGGGTGCCGCGCACGTTCCTGCGGTTCACTCAGGACCGCGCGATCCCGCTCGCGCTCCAGGACCTGATGATCCGCGAAGCGGACGCGGCCACGCCGCGCAACCGCTTCCGGGTGCGCTCCCTGGCCGCCCCGCACGTGGGCCCCCGGGACGCGGCGGTGTGGGCGGACGAGCTGGAGCTGGCGGCGGGCTCCTGCCGCTGACCGGCGCGGTTCCCGGCCGCCCGGCGGGGTGCGGCCCGCCCGCCTATCGTCGGAGGTATGAGCGAGACCGTCGTGGTGTACGAATACGACCGGACGGGCCCCGCGCACCCCGCCGGGGAGCCCGCCCCCGGGGACGTCCTGCGGGTGCACGCGGCGTCGACCGCTCCGGGCCGGCACGACGTGCGCGGCCCGAGGACCCTCTGCGGCCGGGACACCTTCGCCATGGAGACGGCCTCCTGGCGGCCCGCCGAGCACCCCGGCTTGCCGTGGTACCCCGAGGCGTACGCGGACCGGGTCTGCCCCGCCTGCGCGGACGCCGCCGGGGAGGGGTGAGCGGGAGGGGTCAGCGGCCGGGGGCCATGTCGTAGGTGACCCACATGGTCCGGGTGGCCACCTGGTCGTACTTGGCCCGGGCCCGGTGGTTGTCGTCGGCGGTGATCCACCGTACGACGCTCCAGCCGCGCTCCGCCGCGAGCTCGCGCAGGGCGCCGAGCAGCAGGTCGGCCGCGCCGCAGCCGCGGTCTTCGGGGGCCACGAACAGGTCGTCGAGGAAGCAGCCGGTCGTCGCGGACAGCGGACGGGCGAACGGGCGGTAGTGGGCGAGGCCGACCAGCCGGCCCCCGGCGTCCTCGGCGACCAGGGCGCCGGTCTCGTGCGCGGGGTCGTTGATCCAGGCCCACACCGTCGCGGCGGCCTCCTCGGTCTGCTCCACCCCGTAGAAGTCGGCGTAGCCCCGGTAGAGGACGCGCCACTGGGCGAAGTCCCCGGGCTGTGCGGCGCGGACCGAGATATCGGACATGTGCGGTGTCTCCTGGGATGGGGGCCGGGTCGTCTCCTGCGGATCCTGCCGGAGCGTCCCGCGGCCCGGGATGCTCCACCGTGTCCAAAGCCGGGCGTGCTCCCCTACGCCGTGGACAGGGGCGGACGCGGCGGAGGCCCGGTCCGGCGGGGTGCCGGACCGGGCCCCTGGAGGGCACTGCGGGGTCGGTCAGCTCACCTGGAG
This sequence comes from Streptomyces katrae, assembly GCF_002028425.1. Classification (GTDB taxonomy): domain Bacteria; phylum Actinomycetota; class Actinomycetes; order Streptomycetales; family Streptomycetaceae; genus Streptomyces; species Streptomyces katrae_A. The sequence goes on along the minus strand of NZ_CP020042.1, from coordinate 1,271,969 downwards.
GGTGACGTCGTCGACCACGAAGGAGGTCTGGAGGGACTGGTCCTCCACCCCCTGGAACAGCAGGGTGACGGTCTGCCCGGCGAACGGGGAGACGTCATAGCTCTTGAGCGTGTACCCGGAGCCCGCGTCCACGTTGGACAGGGTCTCCAGGGTCTGGCCGCCCACCGAGACGGTGAACGTGTCGTAGGCGGTGCTCTCGGTCTCGTCGGTGTCGATGTGCAGGTAGAAGGCGAGGCGGGCCGAGGAGCAGCCGGCCGGGAGGGCCAGGGACTGCGAGGCGCTGTCGGTGCGCGGGGAGCCCCAGCCGTTCAGCCACGCCATGTAGGCGCCGGCGTGCGGGGCCTCTCCGGCCTGGTTGGTGATGACCCCGGAGGTGGCGCTCCAGGGGCTCGCGCCGTTCTCGAAGCCGCCGTTGGCGACGACCTGGGCGGGGGTGCAGGAGCCGCCGCCCCCGCTGACCGTCAGGGTGTACGTGGTGCTGTGGGTGGTGGTGCCGGTGCCGGTCACGGTCAGGGTGGCCGTGCCGGGCGCGGTGCCCGCGGCGACCTGGACGGTGAGGGTGGCGGACTGCCCGGACTGCACGGAGGACGGGCTGACGGTGGCGGTGACGCCGGCCGGGGCGCCCGAGACCGTCAGGGCGAGGTTCTGGGGGCTGCCGCTGACGGTGGCGGTGTTCACCGTCGCGGTGACGCTGGAGCCCGGGGCGGCGGTGCCGGCGGCGGGGGAGGTGGCGACGGAGAAGTCGGAGGCGGGGGTGCCGTTGCCGACGGCCTGCTTCCAGATGGCGTAGGCGACCCCGTCGGCACTGCGGTCCAGGGTCGTGGCGCTGATGTTGCTCGGTGTGTCGCAGGAGCTGTGGTAGCAGGAGTCGTAGGCGGCGTTCGCGGTGCCGCCCCACTTCGCGGCCTGCGCGGAGGTCTTGCGGGCGCTGGCGCCGGCCGCGTAGCCGGAGGTGGGGATGCCCGCCTGCTGGAAGGAGTAGTCGTCACTGCGGCCCTGGCCCTCGGTGTTCTCCTCGGGGGCGAGGTTCAGCGAGGTCCAGTACGCCTTCAGGGGCGCGGCCGTGGTGGAGTTCAGGTTGTTGATGAAGTAGCCGCCGTTGGGCGAGCCGACCATGTCGAAGTTGTAGTAGCCCTTGATGGCGGCGCGCTGGGCGCTGCCGAGCTGGCCCACGTAGAACTTCGAGCCGTTGAGGCCCTGTTCCTCGTCGGTCCACCAGGCGAAGCGCACGTGCTTGGTCATGGTGGGGTTCTTCTGGGCCAGGACCAGCGCGTTCTCCAGCAGGGTCGCGGAGCCGGAGCCGTTGTCGTTGATGCCCGGGCCGGCGGAGACGCTGTCGAGGTGGGCGCCGAACATCACGGTCTGGTCTTCGGGGCCGCCCGGCCAGTCGGCGATCAGGTTGTTCGACGGGTAGGTGCAGGAGGTGCAGTTCTGCTCGGTGACGGTGTAGCCGGCGGCCTGGAGCTTGCCCTTGATGTACGCGAGGGACTGGGTGTGGCCGCCGCTGCCGGCGCGGCGGTTGCCGCCGTTCTGCGTGGCGATGGTGCCCAGCTGGTTCAGGTGGGCCTGGACGTTGGCCGCGCTGATGTCCGGCGGGGTGGTGGGGTCGCCCTGGCCGCCGCCGACGGTCAGGGCGTAGTCGGCGGTGTGCGCGAGGGAGGCGCCCTGGCCCTTGACGGTGACCGTGGCCGGGCCGGGGGCCGTGGTGGAGCTCGCGGTCAGGGTCAGGGTGGAGGACTGGCCGGACTGCACGGTGGCCGGGCTGAAGGAGGCGGTGACCCCGGCGGGCAGGCCGCTCGCGGAGAGGGTCACCTGCTGGGCCTGGCCGGTGGTGGTGCTGGTGGCCACGGTGGTGGTCACCGAGGCGCCCTGCTGCACGCTGCCCGAGGCCGGGTTGAGGGTGAGCGAGAAGTCACCCTGTCCGCTGGGGGTGCAGGCCGGGTCGCCGGACTGGGCGGGCACGCTGATGGCGTCCCAGGCGGCCTTGGTCTTGTTGAACAGGTCGCAGCTCGCGTCGAGGGTTTTCGCGGAACTCAGCGTCGCCGTCCGGTACTTCTTGTACGACATGCTGCTGGTCTTGAGCAGCATGCCGCCGTAGAAGATCTTGCCGGCGTTCTGGACGCCCACGCCGGTCACCGTGGACTGGTTGCAGGTGCTGCTGCTCGGCTTGCCGCCGCCGGGGCTGCTGCCCTCGGCCAGCAGGTAGAACCAGTGGTTCAGGGGCCCCGCGGCCGCGTGCACCTCGGTGCTCGGTATGGAGGAGCTGTAGCAGGACGGGTCGTTGTTGACCGCCGAGGGGTTGTACATGTTCCGGATCGGGCCGCGGCCCTGGAGGTTGATCATCTCGCCGACGGTGTAGTCGGGAGTGTCGTACGGGGCGGGCTCGTTGGCGTACGCCTCGGTCAGGGCGCCGAAGATGTCCCCGGTGCCCTCGCCCAGCCCGGCCTCCTGGCCGCTGGTGCCGCCGGGGGTGTTGGTGTCGATGGCGTGCCCGTACTCGTGGCCCACCACGTCGATGCCGGCGATCCACTCGTTGGCGCTGTTGTGGCCGATGGTGACGGAGCCGCCGTCCCAGTACGCGTTGAGGTCGTTCAGTCCGACCTTGCCCGGGAAGCTGCGGCCGTTGCCGTCGACGCCGTTGCGGCCGAGCCACTGGCGGAGCATGTCCCACTGCTTCTGTGCGGCGAACATCAGGTCCGTGCACCCGGTCTCCTTGGAGGTCGGGTTGCCGGTGCCCCAGGAGTCCGAGGACTTCGAGAAGACGGTGCCGGTGCTGTAGTCCTGGCAGCTCAGGCCCGGGCGGTTCGGGTCGCGCAGGGAGTAGGTGCCGCCGGACGCGGTGGTGTCGACCGTCAGCGGGTTGGGTCCGTTCCACTTGCTGTTGCCGGTGCCCGCGACGACCTCGTCCCAGCGGTCGACGACCTTGCCGGTCCGGGCGTCCACGTAGACGTGCATCCGGCTGGGCGCCGACTTGGCCGATCCCGTCAGGACCGTCTCCCAGGCCAGGACCGGCCTGTCGTCCTTGAGCCGGACGACCAGGCGGCTGCTCTCGACCTTGTCCACCCTCGCCAGCTCGGCCCGGGAGGAGGACTCGGCGGCCTTGGCGGTGACCGTCGGCGTGACCGACACGTCGATCACGGTCGAGGAGGCCGACTGGAGGGCGCGGACCTTGCCCTCCCCGTCCGCGAGGACCACCGCGTCGCCGCCGACGACCGGCAGGCCCCGGTAGCTGCGCTCGTACGCGACCGAGTACAGGTCCTGCACCCAGGGGGTGACCAGCCTGCGGTCGTACTGCTGCTGCGGCTGGTTGACCAGGCCGTCCAGGCCGCTGCGCACGGCCGCATCGGCGGCGGCCACGGCCCGGTCGGCCCGGGAGGGGCGGGGCGGTACGGGATCTGGCTGCTGCGCGGCCGACGCGGTGCCGGCCAGAGCGCCGGCGAGGCTCGCGGTCAGCGCGAAGGCCGCCACGGACGCCGTCCATCTGGTGGGCTGCACGAGTCCACTCCGATCGTGTGTGGGGGGTGGCTGGCTGTACGCCGTCGCCGAGTATGGGCGTGGACATGGCGAGATTGGGACATCCCTGCGGGCATAAGGCGCGGGTTATGGTGCCGCGCGGTCACGATTCGTAAGCTGCCGGGATGCAGCTGGAGTTGAGGCACCTGCAAGCCGTCTGCCGGATAGCGGAGGCAGGCAGCCTGGGCGCGGCGGCGCGCCGGCTCGGGGTCTCCCAGCCGGCGCTCTCCGCGCAGCTGCGCAGGATCGAGCGGGTCACGGGCGGCGAGCTGTTCGTACGCGGCCGCAGCGGGGTGGAGCCCACCCCGCTGGGCCACTTCGTCCTCGCCAAGGCCCGCCGGGTGCTCGGCGAGATGGACGCCCTGGGCGCCGAGGCCCGGGCACTGTCGGCGGACGTGCCCCTGCGGCTCGGCTGCATCCTGCTCGTCCTGCTGGACGGGCTCCTCGCACGCACCGACCTGGCCCTGGCCGGGCGGGAGGTGGCCGTGGACCTGGAGAACTCGGTGACCGCCCTCGTGCGGATGCTCGGCGCCGGGCGGTACGACGCCATCGTCTACGGCGAGGTCAACGACTACGAGGTCCCGCTGCCCGGTGGCGTCCGGGCGCGCACCGTCGTGCCCCGGGAGCCGTTCTGCATCCGGATGTCGGCCCGGCACCCCCTGGCCTCCCGCAGCCGGCTGGAGCTGGCCGACCTGGCGGGCGAGCAGTGGATGACCCTCGTCCAGGACGACGACGGCGGCCCCGAGGCCCTGATCGAGGCCTGCGCCGAAGCGGGCTTCACCCCCTCGCTGCGCTACCGGATCACCGACCGGAAGATGCAGCACGACCTGATCGCGGCGGGCCGGGCGATCTCGCTGAGCCAGCCCACCGCCCCCGCCGTGCCGGGCACCGTGATGCGGCCCCTGGCGGGGACCCCGGTCACCGGGCGGATCCGGCTGGCCTGGAACCGGGCGTCGGTCTCCGCGCACCAGGGGGATCTGCTGCACCGTGCGGCGGTCGAGGCGTATCTGGCGAACGTGGACAACAACGCCTTCCACCGGACATGGTGGGACGCCCACCCGGAAGCGCACCCGACCCTCGGCTGACCCCTGCCGAAGAGGCGGATTCCGGTCGGGTTACCATATGAGCGCCGCCTAGCTCGAAAGATAACTCTGTGACTGTCAACGAGGACTCGTTCAGCAACTGGAAGACCCGCGAGGAGATCGCGGAGTCGATGATCCCGATCATCGGGAAGCTGCACCGCGAGCGGGATGTAACGATCCTGCTGCACAGCCGCTCCCTGGTGAACAAGTCGGTGGTCAGCATCCTCAAGACCCACCGGTTCGCCCGGCAGATCGACGGCGAGGAGCTCTCGGTCACCGAGACCATGCCGTTCCTGCAGGCTCTCGCCGCCCTCGATCTCGGTCCGTCGCAGATCGACATCGGCATGCTCGCCGCCAACTACGGCAGCGACGACCGCGGGCTGTCCGTGGCCGAATTCACCGCCGAGGCCGTCGCCGGCGCCACCGGCGAGAACAAGCTGGAGCTCTCCTCCGGCCGCGACGTCGTCCTCTACGGCTTCGGCCGCATCGGCCGCCTCGTCGCCCGCCTCCTCATCGAGAAGGCCGGCTCCGGCAACGGCCTGCGCCTGCGCGCCATCGTGGTCCGCGGTGGAGGCGAGGCCGACCTGGTCAAGCGCGCCTCCCTGCTGCGCCGCGACTCGATCCACGGCCAGTTCCAGGGCACGATCACCGTCGACGAGGCGAACAGCACGATCATCGCCAACGGCAACGCGATCCGCGTGATCTACGCGAACGACCCCTCCGAGGTCGACTACACGGCGTACGGCATCAAGGACGCCATCCTCATCGACAACACCGGCAAGTGGCGCGACCGCGAGGGCCTGTCCAAGCACCTGCGCCCCGGTATCGACAAGGTCGTCCTGACCGCCCCGGGCAAGGGCGACGTCCCGAATATCGTGCACGGCGTCAACCACGACACGATCAAGCCGGACGAGCAGATCCTGTCCTGCGCCTCCTGCACCACCAACGCCATCGTCCCGCCGCTCAAGGCCATGGACGACGAGTACGGGGTGCTGCGCGGCCACGTGGAGACGGTCCACTCGTTCACCAACGACCAGAACCTCCTGGACAACTACCACAAGGCCGACCGCCGCGGCCGCTCCGCGCCGCTGAACATGGTCATCACCGAGACCGGCGCCGCCTCCGCCGTCGCCAAGGCGCTGCCCGACCTCAAGGCGCCGATCACCGGCAGCTCGATCCGCGTCCCCGTCCCGGACGTCTCGATCGCCATCCTCAGCCTGCGCCTGGGCCGTGAGACCACCCGCGACGAGGTCCTGGAGTACCTCCGCGGCGTCTCCCTGCACTCGCCGCTGAAGCGCCAGATCGACTTCACCACCGCCCCCGACGCCGTCTCCATGGACTTCGTCGGCTCGCGCCACGCCTCGATCGTGGACGCCGGCGCCACCAAGGTCGACGGCGACAACGCGATCCTGTACCTCTGGTACGACAACGAGTTCGGCTACTCCTGCCAGGTCATCCGTGTGGTCCAGCACGTGTCCGGCGTCGAGTACCCGACCTACCCGGTCCCGGTCGCCTGACCGGCCCGACCAGGCAGAGCGTGCTCCGGTGCCCCGTCGACATCCGTCGGCGGGGCACCGCCGCGTTCCCTAGACTGGCAGGGTGAACGACAACGCACTTCCCCCCTGTCCCGAATGCTCCGGCGCGTACGCGTACGAGATGGGCGCCCTGCTCGTCTGCCCCGAGTGCGGGCACGAGTGGCCGCTCGTCGCCGCCGGGGGCGGCGAGTCCCCCGGGGAGCGGGTGATCAAGGACGCCGTCGGCAACGTGCTCGCCGACGGCGACTCGGTGACCGTCGTGAAGGGCCTGAAGGTCAAGGGCCACCCCACCGGCATCAAGGCCGGCACCAAGGTGCGCAACATCCGCCTCGTCGACGGAGTCGACGGCCACGACATCGACTGCAAGATCGACGGCTTCGGTTCCATGCAGCTGAAGTCGAGCGTGGTGCGGAAAGGCTGATTTCCGACTGACATCCCACCGACTTCCGCCCCCGTCCACCCCCCGGTGGACGGGGGCGTCGTCGTGTCCGCGGTGTTTTCGCAGCTGTCTTTTCGGCCGGAGTGGCCTGAATGGTTCGATCCGATCCCCGCGGGGCGCCGATTTCCACGAAAACGAGCCAGGGGCCGTCCGGGTCCGGAAGCGCGGCTGGATCTCGGCTCTAGCGGACCTTCAAGCGCCCGGGTGATCCTGAGTTCCGGATCGGCCGACAGAAAGAGCCGGACGGGATCGATATCCGGCCGGGCCGAAATCCGAGCACATCCGGCATTCCCTTCCGCGGCCTGCCTTCTTTCGCCTGCCCGCGGGATCCCGCTCCGTGCACATGCGGCTATCGCCTCCATCAAGGGAGACACACGTGTCCGACACCGCGCGCACCCCCGAATTCGGCTTCGACGACCTCGACCTGGACCTCGGCGACCTGACCGTCACCGCCATGCGGGACACGGTCGCGCTGCCCGAGGGCGGGGCCTCCTGGGGCTCCTGCTCCTGCCAGGGCTCCTCCTCGTGCAACAAGCCGCCGGTCATGGACTCGCTGCTCGACTGACCGCCCCGCACCCCCCGGACACCCGGACCACCGGCCTTCCACCAGAGGAGTCATCCATGACCGCCGGCAACCACACCCCCGACTTCGCCCTCGACGACCTCGACCTGGACCTCGGCGACCTGACCGTCACCGCCATGCGGGACACGGTCGCGCTGCCCGAGGGCGGGGCCTCCTGGGGCTCCTGCTCCTGCCAGGGCTCGTCGTCCTGCGCCCAGCCGGCCCAGCCGACCCCCGTGTAACCCCGCCGTCCCACGACGCAGAACAGCTTCCCGCCGCGCCCCGAGCGCGGCGGGAAGCCCGCGCGCCACCCACCCACACAGACGGGGACCAGCATGCAGCAGCCACACGGCACGCCGGCCGGGACCGGCACCGACGCCTACCGGGTGTGCTCCGCGCCGTACGCGCTGGTCCGCGCGACCGTACTGAGCCACCCCGCCCCCACCGCCGAAGCCGCCGGATTCCGCACCCGGCTCGCCCGGCTCCGCGACCTCGAACGGCAGCTGCTGGAGACCGCCCCGGCCCTCTGCGACGACCTCCACGACAGCCGCGGCGGCCACCCCGACGCCCTCCACCGCGACATCGTCCTCCCGCTGCGCCGCGCCCTGCACAACGGGCGCGAACCCCGCCCCGCCCTGCTGGAACGCCTCGGCGACCTCCCCGCACGGATCCCCCGGCTCGCCCACTGGCTCGACCTGCGCACCCGCCGCGACGCCCTCCTCGCCGCACTGGCCCCCGCCGCCGAAAGGGCCCTGACCGCCGAACGCGGCGCCCTGACCGCCCTGTGCCGTGAACCCGCCCTCGCCAAGGCCGTCGCCCTCACCAGCGCCGACCTGCTGCGGGCCGTGGAACGGGCGGCCACCGGCGCCCAGGACCGCAGGGCCCGCAAGGAGGAGCCCGCCGTCCTGCGCTACGCCCTGCGGGCCAGCACCAAGACCAGCCCCCTGTCCTGGTTCACGGCCGTCGGCTGGGGCCCCCTGCCCGCAGCCCCGGGCCGCACGGTCGCCTCCTGGGGCACCGCACTCCTGTTCGAGGGCCCGCTGCGGGCGGCCGTGCAGCCCAGCCGCACCCTGACCACCGCCCTCGTCCTCGCCCTGCTGGACGCCCCGCACCGCCGGGCCGCCCTGCCCCACCGCATCACCAGCACCGCCCGCCTCACCGACGGGCAGGCGGCCTACACCCGCGACCGGACCGCCTTCGCCGGGGGCCGCTACCTCGTGGCCGCGCAGGACGAGGCCCGGCTGCCGTACACCGGCCCGCTGGCCCTCGTCACCGAGAACGCCGCACACCCCGTACCCCTCGACGAGCTCACCGCCCTGCTCGCCGCCGCCCTGACCGGCGCGGCCGGCGCCGACGGCCCGGCCGCCGCGGCCGGCTTCCTCGGCCGGCTCGCGGAGGCCGGACTGCTCGTGCCCACCGCCCCCGTCCCGCCGCAGGACACCGACCCGCTGGGCCGGACCGCCGACTGGCTGCGCTCCCTCGACGGAACCACCGCCGAAGAGGCCGCCGAGGACGCCGCCCACGCCTCACGCCTCGACGGGCTCGCCCGGGCGACCGCCGACTTCGCCGGTGCCCCCGCCGCCGCCCGCCCCGCCCTGCTGACCGGCCTGTCCCAGCGCTGGACCCGGGCCCTGGCCGCCGCCGGCCGCCCCGTCCCGGCCGTCTCGGCGCCGCTCAGCCCGGTCTCCGAGGACGTCGTCGCCCCGCACCCCCTCGACCTCGACGGCTTCCTCGCCCCCACCGACCACGAGGCGCTCGGCGAGGTCACCGCGCTCGCCGAGCTCTTCGACCTCGGCCACCTGCTGCGCCGCGTCGTCCGCGACCGCTTCGTCGCCCGCTACGGCACCGGCGGCCGCTGCCCGGACCCGTGGGAGTTCGGCCCCGACATCGCCGAAGCCTGGGAGGCCGCCGGGGGCCTCTCCGCCCTCGACCCCGCCGACGCGCTCCCCAGCGGCACCGGCGCCCTCGCCCACCTGCGCGCCGAGGCCGTCACCGCCGTCCGGGACGCCCTCGACGCAGACCCGGCCACCGCCCCCGAAGTCCTCCTGCCCCCCGGCCTCCTCAAAGGCCTCGGCGACCGGCTGCCCGCCTGGGCCCTCGCCCGTCCGCTCAGCTACGCCTACTTCCTCCAGCGCGACCCCCGCCACGGCCTGCTCTGCGTCAACCAGGTCTACGGCGGCTGGGGCCGCTTCACCAGCCGCTTCCTCGACACCCTGGACCCCGCGGCCGCCGCCGCGGTCTCCGGGCAGATCCGCCGCGCCCTCGGCCCCGGCGCCCGCGCCGCCCAGATCCGCCCCGTCGGCGGGTTCAACGCCAACCTCCACCCCCTCCTCGTCCCCGACGAGATCGGCCCCGACCGCCGCTGGGCCTCCCTCGGCGAAACCGACCTGGAACTCGTCCACGACGAGACCGACGACCAGGTACGCATCCGGCTGCGCGACACCGGCGAACTCCTCGACGTGCTCTACCCCGGCTTCCTCGCCCCGGTCCTGCTGCCGCGCCGCCTCGGCGCCCACCTCAGCGACCAGCCCCACGGCATGGTCGACCTCGGCCCCCTCGTCCCCCGCGGCACCCGCCACGCCCCCGGCGGCGGCCGCGTCACCCACCTCCCCCGGCTGCGCCACCGCGACCTGGTGCTCCGCCGCCGCCGCTGGCTGCTGCCGCCCGGGACGGTGGAACGGCTCCGCGCCGACCTCACCGCCGACGGCACCGTCCCGGCGCAGGCCGCCGCCCGCTGGCGCGCCGCCCTGGACCTCCCCGAGCAGGTCTTCCTGCACCCCGCCGGAGCCGCCCCCACCGGCCGGGCCGCCGAGGACTTCCTGACCGGGATCAGCCGCCCCAAACCGCACCTCGTGGACCTCGGCAACGCCCTGCACCTGCGCTGCCTGCCCAAATGGCTCTCCCGCCACGGCGGCGGCGCCGTCCTCGAAGAGGCCCTGCCCGCCCCCGGCGGCCAGAGCGCCCCGGCCCGCGCCGTCGAACTCGTCCTGGAGGTCTACCGCACCGGGCAGGGCGGCGGCCCCGGAGCGGCCGCCGAACGATGAACCGACACCGGACGACCACGGAAGGGAGCACGGAGCACATGCGTCCCCACGACCACGCCCTCGACGTGGTGGCCTACTACCACCACCCCGACAAGGCCCCCCTGCTGCGCGGAGCCCTGCTGCCCCTCGCCGAGTCGGCCACGGCCGACGGACTCGCCGCCCACGTGGAACGGCACTGGCTGCACGGCCCCCACCTGCGGCTGCGCCTCCAGGGACCGCCCCGCCAGGTGACCCGGACCGCCGGCTCCGCCGCGGCCGCGCTCCGCGACTGGCTCCGCGACCACCCCTCGCACGCCGACCTCACCGGGGCACAGCTGCTGGAACGGGCCGCCGAGGCCGGCCGCGCCGAGCTCGTACCCCCGCCCTACGGGCCGGTCCACCCCGACAACACCGTCCGTACCGAGCCCGTCGACCGCTCCTCCGTCCGCGGCCTCCTCGGCGAGGACGGCGCCGGCCTGCGCGACGACCTGCTCCGGGCGGGCCTGGGCGCGCTGCGGGCCGGCGCCGGCTTCCTCGGGGAGCACGGCGACGGCGCGCAGGCCCGGATCCGGCTCGCGGTCACCGCCCTCGCCGCGCACGCGAGCGCCCACCCCGGCGGGCTGGCCGGCGGCCACTGGTCGTACGTCTCCCACCTGGAGGACTTCCTCGTCCACGACGACCCCGACGGCCGGCTGCGCGCCCGCTTCGAGCAGCACGCCGAACGCGCCGGCGCGGCGGTGACCGCCCTCGTCGGGCGGATCGCCGAGGGCGGTGCGCTGGGCTGGGAACGGGCCTGGCCGGAGTTCTCGGCCGGCGCCTGGCGGCTGGCGCGCGCCCGCCACGACGCGGGCGCGGACCTCTCCGGCAGCCCGGCCGAGTACGGCGCCCGCGCCCTGGCCACCGGCGACCGCGGGGCGGCGGAACGCTGGAACCACGGACTGCGCACCCGCTACAGCGAGTTCCACCGGCTGCTGAGCCGCGCCGACCCGCACGGGCGGATGTTCACCAGCCCCGACTACCTCGTGTACCGGGCCTGCACCAACGCCCTGTACCGGCTCCTCGCCATCTGCGACGTCCGGCCGCTGGAGCGGTACCTGGCGGCGCACCTGGTCGTGAGCGCCGTACCCGGGCTGACCGGCAGCGACTGGCGCACGGAGGTCGGCGAGGCCATCGACGCGGTGGAGGGCCGGGCATGACCACCGTCGCGCGCCCGAGGACCGTACGCAGGCTGCGGCCCGGCGTGGCCGTGACCCCGCTGCGGGCCGGCCTGCACCTCAGGGGCCCGAGCGGCAGCCTCACCCTGGAGGGCAGCAACGCCCTGCCCGCCCTGTGGAAGCTCCTGGAGGAACCGCTGCGGGAGGGCGGGCTCGAAACCCTCCTCGACGGCATCGAGCCCGGGTCGGCGCTGCGCGGGGCCGTGGACACCCTCCTGCGGCAGCTGGAGACGCACGGCCTGCTGACCACGGGCGCCCCGCCGCCCGGCCCCGTCGGAGCGTGGCTCGCGGAGAGCACCGGGCGGCCCGCGGCCCCGGCCGCCGCGCTCGCCGCCGCCCGCGCCGAAGTGCTGGCCGGCCACCCGGACGCACCCCTGGCGCGGGCCGCCGGACGGGCACTGGCGGACTGCGGCCTGCCCGTCGCGTACACCGCCGACCCGGACCTCGCCGGGGACCGGATCCTGCTCCGCGTCCACGGCGCCGGCCCGGACCGGGCGGTCGCGGCCGGGCGGTGCGGCACGGGCGGATACGCCACCGCCCCCGGCAGCCCCGCCCAGGCCCGGGCCGACGCACGGGCCCTGGAGGCACGCCTCGGGCCGGCCGGGGACGCCGGGCCCGCCGCGTTCGTACCGCTGCTGGCCGGCGCCGCGGTCCACCGGCTGCTGTGCGCGGCCGCCGGGCTGGCGGACCCGGCCGCCGAGGGCGGTGACGAGCGGCTGCTGCCCGGTCTGCCCGCCGTGCTCCTCGCCGACGCCCGGCCGCTGCGCGCCGACTACCGCACCTGGCTCGGCCCGGAACGGTTCGACCGGGACCGGTGCACCGACCTCGCCCCCGCCCGGACCCTGGACGAGGCGCTGCGGCGGCTGGACGCCCTCGGCGACGGGCGCTGCGGCGTCCTGCCGGGGCCGGAACCGGCCGGCCTGGGGCAGCTGCCCGTACCGCTGGCCGCCTGCGCGCTCCCCCGGGGGCGGCTCACGGGCGGGGCGCCCCGGCTGGACCTGGCCCGCCTGGAGCTGTTCTGCCGGGCCGCGGAACTCTCGCTGGGGGAAGGGCAGTTCACGGTCGGGGCGAACCCGGAGCACGCCCGGGGGAGGGCGCTGCGGGCGGCGGCGGCCCGGCGGGCGGGAGGGGCCGTGGTGTCCGAGGAGGCGTGGTCGGGGCACCCGCAGGCCCGCCATTGGTGGACCACCCTGACCGTCCGCCTCGGCGTACCGGCCCGGCTGGAGGTGGTCCGAGCCGCCCCGGACGAGGAGGTCTACCACGCGGTGGTCCGCCGGACGCTTCCGCACCCCGCCGCCCCCGGCCCGGCCGGGCCGGGGGCGCCCCGGCCCCCCGGCGCCGACGCGCGGGCAGCCGGACCATCCGGGGCCGGGGTGCTCGGGGAAGCGGTCGAGGCGACCCCGGGCGACGCGGCGGCCTTCGCGGCACTGGCCGCCGTGTCGGCCGTATCGGCCTCCACACCCCCCGCCGTTGCCAACACCCCGCCCGCTCCCGCCGCCCCCGCCGCACCACCCCTCCTCACGGCCCCGACCGCCCCGGCTGTACCGGCCTCCCCGGCCGGGACGGGTGCGGGGCGGGTGCCGCCCTCGGGCGGGGCCGTCGCCGCTCTGGCCACGGCCGGAGCGCGGATCGCCGCCTGGGAGGACGCCGGCTGGACCAACGGCTGGATGGCGGACGTCGCCGGACGTGAGGTGCGGTTCCAGGCCGCGCTGCACCGGTTCACCGAAACCTCCCCCCGTACCGCCCAAGACCTCCCGGGAGTTCTCGAACTCCCCGACGCGCCGGGAGCCCCCGGCGTCCCGCGGATCCCAGGCGCTGCCGGACGCCCCGACGCCTTGTGTCCCCCTGACGCGCCGGGAGCCCCTGACGCTCCGGGAGCCTTCATCACCCCGGGAGTTCCCGGCGCCCCGGGGACCCCCGGCGACGCCGGAACGCCCGAGTCCGTGGAACCGGCCGCCGGCCGCGTCGGTGTCCCCGGCCCCGGGGAACTCGCCGCCCGTTTGCGGGCCTTCGGTTTCACGGTTCTGAACGCCCGGTCCGAGGAGGCCCGATGACCGGCTCCGGCCCCCTGGGGCCCCTCCGCGTACCCGTCCTGGCACCCGAGGACGCGCTCGCCGCTGCCGCCGGGCCGGCGGTGGTGCTGCTGGAGCGGTGGACGCTGGGGCTCGCCGAGGAGCTGAGCCGGCACGCGCTCGGCCACCCCGTCGAGTGGGTCCCCGTCCGCTTCGACGGGCCGCTCGCCGTCGTCGGGCCGGTGCTGGCCCCCGGGGCGGCGGCCTGCCTGTGCTGCACCGAGTACCAGCGCCTGGCCACGGCCGGCGGCCGGGTGCCCTGGCGGAGCCCGGCGCTCGCGCTGGCCGGCGTACCCGCCCCGGCCCTGTCCGCCGCCCTCGGCTCCCTGGTCCAGGACCTGCTGGCCGGGGAGGAGCCCGGCCGGGAGGACGGGGCGGCCGTCGTGCACGTCGTCCACCAGGGGCGCGGCACCTGGTCCACCCACCGCGTCCGTCCCGTCGGCGGCTGCGCCGTCTGCCACCCCCTCCCCGCCGACTCCGCGACCGCCCCGGACCCGCTGCCCGCCGCGCCCCGCCCGCTGCCCGACCCGTACGTGCTGCGCGCCCCCAATCCCCGCACCGCCGGTCCCGGACTCCTGCGGGAGGCGCTGCACGACGAACGGTTCGGGCCGGTGCGCCGCCTCTTCCGCTCCGAGGACTCCGCCTTCTCCCTCACGAGCGCGTTCGTCAGCGACGGCCGGCTCGTCGACGACGGCGGGTACGGCCGCGCCCACGACTTCGCGACCAGCGAGCGCATCGCCCTCTTCGAGGCCGTCGAACGGTACGCGGGGATGCGCCCCACCGGCCGGCGCACCGACCTGCGCGCCCCCTTCGCCGCACTCGGCCCCGACCGGGCCCTGGACCCCGGACGGCTCGGCCTGCCCGACCCCGCCCACCACGGGCACCCGGCCTCGCCCACCGTCCCCTACACGCCCGATCTGGAGCTGGACTGGGTACGGGGCTGGTCGCTGACCCGGCGCCGCCCGGTCCTCGTACCCGAGCACGTGGCCTACTGGGACGTGCCCGGCGCCGGCGGGCCGCGCGTGGTGTACGAGTCCTCCAACGGCTGCGGTCTCGGCAACAGCCCCGAAGAGGCCGCGCTCTACGGCCTGTTCGAGGTCGCGGAGCGCGACGCCTTCCTGATGGCCTGGTACGCCGCCACCCCCCTGCGCCGCGTCGAACCGCCCCCGGACGACCGGGACACGGCGCTCCTCGCGGACCGGGCCGCCGTCGCGGGCTACCGGCTGCTGTTGCTCGACGCGACCAACGACTTCGGCATCCCGGCGGTCGTGGCCGTCTGCCACTACGAGGGCACCCACCCCGACGCGCCCCGGATGTTCCTCGCGGCCGGCGCCCACCACGATCCGCGGGCCGCGATCCGCTCCGCCGTGGCGGAGGTGGTCACCAACGTCCTGGAGTCGCCGGGGCGGTCCTTCGCCGAGGACGGCGCACGCGACCCGCGGCGGCTGCGGCCCATGCTGGACCGGCCGGAGCTGGTGGTCGGCCTGGACGACCACGTCGGGGTCAACGCCCTCCCGCAGGCGGCCCCCCGGCTGGCGTTCCTCCTCGCCGACACCCCCTCCGTGCCGGTCGCGGCGGCCTGGCCGGGCGCGCCGGAACCGGTCGCCGACCTCGCCGCCCTGCTCACGGCGACCGTGGACAGGCTGGCCGCGACGGGTCTGGAGGTGGTCACCGTCGACCAGAGCGAACCGGGACTGCGCGACCGGCTCGGCCTGCACTGCGTGAAGGTCGTCGTCCCCGGCTCGCTGCCGATGACCTTCGGACACGTCAACCGGCGCACCCGCGGCCTGCCCCGGCTGCTCGACGTGCCCCACCGGCTGGGCCGCACCCCCCGGCCGCTGCGCCACGAGGACCTGGCCCTCCACCCGCACCCCTTCCCCTGATCCGCCCTTCCGCCCCCTCCCGCTAGGACCGCAGATGACCACGACCGACGCCTGGCACAGCCACCACGTCTTCCTGCACTGCGCGACCGAGGACACCGACGCGTTCCTGGTCCGCGGGGCGGCCCCGCTCCTGGACGGCCTGGTGGCGGCCGGGGAGGCCGACCGGTGGTTCTTCATCCGCTACGCGGAGGACGGCCCCCACGTACGCGTCCGCGTGCGCGGGCTCGCCCCGGCCGCCGCCGCGCGGCTCCCGGCCGAACTGGCGCGCGCGGCCGGGGAGGTGCCCTCGGTGCCCGGCCCCTGGACCTCCGCCCACGGCGAGGTCCGCGCCGTCCCGTACGTGCCCGAGACCGACCGGTACGGCGGCCCGCGCGCCCTGCCCCTCGCCGAGGAGGTCTTCGCGGACTCCTCCCAGGTGGTGCTCCGGGTCCTGCGCGACCTCGCCGCCGGGGGCGGCGGCTCGGCCCGCCTGACGCACGCGGCGGACCTGGTCCACACGACCGTGCAGGCGCTCGGCCTGGACCGGCTCACCGCCGCCCGCTGGCTGCGCCGGCACGCGGCCGGCTGGCGGTGGGTCACCGAGGTGCCGCTGCTGCCGGGGGCCTCCGTGCACACCCGCGTCAACTCCGTCTATGCCGCGCAGCGTTCCGGCCTGGCACGGCGTGCCCGGGGCCTGCGGGAACGGCTCGCCCAGGGCACCGCCGCACCCTGGCTGGGCCACTGGGAACGGCGGGTCCGCGAGACCGACGCCCTGCTCCGGGCCGGGCTGGACCCGGACGCGGCCCCCGACGCGACGGCCTGGATCTGGGGCTCGCAGCTCCACATGCTGTTCAACCGGCTCGGGGTGACCCCCGACGAGGAGCGGGCGGTGTGCCGGCTGGCCGCCCGCACCCTGCTGGAGACCGGGGAGCCGGCGGACTACTTCCCGGCCGGGCACACCGCCCCCGACCTGCAGTACGTGGAGCGCAGCAAGTTCCAGATCGGCCGCAACGAGGACACGGCCCTGCGCACCCTGCCGCCCGGGCCGCCCCGGTACGCTCCGGCCGCGCCGGAGCTGCCCCTGCCCGCCGCCCCGCTGCCCGAGGTCTCGCTCGGCGCCGCCCTCACGGCCCGGGCCTCGGCGCGCGGGGCGCTCGGCGGGCCCCTCACCGCCCCCGGCCTGGGCGCCCTGCTGTGGCACGCCCTGGCCGACCGGGAGCGCGGCGGGGCGCCGCTGCCCGAGGGCTCGGCCGACACCCCGGTCCACCGGGCCTACCCCAGTGCGGGCGCCCTGTACACGGCCCGGGTGCGGCTGCTGGTGCTCGACGTCGAGGGCGTTCCGGCGGGCACGTACGACTGCGTGCCCGAGCGGCGGACGCTGCGCCTCGTGGGCCCGGCCCCGGCCACGGCGGAGATCGCCTCGCTGTCGACGTACCTGTCCCGGCCCCCGACCGACCCGCACTGGATCGGCATCGACCGCGTCCCGGTGGTCCTCGCCCTCTACGCGGACCTCGGCCTGCTGCGCCGCCGCTACGGTCTGCGCGCCCTGCGCCTGGCCCTGCTGGAGACGGGCCACCTGGCGCAGAACCTGCTGCTCACCGGCACGGCCCTGGGCCTGGCCGGCACCCCGCTCGGCGGTTTCCACGACGACCTGGCCCACGAACTCCTCGGCCTGGACGACCTGGAACAGCCCCTCCAGTACCTGCTGCCGCTCGGACGCCGCGCAGCAGACGGGTGACGTGCGACGGAAGACGGGTTGGTGTGAAGGCACGGACCGGCCGGTACTTTGAGAGGGAATCTCATGGTTTCGGCCAGTAGGTCTGCCCGGCCGCGCCCCGATAGCTTCGCCATGACCGGAGCGTGGTGGAGGGGGTAGTCATGGGAGCTTTGGCGTCCGTGCTGGCGGCGGCGGTGCTGTGGGGGACGGTGGGGCCCGCCCAGCTCTGGGCGGACACCGGGGTGCACCCCGTGGCGCTCGGGGCCTGCCGGATGCTGCTCGGCGGGCTGGCGCTCAGCCTGCTGACGGTGCGCCCGGCCGGGCTGCGCACGCTGCGGCGGCCCGGGGTGCGGCGGTGGCTCGGGCTGTGCGTGCTGGTCACCGCCGCCTTCCAGGTGTGCTTCCTTCAGGCGGTCGAGCGGGGCGGGGCGGCCCCTGGCCACCGCCGTCGCCTTCGGGACCGTGCCCGTGGTCGGCGGCCTGTCCGCCCGGGCCCTGTCCGGGGAGCGGCTGACACCCCGCTGGCTGGCCGGGACCGGCTGCGCCGTGCTCGGCATCGCCCTGGTGCTGCTGCCCGGCAGCGGGGCCACCGCGGACCTGCCGGGTGTGCTGTTCGGCGTCGTGGCGGGGGCGAGTTTCGGCGTGTACATCGCCGCCACGAAGGAACTGGGGGCGCGTGGAGCCGACCTCGGCGCCGCGGCCCCCGTGAGCGTGCTGTGCGCCGGGCTGCTGGTCTCCCCGTACCTGCTGGTGGCCCCCGGGGGCCTGGCCACCGTCCGCTCGGCCGCCCTGATCGGCTGGCTCGGCCTGGGCACCACCGCCCTCGGGTACCTGCTGTTCACCCGGGGCGTCGGCCGGCTCAGCGCCGCCACGACGGGGACGCTGAGCCTGACCGAACCGCTGGTCGCGACGGTGCTCGGGGTCGCGGTGCTGGGCGAGCGGCCGGGACCGTCCGCGGCGGCCGGGGCGGCGCTGCTGCTGCTCGGGCTGGTCCTCGTGTCCCTCCCCGAGCGCCACCGCCGGCCGCGGACCGCACCGGCCCCGCACACCGAGCCGGAACCGGCGACCCGCAGGCCCTAGCGGTCCTGGTAGGAGCGCATGTTCTCGTGCACGCGGTCGGAGAAGAACATCGGGCCCACCGCGTCCGCCCAGGCCATGCCCTCCGGGGTCAGCGCCAGCGCCCCGCCCTCCTCCCGCAGCCAGCGCCGCTCCAGCAGGGCGGCGAGCTGCGGGCCGAAGTCGTCCTCGAAGCGGGTGGCGAAAACCTCCTGGTAGGCGCCCGGGCGCAGGCCCGTGAACTCCAGCAGGTGCTGGAGCACGTACATCCGGCGCCGCCGGCTCGCTGCTCCCGCGGCTGTCCGGGGCCCTGCGGCCGCGGCTCGGGCTGCTCGACCCGTACGGCGGCACGCGCGGCCTGGCCCGCCAGATCGCGGCGGCCGCCCGCTGGTGCCGGGCAGACCGGATCGACCTGGTGGACGTGGGCGGCGACATCGTCGCCCACGGGGACGAACCCACCCTGCGCAGCCCGCTCGGCGACGCCCTCGCCGTCGCCGCCTGCGCCGAGACCGGCCTGCCGGCCTCCGTGTACGTCGCCGGCCCCGGCCTCGACAACGAGGTGCCCCTGCCCGACCTGCTGCCCCGGCTCGGCGCGCCCGCCCTCACCCTCGGCGCCGCGCACACCGAGGTGGTGGCCGGGGTCTTCGACTGGCACCCCTCCGAAGCCGGCGCCCTGCTGGTCGCCGCCGCCCGCGGGGTGCGCGGCGTCTGCGGCACCCGGGACGCGCCCCGGCCCGTACTCCTCGACGCCACCTCCCGGCAGGTCCACCGGCTCACCCTGGACCGCGTCCTCGGACTCAGCCCGCTGGCCCGGGCGCTCGCCGGCTGCCGCGGCCTGGACGAGGCCGAGGAGGCGTCCCGCGCGGTCTGCGGCTTCTCGGAGATCGCCCGCGAACGCCGCCGCGCCGCCCACCCCGGCACCCCGCCCGCCCGGAGCCGCCCGGACCGCGACCCCGCCGCGGTCCTGGACCGGTTCGCCGCCTGGGAACGGGAGACGCTCGCGCAGGGGATCGCGTACGCCACCACCCGCCGGATCACCGAGGAGCTCGACCTGACCGCCACGGAGGCCCGCGCCCTGCTCACCGGCCTGCGCAAGACCGTGCCCGGGCGCCACGTCCCCCCGCTGTGGCGGCTGGCGGCAGGCTGAGCGGGCCGTGGTGCCGCGGAGCCCCGGACGGGTGATGCTGGTGGGATGGGTGGTGTGCCCAGGCGCTGGTTGCCGCCGGGCTACGCGGCCTCGGGGGTCCGGGCGGTGCGGGTGACGCTGGTCGCCGCCGCCGGGTTCTACCTGTTCCTGTACGGCTTCGGCTCCTCCGTCGCCGCCACCTACGCGCTGTTCTCGGCGGTGGCCCTCGCCGGGCTGTCGCGGATCCCCGGCACGGGGCCGCAGCGGGCCGCGACCGTGCTGCGGCTGGTGCCGGCGTGCTGGCTGCTGGTCGTGGCCGGCACCTTCCTGTCGGTGCGCACCTGGAGCGCCGTCGCCGGGATGCTCGTGATCGGCTTCGTACTGGCCTTCGCCGCCGTCGGCGGGCCGCGGCTGGCCGGAGCCGGGCCGGGACTGCAACTGCTGTACATGCTCCCGTCCTTTCCCCCGTACGATCCGGGCTCCCTCGGCGTCCGGCTGGCCGGCACCACCGCCGGGCTCGCCCTGCTCGTCCTGGCCGAGCGGTACCTCTTCCCCGAGCCCGCGCCACCGCCCTACCGGGAGCTCGCCGCCCGCGCCGCCGACGCCGCCGCGCACTGTGCGCGGGAGCTGGCCGAGCCCCCGTACGCGCTTTCGGCGGCCGCGGCCGAGCGGGCCCGCGAGGCGGGCACGGGCCTGCGGTCGCTGAAGGTGCCCGAGGCCGACCGGCCGGCGGGGCCGGGCGCGCGCGACCGGGCGCTGACGCACACGGGCCTGGCCGCGCGGACCCTGCTCGGTCGGCTCTCCGCGCTCCACGACCCGGGTCAGAGCGCCGGGGAGGTACTGCGCGGGGTGGCGCTGCTCTCCGAGCGCACCGCCGGCCGCCTGCGGCTCCGGGCGGACACCGGCCCGGGCGACGCGTACCGGGAACTCGCCGCGGCCCGGGCCCGGCTGGCCGCCGTCCCCGCCGGGCCGGCCGGCCCGGCGGCGCTGCGCCGGGACGCGGCGGTGCTGGAGGTGGCCGACGCCGCCCTGACCACGGCCACGGCCGCCTCCCTCGCCGTAGGGGGCCCGGTGGTGGCGGACCGGGTGCAGCCGGGGCGGTTCTGGTACGCGCGCACCCCCGCCGTGCTGCTGTGGTGGCACCGGATCCGGGGGCACGCCGTGCGCCGGTCGGTGTTCTTCCAGAACGCGGTGCGGATCGGCCTCGCGCTGGCCGCGGCCCGGCTGGTCGCCGGACTGGACACGCTGCCCCACGGGTTCTGGGCGACGCTGGCGGCGCTCTCCCTGACGCGGACCACCGTCGGCGAGACCTGGAGCACCATCCGGATCGCCCTGGCCGGCACCTTCGCCGGCGCCCTGCTCACGGCGGGCCTCCTCACCGTGGTCGGCCCGCACACGGCGGTGTACGCCGTGGTCCTTCCGCTGTGGATGCTCTTCGCCTTCACGGTGGGGCCGGTGCGGGGGGTGGGGTGGGCGCAGGGGCTGTTCACGGTGCTGGTGGCCATGGTGTTCGCGCAGCTGGCGCCGGCGACCTGGCAGCTGGCCGAGGTACGGATGGCCGACGTGCTGATCGGAAGCGTGATCGGCGGGGTGTTCGGGCTGCTGGCCTGGCCCCGGGGCGCCCACGACGAGCTGGGCCGCGCCACGGCGGGCCTGCTGCGCCGGGCCGCCGAGATCGTGGTCGCGACGAGTGCCTCCGTCGCGGCGGGTGGCACGGGGGAGGGGGCGGTGGCCGCACGGGGGTACCGGTCGCTGCGGCACGCGCTGACCATGGCCGAGTCGGCGTACGCGCAGTTCCAGAGCGAGCCGGTTCGCTTCGGGGCCGCCACCCCGCGCCCGCCCGGGCCCGACTGGCAGGCGGCCCTGATGACGGGCCACCACGTCCTGTGGGGCGCGGACCGGCTGACGGCCCCACCCGACAGGCCCGCCCCGCCCGACGGCCTGGGCACGGGGCCCGCGGGCCCGGCGCCCCTGGGGCCGGAGGCGGCCGAGGGGCTGACCGGCATCGGGGACCGGGTGGCCGGACGGATGCTGCTGGTGTCGGCGCACCTCGACCCCGGCGGGGACACCCCGCCGGTGCCCGCGCCGCTGCGCGACCCGGCCTACCGCGGACTCACGGCGGAGCCGCCCGGCGCGCCCCGCCGCTACTACGCGGCGGCCTCCTGGCTGGACTCCCTGGTGGCCGACCTGGAACGGGTCACGGCCCCGGAGGGCGGGACCCGCTGACCGCCTCCCCGGGACGCGGCCCGGGGGCGGCGGCCCGTTCCAGGACCTCCAGGACGGTGTCGCGGAAGAGGGTGGTCTTGTAGCCGGTGTGCCGCAGGGGACGGCAGCGCCCGAGGACCGCCCCGGCCGCCTCGGCGAGGACCGCCGGGGTGGCCTCGCGGCCGGTCAGGGCCTCCTCCACCTCCGGCAGCCGCAGCGGGACCCGGGCCACCCCGCCCGCGGCGACGGCGGCACGGGTGATCGTCGAGCCCTGGAGCGCGAGCCGGGCGACGGCCTCGACCAGCGGCCACTCGGCGCGGGCCCGGCTGATGGCCCGGTGGCAGGCGGCGCGTTCGCCGGGCAGCGCGGCGGGCAGCCGCACCGAGGTGAGGACCCGGCCGGGCGGCAGCAGGTGGTCGACGTCGTGCAGCCGGCTGCCGTCCCCGTACAACGCGGCGACGGGGCGCGGGGATTCACCGTGCACCTCGGCCTCCGCGTCGTAGGCCAGCAGGGCCACGGCGAGGGTCGAGGGGTGCGGGGCCACGCACGGGCCCTCGCCGGCCACCACCCCGTAGTGGTGGTCGCCCTCGCGGGCGGGGCAGCCGGTGCCGCCCTTCTGCAGGCAGCCGATGTGCGGGTTGCGGTAGTACCAGCAGCGGTTGCGCTGGAGCAGGTTGCCGCCCAGGGTCCCGGCGGCGCGGATCTGCGGGGTGGCCGTGCTTCCCGCCGCGAGCGCCAGCGCCGGCCAGCCCTCCCGCACCCGCGGGTCGCGGGCCAGTTCGGCGAGGGTGGTCAGGGCGCCGATGCGCAGCCCGCCACCGGGCAGGCCGGTGCAGCCCCGCAGGTGGGAGACCCCGGACAGGTCGGTGAACGGGCCGGGGGACAGGCCCGCACGCTGCCGGGCGGTGGTGTCGGTGCCTCCGGCGCGCAGCTCCCCGCCGCGCGCCAGGACGGCGGCCGACAGGTCGGTGAGGGCGGGCTCGGTGCTCACGGACGCAGTCCTTCCAGGAGCCGGTCGGGGCGGATGGGCAGGTCGTACGGGCGCCAGCCGGTGGCGTCGTACACGGCGTTGCCCAGGGCGGCCGCGGTGGGCAGGGTGGCCACCTCGCCCAGGCCCACGCCGCCGCCGGGCACGTGATCGAAGCCCTCCTGGTGGAAGTGGACCGTGATCTCGGGGGTGTCGCCGATGCCGGGGATCCGGTAGTCCTCCAGGTTCTCGGTCAGCACCCGGCCGGTGCGGGGGTCGGTGCGGCGCTCCTCGTACAGTGCGTAGCCGACGCCCTGGACGACCGCGCCCTCGCACTGGTTGCGGGCGAGGCGGTCCTCGTGGATCCGGCCGGCGGAGATGCCGCTCCACACGCGCAGCGCCCGGGTCCGGCCCAGCCGGGTGTCCACCTCGACCTCGGCGACCTGGACCGAACCGGTGAACCCGCGGCCGACCGCCAGGCCGCCCAGGGTGAAGGGGAGGGCGAAGCCGCGCCGGTCGCGCGGGCGCCTGCCGGTGACGCGGGTGCCGTGGCCGGAGTCCAGCCGGGACGCGACGTCGCCGCCGCCGAGTGCGGCGCGCAGCCGGTCGGCGGCGTCCCGGGCGGCGGGGGCGAGCGAGGGGGTGGTGCGACTGCCCCCGGAGATCGGGCCGTGCACGGCGCCGCTGCGGCCGATCTCCACGCGGACCCGCCCCTCCTCGATGCCGAGCCCGTCGGCGACGGCCCGCCGCAGGACGCTGCGGGAGCCGGTGCCCATGTCCTGGACGGCGCAGCGGGCGACCACCGTCCCGTCCTCGACGGTGAGTTCGACCTCGGTGGCGGGGTCGACGAAGTAGAGCCAGTTGGCGGCGGCGACGCCGACGCCGCGCCGGTAGCGGCCCGTGCCGCCGCGCCGGGCATCGGTCCACACGGGCAGCGCCGCCGCCCAGTCGTACAGGGCGCGGCGCTTGGGGTTGCCGTCCCACTGGCGGCGCAGGTCGATGGGGTCGTGGCCGAGCCGGTGGGCCATCTCGTCGACGGCCTGTTCCAGCGCCCAGCACAGCGGGGGTCCGCCCGGGCCGCGGAAGGGGGCGCCCGGGGGCCGGTTGGTGACGGTGTCGAAGTCGCGGAGCCGGCGCGGGGAGCGGCCGTACATGAACCGGGCCAGCGCGGCCACGGAAGCGCCGATCGAGACGCCGCCGTCGCTGTCGGCGTCGACGGCCAGGGCCGACAGGTCCCCGGCCGTGTCGGCCGCCATCGCCAGCCGGATCCGGGTGGCGGGCCGGTACCCGCCGTCGGTGAGCTCCTCGTCCCGGTCGAGCGAGACCCGGACGGGGGCGCCGTACAGCCGGGAGAGCTCCACGGCGGCGACGACGTCGGTGGTCAGCCCCACCTTGGAGCCGAAGCCGCCGCCCACGTGCGGGGCGTCGGCGATGACCCGTTCGGGGGGCAGGCCCCAGCGTTCGGCCGCGAGCTGCGCGACGCGCTGGACGGCCTGGGTGGACACCTCCAGCCGGAGGGTGCCGTCGGTCCAGTGGGCCAGCGCGGTGTGCGGTTCGAGCGGGGTGTGGCTCTGGGCGGCGGTCGTGTACAGCCCTTCGACCAGCCGGTCGGGGGTCTTGGCGCGGGCCTTGAGGATCCGGCGCACGGCCTCCCCGCCGCGCTTGTTCATGCTCACCGGACCCCGCCGGTTGCCCTCCCACTTCGCGGGCAGGCCGAGGCCGCCCTCGCCGGAGCTGGGCGCCTGCTTGCGGGCCGCTTTGTCCGGGTAGACCAGCGGGCCCTCGCCGGCCCGGGCCCTGCGCACGTCGAGCGCCGCCGGCCGTACCTCGTAGTCCACGACGACCTTCCCGGCGGCCGCCCGCGCCGCCGCCCGGGTCGGCGCCGCGACGGCGGCCACGGGCTGGCCGGCGTAGCGCACCACCCCGTCGGGCGGCAGCAGCCGTACCAGCGGGAGGCCGCCGGCGTCGATGGAGCGGACGAGGGCGTGCGCGTGCGGGGAGCGGACGACCACCCCCTCCAGCAGTCCCTCGGGGCGCAGGTCGGTGGTGTACCGGGCCGCGCCGCAGGCCTTCTCCGGGGCCTCGGCGCGCGGGGGCGGGTCCGCCGGGTCCGGTTCCCCGTCGTACGCGCCCGTACAGGCGGCGGTCACCGCCTCGAAGATCCGCTCGTAGGCGCCGCAGCGGCACAGGTGGCCGGCCAGGGCGTCGGCGATCTGCTCGCGGCCGGGGGCGGTCTGCCCGTGTCCGGCCCGCCACCGGTCGTGGAACGCGGCTGCCTCGACGACGAACCCGGGGGTGCAGTAGCCGCACTGGAGGGCGTCGCGGCCGGCGAAGGCCCGGGCCACGGGGTGGTCCGCCAGGCCCTCCGCCGTCGTGACCCGGCGTCCGGCCAGCAGGGCGGCGGGCGTCAGGCAGGAGACCCGGGGGTCGCCGTCGACCTGCACGGTGCAGGCGCCGCACACCCCGCCCCCGCAGACCAGCTTGGTGCCGGTGAGGCCGAGCCGGTCGCGCAGCACCTCCACGGCCGCGGGGTCGTCGTCCGTGTCCGTCGTGTGCCGGACGCCATTGACCTCGAACTCCACGGGACGTACTCCTCCGGGCGGGGTGGCGACCGCCGGGTCCGCGCGCTCACCTTCACCTCCTTGATATCCCGCCGCAGGGGCCCGCGCAGCGCGCCCGCGCCCGGGGCAGGGCTGAGCGGGTGAGGGACGGGGCCCCGCCGGTCGAGCCCCGCTCGAGCGCCTGACCGCAGCCTTACATACCCCCCATGGGTATGCTAACTTCCATCCCGAAGGTACCCCCTGGGGGTATACGACAGAGGAAGGGCCAGGGCAATGTCAACCGTCAATCCCCGGCGCTGGTGGGCACTTGGCGTGCTTGCCGCCGCTCAGTTCATGGTGATCATGGACACCTCGATCATCGGGGTGGCGCTCCCCGAGATGCAGAAGGACCTGGGCTTCTCCCAGGGCGAGCTCCAGTGGGTCTTCAACGCCTACGTCATCGTCTTCGGCGGATTACTGCTGCTCGGCGGGCGGCTCTCCGACCTGTTCGGGGCGCGCAAGATCTTCGCCACCGGCTGGGTCGTCATGATCGTGGGCTCCGTGCTCGCCGCCGCCGCGCAGAGCGCCTCCGTGGAGATCGCCGGCCGGGCCGTCCAGGGAGTCGGCGGCGCGCTGATCGCCCCCTCGGCCATGACCCTCCTGATGATGCTCTTCGGGCACGACCCGAAGGAGCTCGGCAAGGCGATGGCCCTCTACGGCGCCGCGGCCCCGGCCGGCGGCACCGCCGGCGTCTTCCTCGGCGGCGTGTTCACCGAGTGGGTGAGCTGGCCCTGGTGCTTCATCATCTACGTCCCGATCGGTGTGATCACCCTCGCCCTGACGAAGCTGCTGCCCGCCGTCGGGTCCCGCCGCGGCTCCGTGGACGTCCTCGGCGCCATCGCCGTCACCGCCGGGCTCGCGCTCGCCGTCTTCGCCGTCGTCCGCGCCCCCGAGGCCGGCTGGGGCTCCACCGCCACCGTGCTGGAACTGATCGGCGCCGCCGTCCTCCTCGTCCTCTTCTTCGTGATCCAGAAGAGCATCCGCGAGCCGCTCATGCCGCTCAGCGTGTGGCGGATCCCGCGCCTGGGCTCGGGCAACCTGGCCATGACCCTGCTGGGCGCCGCCTGGATCCCGATGTGGTACTTCCTCAACCTCTACCTCCAGCAGGTCCTCGGCTACGGCGCCTTCGCCTCCGGTGCGGCCCTGCTCCCGATGACCATCCTGCTGATGATCTTCATGACGGCCATCACCGCCCGGCTCATGGGCCGCTTCGGCGCGAAGCCGCTGATCGTCGGCGGCCTGTTCGCCCTCGCCCTCGGCCTGGTGTGGCTCTCCGCCGTCGAGCCGACCGGCACCTTCCTGGTCGACGTCCTGCCCGCCTCGCTCGTCGCCGCGCTCGGCATGGCGCTCGCCTACATCCCGGCGATGATCGCCTCGATGTCCGGCGCCCCGCAGGAACAGGCCGGCCTGGCCTCCGGCATCGTCAACACCACCTACAACGTGGGCTCGGCCCTCGGCCTGGCCGCGCTGACCGCCCTCGCCACCACCCAGGGCGCCGGTGAACTGGGCAACCTGCCCGCCCTCACCGACGGGTTCAGCGCCGCGTTCATCGCCGCCGCCGTCATCGCGGCCGCCGGTGCGGTGATCACGCTCCTCGCCATGAAGGGCGACAAGGCGGTCGCCGCCGCTGCCGCTGCCGCCGCCCCGGCCGCCGACGCCCCGGCGTCGCGCGGCCAGACGGCGGGGGTCTGACGTACGGGGACGCCCCCGCGCTCGCCCCAGGGGTCGCCCGACGTCCTCCCCGGACGTCGGGCGGCCCCTTTTCCGTACCGAACGAGACAGGGAGACCCCTCGATGAAGGACATCCGCACCCGGGCCGTGCACGTGGCCCACGAGCTCGAAGCCCCCGCCAGCCGGCCGCTGTCCGTACCGCTCGTGCAGTCCTCCGCCTTCGCCTTCGACTCGGCAGACGAACTGGCGCGCGCCATGGCCGGACCCGACGGCGACTACGTCTACAGCCGCCGGGGCAACCCCACCGTGCGCGCCCTGGAGCGCACCCTCGCCGGCCTGGAGGGCGGGGCCTCGGCCATCGCCTTCGCCTCCGGGATGGGCGCCATCAGCGGGGTCCTGCTCGCCCTGCTGCGCCCCGGCGACCAGGTGATCGCGCAACGCTGCCTGTACGGGGGCACGTACGCGGCGCTGGCGGACCTCTCGGAGCGCTATGGGATCCGGGTCGACCACATCGGCGGTGACGACGCGGCGGAGTTCGAGGCGCTCGCCGGGCCGCGCACCCGGCTGCTCGTGCTGGAGACCATCGCCAACCCCACCGGACAGGTCCCCGACCTGCCCGGCCTGCTGGCGGCGGCCCGGCGGCTGGGCGTGCTCAGCGCCGTGGACAACTCCCTGGCCTCGCCCGTCCTGTGCCGTCCGATCGAGCACGGCGCCGACATCGTGCTCCACTCCACCACGAAGTACCTCGCCGGGCACTCCGACGTCCTCGGCGGGGCGGCCGTCTTCGCGGACGACGCCCTGCGCCGCGAGATCTGGCCGCGCACGGTCGAACTCGGCGCCAGCGCCGACCCGTTCGCCGTCTGGCTGACCCTGCGCGGGATCGCGACGCTGCCACTGCGGATGCGCGAGCACTGCGCCAACGCGGCCCTGCTCGCGCGGCGGCTGGCGGACCACCCCGCCGTGGCGGCCGTCCACTGGCCGTGGCTGAGAACGCACCCCTCGTACGCCATGGCCCGCAAGGTGCTCTCCGGCGGCGGCGGGCTGCTCTCCTTCGAGCTGCACGGTGGCCGGGAGGCGGGCCGCGCCTTCGTCGAAGGGGTCCGGCTGGCCCGGCTCGCGCTGTCGCTGGGCGGGGTGGAGACGCTGGTCACGCACCCTGCCAGCACCTCCCACCGGGAGCTGGACGAGGACGCGCTGGCGCGCGCGGGCATCGGTCCGGGCCTGGTGCGGATGTCGGTCGGCATCGAGGACCCGGAGGACCTCTGGCAGGACGCTGAACAGGCACTGCGGTCTTCTTTTGGGTTGACAAAATAAGCGCCTGATTCGTAGATTGGTTCACGCCAGAGAAAACCACTCCTCTACGTCAAGGGGGGCGCGTGATGCGCTATTTCGAGGACTTCCGGACCGGTGACGTCCACGAGCTGGGGACCATCACCGTCACGACGGAGGAAGTGCTGGAGTTCGGCAGGCGCTTCGACCCGCAGCCCTTCCACACCGACCCGGAGCTCGCCGCACAGACCCCGTTCGGCGGCCTCATCGCCAGCGGCTGGCACAGCGCCTCGATGTTCATGCGCCGCTACGTCGACGGACTGCTCGCCTACAGCGCCTGTACGGGCTCGCCGGGCGTCGACGAGATCCGCTACCTGCGGCCCGTCCGTCCCGGCGACGTGCTCACGGCGCGCGTCGAGATCCTCGGCTCGCGCCCCTCGCCGTTCAACCCCACCACCGGCGTCGTCCAGCCCAAGTGCACGCTGTCCGACGCCGAGGGGAACGTCGTCTTCAGCATGATCCTGCACAGCATCTTCCAGCGCCGGCCCGCCGCGTGCTCCCCGGCGCACCCCTGCGCCGCGGAGGACCCGGTCGTCCGCGTGAACTCCCTGGCCTAGGCCGTCTCTTCCGGAGACGACCCGGCCGAGGGTCCCCACCCCGCGCCCGCCCCCACCCCGTCCGCCGAAGTGAAGGGAGCCTCCCGTGGAGGCCGTATCCCGCACCGCCCAGTGGACCGCCGCAGCGCGGGCCCTGGAAACCGACCGCGAGGACCGGCTGTTCGCCGATCCCTACGCCCGCACCGTCGCCGACACCATCGGCTTCGAGCTGCTGGAGCGCTACGCCGGAGCCGGCACCGTGCCGTTCCTCGCCATCCGCACCACCTACCTGGACCGGCAGATCGTCGCCGCCGTCCAGGAGCACGGCATCCGCCAGGTCGTGTTCCTCGCCGCCGGCATGGACACCCGCTTCTACCGGCTCCCCTGGCCCGACGGCGTCACCGTCTACGAACTCGACCGCCCCGCCCTCCTGGAGGCCAAGGCCGGCATGCTGGCCGACGAGCCCCAGCCGGCCGGACGCACCCGCGTCCCCGTCGCCGTCGACCTCACCCAGGACTGGACCGGCCCCCTCGCGCAGGCCGGCTGGCGCTCCGACGAGCCCGTGCTGTGGGTCGTCGAGGGCCTCCTGTTCTTCCTCCCCGAGGCCGCGGTCCGCAACCTCATCTCCACCCTGGCCGGACACTCCGCGCCCGGCTCGGTCCTCCTCGGCGACGTCATCAGCAGGGCCGCCCTGGAGAACCCGCTCTCCCGCCCCTTCCTGAAGTGCCTGGAAGAGGACGGCAACCCCTGGCTGTTCGGCACCGAGACCCCCGAGCAGCTCCTCGCCGAATGCGGCTGGGACGTCCGCGAGGTCCGCCAGCCCGGCGAGGACGGCGCCGACTTCGGCCGCTGGCCCTACCCCGTCCCCGCGCGCAGCGTCCCGCGCGTCCCGCGGTCCTTCCTGTTCACCTGCGACCTCCCGACCACCGAGGTGAAAGCCGCATGAGCGCCACCCACGACTTCCACCAGCGCGTCATCAGCGACGCCGGAGCCGCCGTACGCGGTCTCACCGTCGCCCTCGGCGAACGGCTCGGCCTCTACCGCGCCCTGGCCGAGGCCGGCCCGCTCACCCCGGCCGCCCTCGCCGGACGCACCGCGATCCACCCCCGCTACGCCGAGGAGTGGCTGCACGCCCAGCTGAGTGCCGGCTACGTCGAACGCGACCCGGCCACCGGCGCCTACACCCTGCCGGCCGACCACGCTCCGGTGCTGGCCGACCCGAACGCCATCACCTTCGCCGCCGGGTTCTTCACCGCCCTCAAGGCCCTCTACGGCACCGAAGACCTCCTCGTCGACGCCTACCGCACCGGCGACGGCGTCGGCTGGGCCGAGCACGACCCGGCCCTTGACACCGGCATGGGCAGCTTCTTCCAGCCCACCTACGAGCACCGCCTCGTCCCCGACTGGCTGCCCTCCCTCACCGGGGTCACCGCCAAGCTCGCCGCGGGCGGCACCGTCGCCGACGTCGGCTGCGGCGTCGGCCACACCACGCTGCTCATCGCCAAGGCCTTCCCGCAGGCGACCGTCCACGGCTTCGACTACTCCGAAGAGGCCATCTCCCTCGCCCGCCAGCTCGCCGACGAGGCCGGCCTCTCCGACCGCGTGGTCTTCGACGTCGCCTCCGCCGACGACTACCCCGGCTCCGGCTACGACCTGGTCACCTTCTTCAACGCCCTGCACGACATGGGCGACCCGGTCTCCGCCGCCCAGCACGTGCACAAGTCCCTGGACGCCGACGGCACCTGGATGCTCGTCGAGTCCAACGTGTCGCCCGACGACATCGACACCCAGACCCCCGCCGCCCGCATGTTCATGGCCCTCTCCGCCGTGATGTGCCTGCCCGTGGCCGTCGCCCAGCGCGGCCCCCACGCGCTCGGCAACCACTCCGGCGAGCAGGCCTTCCGCGCCATCGCCGAAGAGGCCGGCTTCACCCGCTGGCGCCGTGCGACCGAGACCCCGGTCAACGCGGTCTACGAGGTCCGCCCGTAGCGCCCGGCCCCACCGGCCCCGGGGCCCGCACGCCCCCGCCCCACCACCACCGACGAGGAGTCACCATGGGCGTCAGCGCCCCCCTGCCCGTCAACGACCGGTTCCTGGAAGTCCTGGAACGCCTGAGCTCCCGCTCCATCGAGGAGTACTACAACCCGTACCAGCAGTTCGACTGGCCCGAGAAGCTGGACGAGGGCCGCATGTGGATGACCCCCGAGCTGCTCACCGTCTACGGCACCCCCTTCTACGACGAGCTCGGCGAGGAAACCCTCCAGCGCCTCTCGAAGTGGGAGAGCATCAACTTCTACAGCCTCAACGTGCACGGCATCCGCGAACTGCTCATCGAGGTCGTCGGCCGCATCCACATGCCCGGCTTCGAGGTGCCCTCGGACTTCTTCCACCACTTCATCGGTGAGGAGAACGAGCACATGTGGTTCTTCGCCGAGTTCTGCCGCCGCTACGGCGACAAGATCTACGGCTCCACCGCCCTGCGCGCCGACTCCGCCTGGGAACCGGAGGTCGAGAACTTCCTCGTCTTCTCCCGGATCCTGTTCTTCGAGGAGCTGGTCGACCACTACAACACGCGGATGGCGCGCGACGAGTCGCTGTGCCACACCATCCGCGAGGTCAACCGCATCCACCACCAGGACGAGTCCCGCCACATCGCCTTCGGCCGCGAGCTGGTCTCCCTCCTGTTCACCCGCATGAAGGAGGCCGTCCCCGCCGCCCGCGTCGCCGAGGTCGAGGCCTACCTCAAGCGCTACGTGGTCTACAGCATCAACTCCCTCTACAACCCCCACGTGTACCGGGACGCAGGCATCGCCGACCCGATCGGCCTGCGCAACGCGCTCGTCGCCGACGAACGGCGCCGCCCCCACGAGCGCAAGGCCATCCGCAAGCCGCTCGGCTTCTTCCTGAAGACCGGGATCTTCACGGACGACGTCCTGCCCGTCGTCTGAGAGGGCCCACCGCCGCCCGAGAGGTGACACCCCCATGAGCGTCACGACCGTCAAGACACCCACCACCACCGAGACCCGGGGCCTGCCGTCGCTCGGCCCCGAGGGCACCGCCCTGCTGCGGCTCCTCGACGACACCTTCGAGAGCTGGGGGGTGCACGCCGGGGCCCGCTCGATGACCATGCCCCCGCTGCTCCCGGCCGCCGACCTGGCCCGGCTCGACTACTACGACAACTTCCCCCACCAGGCCGTCGTCGCCGCCCCGCTGAACCTGGACGTCCGGGAGACCAGCGAGTTCTGTACCGACACCGGCTGCTTCCCCTGCGACGCGCTGGAGCCGGCCGCCCTCGGCCTGCCCTCCGCCTCCTGCTACGCCGTCTACATCGACCACCAGGGCCGCCCGGCCGCCGACGACGAACTCGTCACCGTGGTCGGCTGGTGCTTCCGCAAGGAAGCGCACTACGAGGGCCTGCGCCGCCAGCTCGGCTTCCGCATGCGGGAGATCGTCGCCATCGGCACCCGCGAGCACGCCGAGGAGCACCTGGCCCGCTTCACCCGGCGCATCCACGCCTTCGCGGAGGCCCTGGACCTGCCGCTGACGAAGGAGGCCGCCTGCGACCCCTTCTTCGACAAGGGCAGCTCCAAGGCGGTGCTCCAGAGGCTGACCCCGGTCAAGCACGAGTTCCTGTACGAGGACCTCGCGATCGCCTCCGTCAACACGCACCGCAACTTCTTCGGCGACCGCTGCGACATCCCCCTCGCCTCCGGCGCGGGCCCGGCCTTCACCAGCTGCGTCGCCTTCGGCCTCGAGCGCTGGCTGTCCGCGCTCACCCGCCGCCACGGCAGCTGGGGCGCGGCGACCGCCGCCGTCCTGAGCGCGAACGCGGCGGGGCCGGCGATCTGACGTGCAGACCCGACCCGTCGCCCCGCCGGCGGGCGGCCTGGGCTGGGCGAACCTCGGCATGGACATCGTGTCCGTCCACCGTGTCCGCCGGCTGCTCGCCGCATACGGCGAGGACTTCTTCCAGCGCATGCTCACCCCCGGCGAACTCGCCGACTGCCACACCTCCGCCCGGCTCGACGTGCTGAGCCTGTGCGGACGGATCGCGGCCAAGGAGGCGGCCTTCAAGACCCTCCGCGTCGGGGCCGTGGTCCTGCCCTGGCGGGACATCGTCGTACGGCGCTCCGAGGGCGGCTGGCCCCTCGTGGAACTCCGCGGGGCGGCCGCCGGCATGGCAGCCGACTCCGGCATCTCCGGCATCACCGTCACCATCAGCCACGACGTGGACTACGCGGTGGCGGTCGCCGCCCCGCTGGTGGACCCCGGCCCGCCGGAGCCACCCCCACCGCCCGCACTCCCGGACCCGGCCGCCGGGTCCGCGCACACCCCGCAACCCGAACACAGCACTCCAAGGAGAGACACCATGTCCGAAGGCCTGCAGCTCGTGAAGAACTGGCTCCTCGCCCGCCACGAGGAGCTGGACGACATCGCTTCCGACCTGGACCTCATCGAGAACCGGCTGATCGACTCCCTGTCCTTCGTCGAGTTCGTCTTCCTGCTCGAACAGCACAGCGGCCGCTCCATCCAGATGGAGACCCTCGAGGTCGACGAGATCCGCACCCTCGACGCCATCGCCACCCACTTCTTCTCCGCCGAGGTGAAGGCATGAGCAAGCGCCTGTTCACCTCCGAATCGGTCACCGAGGGCCACCCCGACAAGATCGCCGACCGGGTCAGCGACACCATCCTCGACGCCCTGCTGCGCGAGGACCCGGCCAGCCGCGTCGCCGTGGAGACCCTGATCACCACCGGCCAGGTCCACATCGCCGGCGAGGTCACGACCACCGCCTACGCGCCGATCGCCGAACTCGTCCGCGGAGCCATCCTCGACATCGGCTACGACTCCTCGAAGAAGGGCTTCGACGGCGCCTCCTGCGGCGTCTCGGTGTCCATCGGCGCCCAGTCCCCGGACATCGCCCAGGGCGTCGACACGGCCTACGAGTCCCGGGTCGAGGGGGCCGCCACAGGTGGAAAGGGTGACGAGCTCGACCGGCAGGGCGCGGGCGACCAGGGCCTGATGTTCGGCTACGCCTGCGACGAGACCCCCGAGCTGATGCCGCTGCCGATCCACCTCGCGCACCGGCTCTCCCGCCGCCTGACCCAGGTCCGCAAGGAGGGCACGGTCCCGTACCTGCGCCCCGACGGCAAGACCCAGGTCACCATCGAGTACGACGGCAACCGTGCGGTCCGCCTCGACACCGTGGTCGTCTCCACGCAGCACGCCGCGGACATCGACCTGGAGGGCCTGCTCACCCCGGACGTCCGCGACCACGTGGTCGAGCACGTCCTCGCCCAGCTCGCCGAGGACGGCATCAAGCTGGACACCGAGGGCTACCGGCTGCTGGTGAACCCGACCGGGCGTTTCGAGATCGGCGGCCCGATGGGCGACGCCGGCCTCACCGGCCGCAAGATCATCATCGACACCTACGGCGGCATGGCCCGCCACGGCGGCGGCGCCTTCTCCGGCAAGGACCCGTCGAAGGTCGACCGCTCCGCCGCGTACGCCATGCGCTGGGTCGCCAAGAACGTCGTCGCCGCCGGCCTCGCGGCCCGCTGCGAGGTCCAGGTCGCGTACGCGATCGGCAAGGCCGAGCCCGTCGGCCTGTTCGTCGAGACCTTCGGCACCGGCTCCCTGCCCGACGAGCGGATCCAGGAGGCGGTCTCCGCCGTCTTCGACCTCCGCCCGGCCGCCATCGTCCGCGACCTCGACCTGCTGCGGCCCATCTACGCGCAGACCGCCGCCTACGGCCACTTCGGCCGCGAGCTCCCCGACTTCACCTGGGAGCGCACCGACCGCGTGCACGCCCTGCGCAAGGCAGCCGGGGTCTGACATGCGGATCGCTGTCACGGGTTCCATCGCGACCGATCACCTGATGACCTTCCCCGGCCGGTTCGCCGAGCAGCTGCTGGCGGACCGGCTGGACCGGGTCTCCCTGTCCTTCCTCGCCGACCACCTGGACGTGCGGCGTGGCGGCGTGGCGGCGAACATCGCCTTCGGTCTCGGCGTCCTGGGACTGCGCCCCCTGCTGGTGGGCGCGGTGGGCGCGGACTTCGAGCCGTACCGGCTGTGGCTCAAGGACCACGGAGTGGACACCGACTCCGTACGCGTCAGCGACACCCTCCACACCGCCCGCTTCGTCTGCACCACCGACGAGGAGCAGAACCAGATCGCGACCTTCTACGCGGGCGCGATGGCCGAGGCCCGCGAGATCGACCTGCACGAGGTCGTCGCCCGCACCGGCCGCCCCGACCTGGTGCTCGTCTCCCCGGACGATCCGCAGGCCATGCTCCGCCACACCCGCGCCTGCCGCGAACTGGGCGTCCCCTTCGCCTCCGACCCCTCCCAGCAGCTCGCCCGGCTCACCCGGGACGAGGTGCTGGAACTGCTCGACGGGGCGACGCGGCTGTTCACCAACGAGTACGAGTCCGCCCTGCTCTGCGAACGCTCCGGGCTCACCGAGGAGCAGGTCCTGGAACGGGTCGGCTCCTGGGTCACCACCCGCGGCGAGGACGGCGTCCGCATCCGCACCGCCGCCGGCGGAGAGCTGACCGTGGCGGCGGTGCCCGTCGCGGACGTGGTCGACCCGACCGGCGTCGGCGACGCCTTCCGGGCCGGGTTCCTCGCCGGGACGGCCTGGGGCGTGCCCGAGCGGTACGCGGCCCAGCTGGGCTGCGCGGTCGCGGCGACCGTGCTCGACCACGCCGGCACCCAGGAGTACCGGCTGACCCGGGAAGCCCTCCTGGCCCGGCTGCGCTCCGCCTACGGCCCGCGCAGCGAGGCGGAACTGTCCGGACACCTGAGGGGACTGGAATGAGATGAGACGGTCACTGAGGGAGGAGTTCGCGACCCGTGTGGTGGTCGCGGACGGGGCAATGGGCACGATGCTCCAGGCGGCCGACCCCACCATGGACGACTTCCTGGGGCTGGAGGGCTGCAACGAGATCCTCAACTCCACCCGCCCCGACATCGTCCGCTCGGTGCACGACGCCTACTTCTCGGCCGGCGTCGACTGCGTCGAGACGAACACCTTCGGCACGAACCTGGCCGCGCTCGCCGAGTACGGGGTCGAGGACCGGATCTACGAGCTCTCCGAGGCCGGCGCCCGCATCGCCCGCGAGTCGGCGGACGCCTTCACGGCGGACGACGGCAGGCCCCGCTGGGTCCTGGGCTCCATGGGCCCGGGCACCAAGCTCCCCACCCTCGGGCACATCGCCTACGACCGTCTGCGCGCCGCCTACCAGGAGAACGCGGAGGGCCTGATCCGCGGCGGCGCGGACGCCCTCCTCGTCGAGACCACCCAGGACCTCCTCCAGACGAAGGCCGCCGTCATCGGCGCCCGGCGGGCCCTGGACTGGTGCGGGACGGGGGACCTGCCCCTGATCGTCCAGGTCACGGTGGAGGCGACCGGCACGATGCTGCTGGGTTCGGAGATCGGGGCGGCGCTGACGGCGCTGGAGCCGCTGGGGATCGACATGATCGGTCTGAACTGTGCGACCGGTCCGGCGGAGATGAGCGAGCACCTGCGTTATCTGGCCCGTCATGCGCGCATCCCGTTGTCGTGCATGCCGAACGCCGGTCTGCCCGTTCTGACGAAGCAGGGTGCGCACTACCCGCTGTCGGCGTCGGAGCTGGCCGATGCGCAGGAGACGTTCGTGCGGGAGTACGGGCTCTCGCTGGTGGGCGGCTGCTGTGGCACCACTCCCGAGCATCTGCGGCAGGTGGTGGAGCGGGTGAGGGGCGCCGCCGTCGTGGAGCGCGACCCGCGCCCCGAGCCGGGTGCGGCCTCGCTGTATCAGACGGTGCCGTTCCGGCAGGACACCTCGTACATGGCGATCGGTGAGCGGACGAACGCGAACGGGTCGAAGAAGTTCCGTGAGGCGATGCTGGAGGCGCGCTGGGACGACTGTGTGGAGATGGCGCGGGACCAGATCCGTGAGGGCGCGCACATGCTGGACCTGTGTGTGGACTATGTGGGCCGTGACGGTGTCGCGGACATGCGGGAGCTGGCGGGGCGTTTCGCGACGGCTTCGACGCTGCCGATCGTGCTGGACTCGACCGAGGTTCCGGTGATCCAGGCGGGTCTGGAGATGCTGGGCGGGCGTGCGGTCATCAACTCGGTGAACTACGAGGACGGTGACGGTCCGCAGTCGCGTTTTGCGAAGGTGACGCGGCTGGCGCGGGAGCATGGTGCCGCGTTGATCGCGCTGACGATCGACGAGGAGGGCCAGGCCCGTACGGTCGAGCACAAGGTCGCGATCGCGGAGCGGCTGATCGGGGACCTGACGTCGAACTGGGGTATCCGTGAGTCGGACATTCTGATCGACACCCTGACGTTCACGATCTGCACGGGTCAGGAGGAGTCGCGCAAGGACGGGATCGCGACGATCGAGGCGATCCGTGAGCTCAAGCGGCGTCATCCGCAGGTGCAGACCACGCTGGGTCTGTCGAATATTTCGTTCGGTCTGAATCCGGCGGCTCGTGTGCTGCTGAACTCGGTGTTCCTGGACGAGTGTGTGAAGGCGGGTCTGGATTCGGCGATCGTCCATGCGTCGAAGATCCTGCCGATCGCGCGGTTCGACGAGGAGCAGGTCAGCACGGCTCTGGATTTGATCTATGACCGTCGTGAGGGTGACTACGACCCGCTGCAGAAGCTGATGGCCCTGTTCGAGGGGGTCAACACGAAGTCGCTGAAGGCCGGCCGTGCGCAGGAGCTTCTTGCGCTGCCGCTGGAGGAGCGGCTGCGGCGGCGGATCATCGACGGGGAGAAGAACGGTCTGGAGGCCGATCTCGACGAGGCGCTGACGGGCCGTCCGGCGCTGGACATCGTCAACGACACCCTTCTGGAGGGGATGAAGGTCGTCGGTGAGCTGTTCGGGTCGGGGCAGATGCAGTTGCCGTTCGTGCTCCAGTCGGCCGAGGTGATGAAGACGGCGGTGGCCTATCTGGAGCCGCACATGGAGAAGACGGACGACGAGGGCAAGGGCACGATCGTGCTGGCCACGGTCCGCGGTGATGTCCATGACATCGGTAAGAACCTGGTCGACATCATCCTCACCAACAACGGCTACAACGTGGTGAACATCGGTATCAAGCAGCCGGTTTCCGCGATCGTGGAGGCCGCGCAGGAGCACAAGGCCGATGTGATCGGCATGTCCGGGCTCCTGGTGAAGTCCACCGTGATCATGAAGGAGAACCTGGAGGAGCTCAACCAGCGCAAGCTGGCCGCCGACTTCCCGGTAATCCTGGGAGGCGCGGCCCTGACCCGGGCCTATGTCGAGCAGGACCTCCACGAGATCTACGAGGGCGAGGTCCGCTACGCCCGCGACGCGTTCGAGGGCCTGCGGCTGATGGACGCCCTGATCGCCGTCAAACGCGGCGTCCCCGGCGCCGAACTCCCGCCCCTCAAGCAGCGTCGCGTACCGCAGCGCGCCGCCGCCCTCGACGTGCGGGAACCGGAGGAGGCCGGCCGTTCCGACGTGGCCGTCGACAACCCGGTGCCCACCCCGCCCTTCTGGGGGACCCGTGTCGTCAAGGGCATCCAGCTCAAGGAGTACGCGGGCTGGCTGGACGAGCAGGCGCTCTTCAAGGGGCAGTGGGGCCTCAAGGACGCGGATTCGATCGCCACCGACGGCAGGCCCCGCCTGCGCGGCTGGCTGGACCGGATGCACACGGAGCGGCTGCTCGAAGCGGCCGTGGTCCACGGCTACTTCCCGTGCGTCTCCAAGGGCGACGACCTGATCATCCTGGACGAGGGCGGCGCCGAGCGGACCCGCTTCACCTTCCCCCGGCAGAGCCGGGGCCGGCGGCTGTGCCTCGCGGACTTCGTCCGTCCCGAGGAGTCGGGCGAGGTGGACGTCATCGGCCTCCAGGTGGTCACCGTCGGCTCGAAGATCGGCGAGGCCACGGCCAAGCTGTTCGAGTCCGACTCCTACCGCGACTACCTGGAGCTGCACGGCCTGTCCGTCCAGCTGGCCGAGGCCCTCGCCGAGTACTGGCACGCCCGCGTCCGCGCCGAGCTGGGCATCGCCGGATCCGATCCGGCGGGCATGGACGGCATGTTCCGTACCGAGTACCAGGGCTGCCGATACTCGCTCGGCTACCCGGCCTGCCCGGAGCTCTCCGACCGGGCCAAGATCGCCGAACTGCTCCGCCCCGAGCGGATCGGCGTCCACCTCTCGGAGGAGTTCCAGCTCCACCCCGAGCAGTCCACCGACGCCCTGGTCGTCCACCACCCCGAGGCCGGCTATTTCAACGCGGGAGGCCGTCGATGACCCCGGCCCCCGCACCTTTCCGAGGAGCACACCGCATGTCTGCCGCATTCACCGACTACAAGGTCGCCGACATCTCCCTCGCCGCCTTCGGCCGCAAGGAGATCACCCTGGCCGAGCACGAGATGCCGGGTCTGATGTCGATCCGCCGGGAGTACGCCGAGGCGCAGCCGCTGGCCGGCGCCCGCATCACCGGCTCCCTGCACATGACCGTGCAGACCGCCGTCCTGATCGAGACCCTCGTCGCGCTCGGCGCGGAGGTCCGCTGGGTGTCCTGCAACATCTACTCGACGCAGGACCACGCCGCCGCGGCCATCGCGGCCGCCGGGATCCCGGTCTTCGCCTGGAAGGGCGAGACGCTGGAGGAGTACTGGTGGTGTACGGAGCAGGCGCTGACCTGGCCCGGACAGGCCGGCCCGAACATGATCCTGGACGACGGCGGCGACGCCACCCTCCTCGTCCACAAGGGCGTCGAGTACCAGAAGGCCGGGGCCGTCCCGGACCCCTCGACCGCCGACAACGAGGAAATGGCCATCGTCCTGGGCCTGCTGGCGAAGACGGACATCGACTGGTCCGCTCTCGCGTCCGGGATCCGCGGCGTGACGGAGGAGACCACCACCGGTGTCCACCGTCTCTACGAGATGATGCAGTCCGGTGACCTGCTCTTCCCGGCGATCAACGTGAACGACGCGGTGACGAAGTCGAAGTTCGACAACAAGTACGGCTGCCGCCACTCCCTGATCGACGGCATCAACCGGGCCACCGACGTGCTGATCGGCGGCAAGGTCGCGGTCGTGTGCGGTTACGGCGACGTCGGCAAGGGCTGCGCGGAGTCCCTGCGCGGCCAGGGTGCGCGGGTCATCGTGACGGAGATCGACCCGATCTGCGCGCTGCAGGCGGCGATGGACGGCTACCAGGTCGCCACCCTGGACGACGTGGTGGAGACGGCGGACATCTTCATCACCACGACGGGCAACAAGGACATCATCATGGCCTCGGACATGGCCAGGATGAAGCACCAGGCGATCGTGGGGAACATCGGCCACTTCGACAACGAGATCGACATGGCGGGTCTGGCCAGGGTCGAGGGCATCGTCAAGGACGAGGTCAAGCCGCAGGTCCACACCTGGACGTTCCCCGACGGCAAGGTCCTGATCGTGCTGTCCGAGGGCCGTCTGCTGAACCTGGGCAACGCGACGGGCCACCCGTCCTTCGTGATGTCGAACTCCTTCGCGGACCAGACGCTGGCGCAGATCGAGCTGTTCACCAAGCCCGAGGAGTACCCGACCGACGTCTACGTGCTGCCCAAGCACCTGGACGAGAAGGTCGCCCGTCTCCACCTCGACGCCCTCGGTGTCAAGCTGACCACGCTCCGTCCGGAGCAGGCGGAGTACATCGGCGTCAAGGTCGAGGGCCCGTACAAGCCCGACCACTACCGCTACTGATCTGCCGGGGACACCGTGGACACCATCGTGCACACCACACTGGACGCCGCACCGGGCGCCGCCCCGGACACCGCAGCCTCCGGCGAACGGGACCCGTGGCTCCCGGACCTGCTGCTGCGCACCGAACGGGACGTGCTGATCCCGCTGTTGCGCCGCACACCGGAGGCCTCGTTCGGGCTGCGGACCGCCTGCCCGGGCTGGACCGCCCGGGACGTGCTCGCGCACTGCGCGGCGGCCCTCGTACGGATCGTCGAGGGCCGGCTGGAGGAGGGGGTCTTCCTCCCCGCCGCCAACGCCGCCGACGTGGCCGAGCGCGTGGACTGGCCGGTGGGCCGGATCGTGGACGAGCTGGAGCGCGGGTTCAGCGAGGCCGGGCCGGTCATCGCCGCCGGTGACGGCAGGCTGGACGCGGTGGCCCTGGGGGAGTGGATCCACGCGGGCGACGTCCGCGAGGCCTTCGGGGAGCCGGGCGCGTACGCGGGCACCAGCCTGGCCCTCGCCCTGCCGCTGCTGCAGGTCACCAGCCGTAAGCGCGAAACGCCCCGGCTGATCGCCGACATCGACGGCCACACCGGAGCGCTGGAACTGGGCAACGAGGTGCAGGGCCGGCCCCCGGCCCGGTTCAGCGGCGACGCGGCGACGCTGATCCGGCTCTACTCGGGCCGCCCGCTGGTCGCCACCCGCTACGAACTGGCGGGCGCGACCGAAGGGGAACTGCTCATCTACAGGTGAGACCGGTGAGACCGGTGAGCACAGGGGTGCGCCCGGGCCGCGACCCGGCCCGGGCGGCCGCTCAGCCGTCGATCCGCACGACCTGGAAGGCCTCCGCCATCCGCCCGGCGGGGAGCCCGGCCGCCCGGGCGTGCTCGCCCAGCCAGTCCCGCAGCAGCCCCGCGAGATCGTCGAAGTGGGCGGTCTGCGAGGTGTGGATGCGCAGCGCCTCCACCTTCCGGTCGAACACCGGGGTGACGTCGACGTACTGGTTCGGGGTCGGGCCGGTCATCAGCCACAGCTCGGGCACGATCCACGGCTCCAGCCCCTCCTCCTTGAGCAGGGACGGGTGGGCGAAGGGGTTGCGCGCCTCGGGGTAGACCGCCCGCAGGGCGGCGTCGCCCACCGCACGGTGGTCGGGGTGCAGGTCGGCGATGCGGGACCAGTTGATCTCCGGGCTCGGGATCACGGCCCGCTGCGGGCGGACCTCCCGGATCACCCGGCACAGGTCGCGGCGCAGCTCCACGCTCGCCTCCACGTAACTGTCCGGGTAGCCGAGGAAGCGGACGTCGTCGACGCCGCTGCGCTTGGCCGAATGGACCTGCTCGGCCCGGCGGAGGTCGCCCATGGCCTGGCGGGGGAGCCGTTCGTCGTAGCCGCCGGCGCCGCCGTCCGTGACGATGCAGTACGTCACGCGCTGCGTGCCCTGCGCGATCCACCGCATGACCGTCCCGCTGACGCAGAACTCGATGTCGTCCGGGTGCGCGGCCACGACCAGCAGGGATTCCGGTGCGCTGCGGTCAATGAGATTGGTCGCGAAGTGTTCCATGCGATCAGCCTGTTGGGCCCGGACGTGGCCCGCAAGGCAGCCCCTTTGGCGTACTCGCGACATGTCGCCTGTACGCCACGCGAAGTCTTCACCGCACCCCATCGCCCAGGAACCACGCGCACGCGTGGGAAGCGGAGGCGTCCGTCATGTGCAGGATCTTCGGCTCCCTCTCGCCCGCGCCGGCCCACCCGGACCCGGCCGAACTCGCCGCCGTCTCGGCCCGGCAGCGGCACGGCGGCCCCGACGAGCACCGCGTGCTGCGCGGGCCCGGCTGGGCGCTCGGCTGCGACCGGCTCGCCGTGACCGAGCCGCGCGGCGGGAGCCAGCCGTACCGGCTCGCGCACCTGCCGGGCATCACGGCCGTGCTGAACGGGCAGATCCACAACCACACCGCCCTGCGGCGCGAACTCGCCGCCCGCGGCCACCGGTTCCCCGACCGGTGCGACGG
Source organism: Streptomyces katrae (assembly GCF_002028425.1). Taxonomy (GTDB): domain Bacteria; phylum Actinomycetota; class Actinomycetes; order Streptomycetales; family Streptomycetaceae; genus Streptomyces; species Streptomyces katrae_A. Next base: position 1,229,753 of record NZ_CP020042.1, on the reverse strand, counting down.
CACCCTGCTGCCCGCGCTGTACGCGGAACACGGCCCCGACTTCGCACGGCGCCTCGACGGGATGTTCGCCGTCGCGGTCCTCGACCTGCGCGCGGAGCCCCGGCTGGTCCTCGCCGTCGACCCGCTGGGGATCAAGACCCTCCACTACCACCAGGGCACGGACGGCACGTTCCGCTTCGCCTCGGAGATCCCCGCGCTGCTGGCCTTCGACGGGGTGCGGACCGGCCCGCGCGAGGACAGCCTCGACACCGTCCTGTGCCTGCGCACCCCCGTCTCCGCCCGCACCGCGCTGGAGGGCGTCGGGCTGCTGCCGCCCGGCGCCACCGCCGTCGTACGGCCCGGCCGGGCGCCCGTCGTACGGCGCAGACCCCCCGGGGAACAGGAGGCCCCCGAGGGGGCCGGCGGGGACGTGGCGGACCTGTTGCGCCGCGAGGTGCGGCGCCTGGCACGGGCCGACGTGCCGGTGTGCACCCTCACCAGCGGGGGGCTCGCCTCCGGACTCGTCACGGCGCTGGCCGCCGAGTACGCCCGCGAGGCCGGGGCGCCCGCCCCGCACACCTTCCACCTCGCCCTGCGCGGCCGGTGGCCCGGCGCCGAGCACAGCCGGGCCCGCCAGGTCGCCCGGCACACCCGCACCGTCCACCACGAGGTCGCCCTGGACCCGGCCGAACTGCCCTCGCTGCTCACCCGGACCACCCGCCACCTGGGACAGCCCGACGCCGACCCCGCCGCCCTCGTCGCCTACGCCCTCTTCCGCGCCGCCCGGCAGGCCGGATACACCGTCGCCCTGACCGGGGACGGCGCCGACGAGCTGTTCGGCGCGCCCGCCCGGCTGCACGCCGCCTCCTCGGCCCACACCGGCCCGGACTGGGCCGCCTCCTACACCGACGCGCTGGGCGCCGCGCCCCGCCCGCTCCGCGAGTGGCTGTACACGCCCGCCTACCGCGCCTACCTCGCCGACGAGGGATCGGCCGCCGACCGCGTGGAGCGGGAGCTGCGCTCCTGCCCGGACGGTGACCGCCCCGCCGCCGTCACCGCCTTCGAGACCCGCTGGCGGCTGCCCGCCGGACCCCTGCGCCGGGCCGACCACCTGGGGATGGCCTGGGCCGTCGAGGCCAGGATGCCGTTCTGCCGCCCCGCCGTCGCCGCCCGCGCCCGCGCGCTCGCACCCAGCGGCCCGCACGACCGGCGGGCGCTGCGCGAGGCCGCGCGGGAGCTGCTGCCCAAGGCCGTGGCCCTGCGCGCCCGGCAGCCGTCCGCCCTGCCCGTCGCCGCCCTGATCGCGCCCGGCGGGCCCCTGCTGGACCCCGTACGCGAACTGCTGTCCCCGCAGCGGCTGGCACGGGCCGGGCGGGTCCGTCCCGAACGGGTCCGGGCCCTGCTGGCGCGCCAGCTGGAACGCCCCTCGGAGGGCGACGCGCTCGCGCTGTGGGCGCTGGCCTCGCACGAACTGTGGACCGAGGTGGTCCGCTCCCTGCGCGTCCCGCTCGACTGCGCCGCCTGAACGGCCGCGCGGGACACGGGTGGTGGCGCCCGCCCCGGGCCCCCGGACCATCCGGCCGACCGGCCGGTACCTCCTGGCGTATCCACGCAACGGCGTGAACGCGCACCCGGATACCAGACCGGGCGGTTCGTTTCTCTGTCACGCTGGAACGGCACCCCGGGCTGCCCGGCGGCCGGGCAGCGGCCCGCCGCCCCGAGCGCTCAGCCCGTGCCAAGCCCCGCTGCGTACTGCGCACCACAACGTCAAGGAGGTCCCATGAGCACCCCCGTATGGATCACCGCGACCCCGCCGGCCACCCACGGCGAACTGCACGTCGGACACCTCGCGGGCCCCTACGTCGCGGCGGACGTCCTGTCGCGCTACCTGAGGGCCGAGGGCGAACCCGTCCTGTTCACCACGGGCACCGCCGACCACAACAGCTCCGTACACGCCCGCGCCCTGCGCGCGGGCCGCAAACCGGAGGAGGTGGCGGAGGGGTACCGGGCCGCCATCACCTCGGACTGGCTGCGCTCGGGCGTGGAGTTCGACCACGTCGTGCGCCCCCGCCAGGACAAGGGGTACGGACGCTGGCTCGCGGACCTCTTCCGGCGCCTGCACTCCGAGGGCGTCATCGCCGCCCGCACCCGCCTCACCCCGTACTGCGAGTCCTGCGAGCGCTGGCTCCACGGCGCCCACGTCACCGGCACCTGCCCGCACTGCTCCGCCTCCAGCGAAGGCGGCATGTGCCACGAGTGCGCCCGCCCCAACGACGGCGGCGACCTGCTGGAGCCCCGCTGCGCCCAGTGCGGCTCCGCGGCCGTGCCCCGGCGCTGCCGCCGGCTCTACGTCCCGCTGGAGCCGCACCGGGACGCCCTCGCCGACTACTGGGCCGGCACGGGCCTGCCGCCGCGGCTGGCCGCGCTCTGCGAATCCCTCGTCGAGGACGGCCTGCCCGACATCGCGGTCGCCCACCCCGCCGAGTGGGGGCTGCCCGTCCCGGTCGACGGCTTCCCCGAGCACCGGATCGACGGCTGCTTCGAGGCCGCCGCGATGCACCTGTTCGGCTACGGGGACCAGGCGCTGCCCGAACGGGCCATCCACTTCTGCGGCTTCGGCCACGCCTTCTGCCACGCGGTCCTGCTGCCGGTCCTGCTCTTCGCCCAGGGCGTGAAGCTGCCGCAGCACTTCTGCGTCAACGAGGCGTACGTCCTGGACGACGAGGCCCTGGTCTGGGGCTCCGGCCAGAAGGCCTGGGCCCTGGACCTGATCACCGAGTACGGTTCCGACACGCTGCGCCGGCACGTCCTGCAGGCCCGGCCGCTGGGCCGGCGCACGGAGTTCCGGCCCGAGCGGCTGGCCGCCGCGCGCCGGGAGCTCGACGAGAGCTGGAACAGCTGGCTGGCCAGGCTGTTCGCGGCCGTCCGCGAGGAGTGCGCCGGGCTGGCCCCGGCGGCCCTGCCCGGCGGCGCCGGCTGGGAGGTGCTGGAACGGCGGCTGCTGCGCGGGGTGGAGGACCTGCGGGAGGCGTACTCGCCCGAGTCCTTCGACCCCCGCAGGGCCGTCGCCCTGCTCGACGAGATGGTGCGCTCGGCGGCCGACTTCGGCCACGTCAACGCGCACGAGGCGCACCGGCCCACGGCCGACAGCCGCCACCTCCCGGCCCTCGCCGCGCAGCTGGCCGTGGCCCGGGCGCTCGGTGCCTGGGCGCGGCCGGTGATGCCGGAGGGCGCGGACCGGCTGGCCGCCGCCCTCAAGGTGGAGCCGGGCGGTCCGGTGTCGGCCGCGGTCCTCGTCCCGCCCGCCCCGGGCACCCGGCTGGCCCCGACCTCGGGCCCGGTCTTCGGCTTCTGACCGGCCCCGCACCGTGCCGCCGCCCCCCACACGGCGGTACGTCCCCGCAGCACCAGCACCAGCACCACCAGCACCACAGTGAGACGACCACCCTCCTTCGCCGCGTGACCGCGCGCCGGTCACCGGCGGCGCGGGACGCGCGGCCTCTCCCCGTTGGAGTTCCACGTGTCCCTGCGCGTCGCCATGCTCAGCGTCCACACCTCGCCGCTGCACCAGCCCGGCACCGGGGACGCGGGCGGCATGAACGTCTACATGGTCCAGCTCTCCCGAGCCCTGGCCGAACAGGGCGTGGAGGTGGACCTGTTCACCCGGTGCAGGGGGGAGGAGGACCCCGATCCGGCCGGTCTCGGGCCGGGGGTCCGGGTGCGGCACCTGGAGGCCGGACCGCGCGCGCCGCTGTCCAAGGAGGACATGCCCGCCCTGGTGGTGCCCTTCTCGCTGGCGCTGCTGAAGGAGGAACGGCGCTACCACCTGGTGCACTCGCACTACTGGCTCTCCGGCCAGGCCGGCCGCATCGCGGCGGCCGGCTGGCGCATCCCGTTCGTGCACACCGCCCACACCCTGGCCCGGGTCAAGAACGCCGCCCTCGCCGAGGGGGACGCCCCCGAGCCCGAGCTGCGGATCCGGGGCGAGCACCAGGTGGTGGGCTCCGCGGACCGGCTGATCGCCAACACCGGCGACGAGGCACGGGCGCTGTGCGAGCTGTACGGGGCCGACGCGCGCCGCACCCGGATCGTCCGGCCGGGCGTGGACCTGGCCACCTTCGGCCCCGGCCGGGGGAGGGCGGCGGCGCGGGCCCGGCTCGGGCTGCCGGCCGATGCGTTCATCCCCTTGTACGCGGGCCGCATCCAGCCCCTCAAGGGGCCCGACGTGATGGTCCGGGCGGTCGCCGCACTGCTGGAGCGGGCCCCGCACCTGCGCGGGCGGACCCTCGTCCCGGTGGTGGGCGGCAACTCGGGCGCCGGGCCGCGCGGAGCGGCCTGGGAACTCGCCCGCGAGCTGGGCGTCTCGGAGGTACTGCGCCACCACCCGCCGGTACCGCAGCAGGAGTTGGCGCTGTGGTACCGGGCGGCGGACGTGCTGATGGTGCCCTCGCGCAGCGAGTCCTTCGGGCTGGTCGCCCTGGAGGCGCAGGCGTGCGGGACCCCGGTCCTGGCCTCCGCGGTGGGCGGGCTGCCGACCGCCGTACGGGACGGGGTGACGGGGGTGCTCGTGCACGGCAACGATCCGGCGGAGTACGCCCGCAGACTGCTGTGGTTCGCCGAACACCCGGGGGAGGCCGCGGTGATGGGCCGGGCGGCGCTGGTCCACGCCCGGAACATGAGCTGGCGCGGCGCGGCGGCCCGGACCCTCGAGGTCTACGAGGACGTACTGCGCGAGGAAGGGGCGCGACTGGGCACGGACATGAGTGAGGCAGGAGCGGCGGCACGCTCCTGCCTCGCCGACGCCTCTCCCCTGGAGGGCCGAGAAGGCCGGAATTCCACCCTAGCAGCACTTTTGAGCTGACCAAAGGTGCGCAAGCGTAACGTCTGTATGAACTCCTTCAGATCCGCCTCAGGTGCGCTATAGGGAACTGGCCCGCCCCCGGAATCCGTACGACAATGGAGAGGTCTTCGAAGGAATACCGGCGGCACGGATCCACGGAGACCGAATCAACGTTTCGCAATTCCTGGAGGAATCATGTCCGCTGCGCACACCGCCACCACCCGCCCGCTCTGTACGCTCCGCGACAACGGCAACGGCTGGGACTGAACAACCGGCCGGACCGGCGGACATCACCCCGCGATCGCCCCTCCGGGCGGTCGCGGGTTTTTCTTTTCCGCTCTTGCGTAATTCCGCTCAGTCCAGCCAGCCGAGCCGCTGCGCGCGCACTCCCGCTTCGAACCGGCTGGACGCCCCCATTTCCTGCATCAGCTCGGACAGCATTCGGCTCACCGTCCGCAGGGAAACCCCCAGGGTCCGGGCGACCTTTTCGTCCTTCATTCCCGATGCCAGCATTTTCAGGGCCGCCCGCTGCTGTTCGGACAGTCCGTCACCGCCGAGTTCGGGCGCGACGTCGTCGCCATAGGGGGTGGCCGCGTGCCAGCAGTGTTCGTACAGCGCCAGATAGGAGCGCACGAGCGCCGGCCCGCGGGCCAGGATCGCCCCGGCCGAGCGGTCCTCGGGGTGCACGGGCAGGACGGCGAACTGCTGGTCCGCGATGATCATGTTCATCGGGACGGCGGGGGAGAGGCGGATCTCCACACCGGCCTCGACCCGGCGCCGGAGCATTTCCACCGCCTCCGGCGACGTGGTGATCCGCTGGTGGTAGATGGCGCGGATGCGGACCCCGTTGTCGATCTGCCGGCGGTCCCGGCTGAGCACCCGGTCCGCGACCTCCCGCACCAGGGCGGTCACGTGCATGGACGTCAGGTCGTGGCGGATGACGTCGGTGATGTCCTCCAGCACCTGCTGGATCCGCCCGTAGTCGTCGAGGATCTCCACCTCGACCTCGGAACCGCTCAGCGCACCGGGCCGCAGGAACCTTCCGACCAGCGTCTCCAGTGCGCTGTACGCCCGGTCCGACTCGTCCAGGTGCTCCCGCAGCCGCTCCCGCTCGCGCTGGAGCATCCGCAGCAGGGCGATCTCCGGGTCGACGGCCGCGACCGCGTCCGGACCCGGCCGCCATTCGCCCGACTGGAGGTCGGCGCGGGTGGCGTGGGTGGTGCCGGTCGGCACGATGAGGCCGAGCGAGATCAGCTCCGCGCGCCACTTCTCGCGCTCCTCGGGCGAGAGGTCCAGCTCCTCGAAGGCGTCGTTCAGGTTGGACACCCCGCGCAGGCGCAGCTCCTGATAGAGGGCCAGCACCTTGTCGGCCGACTGGATGCCGTCCCTGCCATCGCCCGTTGCCATCGCGAAGCGACCCCCTCGTCTTACGAATCGACAGTCACACTTTGGCACATGCCGATGGGGGACCCACCGCCCCCCTCTTTCGGATGTGACGGGGGTCACTCCGTGCCTCTGAGGTGCGGGCCTTCGCCTCCGGCGGGCCCGGAACGGCGCGAGCGCCCAACTCCCCCGGGGTGGCGGGGAGACGGGCGCGGGGGGGAGCGGGATCAGTCCCGGGATGTGTTCAGGCAGTCGGGGCACAGCCCCTTGAAGACGACCTCCGCGCCCCCGTCCATGCGCCAGGCGGTGAGCGGCGCGCCGCGCGGCGGCTCCGGAACCTGGGCCTCCACGTTCTCCACGCGGCCGCAGCGCACGCACAGCGCGTGCTGGTGGGGAGGACCAGAGATCTCGAAGACCGCGGGCAGGCCGGGACGGTCGAACTTCGCCGCCAGGCCCGTCTCCAGGAAGTGCCGCAGCATCTCGTAGACGGCCTGGCTGGTGAGGGTCCCCAGCCGCTCGCGGGCGGCGGCCGTGATGGACTCGACGTCCATGTGCCCGCCCGCCGCCAGGACTTGCAGCACCTCCAGGCGCGGCCCGGTGACCCGCAGTCCCACGTCGCGGAGGCGCTGGATCACCGCCTCGCGGCCGGTCGACTCCTCCACGACAGCCATCACTGCGCCACCATCCGCCATCTGGTCGACTCAAAACTTTGGGAGCATCGTACCTCTTGCGAGTCCTTCTCGAGCGGGAGGAGCGGAAAGGGGAGCCGAGCTCCGTCAGCCCCCGGCCCGGCAGACGAGCAGGACGCTCTCGGTCCTCCCGTCCAGCCGGTGGGTGCGGCGCCGCTCCACCCGCAGGCCCGCCGCGTCCAGCTCGGCGGCGAGGCACTCCGCGTCGACGATCCACTTGTCGGTGCTCCGCACCACCCGCTCGGTGCGCACCTTGCCCGTGCGCACGGAGTGGTAGGTGATCCGCTCGGTCATCCCGTCCAGGTCGAAGACCTGCCGGGCCACCGTCCACTCCTCGACCCCGTCGAACCGGGGCACCTGGAAGGCCCAGGTGCGCCGGGGCTCCTCGGTCAGCCCGCGCAGCCCGTGGGCGGTGAAGTCGAGGGCCAGGGCGCCGCCCGGCTCCAGCCGCCCCGCCACCTCCCGCAGCAGTGCGGGGCGGGCGTGCGGCGGCACGGCCGCGATCATCGTCCCGGCCAGCAGGGCCAGCCGGTACCTCCCCCGCAGCCGCAGTTCCGCCAGATCGGCCCGGGTGGTCACCAGCAGCCGCGAGACCTGGGGGCCGATCCGCCGGCCCCAGGACCGCAGCCGCTCCAGGCTGGCCGCGTCCCGGTCCACCGCCTCGACGCGGAATCCCTGCCGGGCGAACGGCACCGCCAGGCGGCCGGCCCCGCAGCCCAGGTCCAGGACCGGGCCGCCGCAGCGGCGCGCGAGGCTGAGGTAGCGGACGATGTCCGCGCTGTGCGGGCCCAGCAGGGCGTCGTGCAGCCAGCCGGCGTCCTCATCCGCCGGAGCGGCCGACTCCAGACCGGGCAGGCAGTCCGCCGGGAGCAGCACGGCGGACCCTCCGTGCGCCGGGGGCCGGGAGTCCTCGGGGGCGGCCGGCCGGACCGGTGCGAACGCTGCGGGCACGACCGGCGTGAAGGGCAGGGAAGTGCCGCTCGGTGTGTGCATCGCTCCTCCAGGGGCTCGCTCGGTCCAGCCGTCCGGGGCGTGGCTCCCGTGCCGCCGGGGGACCGCGCCGCTGAGGAAATCCTGTCCCGCGGGCGGGTGCCGGGGCCAGCGTTGCGGGCTGCGTGAACACGCGATGGCGTGGATCTGCCACGGTCCCGTGGCGGGAGGGGCGCAGGCGTCAGAGAGCGCGGCCCAGCCGGACCGGGGAGAGCGCGGTGAACCCGTGGCGGGCGAAGAACGGCAGGGACGGGGCCGCTTCGGCGGGCAGGGTGACCCGCTGGGTCAGCGCCCCGTGGACCCGCATCCGCTCGCCGGCGGCCGCCAGCAGGGCCGAACCGACGCCCTGCCGACGGCGGGCCGGGGCGGTGCACAGGGCGTAGAGCTCGCCCTCGGCGGTGACGGGCACACCGCCCGACACGGCCCCGACGACGCTCCCGTCCGCGTCGGCGGCGACCAGCCAGCCGAGCCAGGCGGGCGCCCCGCCGGGAATTCCAATTTCCGCTCGAATGCGCGGAAGTGAGCAATGGTCCGACACCAGCCGGCCGACGCGCATTTCACCGAGGAGGCTGCCGTAGTCCTCGCGTATGGCCGCGGCGAGGAGCCGGGAAATCGCCGCGGCGTCCCCCGGAGCTGCCGTCCGCACATCAGCCAGCAGCATCTATCCCCCACCTCTCACCGCACCGGTCCTGAGCCCGCACGCGCCCACAATAGCGGCCAATTCGAGTGGCGGGGGTCGGGGGGAAATCTACGAATTGGCTTAGTAAATAGCCGGGTTGGATGATCCCTATCAAGTGGTCCAACAACAGAGCGCGATCAGCGGGAGGATGGCGGACACCGAGAGGCCCACCGCGAACAGCCCGCGCAGCACCGGACGCCCCGCCCGGCGCGGCCCCAGGATGCGCCGCATCCGCACCGCCGCCGACGGACCGCCCGCCGCGAACGCCTTGTGCGGCGCGTGCCCGGTCGCCAGCGCGTACAGGGCCGTGGCCAGCGCATCGCTCGAACAGGCGCGCAGCGCCCGGTCGTCGGCGGCCATCTCCAGCAGCAGCGGCACCGTCCGCCCGCCGATCCGGGCCAGCGGCAGCCGGCGGAACACCGACGCGTACGCCCCCGCCGCCGCCACCATCAGGTGGTGGCGGCCGCCGATGTGCGCCCGTTCGTGCGCGAGCGCGGCGGCCAGCTCCCGCTCCGAGAGCACGTCCAGGGCCCCCGTCGAGACCACCACCCGGCGCGAACGCCCCGGCAGGCAGTACACCGCCGGGCGCGGGTCCTCCAGCACGGTCACCCCCAGCCGCCGGTCGTACCGGCCCACCAGCCGCAGCAGTTCGGCGTGCCGGGTACGGGCCCTGCGCGCCCGCACCAGCTCCCGTACGAAACCGGTCCCGGGCACCGCGAGCACCGCGAGCGCGGCCAGCGCGGCAAGGGCCTCGCGCGGCGACGCGTCCAGCAGCCGGCCGGGGGAGGGCAGGTCCAGGGTCAGGGCCATGTCGACCAGCCGGTGGCTGGTCTGCGCGGGCAGCAGCAGCTGCGCCGGCAGCATCGCCGTCGACCCCGCGAACAGGGCGCCGCACACGATCCACACGGCCAGCCCCAGCCGGGGCGCCTGCTGTGCCCACACGGCACGGACCAGCATCCACGGCAGTACCAGCCCGGTGACCAGCGCGAGCCCCAGCGGCGGCAGTACGTGATGGTTCACAGGGCCTCGCCCCCCGCACCGGACGGGCGTTCCGAGCGGGCGGCGCGCAGGGCCTCGTCCAGCGCCTCCACGTCCTCGTGGGACATCCGCTCCACGAACCGCAGCAGCGTGGCCCGGCGGTCCTGGCTGTCGCCGAGCGCGTCCTGCATGAGCGCCGCGGTGTACTCCTCGCGGCTGCGCACCGCCTGGTACATCCAGGCCCGGCCCGACTTCTCGCGGCTGAGCCAGCCCTTGCGGTGCAGGATGTCGGCCACGGTCATGACGGTGGTGTAGGCGACCTTGCGCCCCCGGTTGATGTCGTCGACGATCTCGCGGACGGACGCGGGCCGTTCCCACAGCCACACCCGGTCCATGATCTCGGCTTCCAGCTCTCCCAGCCGGCGTACGCGCATGCTCGTCGCCCTCCCCTCGGCAGCGGCTCATCGTACGGCGCGCCCTTCCGGTGGGGGCATACCCCCGCCCGGTACACGAGGCCCCGGGCGGCGGGCGCCGGAACGCCGCGAGCCCCTCCACACGGTCCTTCGTGTGGAGGGGCTGCGGGGGCCCTGCGGCCGCCGGGCTACGCGCGGATCAGCCGGGCGATGGCCTTGCTCGCCTCGCCGACCTTGGCCTTCGCCTGGTCCCCGCCCTGGGCGATGGCCTCGGTGACGCAGCAGCCGAGGTGCTCGTCGAGCAGGGTCACCGCGCAGGACTGGAGCGCGGCGTTGATCGCGGACACCTGGGTGAGCACGTCGATGCAGTAGACGTCCTCGGCGACCATCCGCTGGACGCCGCGGACCTGGCCCTCGATCCGCCGCAGCCGCCGGATGACGTCTTCCTTGTGTGGTGCGTAACCGGCCACGGGGGCTCCTCAGTTGGCGGCGGCCCTGAAGCCGCGCAGACGCAGGCTGTTGCCGACGACGAAGACCGAGGAGAAGGCCATGGCCGCTCCGGCGATCATCGGGTTGAGCAGTCCGGCCGCGGCGAGCGGCAGGGCGGCCACGTTGTAGGCGAAGGCCCAGAACAGGTTCGAGCGGATCGTGCCGAGCGTCTTGCGGGCCAGCCGGATGGCGTCGGCCGCGGCCCGCAGGTCGCCCCGTACCAGCGTCAGGTCGCCGGCCTCGATGGCGGCGTCGGTGCCGGTGCCCATGGCCAGGCCCAGGTCGGCCTGGGCGAGGGCGGCGGCGTCGTTGACCCCGTCGCCGACCATCGCGACGCTGCGGCCCTCGGCCTGCAGGCGCTTGACCACGTCCACCTTGTCCTGCGGCATGACCTCGGCGATCACCTCGTCGATGCCCACCTCGCGGGCCACCGTCTCGGCGACGGCCTTGTTGTCGCCGGTCAGCAGGATCGGGGTCAGGCCCAGGGCGCGCAGCCGGCGGATCGCCTCGGCGCTGGTGTCCTTGACGGCGTCCGCGACCTCCAGCACCGCGCGCGCCTCGCCGTCCCAGGCCACCGCGATGGCGGTGCGGCCCGCCGACTCGGCCTCGGACTTGGCCCGCTCCAGGTGCGGGGGCAGCTCCATCGCCCACTCGGCGAGCAGCTTGCCGCGGCCGACGAGGACGGCGTGGCCCTCGACGACGCCCTGGACGCCGAGGCCCGGGATGTTGGCGAAGTCCTCGGGGGCGGGCAGGGGCCCGACCCGGGCGGCGGCGCCGGCCGCGACGGCCTGGGCGATGGGGTGCTCGGAGGCGTGCTCCAGGGCTCCGGCCAGGCGCAGGACCTCGGTCTCGTCGGTGCCCTCGGCGGTGTGCACGTGCAGCAGGGTCATCTGGCCGGTGGTGACGGTGCCGGTCTTGTCCAGGACGATGGTGTCGACCTTGCGGGTGGACTCCAGCACCTCGGGCCCCTTGATCAGGATCCCGAGCTGGGCGCCGCGGCCGGTGCCGACCAGGAGGGCGGTCGGGGTGGCCAGGCCCAGGGCGCAGGGGCAGGCGATGATCAGGACGGCGACGGCGGCGGTGAAGGCGGCGGAGAGGCCGGATCCGGTGCCGAGCCAGAAGCCGAGGGTGGCCAGCGCGATGGCGATGACGACCGGGACGAACACGGCGGAGATCTTGTCGGCGAGCCGCTGGGCGGCGGCCTTGCCGTTCTGCGCGTCCTCGACCAGCCGGGCCATGCGGGAGAGCTGGGTGTCGGAGCCGACCCGGGTGGCCTCGACGACCAGGCGGCCGCCGGCGTTGAGGGTCGCCCCGGTGACGGAGTCGCCGACGGAGACCTCGACGGGGACGGACTCGCCGGTCAGCATCGAGGCGTCGACGGCGGAGGAGCCCTCGACGACGGTGCCGTCGGTGGCGATCTTCTCGCCCGGTCGGACCAGGAAGCGGTCGCCGACCTGGAGGTCGGCCGTCGGCACGGTCACCTCGTGGCCGCCGCGCAGCACGGTGACCTCCTTGGCGCCCAGCTCCAGCAGCGCCTTGAGGGCGGCGCCGGCCTTGCGCTTGGACTTCGCCTCGAAGTAGCGGCCGGCCAGGATGAAGGTGGTGACGCCGGCCGCCGCCTCCAGGTAGATGTTCCCCGCGCCGTCGCTGCGGGCGATGGTGAACTCGAAGGCGTGCCTCATGCCGGGGGTGCCGGCGGTGCCGAAGAACAGGGCCCACAGCGACCACAGGAACGCGGCGATCGTGCCGACCGAGATCAGGGTGTCCATGGTGGCCGCGCCGTGCTTGGCGTTGGTCCAGGCGGCGCGGTGGAAGGGCCAGGCGGCGTAGGTGACCACGGGTGCGGCCAGGGTCAGCGAGAGCCACTGCCAGAAGTCGATCTGCAGCGCCGGGATCATCGCCATCGCGATGACGGGCACCGCGAGGACGACGGCGGTGGTCAGCCGCTGGCGCAGCGGGGCCAGTTCGTCGGCCTCGGCCGGCGGCTCCTCCCCGGCGCCGGACGGGGCGGAGGAACGGGGCGGCGCGGGCTCGTGCGCGGTGTATCCGGTGGCCTCGACGGTGGCGATCAGGTCCGCGACGGAGATGTCCGCGTCGGCGTCGAAGGTGACCTTCGCCTTCTCGGTGGCGTAGTTGACGGTCGCCTCGACGCCGTCCATGCGGTTGAGCTTCTTCTCGATGCGTGCCGCGCACGAGGCGCAGGTCATGCCGCCGATGGCGAGCTCGACCTGGGCGGCGCCGGGGGTGATGGTGGTCATGAGTGCTGCTCCTCGTTCGAGCGCGGGGCCGGTGCCGGGGCCCGGGGGAAGGACGGGCCCCGGCGTCCGGGTGGGTCGTTGTCGGGGCGGGTGTCAGGCCCGGCCGGTGAGCTCGTAGCCGGCGTCGTCCACCGCCGCGGCGATCGCGGCGTCGTCCGGGTCGCCGGCGGTGGTCACGGTGACCACGCCGCCGTCCACGTCCACGTCCACCGAGAGGACCCCGGCGAGCGCGCCGACGGACGCGGTGATGGCGGTCCGGCAGTGTCCGCAGCTCATGCCGGACACGCGGTAGACGGTGGCGGTGCTGTCGACGACGGCGACGGTGGTCGTGGTCTCACCGTTGGAGGCGCAGGCGCCATCGGGGGAACAGCAGGAAGACATGGGCTTCTCCTTGATCGTGCAGATACCCTCTGGGGGTATCCGGGCTGACTCCAGATATACCCCCCCGAGGTATCTGTCCGCAAGAGTTTCCCGCGCTTGACTTGATACCCCCTGGGGGTATGGTGGAGATCCATTGAACCGCTGTACGCGGCACCTACGTCGTACGGGAGACCAGGCATGAACACCGGAGTGAAGATCACCGCCTTCGCCGCCGCACTCGCGGCGGCCTTCGGCGCCGCCTACGGCGTCGGGGCGGGCGTCGGCCCCGTGGGGGAGCCGGCCAAGGGCGGGCACGCGGCCCACGCCACCCAGGCGAAGGCGCCCGCGGAGGGCGGGCACGGCGGCCACGGCCAGGCCGGCGCCCAGGGCCCGGCGGCCGGCGGCCTCCAGGTCTCCGACGCCGGCTACACGCTGAGCCTGGACACCCCGGTGGTGGCCCCGGGCCAGGGCGAGCTCAGGTTCTCGGTCAAGGACGCCTCCGGGCGCAAGGTCACCGGCTACAAGACCGAACACGGCAAGGAGCTGCACTTCATCGTCGCCTCGCGCGACCTGACGGTCTTCCGCCACCTCCACCCGGTGCGCGCCGGGGACGGCACCTGGTCCACCCCGGTGGACCTGCCCGCCGCGGGCGCCTACAAGGCCTTCGCCGACTTCGCCCCGTCCGCCGGGGACGCGAAGAACGTCACCCTGGGCGCCGACCTCACCGTCCCCGGGGCCTACGCGCCGAACCCGATGCCCCCGGCCTCGCCCACCGCGGAGGTGGACGGCTACCAGGTCGCCCTCGGCGGGACCCTCCAGCCCGGCAAGCCCGGCGAGCTCAAGCTCACCGTCAGCAAGGACGGCAGGCCCGTCACCGACCTGGAGCCCTACCTCGGGGCGTACGGACACCTCGTCGCCCTGCGCGACGGCGACCTCGCCTACCTGCACGTCCACCCCAACGAGGGCGGCCCCGGCCCCGACGTCTCCTTCACCGCCACGGCCCCCAGCGCCGGCACCTACCGGCTCTTCCTGGACTTCCAGCACCAGGGCAAGGTCCGTACCGCGGCCTTCACCGTCCGGGCGGGCGGCGACGGCCCGGCCGCCGCTCCCGCCCCGCAGCCCGCGCAGCCGGCCGGGGAGGAGCCGGGCGGTCACTCACACTGACCGCCCGGCGGAACATCCCGCGGCCCGTCCTCGTTGTCGACATACCCCCCAGGGGTAAAGAAGGCCCGATGAAGGGAAGCGATCGCCGTGCCCGGTTACACCTCCCACAAGGACGACGTCCTCAAGCGGCTGCGCCGCATCGAAGGCCAGGTGCGCGGCCTCCAGCGCATGGTCGAGGAGGGGACGTACTGCATCGACGTGCTCACCCAGGTCAGCGCCGCCACCAAGGCCCTGCAGTCCTTCGGGCTGACCATGATGGAGGACCACCTGCACTCCTGCGTCGCCGACGCCATCGCCGAAGGCGGGGACCAGGCCCGCGGCAAGGTGGAGGAGGCCTCGCGGGCCATCGCCCGCCTGGTCCGCGCCTGAGGCGGCGCGCCCCGGTGCCGGGCGCCCGCCCGCCGCGCACACGCATCCGGGCCGGCCCCCCGAGGGGGCCGGCCCGGACGTGGTGCGCCGAAGGCGCGGAGGACGGGTCAGACGAGGTCGAAGCGGTCCAGGTCCATCACCTTGGCCCACGCCGCGACGAAGTCCTTGACGAACTTCTCCTTCGCGTCGTCGCTCGCGTAGACCTCCGCCAGGGCGCGCAGCTCGGAGTTGGACCCGAAGACCAGGTCCGCCCGGCTGCCCGTCCACCTGACCGCGCCCGTGGAGGCGTCACGGCCCTCGAAGGAGGTCTCGTCCTCGGAGACCGCCGTCCACGTCGTGCCCAGGTCGAGCAGGTTGACGAAGAAGTCGTTGGTCAGCGTCCCGGGGGTGTCCGTGAGGACGCCCAGCGAGGACTGCCCGTGGTTCGCGCCGAGGACGCGCAGGCCGCCGACGAGGACCGTCATCTCGGGCGCGCTCAGCGTCAGCAGGTTCGCCTTGTCGAGCAGCAGGTACTCGGCCGGCAGCCGGTTGCCCTTGCCCAGGTAGTTGCGGAAGCCGTCGGCCGCCGGCTCCAGCGCGGCGAAGGACTCCACGTCCGTCTGCTCCTGCGAGGCGTCCACCCGGCCCGGGCTGAAGGGCACCTCGACGTCGAAGCCCGCGTCCTTCGCGGCCTTCTCGACGGCCGCGCCGCCCGCGAGCACCACCAGGTCGGCCACCGAGACCTGCCGGCCGTCCGAGCGGCCCTCGTTGAAGGAGCGCCGGATCCCCTCCAGGGTGCGCAGCACCGCGGCCAGCCGGTCGGGCTCGTTGACCTCCCAGCCGATCTGGGGCTGGAGGCGGATGCGCCCGCCGTTGGCACCGCCGCGCTTGTCGCTGCCGCGGAAGGAGGAGGCGGCCGCCCAGGCGACGGACACCAGGTCGGACACCGACAGGTCCGAGGCCAGCACGCGGGCCTTGAGGTCGGCGATCTCGGCTGCGCCGACGGGCTCGTACGTCCGGGCCGGCAGCGGGTCCTGCCACAGCAGCTGCTCGGCCGGCACCTCCGGGCCCAGGTAGCGGACGACGGGGCCCATGTCGCGGTGGGTCAGCTTGTACCAGGCGCGGGCGAAGGCGTCCGCGAACGCGTCCGGGTCGGCCTGGAAACGGCGCGCGATCGGCTCGTAGACCGGGTCGAAGCGCAGCGACAGGTCGGTGGTCAGCATCGTCGGGGCGTGCGTCTTGGACGGGTCGTGCGCATCGGGCACGGTGCCCGCCCCGGCCCCGTCCTTCGGCCGCCACTGGTGGGCGCCGGCCGGGCTCTTGAACAGCTCCCACTCGTAGCCGAAGAGGATGTCGAAGAAGCTGTTGTCCCAGGTGGTCGGGGTGTCGGTCCAGATGCCCTCGAGACCGCTGGTGATCGTGTCCCCGCCCTTGCCGGTGCCGTGCGCATTCGCCCAGCCCAGGCCCTGCGCCGACATCGGGGCGCCCTCCGGGGCCTCGCCGACGCTCTCCGCCGGGCCCGCGCCGTGGGTCTTGCCGAAGGTGTGGCCGCCCGCGATCAGGGCAACCGTTTCCTCGTCGTTCATCGCCATCCGATGAAACGTTTCACGTATGTCGCGCGCGGCGGCGATCGGGTCCGGGGTGCCGTTCGGGCCCTCCGGGTTCACGTAGATCAGGCCCATCTG
The DNA here is from genome assembly GCF_002028425.1 of Streptomyces katrae. Taxonomy (GTDB): domain Bacteria; phylum Actinomycetota; class Actinomycetes; order Streptomycetales; family Streptomycetaceae; genus Streptomyces; species Streptomyces katrae_A. The sequence goes on along the minus strand of NZ_CP020042.1, from coordinate 1,213,498 downwards.
CACCGCGCCCAGCGGGTCCTCCAGCTCACGGTCGCCGGTGTAGCGCTGGTCGCCGAGCCAGGTGGTCTCCGGGCCCCAGTACACGTCCTCGTCGGGCTCCCAGACGTCCGCGCGCCCGCCGCCGAAGCCGAAGGTCTTGAAGCCCATCGTCTCCAGGGCGACGTTGCCCGCCAGGATCATCAGGTCGGCCCACGAGAGGCTGCGCCCGTACTTCTTCTTCACCGGCCACAGCAGGCGGCGGGCCTTGTCCAGGTTGCCGTTGTCCGGCCAGCTGTTGAGGGGCGCGAACCGCTGCTGGCCGGCCCCGGCACCGCCGCGGCCGTCGCTGATCCGGTAGGTGCCCGCGCTGTGCCAGGCCATCCGGACCATGAAGGGGCCGTAGTGGCCGAAGTCGGCGGGCCACCAGTCCTGCGAGGTCGTCAGGACCTCCGCGATGTCCTGCTTGACCGCGGGGAGGTCGAGGGTCTTGAACGCCTCGGCGTAGTCGAACTCCTCGCCCAGTGGGTTCGCCACGGCGGGGTTCTTCGCGAGGATCTTCAGGTTGAGCGAATCCGGCCACCACTGGCGGTTTCCGCCGCCCTGGGTCGGGTGCGCGGCGCGACCGTGGGCGACGGGGCAGCCTTCGGTTTGCTTCTCAGACATGGGAATCCTTCCGCACCGGGGGGTGTCGCGGTGCACGGAAATCGCTGGAGTGTTTTCCTGTCCCTTGGCTATCGGCAGATCCGATCCTACGATGGACGGATTCCAAGTCAAGAAGCACGCCAGAGTACGCTTCCCCAGGAATGGGTGACCTATGAGTGACCTGCTGGAACGACTTCGAAGCCGCGGCTGGCGGATGACCGCGCAGCGCCGCGTCGTCGCCGAGGTCCTGGACGGGGACCACGTGCACCTCACCGCGGACGAGGTCCACGCCCGCGCGGCCGCGCGGCTGCCCGAGATCTCCCGGGCGACCGTCTACAAGGCCCTGGGGGAGCTGGTCGCCCTCGGCGAGGTCGCGGAGGTCTCCACGGACGGGCGCGCCAAACGCTACGACCCCAACGCGCGCCGGCCGCACCAGCACCTGGTCTGCTCCGGCTGCGGGACGATCCGCGACGTCCACCCGGCCGGGGACCCGCTGGCCGGATTCCCGGAATCGGAGCGCATGGGATTCACGGTGTCCAGGGTCGAGGTCACCTACCGCGGCCTCTGTCCGTCCTGCGCCTGATCACCTCCCCTCACGGTGAGTGGTCGTACCGGTCGTCCACAGGGCCCGGCCGACGGGACGGGAGTGTCCCAGGGTGCCGCTAGGCTTCTCGGATGGCCCTTTCGGACGCTTCCCCCCAGATCTCAGACGAGGTCTCCGACGCCTTGCGGGTGCTCCACCGCGTCTTCGGTTACAGCTCCTTCCGCGGTGAGCAGCAGGAGATCATCGAGCAGCTGATCGGCGGCGGCGACGCCCTCGTCCTGATGCCCACCGGCGGAGGCAAGTCGCTCTGCTACCAGATCCCGGCGCTCGTCAGAGAGGGCACCGGCATCGTGATCTCCCCGCTGATCGCGCTGATGCAGGACCAGGTGGACGCGCTGACCGCCCTCGGGGTCCGGGCCGGGTTCCTCAACTCCACGCAGGACCCCTACGAGCGGCAGGCCGTCGAGCAGGCCTTCCTCGCCGACGAGCTGGACCTGCTCTACCTGGCCCCCGAGCGGCTGCGCACCGAGGGCACCCAGCGCCTGCTCGACCGGGGCAAGGTCTCCCTGTTCGCCATCGACGAGGCGCACTGCGTCGCCCAGTGGGGCCACGACTTCCGCCCCGACTACCTCGCGCTGTCCATGCTGCACGAGCGCTGGCCCAAGGTCCCGCGGATCGCCCTGACCGCCACGGCCACCGAGGCCACCCACGCCGAGATCGCCGCCCGGCTCGGCCTGCAGGACGCCAGGCACTTCGTCGCCAGCTTCGACCGGCCCAACATCCAGTACCGCATCGTCCCCAAGGACAACCCGGCCCGGCAGCTCCTGGAGCTGATCCGCACCGAGCACGACGGGGACGCCGGCGTCGTCTACTGCCTCTCCCGCTCCTCCGTGGGGAAGACCGCCGCCTTCCTGAGGGAACAGGGCATCGACGCCGTCCCGTACCACGCCGGCATGGACGCCCGCGCGCGTGCCGCGAACCAGGCCCGGTTCCTGCGCGAGGACGGGGTCGTGGTCGTCGCCACGATCGCCTTCGGCATGGGCATCGACAAGCCCGACGTGCGCTTCGTCGCCCACCTCGACCTGCCTAAGTCCGTCGAGGGCTACTACCAGGAGACCGGCCGCGCCGGCCGCGACGGCGAACCCGCCACCGCCTGGCTCGCCTACGGCCTCCAGGACGTGGTCCAGCAGCGCAAGCTCATCGACGGCTCCGAGGGCGACGACGCCCACCGCCGCTCCCTCGGCATGCACCTCGACGCCATGCTCGCCCTCTGCGAGACGGTCGACTGCCGCCGGGCCCGGCTGCTGGAGTACTTCGGCCAGCAGGGCGCGCCCTGCGGCAACTGCGACACCTGCCTGACGCCCGCCGAGTCCTGGGACGGCACGGTCGCGGCCCAGAAGCTGCTGTCCACGGTGTGGCGGCTGGCCAAGGAACGGCGCCAGAAGTTCGGCGCCGGCCAGATCATCGACATCCTCCAGGGCAAGAAGACCGCCAAGGTCATCCAGTTCGACCACGACGCCCTCTCGGTGTTCGGCGTCGGCGCCGACCTCACCACCTCCGAGTGGCGCGGGGTCGTACGCCGGCTGCTGGCGCTGCGGCTGCTGGCCGTCGAGGGCGACTACGGCACCCTCGTCCTCACCGATGCCAGCGGCGAGGTGCTGGGCGGGCGCCGCACCGTCCAGATGCGCAAGGAGAAGAAGGCCCCGGCCGCCGCCCGCAAGGAGGGCGGCTCCCGCTCCGGCAAGGCCGCCCGCGTCCCCGTCGACCTCCCGGCCGCCGCCGTCCCGGTCTTCGAGGCCCTGCGCGCCTGGCGGGCCGCCACCGCCCGCGAACAGGGCGTCCCGGCGTACGTCGTCTTCCACGACGCCACACTGCGGGAGATCGCGACGCGGCTGCCCGCCAGCGTCGAGGAACTGGCGGGGATCGGCGGCGTCGGCGAGGCCAAGCGCGCCAAGTACGCCGACGGCCTCCTCGACGCCCTGGCCGCATGCCGGGCCGACGGGGCCGTGGCCACCGCCGCACCGGCTCCCGTCGCCGCGCCGCTCACGGGGCTGGAGCCCGCCGCACCCCGCCGGGCCGCGCCGCAAGCCGCCCCGGAGGAACCCCCCTTCGAGGAGGAACCGCCCTTCGACCCGGAGGAGATCGACCCTCCGTGGGACGACTGGCGCTGACCGCCGGGTGAGGCGGCCCCGCGGGGCCGCCTCACCGCCCCGGGCCCGTCAGGCCCCGACGTACGCCGCCAGGTGTTCGCCCGTCAGCGTGGAGCGGGCGGCCACCAGCTCGGCCGGCGTGCCCTCGAAGACGATCCGCCCGCCGTCGTGGCCGGCGCCCGGACCGAGGTCGATGATCCAGTCGGCGTGCGCCATGACCGCCTGGTGGTGCTCGATCACGATCACCGACTTGCCGGAGTCCACCAGCCGGTCCAGCAACCCCAGAAGGTGCTCCACGTCCGCCAGGTGGAGGCCCGCGGTCGGCTCGTCCAGGACGTAGATCCCGCCCTTCTCACCCATGTGCGTGGCCAGCTTCAGCCGCTGCCGCTCTCCGCCCGACAGCGTGGTCAGCGGCTGGCCGAGGGTCAGGTAGCCCAGCCCGACGTCCACCAGCCGCTCCAGGATCCGGTGCGCCGCCGGGGTCCGCGCCTCGCCCGAGCCGAAGAACTCCTCCGCCTGCGCCACCGGCATCTCCAGCACCTCGCTGATGTCCCGGCCGCCGAGCCGGTACTCCAGCACCGACGCGTCGAACCGCTTGCCCTCGCAGTCCTCGCAGGTGGTGGCCACCCCGGCCATCATCGCCAGGTCCGTGTAGACGACCCCGGCACCGTTGCAGGTCGGGCAGGCCCCCTCCGAATTGGCGCTGAACAGGGCCGGCTTGACCCCGTTGGCCTTGGCGAACGCCTTGCGGACCGGCTCCAGCAGCCCCGTGTACGTCGCCGGGTTGCTCCGCCGCGAACCGCGGATCGGCGTCTGGTCCACCGACACCACCCCCGCCGAGGCCGGGACAGAGCCGTGGATCAGCGAGCTCTTGCCCGAGCCGGCCACCCCCGTGACCACCGTGAGCACCCCCAGCGGGACGTCCACGTCGACCCCGCGCAGGTTGTGCGCCGACGCCCCGCGGATCTCCAGCACACCCGACGGCTCGCGCAGCGACCCCTTGAGGGCGGCCCGGTCGTCGAAGTGCCGCCCGGTCACCGTGCCGCTGGCCCGCAGCCCCTCCACCCGCCCTCGAAGCACACCGTGCCGCCCGCCGCCCCCGCGCCGGGCCCGAGGTCGACGATGTGGTCGGCGATCGCGATCACCTCCGGCTTGTGCTCCACGACCAGCACCGTGTTGCCCTTGTCGCGCAGCCGCAGCAGCAGGCCGTTCATCCGCTCGATGTCGTGCGGGTGCAGACCGGTGGTGGGCTCGTCGAAGACGTACGTGACGTCGGTGAGCGCCGAGCCGAGGTGGCGGATCATCTTGACCCGCTGCGCCTCCCCGCCCGAGAGCGTGCCCGCCGCCCGGTCCAGCGCCAGGTACCCCAGCCCGATCTCCACGAACGAGTCCAGCGTGTGCCGCAGCGTCGCCAGCAGCGGCGCCACCGAGGGCTTGTCCAGACCGCTCACCCACTTGGCCAGGTCGCTGATCTGCATCGCACAGGCGTCCGCGATGCTGATCCCCTTGATCTTCGACGACCTCGCGCCCTCGCTGAGCCGCGTCCCCCCGCAGTCGGGACAGGTGGTGAAGGTGACCGCACGCTCCACGAACTCCCGGATGTGCGGCTGCATCGCCTCCTTGTCCTTGGCGAGCATCGACTTGCGGATCCGCGGGATCAGCCCCTCGTACGTCATGTTGATCCCGGCGATCTTCATCCGGACCGGCTCGCGGTGGAGGAAGTCGGCGAGCTGCTTCTTCGTGAACGAGCGGATCGGCTTGTCCGGGTCGAAGAGGCCCGACTCGCTGTAGAGCCGGTAGTTCCAGCCGCCCGGCTTGTAGCCGGGGATGGTGAGCGCCCCCTCGTTCAGGGACTTGGACTCGTCGAAGAGCTGGGCGAGGTCCAGGTCGGTGACCGTGCCCCGGCCCTCGCAGCGCGGGCACATGCCGCCGGTGATGCTGAACTCGCGCCGCTCCTTGACCGTCTGACCGCCGCGCTCCAGGGTGACCGCGCCCGCGCCGCTGATCGAGGCCACGTTGAAGGAGTAGGCCTTGGGGGAGCCGATGTGCGGGTCGCCGAGCCGGCTGAAGAGGATCCGCAGCATCGCGTTGGCGTCGGTGGCGGTGCCGACCGTGGAGCGGGGGTCGCCGCCCATCCGCTGCTGGTCCACGGCGATCACCGTCGTCAGCCCGTCCAGCACGTCCACGTCGGGGCGGGCGGCCGCGGGCATGAAGCCCTGGACGAAGGCGCTGTACGTCTCGTTGATCAGCCGCTGGGACTCCGCGGCGACCGTGTCGAACACGAGCGAACTCTTGCCCGACCCGGACACCCCGGTGAACACCGTCAGCCGCCGCTTGGGGATCTCTACGCTGACGTCCCTGAGGTTGTTCTCGCGCGCGCCGTGTACACGGATCATGTCGTGGCTGTCGGCGGCGTGCGGTACGGGCGACCGGTCGTTCGTCGTGCCCCTGCTCATCGTCTCTCCCTCGTCGGCGCGGCCGCGGCGGGCGTCCCTCGGCGCCCCGGCCGTTCCACGCTACGCGAGGGCCCAGGGCTCCCGCTTCTCCGAACGTGACCGGTCCGGACACGGGGCAGGGCCGGGCGGTCCTTCGCACCGCGGTCGCAGGGTTCCGGCCAATCGTGCGGCTCCTGCGGACGGGAGGGGGCGCGGGCAACGGGGGCCTCCCGGGCGCGAGGGCGGGCGGCCGGCGGGAAGGGCGGTGCCGCCCGTGCGTGCGGACTGGCGATCGGGAAGCCGGCAACGGCCCCGTGACCGGGGGTCCGGAACACCGCGGGATGACCGCTGCGCGTACTTCCGGTAAGGGTGGGGGTTTCGGCCGACCTGGCGGAGGGCGTCGGAGCCGCCCGCCCGAGGGCTCGCGCTAGTGTGCGTACGTGAACTCTCATGTCGTCATAGGTTTCGGACCCGCCGGCGCCGCCACCGCCCGGCTGCTCGTCGAGCAGGGACGCACGGTGAAGGTCGTCACCACGTCGGGCCGCAGCCCGGAGCCCGGGATCGAGCACGTCGCGCTGGACGCGAAGGACAGCGGGCGGCTCACCGAGGCGGTACGGGGCGCGGCCGCCGTCTACAGCTGCGCCGCACCGCCCTACCACCGCTGGGCGGCGGAGTGGCCGGCGCTGGCCTCCTCGCTCTGTACGGCCGCCGAGGAGACCGGAGCGGTCCTGGTCATGCTCGGCAACCTCTACGGGTACGGGCCCGTGGACGGCCCCCTGACCGAGGAGCTGCCCCTCGCGGCGACCGGTACCAAGGGACGGGTGCGCGCCGCCGTCTGGGAGCGGGCGCGGGACCTGCACCAGCAGGGCCGCATCAGGGCCGTCGAGGTCCGCGCCTCCGACTTCTTCGGACCCGGCGTCACCGACGGCGGGCACCTCGCGGCGCGGGTCATGCCGCCGCTGCTGCGCGGCAAGCCCGTCTCCACGCTCGGCGACCCGGACGCCCCGCACAGCTGGACCTACCTCCCCGACGTGGCCCGCGCCCTGGTGGAGGTCGCGGGCGACGAGCGGGCCTGGGGCCGGGCCTGGCACGTCCCGACCGAACCCGCGCTGTCCGTACGGGAGATGGTCGCCCGGCTCGCCGCCCAGGCGGGCACCGGACCGGTCGCCGTGCGCGCCGTTCCGCCCCTGGCGCTGGCCCTGGGCGGGCTGTTCTCCCCGCTGCTGCGCGAACTGAAGGAGATCCGCTACCAGTTCGACCGCCCGTTCGTGGTCGACTCCAGTGCCTACGAGACCGCGTTCGCGGCCCGGGCCACCCCCCTGGACCAGCAGGTCAAGGCGACGGTGGACTGGTGGCGCGAACGCCTGGCCACCACCGGGTGACGGTTGCAGTGAGAGGGATGAATTCCACAGTGGACCGCAGCGCAGAGCGGGAGGACATAGCCGTCGTCGGGATGGCGTGCCGGTTCCCGGGGGCGCGGAACCTGAACGAGTACTGGCGGCTCCTGACGGACCCGCGGGCACAGTTCGGCCGCATCCCCGACTCGCGGTGGCGCGTCGACGCCTTCCTCGGCGAGGACTTCCGCGACACCTCCGCCGCCTATACGGACACCATGGCGCTGCTGCCGGACACGGACCGCTTCGACGCGGCCCACTACGGCATCCCGCCCCGCCGGGCCAAGGCGATGGACCCCCAGCACCGGCTGCTGATCGACCTCGCCCGCGAGGCGGTCCAGGACGCCGGATGGGAGGCCGACGGCTTCGACCGCGAGGAGACCTCGGTGATCACGGCCCTCACCGACAGCGGCTACCGCGGCCTGACCACCCTCCGGATCCGTATGCGCCAGCTGGCCGGCGGGGAGTTCGGGGCACGCCCGGGCGATCCCCTCTGGGGGGAGACGGTCCGCGCCGTCGACGGGATGCAGGGCACCTCCGTGGCCGGGATCCTGCTCAACATGGGCCCGAACACGATCAGTTCGGTCTTCGACCTGCACGGCGAGAGCTATGCGCTGGACTCCGCCTGCTCCGGCGGGCTCATGGCCGTGGCCAACGCCGTCCACGCCCTGCGCTCCGGCCGTACCCGTATCGCCCTCGCGGGCGGCGCCCAGCTGGTCGTCACCCCCGACCTGCTCGTGGGGCTGTGCCGGATCGGAGCCATCTCGCGCACCGGACGCTGCCTGCCGTTCGGCGCGGACGCCGACGGCTTCGTCCTGGGCGAGGGCGCCGGGATGCTCGTGCTGCGGCCCCTGTCCGACGCGCTGGAGGCCGGCGACCGGGTGTACGCCGTGATCCGCGGGGTGGGCACCGCCAACGACGGGACCGTCCAGGGCGGTATGCACCCGCAGGCCGCCGGACAGCTGCGCGCCCTGCGCCGCGCCTACCGCGACGCCGGACTGACCCCCGGCGAGGTCGGCTACCTGGAGGCGCACGGCACCGGGACCACCGTCGGCGACCCCGTCGAGCTCGCCGTCCTGCGCGAGCTGCGCGGGCCGGACGCGGCCCCCGCCTACCTGGGGGCGGTCAAGGCGGTGGTCGGGCACTCGCTCAACTCGGCGGGGCTGGCCGGTCTGATCAAGTCGGTCCTGGCCGTGCAGCGCGGGGTGATCCCCCCGCAGCCGGAGTTCGCGCTCGCGGAACTCCCCGGCCTCCGGGCGGCGCGGCTGACCGTGCCGACGGAGCCCGTCACCTGGCCGCAGGGCGGCGGTCCGCGCCGGGCCGGCGTCAGCGCGTTCGGCTTCGGGGGAACGGGCGTGCACCTGGTGGTGGAGGAGCACACCGCCCCGCCGGCCCGCCCCGCGCCGTCCGCGGGCCCGTACGTGCTGGCCCTCAGCGCCCGCGACCGGGCCGGGCTCGCCCGGTACGCCCGGGACCTGGCCCGTACCGTCGCCGAGGACCGGCCCGCACTGGCCGCCGTGGCCGGCACCCTGGCCCGCCGGGCCCCCCTCGGGGAAGGCCTCACCGTGGAGGCGCACGGCGTCGACGAGGCGGTGGCCCGGCTGACCGGCGCGGCCGAGGCCCTGGAGGCGGGCCGAGCGCCCGGTCCGTCCGGCGAGGCGGCCGTACCGGCGGGGGACCGCGTACCCCCGTGCACCCTGCCGCCCAGCCCGCTGGCCCCGCGCCGGCACTGGATCGTGGACGAGGCGGCACGCGGGACGGCCGACCCCGACCCCGGGCAGGGCCGCTATCCCGGGCCGAACCCGGACCCCGAGCTGCACGCCGGCCCCGCGCCGCACCCCGACCCCGAGCCCGTACCGGTGGCGGAGCCGGCGCGGCCGCAGGCGCCGGAGCCGGCCCGGGCGGGCTCCGACGGGGCGGCCGCCGCGTCCATCGTCCTCGAAGAGGTGTCGCGGACCGGCGTCTACCCGCTGTCCGACCTGCACGAGGACCAGACGCTGATCGCCGACCTCGGCTTCGACTCCCTGATGCTGCACGAGCTGGACACGCGGATCGCGAACCGGGTACCGGGCTTCCGGACCGAGGAGATGTTCTCCCCGGACCTCACCGTCGGCCGGCTGATCGCCCTCGTGGACCCGGACCGCGGCGGCCCGCGGCCCTCCGCCCCGGAGGCGGACCCGCCGGCCGCCCCGCAGTGGAGCGCCGAGACGGCGACCGTCGACGAGTTCCCGGAGGTGGGCACGTTCGAACAGCTGCTGGACTCCATCACCGGGACCGGCGCGGCGTACCCGTACTTCCGGGTCCACGAGGGAACCATCCGCGACACCACGGTGATCGGCGGCCGCCCGTACCTGTCCTTCGGCAGCTACAACTACCTCGGGCTGTCCGGGCACCCCGCCGTCAACGAGGCCGTGCACCGGGCGGTGGACCTCTACGGCACCTCGGTCTCCGCGAGCCGCGTCCTGTCCGGGGAACGCGACCTCACCGTCCGCCTGGAACGGGCCCTGACGGAGTTCCTCGGGGTCGGGGACTGCCTGACGCTGGTGAGCGGCCACGCCACCAACGTCACCGCGATCGGCCACCTGGTCGGCCCGGGCGACCTCGTCCTGCACGACGCCCTCGCCCACGACAGCATCCTCCAGGGCTGCGCCCTCTCCGGCGCGGCGCGGCGCCCGTTCGCGCACAACGACACGGAGCGGCTGGAACACCTGCTGCGGCTCAACCGGTCCCGGTTCCGCCGGGTGCTGATCGCCGTGGAGGGGGCCTACAGCATGGACGGCGACCTCGTCGACCTGCCCGCCCTCATCGAGTTGAAGAAACGTTACGGCGCGCTGCTGATGGTGGACGAGGCGCACAGCATCGGCACGGTCGGCGAACGGGGCCGGGGCGTCGGCGAGTTCTTCGGGGTCGACCGCCGCGACGTGGACCTGTGGATGGGCACCCTCTCCAAGGCCTTCGCCAGCTGCGGCGGCTACCTCGGCGGCTCGGCCCGTATGGTGCGCTGGCTGCGCCACACCCTGCCCGGTTTCGTCTACAGCGTGGGCCTGACCCCGCCCAACGCGGCGGCCGCGCTGGCCGCCACCGAGCTGATCGCGGCGGAGCCGCAGCGGGTGGCCAAGCTCCGGCGCAACTCCGAGCTCTTCCTCGGTCTGGCCGCGGCCGCCGGTCTGGCGACCGGCTCCAGCGCCCACACGCCGATCGTGCCGTGCATCCTCGGGGACTCGGCCCGGACCCTGCGCGTCGCGGACGGCCTCTACGCGCGCGGAGTGACCGCCGACCCGATCTTCCACCCCGCCGTGGAGGAAGGGCTGTCGAGGCTGCGCTTCTTCGTCACCAGCGAGCACCGCGAGGAGGACGTCCGCCGGGCGGTGGCGGCGCTGGCCGAGGAGGTGGCGTCCACCGCCGGGGGGTAAGCGGTCCACGTCAGAACAGGGTCCGTTCGATCCGGCTGAGCACGGCGCTCGTGCCCGGGTCGCCGGTCTCGTCCGCCTCCGCGCCGGGGTGCGCCGCGTGCTGCTGCTCGGCGCCCTCCATCCGCTGGGCGAGCAGGTAGGCGATGATCTCCGCCTCCTGCTCCTGGACGTCGTCGTAGGTCGCGCGCAGGAGCATGTCGCGCACGAGGTCGGGGTCGAGGTCGGGGAAGAGGAGGCGGGCAGCCGCCTCGTCCAGCCCGCCGGCCCCGCGGTGGCAGCAGATGATGTGGCCCAGCTCGTGCAAGATGATGTGCTCCTGATGCGCGCTGGTGGTGTTGGCGTCGTAGAAGATCAGGTCCTCGTCACGCGCGGCGACCCACATGCCGCACGGGTGTGACGAGGGCATCTGCATCGGGACCAGGAGGATCGGCCGCTCGCGCGCCTCGCCCAGGTGGCGGCAGAGCTCGGCGACGTCGCTCACCTCGGGAAGGTCGAGTTCGGCGAGCCGCCGGGCGCCGGCCTTGCGGAGCTTCTTGAGCTGGCTGCGCCGGTCGTGATCGGCGGCCCGCTCCTTCCAGGCGCCCCTCATACGGGCTCGGAGGGGCCGGGGCCGTCGCCGGCGGCGGGGGAGTCCGCGACGGGTGCGTCGGTGACCGGCGGGAGGCCCTGCATCTGCCGGTACTGGTCCATGATGGCCGTGATGGCCGCGAGGTTCTCCTTCTTCATCCCGGCCGCGCGCATGGCCACGGCCCGGACGCCGGACTGCCGCAGCGCCTCGATGGCGGCGACCTGGCTGAGCACCGACTCGGCGACCTTGTCGTCGAAGAAGTAGGCGACCGAGACGCCGAAGAACTTGGCCAGGGCGGCCAGGAGGTCGGGCGACGGGTTGGAGCGCTTGCCCGTGCGCAGCTGCGACAAGTACACGCCCCCGGCCTTGAGCTCGGGGTTGGCCCGCTTCAGTTCCTCCGCCACCTCGGCGTTGGTCCAGTGCTTGCCCTTGGGGCGGACCGTCTTGAACAGGTCGTCAAGGCGCCTGGCGAGCAGGGGCCGGTCGTCGCACTCGGTCATGGTGATTCTTCCTCCCGTCACCTCCTCGGTATAGCCCTTGGCTATACGCCAGTTTCGCAGAATAGCGGTCAGTTGACAATTGGCCTGGACTCCGCCAACGTTGGGTCTCGCCGATAGCTGCCAGCTAACTCGTCACGGGGGAAGGACGACGGGTTGGCGGGCGGTGAAAGCGGACTGGCCCGGCCCTCGGGGGATGGGCCGGGCCAGTCCGGGCGATGGCCACCCGTCCGGCCCGCAACAGGAGGACGGGTGAACGGGGGAGGCCCGCCCGGTTTGACGGGGGATACAAACCGGGCGGGAGCTTCAACTCGCGGTGCCGAGTTTACTGTAGGCGGCCGCGACTTTGGTGAGCCAGGCGACTTCGGCCGTGAAGTTGTCCGTGTCCCGGTCGTCGAAGTCCCCGGCGTCCTTGTTGTCGTGCGGCATGGTCCCGGCCTGCTTGGCCAGCAGGGCCCGCTTGATCCGCGCCGCCTCCGTGAAGGCCTGCCGCGACTCCTCGTTCTCCTCCCTGCCCGCGCCCGCGGCCGAACCGCCCACGGTCGTGCGGTCGATGTACGGACGCAGGTCCCGCCACCCGTCGCGTATCTCGACGACCCGGCGGTGCAGCCGGTAGTCCAGGTCCGCGACGGAGGCGCCCGGAGGCTCCAGGGCGATGTCCGGGGAGGACTCGTACAGGTCCCGCCAGAGCGGGTACAGCGCCCGGTACGAACGGTAGCTCCGCCCCCACGCCAGCAGCCTCGATGCCGCCGGACCCCACGAGGAGTTGGTGAGGCCGAGCGACAGGATGACGATGCCCGCCGCGCTGAAGAGGTTCGAGGCCAGCTTCCAGGCGCCGATGTCGACCCCGGCCGCGGCCGTCAGGATGTTGAGCGTCCGGCACGAGCAGTACAGGAACAGCACCACGGCGGCCACCCGCAGCACCCGCAGGGCCTGCCGCAGCGACTCGTTGTCCGTCATGCGCGCGTACGAGCCGCACTGGCGGAAGATGGTCACGCACGGCAGCGCCTGGGACGCCATGAAGGCCAGGAGGTAGACGAGGACCAGCGGCCGGCCGCTGCCCGTGTCGAAGTCCGACGCCGGCCGGGAGGTCCCGTCGGCGAGGAGGAAGAGCGCGACCAGGGCCACGTCCAGCGCGGTTCCGGTGATCAGCCACCAGCGCGTCTTGCGCCGCGCCTCCTCGTCGGACGCCGCCCACCGCAGCAGGATGATCTCCGCGGCGACGCAGTAGGCCACCGCCGACAGGTGCATGAGCAGGATGGCGAGGTTGCCGACCCCCAGGAAGCGCGGGCCGCCCATGGCGATGGCGCCCATGGTGAAGGTGAGGCACTGGAGGACCAGAGTGGTGATCAGCGTCCAGTAGGCACTGTCGTGCCGGCTGCGCCGAGCCTGGCACAGGCGGTAGATGAGCGCGGCGTACGAGGAGAGCGCCGCGATGACGAAGCAGAGGGTTCTGATGGTGTTCAAGGCCTGGTTTCCTGCAGGGTGCCGCGGGGGGCGGCAGTGGGGGTCAGTCGGTGTGTCCGCCGAGCGGAACCTCGAGCCCGATGCTCTCGGCCGCCACGGCGATGGCGTAGTCGAAGTACGCGGCCTCGTCCTTGACGCTGTCGTGGGTGCGGCTGAAGACCTGGAACACCAGGAGCCCGATGAGGTTGCTCCACAGCACGATGCCGCGCTCGATGATGTCCGAGAACGGAGCCTCGGGCACACCGCCGAAGGCCTCGACGGCGGCCGGCAGCAGCAGCGGCGGACCGGGCACCGCGCGCCGCGGCGGGGTCAGTTCACCGCCCTCCAGGGCGGCCCGGACGATCCCGGCGAGCACGGCGGGGGTCCGCGCGGCGGCCGGGACGGTGTCCTGCGGGGCGTGGTAGCCCGGCACCGGCGAACCGTAGATCAGCGTGAACTCGCCGGGGTTCGCGAAGGACCACTGCCGCAGCGCACGCGTCACGGCGAGCAGCCGCGCCCCCGCCGGGGCGCCGGCGGTGTCGGCCGCCTCCATCGCGGCGCCGGAGGCGTCGTAGGCGCCGATGACGAGCGCGGTCAGCAGGTCGTCCCGGTGCGGGAAGACGGCCTCGACGTCGGCGAGGCCGAGCCCGGCCGCACGGGCCACGCCCTCCAGAGACAGCCCCGCGGCCCCCAGTTCCACCAGCTGCCGGCGGGCGGTCTCCTTGATCGTCTCCGCCGGAGTCGGGTCGGCGTCGTTCGAACGGATTGCTGAAACGTCCATGCCGGAACCGTACCCGCCGCCCCGAACGGCCGTGGCCGCAGCCCGGGGAGCGGTTCCGGCGGACCGCCGGGATCCGGCCACGGCGCTTTGGTGCTTCTGCCCGGCCCTGCGCCCTAGGGTCTGTTGCGAAAGTGGATTTTGAATTGCAATGATCACGGCGTGGGTGCGAGGGGATCTGACGGACCGGCAGTGGGCTCGGCTGGAGCCGTTGCTGCCGACCGGGCAGAAGGCTTGCAGGCCGCGGACGTGGACACGTCGGCAGCTGATCGACGGGATACGGTGGCGGACCCGCGCGGGCACTCCGTGGAAGGTCAGCCCCGAGCGATACGGCCCGTGGGGCCGGGTCTACGACCTGTTTCGCCGGTGGCAGCGCGACGGAACCTGGAAGCGGATCCTGGAGCAACTGCAGGTCCAGGCCGACGCACAGGGACTGATCACCTGGGACGTGAGCGTGGACTCGACCGTCTGCCGCGCCCACCAGCACGCCGCCGGCGCGCGTAAAAGGGGATCTGCAGCGCGAGCCTCCCGTCGGGATCGACGCCGAGCCGGACGACCACGGCCTCGGACGCTCCCGCGGCGGCCTGACTACGAAGATCCACCTCGCGACCGAGCAGGGGCAGAAGCCCCTTTCGTTGCTGATCACCGCCGGGCACCGGCACGACAGCCCGCAGTTCCAGCCCGTCCTCGAACGCATCCGCGCCCCCGAACCGGCCCCGGACGGCCACGCACCACACCCGACAAGGCCCGTGCCGAAAGCCTACGGATCTCGCGTGAACCGCTCCTACCTGCGCAGACGCCGGATCGAATGCACCATCCCGGAGAAGGCCGACCAGGTCCGCAACCGCAAGAAGCTCGGCTCGCGCGGTGGTCGACCACCAGCCTTCGACAAGGAGGACTACAAGGAGCGCCACGCCGTGGAGTGCGGGAGCAATCGGCTGAAACGGCATCGCGCGGTGGCCACGAGGTACGACAAGTTGGCCGTGCGCTACGAGGCGACAGTGCTGATCGCCGCCATCAACGAGTGGCTTTGACCAGCACTGTCGCAACAGACCCTAACCCCAATACCGGTGACTTTGGTTGCGGACGCGGGGGCGGCCTTCGTCTGATCAAGGGTCCACGGTGTGCGGATCGAGCCCGTCCTCCCTCACCCGCAGCGCCATGTCGATCTTCGTGTACGTCGGACGGCCCGCCCGCTGGTACTTCTCCTTGACCCGGTCCAGGTAGTACTTGGCGGTGTTCGGACTGACACCCGCCCGCCGTGCGGTGGCCTTCAGGGTGAGCCCGGAGGCGTAGTCGAGCAGAACCTGGAGCTCCCGCGGCGCCAGCCGCGGCCGGGCCGGGCCGGAGTCGTACGCCCAGGCGAAGGCCAGCTCGGGGGAGTGCGCCGTACCGCCTGCGGCCACTGTCTCCACGGCCCCCACCAGCGTCTCCAGCGAGTGGTCCTTGGTGAGGTAGCCGTCCGCTCCCGCCGCCACCGTCCCGACGATCCGGGCCCGGTCCGCAACCGTACTGATGACCACGACCCGGCTGCCCGCCGCGCACACCCGCCGGACGTTGTCCTCTGGGATGGAACCGTCGCGCAGCACCAGGTCAAGCAGCACCACGTCGGGGGGCCGGCCGCCCACCGCGAGCAGCGCGTCCACCGTCTCCACCGAGGCCAGCAGCCGTAATCGCTCCACCTCGGCCAGCCAGGAGCGCAGCCCCTCGCGCAGCATCCGGTCGTCGTCGACCACGGCCACGGTAATCACGCCGGCCACCGCAGCTCCACGCTGGTCCCCTCTCCCGGGGCGCTGTCGACCTCGGACCGCCCGCCTATCTCGGCCAGCCGGGCGTGGATGGAGCGCCGCAGCCCGCTCCCCGTCCCGGTTCCGCTCCCGCTCCCGGGGGCCGTCGGGTCGAAGCCGACGCCCCGGTCCACCACCCTGACGAACACGCCCCCGGCCGCCCCGACGACCGTCAGGAAGGCCTGTCCGGTCCCGGCGTGGCACCGTACGTTGTTCAGCGCCTCGGACACGGCGGCCGCGAGGGCGATGGCCACGGGTCGGGGCACCGACGGCAGTTCGTGGTACTGGGCGGTGACCTTCAGGCCCAGGCACTCGGCCGAGTGCACCGCCTCCTCCAGCACAGCCCCGACCGCCACCTCCGGGGCCTGCGCACCCGCATCCTCCGGGTCGTCACCACGCTGGATCAGCCGCCGCAGGTACGCCGCCTCGCGGGCGCACCGCTCCCGTACCCCGGGCGCGTTGGCGTCCACCCGGCCTACGGCAATGGTGGTCAGCGTGGCCAGCACGGTGTCGTGCAGGGCTCGGTGGTGCGCGATCCGCTCGGCCTCACGGGCCCGCGCGGCCTCGGCGGTCAGCGCCCGTTCGTTGGCCTCGTCCAGCTGGGTGCCCTGCCGGCGCAGGTACCACCAGAAGACCTTGGCCATCACGGCCGAGGAGACCACCGAGTTCATGTGCCCGACGAGGGCGGATCCGGGAGCCGCCTCCGGACCGATCACCCACAGGTACGCGGCCAGCGTGGTGCCGAGCAGGAGCAGAACGGCCACCACGGCCCGCCTCGGTGCCAGTCCGACACCCGCCGCCGCGCTCACCGACCCGCCCAGCAGGAACAGCCAGCCGTACACGGCCACTCCGGCTCCCCCGGGCACCCAGCCGCCGCCCGCCACCCCGCCGCTCGCCAGGCCCACCAGCAGCGGCACCGCGCACCCGGTCACCAGCACATCGGCCCATACCCAGCGCCGGTCGAACCAGCCCCGTGCGTAGGCGTTCCCGTACAGCCACACACTGGAGGCGAGAACCCCGCCGAACAGCACCCAGGGGAGGACCTCGCCCGGCGCCTTGCGCAGCACGGCCACGAAGCCCGCCACCAGGTGGCTGGCCCGGTACAGGCCGGTCGCCAGCATCATGAACCGCTGGGCACGCTGCAGCCCCGAGCCTTCCCGCACCACAGCCTCCGCCGTGAACACACCCCCCTGAAAGGGTGGGTATCGGAGGCCCAGTGGATCTCGCTAGCTTCTTCGGCGTCAAGCTCGTCCTCAGTCAGTTGTTTCCAGTCAGGAGGGAACGTGGCGCAAAGATTTCGCCGGTTCGGCAGTGTGGCCGTTGCAGTCTTCACGGCGATGTTCGTCATGCTGCTGCCGTCGTCCGCGCAGGCCGCGGAGAACCCGACGATCCGCTACAGCACCACCCCGTACAACGCGCCCATCTACGAGGTAAGGGCCGGTTACAGCTGGGGGTGCCTCGACATCCGCGGCGATACCACCAGTCCCGGTGCCATCATCCAGAGGTACGACTGCAACGGGCACTTGAACCAGCGCTTCACCTTCCACAGCCTGGGCAACGGCAACTTCGCGATCGGCACCTTCGGCGGCGCGCGCTGCGTCGGCCCGCAGGGCGGCTACGCCTACAAGGGCGTCTCCATGATCCAGGCGGACGGCTGGGGCTGCGGTACCTTCACGTGGATCTTCCAGGGTGGCGAGAAGGGCGACCACTGGGAGATCCAGGAGGTCGGCACCGGACTCTGCCTGCACGACACCGGCCGCCGCTCGCCCGTCGTGCTCGGCGACTGCGGCGTCAGCGGTACGCCCTGGCCCAGCATCTGGGTGCCGCGCTTCGACAGGTACTACGACTTCTCCAGGATCGGCTTCTAGGGAGTGCGACAGTGCTGGTCAAAGCCACTCGTTGATGGCGGCGATCAGCACTGTCGCCTCGTAGCGCACGGCCAACTTGTCGTACCTCGTGGCCACCGCGCGATGCCGTTTCAGCCGATTGCTCCCGCACTCCACGTCGAAGGCTGGTGGTCGACCACCGCGCGAGCCGAGCTTCTTGCGGGTGCGGACCTGGTCGGCCTTCTCCGGGATGGTGCATTCGATCCGGCGTCTGCGCAGGTAGGAGTGCCGGCGATCAAGTTTTTCCCCAGGTTGGGCGGTTTGAGCGTCGTGTAATTCCCCATCCCGGTCTCCTAATTGGCCATGGGTAGCGCGGAGGTCGGGATCGAGGGACCTGGTCGTCGCGGAGCAAGGGCGTCTGGGGGCGGGCCGGGTGTCGAAGACGCAGGCCACGGTCGTCATCCGCTTGCGGTTCGGCTTCTCGCCCGGCGCGAGCCGGCCGCGGTGGCCGCCCCGATCGGCAGGCTCAGCTGGCCGCCGCAGTCGGCCCTTCACCGAACCGGGGAACGTCCTCCGCTGTCACGTCCAAGCCCAACCGGCGGAGGCTCAGCGGGTGGCGGAAAACGCCGCCCCGGTCATCACCCGGTCGGCGCTGATCTCCGCCACCAGCTCGGGGCGGACCAGGACCACGTCCAGGGCCTCTCGCGAACCCCAGGCACGCCGCGAACCGCACCCCCGTCCAGGGGTGCCCCGGGCCGGGCCGGGGCTAGTACTCCAGCAGCGGATCGTTTCGTGAGCTGGTGGTTGTCGTTGGCAGGGCATGGTGGGGATGGCTGGGGCCCAGGGGTGGGCTGCGGAGTTGGAGTCGGTGTTCGCGCGGGTGGCGGGCCGGTTCGGACGGGCGGATCTGCGGTGGCGGATGCGGGACTACCTGCGGGGGCTGCTGGCTCCAGTGGCCCGGAAGAACGGCTGGCAGCTGGCCGAGTACGCAGATCACCGCACCCCGGACGGATTCCAAAGACT
Source organism: Streptomyces katrae (assembly GCF_002028425.1). GTDB lineage: Bacteria > Actinomycetota > Actinomycetes > Streptomycetales > Streptomycetaceae > Streptomyces > Streptomyces katrae_A. Next base: position 1,195,016 of record NZ_CP020042.1, on the reverse strand, counting down.
GCTCAACTCGAGTGTCTGGGACGCGGACGCACTCCGTGACGATGTCCGTGACTACGTCGCAGGCAAACTCGGTCCTGGTGGTGTCCTGATCGTCGACGACACGGGGTTCATCCTCCGTGGCAGAGATCCGACGGCTCCTGGAACATCTCCTGCCCCACCACCGAACAAGCCGACCTCGTCCACGAGATCACGCACTGAACTGGTCCCACTGGCGCCGACGCCGCCAGGCCACCGCCCAGCGCAGTCACTACCTGAGAAGAACCAGCTCAGGACACGATCCGCTGCTGGAGTACTAGGCGGCCCGGGTCAGTACGCGGGTGGTGCTGCCGTCGTCCTCGGTGACGTCCCGGACGTGCTCGAACCCGATCCGCTCCAGCAAGGCCAGCGAGGCGCCGTTCTCCGCGGCCACGGTGGCGTGCACCTCGGCCAGTCCGAGGGCGGCGAAGCCGTACTCCACCAGGGCCCGCGCCAGCTCGGTCCCCAGCCCCGCACCCCAGGCCGCGGGCGCCAGGGCGTAGATGATCTCGTGGCCGGCGACCGCGTCCGTCCGTTTGATCTCGGCGTGCCCGATCAGCTCGCCGTCGAGGCGGACGGCCCAGACGTCGAACAGGTTCCCGGCGTAGACCTTGGTGAAGATCCGGCCGAACAGGGCCCGGTCCTCCTCCTCGGTGGCGGGGCCGTCGCCCATCCACCGGGACACCCGCACGTCCTGGAAGAGGGTCACGAAATCCTCCTCGTCCGCGGGGACGTAGGGGCTCAGCAGCAGGCGCTCGGTGCGCAGGACAGGGGTCATGGGCGGCGACGCTAACCGGCCGCAGCCGGGGCGGCAAACGGTTTGACGGTCCGCCCGCGCGGGAAGCGGGTGAGCCGTGTCTCACCCGGGCGGCGGCACTTGTCTATGCAACGAGTTGCATAGAAGGATCGGGGCATGGCGCTCGACCACGCGATCCTCGTCTCCCTCCTGGAGATGCCGGGCTCCGGATACGAACTGGCCCGCCGGTTCGACCGGTCCATCGGCTACTTCTGGACCGCCACCCACCAGCAGATCTACCGCGTCCTGGGGCGCATGGCCGCCGACGGCCTGCTCACCGTCCGCGAAGTGCCCCAGCAGGGGCGGCCGGACAAGAAGGAGTACGCCGTCGCCGCGCCCGGCCGCGCCGCCCTCTCCCGGTGGCTGCACGAGCCGATCGAGCCCGAGAGCATGCGCCACGAGCTGGCCGTCAAGATCCGCGGCGCGGCCTTCGACGACCCCGCCGCCCTCATCCGCGAGGTCGAACGCCACCGCAGCGCCCACGGCGACCGCCTCGCGCACTACCTCGCGGGCGAGCGGCGCGACTTCACCGGCCCCGGCGCCCCCGCCCCGCTCGACGCCGGGCAGGAGCTCCAGCACGTCGTGCTGCGCGGCGGCATCGCGTACGAGCGGATGACCATCGCCTGGCTGGACGACGTCCTGGCCACCCTCCACCGCATCGGGGCGGCGACACCGCCCGCCTGACCGCAAGACCCGTCACTACTCCCCGGAAGGCGACCCCTCATGGCCGACTCCCTCCTGTTCAACCCGCGCACCTACGACCCCGCGCACTTCGACCCCGAGACCCGCCGCCTGCTGCGCGCCACCGTGGACTGGTTCGAGGAGCGCGGCAAGCGCAAGCTGCTGGAGGACTACCGCACCCGCGCCTGGCTCGCGGACTTCCTCGCCTTCGCCGCCAAGGAAGACCTGTTCGCCACCTTCCTCACCCCGGCCTCCGCCGCCGGCCGGGAGGACCAGCGCTGGGACACCGCCCGCATCGCCGCACTCAACGAGATCCTCGGCTTCTACGGCCTCGACTACTGGTACGCCTGGCAGGTGACCATCCTCGGCCTGGGCCCGGTCTGGCAGAGCGAGAACGCCGCCGCCCGCGCCCGCGCCGCCGAACTCCTCTCCCAGGGCGAGGTGTTCGCCTTCGGCCTGTCCGAGCGCACCCACGGCGCCGACATCTACTCCACCGACATGCTCCTGGAGCCCGACGGCGACGGCGGCTTCCTGGCGACCGGCTCCAAGTACTACATCGGCAACGGCAACGCCGCAGGCCTGGTCTCCGTCTTCGGCCGCCGCACCGACGTCGAGGGCCCGGACGGCTACGTCTTCTTCGCCGCCGACAGCCGCCACCCCGCCTACGGCCTCGTCCAGAACGTGGTCCACTCCTCCAAGTACGTCAGCGAGTTCCGGCTGGAGCGCTACCCGGTGGCCGCCGAGGACGTGCTGCACACCGGCCGCGCCGCCTTCGACGCCGCCCTCAACACCGTCAACGTCGGCAAGTTCAACCTCTGCACCGCCTCCATCGGCATCTGCGAGCACGCGATGTACGAGGCCGTCACCCACGCGCAGAACCGGGTCCTCTACGGCCGCCCGGTCACCGCCTTCCCGCACGTGCGCCGCGAGCTGGCCGACGCCTACGTGCGCCTGGTCGGCATGAAGCTGTTCAGCGACCGCGCCGTGGACTACTTCCGCTCCGCCGGGCCCGAGGACCGCCGCTACCTCCTCTTCAACCCGATGACGAAGATGAAGGTGACCACCGAGGGCGAGAAGGTCATCGACCTGATGTGGGACGTCATCGCCGCCAAGGGCTTCGAGAAGGACACCTACTTCGCCAACGCCGCCGTCGAGATCCGCGGCCTGCCCAAGCTCGAGGGCACCGTCCACGTCAACCTCGCGCTGATCCTCAAGTTCATGCGCAACCACCTGCTGGAGCCGGTCGAGTACCCGGCCGTGCCGACCCGCCTGGACGCTGCCGACGACGACTTCCTGTTCCGGCAGGGCCCGGCCCGCGGCCTGGGCTCCGTACGCTTCCACGACTGGCGGCCCGCCTTCGACGCGTACGCAGGCGTGCCGAACGTCGCCCGCTTCCGCGAGCAGGCCGACGCCCTGTGCGCGTTCGTCGCCACCATCGCCCCCGACGAGGTGCAGAGCCGCGACCTCGACTTCCTGCTCTCCGTCGGCCAGCTCTTCGCCCTGGTGGTGCACGGCCAGCTGATCCTGGAACAGGCCCGCCTCACGGACCTGGACCGCGACGTCCTCGACGAGCTGTTCTCCGTCCTCGTCCGCGACTTCTCCGGCCACGCCGTCGAACTGCACGGCAAGGACTCCGCGACCGTGGCGCAGCAGGAGTGGGCGCTCGGCGCGGTGCGCCGCCCGGTCGTCGACGAGGCCCGCGCGGCGCGGGTCTGGGAGCGCGTCGAGGCCCTTTCCGGGGCCTACGAGATGGCACCGTAACGGGGCCGGTCCGCCGGCGGGGCCCGGGGCGCGGTCCCCGGCCCGGCCGGCGGGCGGTCAGGCGGCCGGCTTGCCGGGCCGGTCGTGGGTGGCGCCGGGCGTCCGGGGCGGGTTCCCGGCCACCGGCCGTCCGGCATGCGGCCGTCCGGGGGACCCGGTAGCGTCGGAAGGGTACGTTCCGCCCAACCGCCGGGGCGCTGTCCGGCAACGGCAGCCGTGCGCGCCGGCAGAGGAACGGGATCCCATGGCGAAGCACACCCGCAACACGGCGGCCGCAGCGGCCGCCCTGGTCTGCCTGGCCGCCGTCACGGCGGCGCCGGCCGCCGCCGCCCCCACCCCGGCGGCACCCGCGCGGTTCGTGCCCGGCCCCTGCCCGAAGACGGCCGAGCCGGTCCCCGAGCTGGCCAAGGCGCGCTGCGGATTCCTGGAGGTCCCCGAGAACCGGGCCCGTCCCGGCGGCCGGACCATCAAGCTGGCCACGGCGGTCATCCCGGCCGTCTCGGCCAAGCCCGCCGCGGAGCCCGTGGTGTTCATGGCGGGCGGCCCCGGAGGCGAGACCTTCGACGACATCCCGTTCCTGACCGCGGCCGGCGTGAACCGGGACCACGACCTGATCATCATGGCGCAGCGGGGGAACCGCTACGACCGGCCCAACCTGGCCTGCCCGGAGGTCGACCGCTTCAACGCGCGCTACGTGGGCCTCGGTTACGACTCGGCGCAGGCCAAGTCGCAGATGCTGGACGCCTTCAAGCAGTGCCGGGACCGTCTGACGGCCGACGGGACCGACCTCGGGGCCTACAACACCGTGGATAACGCGGCGGACTTCGTCGACCTGCGCACGGCGCTCGGCATCGCGCAGTGGAACGTCTACGGATACTCCTACGGGACCAACCTGGCCCTCACCTATCTGCGCACCCACCCCGAGGGGATCCGCGCGGTGGCGATCGACTCGGTCACGCCCCCGCAGAGCGTGGTCCTGCCCTGGGGCTGGCCCAGCGCACAGGAGGGCATCGGCGCCATCCTCGACGCGTGCGCGGCCCAGCCGGCCTGCAAGAGCCGCTACCCGGACCTGCGCAAGACGCTGGACGAGCAGGTGAAGCGGCTGGAGGCGAAGCCGCTGACGCTGACCGCCGCCCCGCCGAAGGGCGGGGCCCCGGTGAAGGTGGTCCTCGACGGGGGAGCCGTGCTCGGCGTGCTCGTCGCCAACACCATCAAGCCGGCCGACCTCCCGGCGGCGATCGACGAACTGGCCCACGGGAACCCGGAGCGCTTCGCCCGGGCCCGGGCGGTCGACTCCGTCCAGGCGACCGGCATGACCGCGCACGGGCTGACGGAGTCGGTGGCCTGCGCCGAGTGGACGCCGGGGGTCACCGAATCCGCGGTGCTGGACGCGGGCCGCAAGGCCTTCCCCGGGTGGCCGGACACCGTCCTGGCCCAGACACCGCAGCTCCCCTTCCAGCTCGACGTGTGCCGGACCTGGAACGTTCCCGACCGGGCCGCCCAGCAGCGGGTGGCCGCCGTCAGCTCCGTACCCACGCTCCTCCTCTCCGGGACCTTCGACCAGAAGACCGGCGCAGGCTTCGCGAAGGACGCCTCCCGCACGCTGTCCCGCTCGACCTCCGTGAAGATCCCCGGCATCACGCACTGGGTGGTCCCGCAGTCGCCCTGCGCGGCCAAGGTGCTCGCCTCCTTCCTCGCCCGCCCGGCCGCCCCCGACACCGGCTGCGTGGCCGGCCTGGAGCCGGCGCCGTTCACCATCACCCCGAAGTGACCGGGAGGACCGATGCCCCGCACCGACGCGTCCCGCCCCCGCCGCACCGTGCGACGGCTGCACGCCTCCTCCGCCGGCCTGGCGGCCGGCCTGCTCCTCACCGGCCTGTTCGGCGCGCCCGTCCAGGCGTACGGCGCCGCCACCCCGCCCCCGGCGCCCCTCGGCACCGTCGCCGGGACGGCCGGCGACGCCCGCTACACACCGGGCGCCTGCCCCAGGACGCCCGAGCCGGTCGCCGAGCTCGACGGCGCCCGCTGCGGAACGCTCACCGTCCCCGAGAACCGGACCAGACCGGACGGCCGCAAGATCACGCTCGGGGTGGCGATCGTGCCGGCGCTCGCCGCGACGCCACGGCCCGACCCGATCGTCTGGCTCGCCGGAGGACCCGGGGACGACGCCGTCGGCGAGGCGAAGATGGCCGTCGACGGCGGCCTCAACCGCGACCGCGACGTGATCTTCATGTCCCAGCGCGGCACGTACTCGGCCGACCCGGCCCTCACCTGCCCGGACATCGACGAGTTCAACGCCCGCGCGACCGGCCTCGCCTACGCCTCGCCCGACTCCGAACGCCTGCACCTCCAGGCCACGAAGGCCTGCCGCGACCGGCTCGTCGGCCTCGGGGCCGACCTCGGCGCCTACAACGACACCGAGAGCTCCGCCGACCTCGCGGACCTGCGCGGCGCGCTGGGCGTGGCGCAGTGGAACCTGTACGGCATCTCCTACGGCACCCAGCTGGCGCTCGTCACCATGCGCCTGCACCCGCAAGGGATCCGGTCGGTCGGCATCGACGGCATCCTGCCGCCCTCCACGGCCGGTGAGGCCCTGACCTGGAGCGCCGCCAAGCAGGGCTTCGACGGCCTGTTCAAGGCCTGCGCCGAGCAGCCCGCCTGCAACGACCGCTACCCGAACCTGTCGGCCACCTTCGAACGCCTCGTGCGCGAACTCCAGGCCAAGCCGGTCACCACCACCGTCACCCTGCCCGACACCCACAAGCAGGTGAAGGTGCTCCTCGACGGCGCGGCCCTGGTGAACTGGCTGACCTCCGCCACCCACGTCGCGGCCCAGGTGCCGCGCGCCCTCGACGAACTGGACCACGGCAAGCCCCAGCGCATCGCCGAGCAGTGGTCGGTCGGCAAGTACTCGCCCCAGGCCGTCGGCCGGCTCTCCCACGGGCTGGTCTACGGCGTGTTCTGCAGCGAGTGGACCCCGTACGCGGCCCGGGACGCGGCCCTGCGCGGCGGCGAGGAGGCCTTCCCGTCCTTCCCGCGCGCGGTCCAGTCCCAGGCACCGCAGCTGGCCTACCTCCACCAGGACTGCGACACCTGGAACGTCCCCGCCGCACCGCGCTCGATCCGGGACGTCACCAAGAGCGACATCCCCACGCTGGCCCTCTCGGGCGGCTTCGACTCCCAGACCGGAGCGGCCAACGGCCCGTACGTCGCCCGCACCCTGTCCCGGGCCACCGTCGTCACCGTCCCCTACGAGCCCCACGTGGTCTTCGCGACCTCGAAGTGCGCCCAGACCATCGCGGTCTCCTTCTTCGACACCCCGACGACCCCGGACACGCAATGCCTCAAGGGCCTCAAGCCCCCGGCGTTCGAGACGGGCCCCTGACGGGACAGCCGGCCCACCGGCGGCCGTCCGGAGCCGTCCGGAGTGACAACGGGCCACATGCCGGAACCCATGCTTGACCGATCAACCTGCGGCGACGTAGCTTCGGGCGCAACGACTCGTGAGCTCAGGGAAGGAGGCGACGTCGGATGCCGACCGTCTCCGCGCCGCTGCGCCCCGCCCACGAGGTCGCCTGGGCCCCCGGCCGTGTAGCCCACGGCTGCTGAACGGCCCCTCCCTCCCGGTGCGCCCGCCCGCGGCCCCGGCCCCGCTTCTCCCCACACACCGCCTGCGGTACGCCGACGCGTGCCGACGTGCGCTCCCCGGACTCATCGAGCTCCGGGCTCTTCGAGCTGCGCCACCGAAAGAGAAAGCTCCTGAAATATGGCGACCAGTACACCCACACCCTTTATCACGGTCAACGGGCAGGAAACCCCCCTCGCACCGGCCGCCCCCCACACCACGGTGCTGGACTTCCTGCGTGAGCGCGGGCTGACCGGCACCAAGGAGGGCTGCGCCGAGGGCGAATGCGGAGCCTGTTCGGTCCTGGTGGCCCGGCCCGGTGTGGACAGGCCCACCGACTGGGTGGCCGTCAACGCCTGCCTGGTCCCGGCCGCGGCGCTCGACGGCCAGGAGGTGATCACCTCCGAGGGCCTGGCCACCCCGGGCGAGCCCGGCACCCCGCCCACCCTGCACCCCGTACAGGAGGAGATGGCGGTCCGCGGCGGCTCCCAATGCGGCTACTGCACCCCGGGGTTCGTGTGCAGCATGGCCGCCGAGTACTACCGCCCCGGCCGCTGCGCCCACCCCACCCCCGCCGAGGAAGGCCGCCCCGGGCACGGCGACGCCGGGCACGGCGACCCCGAGCACGGCCCGAACGGCTTCGACCTGCACGCGCTGAGCGGGAACCTGTGCCGCTGCACCGGATACCGCCCGATCCGCGACGCCGCGTTCGCCGTCGGCGCGCCCGCCGGGGACGACCCGCTCGCCCGGCGCCGCGAACAGTCCCCGCCCGAACCGGCCGCCACCGCCTACACCCGCGACGACAGCAGCTTCCTGCGGCCGGGCAGCCTGGCCGAGGCGCTGGAGCTGCTGCGCGAGCGGCCCGACGCCGTCGTCGTCGCCGGCAGCACCGACTGGGGCGTCGAGGTCAACATCCGCTCCCGCCGGGCCCCTTGCGTCATCGCCGTCGACCGGCTGCCCGAACTGCGCTCCCTGCACATCGGATCCGGCCACATCGAGATCGGCGCCGCGCAGACCCTCACCGAGATCGAACGCCGCCTCGACGGCGCCGTACCCCTCCTGGCCGAGCTGTTCCCCCAGTTCGCCTCCCGCCTCATCCGCAACAGCGCCACCCTCGGCGGCAACCTCGGCACCGGCTCGCCCATCGGCGACAGCCCGCCGGTCCTGCTCGCCCTGGAGGCGTCGGTGGTGCTCGCCGGCGCCGACGGCGAACGCGAAGTCCCCCTCTGCGACTACTTCACCGGCTACCGGCAGAGCGTGCGCCGCCCCGGCGAGCTGATCCGCGCCGTACGCGTCCCCCTGCCGCTGTCGCCCGTCACGGCCTTCCACAAGATCGCCAAGCGGCGGTTCGACGACATCTCCAGCGTCGCCGTCGCCTTCGCCCTCGACATCCAGGACGGGACCGTCCGCAAGGCGCGCATCGGCCTGGGCGGCGTGGCCGCCACCCCGATCCGCGCCCTCGCCGCCGAGGCCGCCCTGGAGGGCAGGGCCTGGACGGCCGAGACCGCCCAGGCCGCCGCCGAGGTGCTCAAGACCCAGGGAACCCCCATGGACGACCACCGCGCCAGCGCCGGGTACCGCTCCGCGATGCTCGGCCAGAGCCTTCTCAAGCTGTACGCCCAGACCACCGAGGCGGTGTCTTCGTGAGCCAGTTGTCCCAGCGCCCCGAGAAGCCCGCCGTCGGACTTCCCCTCCCGCACGAGAGCGCCAACCTGCACGTCACCGGCGCCGCGCTCTACACCGACGACCTGATCCACCGCACCAAGGACGTCCTGCACGCCCACCCGGTCCAGGTGATGAAGGCCCACGGCAGGATCACCGCCCTGCGCACCGCAGCCGCGCTCGCCGTGCCCGGCGTGGTCCGCGTGCTGACCGCCGCCGACGTGCCCGGCGTCAACGACGCCGGCATGAAGCACGACGAACCGCTCTTCCCCGACACGGTCATGTTCCACGGCCACGCCGTCGCCTGGGTGCTCGGCGAAACCCTGGAGGCCGCCCGGCTCGGTGCGGCGGCCGTCGAGGTGGAACTCGACGAACAGCCGTCGGTCGTCACGCTGTCGGAGGCGATCGCCGCCGGGAGCTTCCACGGCGCCCGGCCCGTGATGCTGGCCGGCGACGTCGACGCCGGATTCGCCGACTCCGTCCACGTGTTCACCGGCGAGTTCCAGTTCTCCGAACAGGAACACTTCTACCTCGAGACCCATGCGGCGCTGGCCCACATCGACGAGGCCGGGCAGGTCTTCGTCCAGAGCAGCACCCAGCACCCCTCGGAGACCCAGGAGATCGTCGCCCACGTCCTCGGCCTGCACAGCCACGAGGTGACCGTGCAGTGCCTGCGTATGGGCGGCGGCTTCGGCGGCAAGGAGATGCAGCCGCACGGATTCGCGGCCGTCGCCGCCCTCGGCGCCAAGCTCACCGGCCGGCCCGTCCGGGTACGTCTCAACCGGACCCAGGACCTGACCATGTCGGGCAAGCGGCACGGCTTCCACGCCGCCTGGAAGATCGGCTTCGACGCCGACGGCCGCATCCAGGCCCTGGACGCCACCCTGACCGCGGACGGCGGCTGGAGCCTGGACCTGTCCGAGCCGGTGGTGGCCCGCGCCCTCTGCCACATCGACAACACCTACTGGATCCCCCACGCGCGCGTCGCCGGGCGCATCGCCAAGACCCACAAGGTCTCCAACACCGCCTTCCGCGGCTTCGGCGGCCCCCAGGGCATGCTCGTGATCGAGGACATCATGGGCCGCTGCGCGCCGCTGCTCGGCCTCGACCCGACGGAACTGCGGGAACGCAACTTCTACCGCGAGGGCCAGCACACCCCGTACGGGCAGCCGGTCACCCAGCCCGGGCGGATCTCCGCCGTCTGGGAGCAGGTCAAGGAGAGCGGCGGACTGGCCGACCGGCGGCGTGAGATCGCTGCCTTCAACGCCGCGCACCCGCACACCAAGCGGGCCATCGCCCTCACCGGCATCAAGTTCGGCATCTCCTTCAACCTCACCGCCTTCAACCAGGGCGGCGCACTGGTGCTGATCTACAAGGACGGCTCGGTCCTGATCAACCACGGCGGCACCGAGATGGGCCAGGGCCTGCACACCAAGATGATCCAGGTCGCCGCCACCACCCTGGGCGTCCCCCTGCACAAGGTGCGGCTGGCACCGACCCGCACCGACAAGGTGCCCAACACCTCCGCCACCGCCGCCAGCGCCGGGGCGGACCTCAACGGCGCGGCCGTGAAGAACGCCTGCGAGCAGCTGCGCGGACGGCTGCTGGAGGTGGCCGGAACCCAGCTGGGCGCCAACGCCTCCGACGTGCGCATCGTCGAGGGCGTCGCCCGCGCCCTGGGCAGCGACCGCGAACTGGCCTGGGACGACCTCGTGCGCACCGCCTACCTCCAGCGCGTCCAGCTCTCGGCGGCCGGCTTCTACCGCACCGAGGGACTGCACTGGGACGCGAAGGCCTTCAAGGGCTCGCCGTTCAAGTACTTCGCCCACGGCGCCGCCGCCACCGAGGTGGAGGTGGACGGATTCACCGGCGCGTACCGCATCCGTCGCGTGGACATCGTGCACGACGTCGGCGACAGCCTGTCCCCGATGATCGACATCGGCCAGGTCGAGGGCGGCTTCGTCCAGGGCGCGGGCTGGCTGACCCTGGAGGACATGCGCTGGGACACCGGCGACGGCCCGAACCGCGGCCGTCTGCTGACCCAGGCCGCCAGCACCTACAAGCTGCCCAGCTTCTCGGAGATGCCCGAGGAGTTCAACGTCACGCTGCTGCAGAACGCCACCGAGGAAGGGGCGGTCTACGGCTCGAAGGCGGTCGGCGAACCCCCGCTGATGCTGGCGTTCTCGGTGCGCGAGGCGCTGCGGCAGGCCGCCGCGGCCTTCGGGCCCGCCGGGGTCAGCGTGGAACTCGCCTCCCCCGCGACGCCGGAGGCGGTGTACTGGGCCCTGGAAGCGGCCCGTGCCGCCGCCACGGCCCGCACCGGCGGCGCGAGCGCCCTGAGCCATGCCTGAACTGACCTGGGTGGCCGCGGTCGCGCGGTTGCGGGCGCGCCGGGAACCCGGCGCGCTCGTGACCGTCGCGGCCGTGCGCGGCCACGCACCCCGCAAGGCCGGCGCCAAACTCGTCGTCGGACGGACCGAGACCTGGGGCTCGGTCGGCGGCGGCAACATCGAGGCCGTCGCCATCGACCGGGCCCGCGAGGTGCTCGCCAGGCCCGACGCGGAACCGGAACTGATGGAATTCGCCCTCAACGACAAGGCCACCGGCCGGCACGGCGTGCAGTGCTGCGGCGGAGCCGTCAGCGTCCTGCTCGAACCCCTGCCGGTGGTCCCGGCAGTGGCGGTCTTCGGCGTCGGACACGTCGGCCTCGAACTGGCCCGCATCCTGGCCCGCTTCGACCTCGATCTCCACCTGATCGACACCCGCCCCGGCCAGCTCGCCGACGACCGGCTCGCCGTGCTCGCGGACGCCGTGGCGCAGGTCCACGTCCACCACACCCCCCTGCTCCCGGAGGAGGTCCTCACCGAACTGGCCCCCGGCACCCACGTCCTGATCATGACCCACGACCACGCCGAGGACGCCGCCCTGTGCGACGCCGCCCTGCGCACCCCGGGGCTGGGCACGATCGGCCTGATCGGCTCGGCCGCCAAATGGGCCCGCTTCCGCCACCGCCTGTCCACCGAGGGCGGCCACGACGACACGACGATCGACCGGATCAAGACCCCGATCGGCCTGACGGAGATCACCGGCAAGGAACCGGCCGCGATCGCGGTGGGCGTCGCGGCGGACCTGCTGCGCACCTTCGAACGCGACCGCACCTGACCCCCGCCCGGCCGCAGCCCCCCGCCCGGCCGGGCCCCGCGCCGCACCACGCACCCTCAGCCCCACGCGCGGTGCCGGGCCCGTCCCGGCCACGGGCGCCTCCAGCCTCAGCAGTGCGACGGCATGGCCGTCGCGGCGCCAGGAGACCGCACCCGCCCGGGCCGCCGGCTGGCCGCAGGCCCCGCCGACGGAAAATCCTCGTCCACGAGAGCTTCCCGCAGGCATCATTGCGGTCGACCGCCCCCAGGGTTCACGCGAGCGACGACTCGCTTCGAGAAAGGTGCCCCATGCCGATTCCGCGCAGGACGTTACTGACCGGCTCGACCGCTGGTGCGGCTGCCGCCGCCGTCGGGAGCACGGGAAGCGCACGGGCCGCCGAGAGGCCGGCGGACGCGGTGTCGCCCCTGCTGCAGCGCACGCCCAGCCGGATCGGGGTGCCCGGAGTGGCGGGGCTGCACCTGCAGTTCGGCGCCGACCCGGCCACCGAGATGACCGTCTCCTGGATCAGTCCCCAGTCCGTCCGGCGGCCGCGGGTCCACCTCGGTTCACCGGACGGCGGCGGCTCGGGGCACGCGGTCGACGCCGAGACCCGGACCTACCGTGACGACCTGTCCCGGCGGGAGGTGTACGTCCACCACGCCCGCATCACGGGACTGCGGCCCGACACCACCTACCTGTACTCGGCCGGGCACGACGGCGCCGCGCAGGAGACCGGGTCGTTCACTACCGCCCCGCGCGGCCGCTCCGCGTTCACCTTCACCAGCTTCGGCGACCAGGGCACGCCCAATCTGCGCCGCTCCCTCACGTGGCCCACGCCCGACGCACCGCCGCCGCTCGGCCATTTCCGGCTCCACACCAGCACCCAGGGCGGCACCGAGGCCTCCGCCGACATCGTGGCCGCGGTGGAACGGGTCGCCCCGCTGTTCAACCTGGTCAACGGCGACCTCTGCTACGCGGGCGTGGCCGGTGCCATCGGTGAGGACCGCGTCGCGACCTGGGCCGACTGGTTCATCGGCAACAGCCGTTCGGCGCGGCTGCGTCCCTGGATGCCCTGCGTCGGCAACGGCGAGACCGAGAAGGGCAACGGCCCCCTGGGACTGACGGGCTACCAGACCTACTTCACCCTGCCGGACGCGGCCACCGCCACCGACGCCCAGACCCGCGGCCTGTGGTACGCCTTCACCGTCGGCGGGGTCCGCTTCATCAGCCTGGCCAACGACGACGTGGCGATCGTCGATACCGGGGACATCTATCTGCGCGGCTACTCCGGCGGCGCACAGCGCCGCTGGCTGGAGCGGGAACTGAAGGCGGCGCGGGCCGACACCGGCATCGACTGGATCGTCGTCTTCATGCACCACCCCATGATCTCCAGCCACCGCAGCGGCGGCAGCGACCTCGGAGTCCGTCAGGAATGGGGCCCGCTCTTCGACGCGTACGGGGTCGACCTGGTGCTCTGCGGCCACGAGCACTACTACGAGCGGTCGCTCCCGGTCCGCGGCACCCTGCCCAACGACACCCGCACCCCGGTCCCGGTCTCCACCCGCACCGACGTCGCCGACACCGGGAAGGGGACCGTCCACATGATCATCGGTGGCGGGGGCAACTTCGCCACCACCCAGGACGACCTGTTCGAGGAGCCCAAGGGGCGCGTCGTCGTCGACGTGAGCAAGGAACCCCAGGGCCGCCACCGCACGCCGGTCTACCTCACCGAGGACGCCCCCTGGCGCGCCGTGCAGGACCGCGTCCACCCCCACGGCTTCGCAGCCTTCGACGTCGACCCGGGCACCAGGGGCTCCGGCCGCACCCGGATGAACGTCACGTACTACACCTTCGACGGCCCCTACGGAGAGCTGACCCCGGTGGACGCCTTCACCCTGGAACGCCCCCGGGCGGACGCCCGCCACTGACCGCTCCGGGGGCCGGGACCGACGGGGCTCAGTGCTCGCAGAGGGAGAACTCCCGCTCGTACAGCTGCTCGTTGTGTTCGGCGACGAAGAACTTGCGTTCGTGCATGAGCTGTTCGCGGTAGCCCTTCGCCTCTTCCAGGGTCATGGTCGAGGTCTCGGCCCACGGCTGCTGCGGCGGCACATCGGCCGTCGAGACGATCCTCTCGGACGGATCGACGAGGAAGAAGGCGAGGATCTTCCGGTGCCCCGGGCGGGTGGGGTCCGCGAGGCGGAACCCGCCGACGCGGTGCTGCAGGACGTTCGGGAAGGCCAGGCAGCGGCCCGCCGGAGTCGCCGCCGAACCCAGTATCTGGTTGAGTTCGTCCTCGTTCTCCAGGCCGTAGACCTCGCGCAGGCCGTCGTCGTCGTTCTGCTCGTAGTCCGGGTCGTCGAGCGCGGTGCGGAAGCTCAGCCGGCTCTCGGTGACGTTCTCGCTGTCCCAGTAGTAGATGCCGGTCGAGACGATCCGCTCGTTCAGCATCCCCTCGACGTGCCAGGAACCGCCGGCGTACTCGGGCTTCTCCGGGGTGAGGTGGATGGTGGCCAGCTTCACGATGACCTGGAGGCCCCGGCCGCGCAGGTCGACCCGGGCGGTCGCGTCGGGCACCTCGGGCGCGGTGAACTCCGGCGCGTCCGGGACGACCGGCCGACGGGTCTGCCACCACTCGTCGTGGGCCTCCCCCCACTCCTGGCGGGCCTCCGCGAAGGCGGCGTCGTCACCGTAGTCGGCCCTGTTCGGGTACTGCGGCTCCGACTCGTACCACCCGTAGGGATCGGCCTTGATGCGCAGGGGCCGCGGATGGCGCAGATCGGTGAGCACGTTCTCCAGGAGCGGACGCATGCGCGCGAACAGGTCCGGCAGAACGGAGGCCAGCTCGCGGTGGTCCTCCGGGTGGACGTTGTTGACGTACGAACGGAAGCAGACCCCGCCGTCCTCAGCGACCTCCACGTCCGTGGGCAGCCACTGGAACTTCTCCGAGAACTCGTGCTTCGAATAACGGTCCGTCGGATTCCGCCACGCCTCCTCGGGCGCTGGGCTCACGTCCCGCACCAGGCAGAACAGCGAGGGATGTACCAGGTCCAGTACCTGACCACCGGATCCCGGATGCCAGTCCAGCTCCGCCGCGGGAACCTCTTCCAGCACCCGCACCGCCTCGCGCAGCCGAGCCGCGAGCTCCTCGTCGACCAGCGCGTCCGACTGCCACACCCCGTCGACACCGGACACCTCGATGCCGGTCCGCCCGTCCCGCAGGGCGGCGTAGTGGGCGAGTTCGTCGAGGACGTAACGCACCTGAGCCTCGGTGAGACCCTGCTCGCGGGCTTCCCGCGTCCACCGGGCGACGACGTCGGCGTCCTTCATCTTGTCGAACCACCCGGCCTTCGCCCGGATGTGCGTGCTGCACTGCATCATCTCCAGCTCCCGCAGCGTCCGGGGTGCCGCGAACGCTACGGCACGCGATGCTTGAAAGGGCAACGGAAAGGCGGACAGGCCGGACAATTCTCTTGATCCTCCGAGTCGGTGTGCGGTGCCGGGAAGGATACTTCAGTGCACTGACACCGACCGGCACCACGATCTCTGCCGGGAGAGGGGGAGGGAACCGGCGGCCGGGGGCTAGCCGTTGCTCCACCCGGACGTCCGGGAATACGAGTCGAGCAGGTCCACCACGAAGACCAGGGTCGAGCCCGCCGGGATCAAGGGTGAGGGCGACTGGTTCCCGTAGCCGAGACGCGGGGGAACGACGATCTCGCGCCGGCCGCCGACCCTCATGCCCCGCACCCCCCGGTCCCAGCCCTTGATGACCTTGCCACTGCCCAGGGCGAACTTGAACGGCTGCCCCTGGTCCCAGGAGGCGTCGAACTCCTTCCCGGACTCGAAGGTCACCCCGACGTAGTGGACCTTGACCACCATGCCCGGCTTGACCTCGGCCCCCTCCCCGACGACCAGGTCCCGCACGGTCAGCTCGGCGGGAGCGTCCCCCTTCGGAACCTCGACCACGGGCTTCGTCCGTTCTTCACTCGTCACAGCCTCATCGCCTCATCACTCTCCGTCGAAACCCACCGCACGGGCGTGCCGGACCATGGAAGCCGTGCGCGGCCGGCAGCCACGCTATCGAGAATGCCGACGCCGAAGAACGCGACCCCCGCACCCACCCCGGCTCAGCCCCTTCCGAGGAGGTCGTCGGCGGCGTCCTTGGACAGTCCGACCCTCACCAGGGCGGCTGCCAGTCTCGGCAGCGTCTCGGTGTCCACCAGGCGGGCGAGGGCCTCCGGCGTGGCCGGCAGGCCGAGCTTGGAGGCGGCCTCGCGGGCGCGGTCGTCGAACGAGGGGCGCAGCTCTGGCCATACGGTCTGGGCCTCACGGCAGAAGATGTCCGCTCCCACGGGCCCGATCCGCGGGAACTCCCGCAGCAGTGCGCGGATCCGGTCCGGATCCCCGTCGGCCTGGTCGCGCAGGCGGCGCAGGTCGCCGCGGTACCGGTCGAGGACGAGTTCGGCTCCGGCGCCCAGCGCGGTGGCCGTGCTCTCGTCGTAGCGGCGGTAGTGGGCGCGGCCGAGTGCGTCCACCCGGTCCTGCCAGGAGGAGTCCGCCATCGCCCGGGGTGTCCGCATCCCGGCTCCGAACAGCTCGCGGGCGGCGGCCACCGCGATGTCGGCGTTGATCCGTACGGAGAAGAGCACGCAGAGGGTGAGCAGTTGGTAGAGGGGCGCGGGTGTGTTCCGCAGCTTGATGCCGGCTTCCTCGGCATGGGTCCGCCCGTAGGCGTCCATCAGCTTTCGTACGGTCGTCTGTCGTCGTCGTGTCATGGCGTCGGGTTCGTTTCGTCACGGGTGAGTGCGGTGAGCAGGCTGTGGGCCCTTCGCAGGGAGCGGGGCCGGGGAGGGGCCCGCCAGGGGTCTTCCCCCAGCAGCTCGCCGACGGTGGCGAGGGTCCAGCGGCGGGCGGTGAGGCCGGGGTCGTCGAGGTCGCTCCAGGACAGTGGGGCGGCGACGGGGGCGCCGGGGAGGGCGCGGACGGCGTAGGGGGCCACGGCGGTCTGGGCGTAGGCGTTGCGCCCGGTGTCGAGGTAGAGGCGTCCGCGGCGGGCCTTCTTCCTGGGCTCGGTGGTGAACCGGTCGGGCCGGCGGGCGGCCAGGACGCCGGCGACCGCGCGCGCGAAGACGCGTACGTCGTCGAAGGGCGCGCGGTGGTCGAGGGGGACCACGACGTGGAGGCCGCGGGAGCCGGTGGTCATGGGCAGGGACGGCAGTTCCAGCTCGTCCAGGAGCCGGTGCAGGCCGAGCGCGGCCTCCCGCACCGGAGCGAAGTCTTCGCCGGCCGGGTCGAGGTCGAACACCAGCCGGTCCGGATGGCCGGGCCGGTCGGCCTTGGACAGGAAGCGGTGCGGGGTGGTGCACGCCTGGTCCGCGAGGTAGAGCAGCGTGGCGGTGTCGTCGCAGATCACGTAGGTGACGGTGCCGTCCTGCTTGGGCAGTTCGGCACGGTGGATCCAGTCCGGGAAGTGGTCCGGGACGTCCTTCTGCATGAAGGCGGGGCCGTCGGTCCCGTCGGGATGCCGTTCCAGCATCAGGGGCCGCCCGCGCAGCTGGGGCAGCATGCGCCGGGCCACCGTGCGGTAGTAGCCGGCGAGGTCGGCCTTGGTGATGCCGTCACCGGGGAAGAGGACCTTGTCCGGGCGGCTGATCTCGACGGTGTGCCGGCCGGCCCGTATGCGCTCCGGCGGCGTGGACCGGCGTTTCGGGGTCATCGGGTCCTCCCGGCCGGTTGCTCACGGACCACCTCGGCCCCCGGCTCGTCCTCGCGCAGTCCCAGGCCTCGGGCGTGCGTCGGCGGCGACCTGGTTCAGGGTCCGGCCGGTACGCACCGACCTCGCCCGCCGGGGGTCGGGCGTGCCGGTGGCGGCGGCCCGCTCGTCGGCCTGCTTGACCAGCAGCCAGGCCTCCTTCCCGCCGTCCGCGTCGTCACGGATCCGGGTGAGCGCGTAGCCGCCGTGCAGCTTGCGGCCGTCGAGCCGGAACGAGGCATGCCCCCGCTCCAGCGCCTCGGTGAGCGGGATCTCGCGGCCGTCGCGGTCGGAGGTGGCATTGCGGTACGTTCCCTGGTCCCAGACGATCACCGTGCCGCCGCCGTACTCGCCGTGCGGAATCGTGCCCTCGAAGTCGCGGTACTCCAGCGGATGGTCTTCGGTCGGCGTCGCGAAGCGCTTGTCGTGGGGGTCGTTGGAGGGCCCCTTGGGCACGGCGAATGATTTCAGTACGCCGTCGGCTTCCAGCCGGAAGTCGAAGTGCATGCTGCGGGCGTCGTGGATCTGCACCACGTACGAGGGCTGCCCGCCGGACGGCTCGTCGAGTCCGCCCTCGGGCTCGGCCGTCTTGGAGAAGTCGCGTCGCCGGTGGTAGTGGGCCAGTGGTCTCTTGGCTGTCATCGCAGCCTCCTCACACCGTGGGGCAAGGGATCCCGTCCACGCGGCTACCCGGCATCGCGGCCGTCATCCGCAGCGGACGGACGACGGCGCCGGCTGCTTGGCGGATCCGGAAGGGGGCAGGCGCGCGGATACAGGCCGGCGTCGCCCGCTCCCTGCCCTGCGCATACGTGACCGAGGAGGCGTGATGAAAGCCGTGACCTGGCAGGGCCGCCGCAAGATCGAGGTGGCCACCGTTGCAGACCCGCGGATCGCCGATCCCACGGACGCCGTCATCAGGGTGACGACGACGGGCCTGTGCGGATCGGACCTGCACCTGTACGAGGTGCTCGGGCCCTTCCTGGACGCCGGGGACATCCTGGGGCACGAGCCGATGGGGGTGGTCGCCGAGGTGGGGCCCGAGGTCCGGGAGCTGAAGGCCGGCGACCGGGTCGTCGTACCGTTCAACGTGTCCTGCGGGACCTGCTTCATGTGCGAGCGGGGGCTGCACTCGCAGTGCGAGACGACCCAGGTCCACGAGCACGGCAGCGGCGCGAGCCTGTTCGGATACACCAAGCTCTACGGGCAGGTGCCCGGGGGACAGGCCGAATACCTGCGCGTCCCCTTCGCCGACACGCTCCCCATCCGCGTGCCCGAAGGGCCACCGGACGAACGGTTCGTCTACCTGTCGGACGTCCTGCCGACCGCCTGGCAGGCCGTCGCCTACGCCGGCATCCCGCCCGGCGGCAGCGTCGCCGTCCTGGGCCTCGGGCCCATCGGCGACATGTGCACCCGCATCGCCGCCCACCGCGGGGCCGGCAAGGTGATCGGCATCGACCTGGTCCCCGAACGGCTCGCCCGCGCCGCGGGCCACGGCGTACAGGTCTACGACCTGACCCACTACGGTGACCAGCTCGCCGACGCGGTCCGCAGCGCCACCGGCGGCCGCGGCCCGGACGCCGTGATCGACGCCGTCGGCATGGAAGCCCACGGCAGCGCCGGCGTCAGGGCCGTACAGACCGCGACCGGCCTGCTCCCGGACGCCTTGGCCGCCGCTCTGATGAAGAGGGCCGGGGTCGACCGCCTGGGCGCCCTGAGGCTGGCCATAGAGCTCGTACGCCGCGGCGGCACGATCTCCCTCTCCGGCGTCTACGGAGGAGCCGCCGACCCGCTCCCGCTGCTCACGATGTTCGACAAGCAGATCCAGCTGCGCATGGGACAGGCCAACGTCCGCCGCTGGGTCGACGACCTGATGCCCTTGCTGACGGACGGCGACCCTCTCGGCGTCGAAGGCTTCGCCACCCATCACCTCTCCCTGGACGAAGCCCCACGGGCGTACGCGGACTTCCAGGCGAAGCGGGACAACATGGTGAAGGTCCTCTTCCATCCCTGACGGCTGAGCCGCTCGTGGGCGCCCTTCCACAAGAGGCGGCCTAGCTCATGGCGGCGGTCTCGTTGTCCAGGAGGTCCAGCAGCGGCGCGCGGTGGAGGGCGGCGACCGGCTCCAGCAGGTCGGGATGGCGAAGCAGGGGCGCGGCGTCGTGTTCGTGGTCGCCGGGGCGGGTGAGGCGGGTGAGCTCACCGGCCTGGCCACGGTCGACGTGGCGCTGGGCGGCGAGGGCCAGGGCGGGGGCGGCGAGGAGGCAGGCGGCCCAGCTGACGACGGTTTCGTCCACCCACGTCCGCCAGCCGGCGTCGGTGTCGTCGCCGTGATCGGCGCCGGTCAGCCAGTCCAGCCGGGCGCTTCCGCCCGGGCCGAGGAGATCCAGCAGCTCGGCGTCCAGCGGGGTCGGGTACCGCAGGGCGGCGGCCAGGGCGACGGCCTGCCGGGCCTGGGCCTCGGCCAGGGCCTGGCTGAACGCGCCCGGGGAGGGCGGGAAGGCGGTCAGCAGCCAGCGGGAGCCGGCGGCTATGACAGGTGCGAGATCGGCGGACACGGCGGGTTCCTCGGGGGGCGTGCTCGCCTGGGCCTCCCGGGCCCGCGAGCTGCGGCGCGAAGCTGCGCCGCTCCGCTCGTGGCCGACCAGCGTAGCCGCAAGCGACGGGCCGGCGGCATGACGCACGTCACCCTCCGCCCGGGGCGGCGGCCCGGACCCGTACCGCGCCCGCCGCCCCGGACCGGAGATCAGGACTTGCCGCGGCCGCTCACGAAGTCGCGGGCCCGGTCCACCAGGCCGGCACCCGGTGCGAGGAGTTTGCTGGCCATGGGGCTGCTCGGCGCGGCGGGGTGCGGGCGGGTGGGCGCCATGGCCTTGGCACGGCGGATCTTGTCACCGAGATCGTCCAGCTGCTGCGCGGTACAGGCTCTCCTCAGCATCGGGAAGAGGTTGCTCTCCTCGTCCTGGACGTGGGCGGCGACCTCCTCCATGAGCTGCTGCAGGAGCGGGCTCATCTGTACGTCATCGGTGCTCATCCTCTCCAGCCGCTTGAGCATCTTCTCGACGCGGCCGTGGTCCTCGATCTCCTTGTCCGCCATCGGCCCGCCGCCCTCGACGTGCTTGCGTACCGCCGGATAGAGGTACTGCTCCTCGGCGACCGAGTGCCGCACCAGCTCGATGGTGATCTCGTCGATGAGATCGCGGAGCTCCTGCCCGGTGCCGGTCATGGCCTGGATCCGGGCGAACATGCCCTCCACCTCGCGGTGGTCGGCCATCAGCTCGTCGATCACGTTCCCGCCGTGTCCCATGTTGCCTCCATGTGTGTTCGGGCCGGGCCTGTCCGGCCCGAAGCGATCGGTTCCCCGTCGAACGCACGGGCGCCCGGCCGCACGGCGCGTCTCACCCGCTCGGGGGAGGCGGCCGCCCCGCGCCGCTCCAGGAGGAAGCGATCCGGCGCAGGGCTTCGGCCGGGGTCAGGGCAGGGGGGTTCCGCCGGTGGCGTTGACGATCTCGCCGGTGATGTACGAGGCCTGGCCGGAGGCGAGGAAGACGTAGGCGGGTGCCATTTCCGCCGGCTGCGCGGGCCGGCCCAGCGGTGACTGTTCGCCGAACTTCGTCGGGTCGGGCATGGTCGCCGGGATCAGGGGGGTCCAGACCGGACCGGGGGCGACGGCGTTGACCCTGATGCCGCGCTCGGCGAGCATCTGGGCCAGGTTGTGGGTGAAGGAGATGATCGCGGACTTGGTCATGGCGTAGTCGAGCAGATGCGGGCTGGGCTGGTAGCCCTGCACCGAGGCGGTGTTGATCACCGAACCCCCGCGCGGCATGTGGGCCAGAGCGGCCTTGGTGAGCCAGAACATCCCGTACAGGTTGGTCTTCATCACCCGGTCGAACTGCTCGGTGGTGATCGCCTCGATCCCGTCCGGCTGGGCCATCTGGTAGGCGGCGTTGTTGACGAGCAGGTCGATGCCGCCCAGCTCGCCCACCGCCTTGTCGACGAGGGCGGTGCACTCGTCTTCGTACCGGATGTCGCAGGCCACGGCCACCGCCGTGCGGCCCGCCTCCCGGATGAGACGGGCGGTCTCGTCGGCCTCCTCTGCTTCCTCGGACAGATGGGTGAAGACGACATCGGCGCCTTCCCGTGCGAAGGCCAGGCAGACCGCCCGGCCGATCCCGGAGTCACCTCCGGTGACCAGCGCCTTGCGGCCGTTCAGCAGGCCGTGGCCCCGGTAGGTGTCCTCGCCGTGGTCGGGGCGGGGGTCCATCGCCTCCGTCGAGCCGGGATGGCTCTGGTCCTGCTCGGGGAACGGCGGGCGGGCATGGAGCGACACGGGATCGGTGAGGCGGGGCTGGTCGTGCGAGGGCATTGCGGTCTCCTTCCGGCACGGTCAGCGAGGGGAGTCGGGCAGGGGTCGGTGCTGCGTCATGTGCCGCGTCTAACCCGTGCCGGGCAGACCATGCCACGGGATCCCGCCCGGGCCGGCTGACGTGGGGCGCCCTCCCCGTTGTGGCGGCGTGGCCTGCGCGCCGGACACGGGCCGAAGCGGGAAACTGTCGGCACGGCCACCTCGTCATCTGTCCCGGATGAAGGACCCGCCATGCCCTTGACCCACCCCCTCGACGCAGGCGCGCTCGTCGCCCGGCACGCCCCTGCCCCGCCCGTGGCCGGGCCGCGTCCGTGAACGGCGGTCGCGTTCGCGGTGGCCGTCCGCCGGGCCGCGCGGCGGGAGGCGGCGATACGGGCCGCACGGCGCTCATCGTGATCGACATGCTCAACACCTACAAGCACGAGGACGCCGAGGTGCTGGTGCGGTCCGTCCGTGAAGCCCTGCCGGGCGTAGCGGCGCTGCTGCGGCGGGCGAGGGAGGCCGGAGCGCCGGTCGTCTACGTGAACGACAACTTCGGCCGCTGGCGCTCCCACCACGGCGAGATCCTCGAAGCCGCCCTGGCGGGCCGTTACTCCGACCTGGTGGAGCCGATCGCACCGGACGAGGAATCCCTGTTCGTCGTCAAGGCACGGCACTCGGTCTTCTACGAAACGCCCCTGGCCTACCTGCTGGGCCAGCTCGATGTACGCCGGGTGGTGCTGTGCGGGCAGGTGACCGAGCAGTGCGTGCTGTACTCGGCCCTCGACGCCCACATCCGCCACCTCGAGGTCGTCGTGGCCCTCGACGCGGTCGCCCACATCGACGCCGCTCTCGCCGAAGCGGCCCTGCGCATGATGGAACGCAACATGTCGGCCGAACTCCGTCCGAGCGGCGAGATCACCTTCGAGGGCGCCCCTTCGGGCTGACGGCGGGCCCGGACGACACCGGCCGGTCCGGGACACCCGCTCGTACGGCAAGGGTGACGGCCGTCGTCCACGGGGACCAACGCGAGATGCGGGAACGCCCCGGGTGCGCACACGATGGCCGTGTACGCACCGTCGAGGAAGGGATTCGTCGTGCCCAGAGGATCAAGCCCCAAGCGCGAGCGCCAGTACGAACACATCAAGGAATCCGGCGAGAAGCGCGGTATGTCCGAGTCCCGTGCCGAGGAAATGGCCTCCCGCACCGTGAACAAGGAACGCGCGCGATCCGGCGAGAGCAAGACCTCCAGCCGCAGCTCGACCCAGGGCGCATCCGCCTCCCAGCGGGGCGGCCAGAAGTCCGGTGGCGGCGGCTCGTCCGAGCGGACCAAGGACGACCTCTACCAAGAGGCGAAGAAGCGCGGCATCGAGGGCCGCTCGAACATGACCAAGCAACAACTGAAGAACGCCCTCGGCCGCTGACCCCGGCCTCCAGGTGAGTGACCGTTTCGCTCCCGTCGGCGTGTGCGGGGCCGGGGCGGGGGAGCACCGTGCGAAGGTGCTCGGGCCTCCGCCAGCACTCGCCAGTCAGGAGTCATCCGGTGCTCGAACGCAAGCAGCTCAAGGGCCGCACGCAGGTCACTTTCGTTCTCCCCGCCGACCACCCGGAGGGTCCGGTCAGCGTCGTGGGCGACTTCAACCACTGGAACCCCGCCGCGCACCCGCTGCAGGACCGGGGCGACGGCATGCGTGCGGCCACGGTGGTCCTGCCCGCGCACCGGGGCCACTCCTTCCGCTACCTGGCGGCCGGCGGCTACTGGTTCGACGACGACCAGGCCGACGGCCATGACGGCACCAACAGCCGCGTCAACACCTGACGGGGAGTGCCCCGCATGGATGCGATCGTGCTGCTGCGCGAAGACCACAAGACCGTCGAGAAGCTGTTCAAGCGCTTCGAGAAGACCTCCGACGACGACACGGCCGAACGCCGCCGGATCGCCGACGAGGTGATCGAGGAGCTCACCGTCCACGCCTGGATCGAGGAGGAGTTCTTCTACCCGGCGGCCCGCGAGGCCGCACCGGACACGACGGACCACATCCTGGAGAGCATCGAGGAGCACCACGCGGTGGTGTGGATGCTCTCGGAGATCAAGGACATGGACCCGGCCGACGAGCGGTTCAAGGCCAAGATGAGCGTGCTGATGGAACAGGTCCGCCACCACGTCGAGGAAGAGGAACAGGACTGGTTCCCGGAGGTCCGCAAGGCGATGGGCCGCAACCGGCTCACCGAGCTGGGCGGTGAGCTGGAGGCCGGGAAGAAGCAGGCGCCCCGCGACCCGCTCGCCGTACCCAGCGCCGACTCGAAGTGATCCGATCACGGCACCGGGCATCCGGCCGCCCCCTGAGCGGACTGGTCCTGGCGGCCGCGGCGGTGCTCGCGGCCGCCGGGTGCGGGGGCCCTGGGGCACGCCAGGACGCCGCGGCCGCCGCGGGAGCCGCCTTCGAAGCCGCCGTCGCGGCCGGAGACCACGTCCGGGCCTGCGGGCTCCTGGCTCCGCAGACCCGCAAGCAGCTGGAGCAGGACGAGCACAAGGCCTGTCCCGCCGCGCTCGCGTCGCAGGAGCTGCCCAGGACGCACGGTGTCCAGGGGGTCGAGGCGTACGGGCGGCAGGCGATGGTGCGCATGGCGGGCGACGACACCCTGTTCCTGTCGCTGTTCACCGGCGGCTGGAAGGTCGTGGCCGCCGGCTGCACACCGCGGCCCGACCGGCCCTACGACTGCCTGCTCAAGGGAGCGTGAGGCGTGCGCACGCTCTTCGTCACCACCCTGGCGGTCATCCTGGGCGGGCTCGGCTACTTCATCACCATCGGGGTGCTCCAGCGATGACCGCCGGCCGCGAAACGCGCAGAGGGTTCTGGCGGGAGAACAGCCTGACCCTCGCCTTCGGCACCGCCTTCCTGGTGGTGCTCGTCTGCCAGGCCATCTCCGGGCACGCCGAGTTCAACGAACAGATGACGGTCGACGGCCTCCAGCCGCTCGGCTTCGGCGACTACCTGACGTCATCGGACTTCGCCGTGGACGTCACCGAGAACTGGCAATCGGAATTCCTGCAGTTCTTCCTCTACATCTTCGGCACCGTCTACCTCGTCCAGCGCGGCTCCCCGGAGTCCAAGAAGGTCCACAAAGCCGGCAGCGAAAGCGAGCAGGAGCAGCGCATGGGCGACCACGCACGCCCTGACTCGCCCCGCTGGGCGGGCACCAAAGACTGGCGCCAGGCCTTCTACGCCCGCTCCCTCGGCACCGTCATGGGCACCCTGTTCGTCCTCTCCTGGCTGGGCCAGTCCATCACCGGCACCGCCGCCTACAACGGTCGGCAGCTGCGCCAACTCGAGGACCCCGTCAGCTGGGCCGGGTACGTCGCCACCCCCGACTTCTGGAACCGCACCCTGCAGAACTGGCAGTCCGAACTCCTCGCGGTCGCCGCCATGGTCGTCCTGTCCATCTACCTCCGCCAGCGCGGCTCCCCCGAATCCAAGCCGGTCGGCGCCGCCCACACCACGACCGGCGTCGAAGGCTGACCAGCGGGATGCCGGGCCCCGAGGGGATACGAGGGCGTCGGACGCGCGGCCGGCGTCAGAGGGCCGCGCGGACACCCTCCGTCAGAGCCGCAGCAAAGATCGGCTTCCGCGCGGAAGGAACGCGTCAAGAAATACCGGGGCCGGACGGCTCGCGTGTGCCGGCGGTCAGCCCGTACGCGGGAGCCGCCCGGCCGGTCGCCCCCTTGTCGGTCAGGTGACCGCAGACGCCGGGAGCTCCGGTGACACCGGAGGGACGTCCCCCGCTATGGGGAGGGTGATGACCATGGTGAGGCCGCCGCCGGGGGTGTCCTCGGCGGTGAGGGTGCCTCCGATGGTCTCGGTGAAGCCGCGGGCGACCGCCAGGCCGAGGCCCACGCCCGCGCCGCGCGGGGCGTCGCCGTGCCGCTGGAACGGTTCGAAGATGCGGCTCTTGGCTTCGTCCGGGACACCGGGCCCGCGGTCGACCACGCGCAGCTCGACACGGCTGGCGAGCGCGCTGGCGCAGACGTGGACGGGCCGGCCCTCGGGGCTGTACTTGACGGCGTTCTCCACGATGTTGGCGACGGCCCGCTCCAGGAGGCCGCGGTCGACGGCGACCATCGGCAGGGTCTCGGGGATGTCGAGCGCCACGCTGTCCTCGGGGACGCCGCCCAGGGCCATGGGGACGACCTCGTCGAGGCCGGTCTCCCGGATCAGCGGGACGACGGTGCCGGTGTTGAGCCGGGACATGTCGAGGAGGTTGCCGATCAGGGCGGCGAGGCGGTCGGCTCCGTCCTCGATGCCTTCGAGGAGTTCGGCCCTGTCGTCCTCGGACCATGCGACGTCGGCGGAGCGCAGGGAGCTGACGGAGGCCTTGATGCCGGCGAGCGGGGTGCGCAGGTCGTGGCTGACGGCGGCGAGCAGCGCGGTGCGGATGCGGTTGGCCTCGGCGAGTTCGCGGGACT
Organism: Streptomyces katrae; assembly: GCF_002028425.1. Taxonomy (GTDB): domain Bacteria; phylum Actinomycetota; class Actinomycetes; order Streptomycetales; family Streptomycetaceae; genus Streptomyces; species Streptomyces katrae_A. The sequence continues at coordinate 1,168,779 of NZ_CP020042.1, read as the reverse complement.
TCTCGGCCTCGTCGACGAGGCGCTGGCGGTCGAGTACGACGGCGGCCTGGGCGGCGAAGGCGCCCAGGACGCGGCGGTCCTCGGCGGGCAGGACCCGGCCCGTGAGGGCGAGGGCCATGGTGTCGCCGATGGGCAGGTCGACGTCCGCGTCTTCGGGCCGGCTGACGGGACCGCCGCCGACGTACGCCGCCGTCGTCCAGGGGTCCACCTCGCTGCCGCGCTCCAGGAGGGCGACCGACTGCATGGCGAAGGTCTCCCGGAGCCGTTCGAGGAGCGCGTCGAGGGAGTCCTCGCCGCGCAGGACGCTGCCGGCGAGGAAGGAGAGGATCTCGGATTCGGCGCGCAGCCGGGCGGCCTGGTGGGTACGCCGGGCGGCCTGGTCCACGACCGAGGCCACCGACACCGCCACCCCGACGAAGATCGCGATGGCGACGATGTTCTTCGGGTCGGAGACCGTGAACTCGTGCAGCGGCGGCGTGAAGTAGTAGTTCAGCAGCAGGGATCCGAACGCCGCCGAGGCGAGCGCGGGCAGTAGCCCGCCGACCAGGGCCGCCGCCACCGTGAACGTGAGGAAGAGGAGCATGTCGTTCGCGAGACCGAGCTCGGGGACGAGCCGGCTCAACAGCACGGTGAGCAGCGCGGGGCCGGCGATACCGGCGAGCCAGCCCCAGATGATGCGCGAGCGGCCGAGCCGTGCGCCGCGGGCGACGGGCAGACCGCGGCGGCCCTTGGCGGCCTCGTCGTGGGTGACGATGTGGACGTCGAGGTCCGGGCCCGATTCGCGGGCGACCGTGGCGCTGACGCCCGGGCTGAACGCGTACTGCCAGGAGCGGCGGCGGCTGACGCCGAGGACGATCTGGGTGGCGTTGCAGCCGCGGGCGAACTCCAGGAGCGCGTCGGGGATGCTGTCGCCTATGACGTGGTGGAAGGTGCCGCCCAGGTCCTCGACCAGGGTGCGCTGGACGGCCAGCTCCTTGGGCGAGGCGGAGGTGAGCCCGTCGCTGGCGGCGATGTAGACGGCCAGGACCTCGCCGCCCGCACCCTTTTCGGCGAGCCGGGCTGCGCGGCGGATGAGCGTGCGTCCCTCAGGGCCGCCGGTCAGGCCCACGACGATGCGCTCGCGGGCCTGCCAGGTGGAGCGGATGTCGTGCTCGCCCCGGTACTCCTGAAGGTACTCGTCCACGCGGTCGGCGACCCAGAGCAGCGCCAGCTCGCGCAGCGCGGTCAGGTTCCCCGGGCGGAAGTAGTTCGAGAGGGCCGCGTCCACCTTGTCGGGCTGGTAGACGTTGCCGTGCGCCATGCGCCTGCGCAGCGCCTGCGGGGACATGTCGACCAGCTCGATCTGGTCGGCGTGGCGTGCGACCTCGTCCGGGACCGTCTCCCGCTGGCGGACGCCGGTGATCGTCTCGACCACGTCACCCAGTGATTCGAGATGCTGGATGTTGACGGTCGAGACGACGTCGATGCCGGCCTGGAGCAGCTCCTCCACGTCCTGCCAGCGCTTGCCGTTGCGCGAGCCCGGCACGTTGGTGTGCGCGAGCTCGTCCACGAGGGCCACGGCGGGGCGGCGGGCGAGGATCGCGTCGACGTCCATCTCGGTGAACGTCGAGCCGCGGTACTCCAGTTCGCGCCGCGCGACGAGTTCGAGGCCGTGCAGCATGACCTCGGTCCGCGGGCGGCCGTGGTGCTCGACGAAGCCCACGACGCAGTCGGTGCCCCGCTCGACGCGGCGGTGGGCCTCGGAGAGCATCGCGTACGTCTTGCCGACGCCCGGTGCCGCGCCGAGGTAGATGCGGAGCTTGCCGCGTCCCATGTTCAGACTCTTCTTCTCTGTCGAGGATCGACGATCAGGCGGGGGATCAGGGTTCGAAGCGGTAGCCCATGCCCGGTTCGGTGATCAGGTACCGGGGGTGCGAGGGGTCCGCTTCGAGTTTCCGGCGGAGCTGGGCCATGTATACGCGCAGGTAGTTGGTGTTCTCCCCGTAGGTCGGTCCCCAGACTTCCAGCAGGAGCCTGCTCTGGGTGATCAGCCGGCCCGGGTGGGTGATGAGGATTTCCAGCAGGTGCCACTCGGTCGGGGTCAGCCGCACCGTGCGTTCGCCCCGGTGCACCTTCTTCGCGACCAGGTCGACGGTGAACTCGTCGGTCGTGACGACGGCGACCTGGTCGGCCTGGGAGCCGGCGGCCGGCTCCTGCCTGCGGGCGGCCGCCCGCAGCCGGGCCAGGAGCTCGTCCATGCTGAACGGTTTCGTCACGTAGTCGTCCGCTCCGGCGTCCAGCGCCCGGATCTTCTCCTCCGAGGTGTGACGCGCGGACAGCACCAGAATCGGGACCCGGCTCCAGCCGCGGACCCCCTTGATGACCTCGACGCCGTCCATGTCCGGGAGGCCGAGGTCCAGCACGATGACGTCCGGCCTGTGGGCGGCCGCGAGCCGCAGGGCCGCGCCTCCGTCGGGGGCCTCCTCGACGTCGAACTTGCGCGCCTGGAGATTGATCTTCAGTGCGCGGACGAGCTGAGGGTCGTCCTCCACCACCAGCACCCGGGTCATCGGTGTGCAGCCTTTCCTTCGTTGTTCGGGCGCGGTAAGGGGCCGGCGGAGCACGGGAGTTCCGCGCCCCGCCGGCCCCCGGCCCGTGCGAGGGGGAACATCAGCTCTTGGCCAGTGCCTTGAGGGCGGTGTTGAGTTCGAGGACGTTGACGCGGGGTTCGCCCATGAAGCCGAGGGTGCGGCCGGTGGTGTGGTCGGCGACGAGCTCTTCGACCTGCTTGACGTCGAGCCTGTTCCGCTCGGCGACCCGGTGGATCTGCAGCCTGGCGTAGGCGGGGGAGATGTCCGGGTCGAGGCCGGAGCCGGAGGAGGTGACGGCGTCCGCCGGTACGTCTTCCGGCTTGACCGTGTACGAGGCCGTCGTGTTGTCCGCGACGACCGCGGCCTTGGCGTCCTTGACCAGCTTGACCAGGTCCGGGTTGTCGGCCGCCTTGTTGGTGGCTCCCGAGAGGATCAGCGAGTACTGGGTGTTGACGCTGTTGGAGCCGAGGCCGTTGGAGGGGCGCGGCTGGAACCACTTGAGGTCCGGCCTGGCGGCCTCCTCCGGGTCGTCGGGGTTCTGCTTGGGGAGGTCGTAGGTCTGGCCGATGAGGGAGGAGCCGACGACCTGGCCGTTCCTGTCCTTGATCTCGGAGCCGTTGGCCTGGTCACCGAAGGCGACCTGGGCGATGCCGGTGACGGCCAGCGGGTACAGGACGCCGCAGACGACCGTCAGGACCAGCAGCGCGCGCAGGCCGGCCCCCAGCAGACGGGCGGTGTTTCCTACGGAGTTGTTCATGGCTCAGCCGATTCCGGGGATGAGGGAGATGAGCAGGTCGATGATCTTGATTCCGATGAACGGGGCGATCAGGCCGCCCACGCCGTACAGGCCCAGATTGCGGCGGAGCATCCTGTCGGCGCTGGTCGGCTTGTACTGGACGCCCTTGAGGGCGAGCGGGACCAGGGCGATGATGATCAGCGCGTTGAAGACGACCGCGGACAGGATCGCCGACTCGGGCGAGGACAGGCCCATGACGTTGAGCTTGTCGAGGCCGGGGTAGACCACCGCGAACATCGCGGGGATGATCGCGAAGTACTTCGCGACGTCGTTGGCGATGGAGAACGTGGTCAGGGCGCCCCGCGTGATCAGCAGCTGCTTGCCGATCTCCACGATCTCGATCAGTTTGGTGGGGTTGGAGTCCAGGTCCACCATGTTCCCGGCCTCCTTGGCGGCCGAGGTGCCCGTGTTCATCGCCACGCCCACGTCCGCCTGGGCGAGGGCGGGGGCGTCGTTGGTGCCGTCGCCGGTCATCGCGACCAGCTTGCCGCCCGCCTGCTCCCGCTTGATGAGGGCCATCTTGTCCTCGGGCGTCGCCTCCGCGAGGAAGTCGTCGACACCCGCCTCCTCGGCGATCGCCTTGGCCGTCAGCGGGTTGTCACCCGTGATCATGACGGTCTTGATGCCCATGCGGCGCAGCTCGTCGAACCGCTCCCGCATGCCCTCCTTGACGACGTCCTTGAGGTGGATGACACCGAGGACGCGGGCGCCCTCCTCGTCGTTGACGGCCACCAGGAGGGGGGTGCCGCCCGCCTCGGAGATCTTGTTGGCGAGGAGGTCGGCGTCGTCGGAGACCATGCCTCCCTGTTCCTTGACCCAGGTGATGACGGAGCCGGCAGCTCCCTTGCGGGTCTGCCTGCCGTCCACGTCCACGCCCGACATCCGGGTCTGGGCGGTGAAGGAGATCCACTCGGCGTGCGACAGCTCGCCCTGGTGGCGCTCGCGCAGCCCGTACTTCTCCTTCGCCAGGACGACGATGGAACGGCCCTCGGGCGTCTCGTCCGCGAGGGACGACAGCTGGGCGGCGTCCGCCAGCTCGGCCTCCGTCGTGCCCTCGACCGGGACGAACTCCGAGGCCTGGCGGTTGCCGAGGGTGATGGTGCCGGTCTTGTCGAGCAGCAGCGTGGAGACGTCACCGGCGGCTTCCACCGCGCGCCCGGACATGGCGAGGACGTTGCGCTGGACCAGGCGGTCCATGCCCGCGATACCGATCGCGGAGAGCAGCGCGCCGATGGTCGTCGGGATCAGGCAGACGAGCAGGGCCGTCAGTACGATCATCGACTGCTCGGCACCCGCGTAGATCGCGAACGGCTGGAGCGTGACCACCGCCAGCAGGAAGACGATCGTGAGGGAAGCGAGGAGGATGTTCAGCGCGATCTCGTTGGGCGTCTTCTGCCGTGCCGCGCCCTCGACCAGGGCGATCATGCGGTCGATGAAGGTCTCGCCGGGCTTGGTGGTGATCTTGACGATGATCCGGTCCGAGAGGACCTTCGTGCCGCCGGTGACCGCGCTGCGGTCGCCACCGGACTCGCGGATGACGGGCGCGGATTCGCCGGTGATGGCGGACTCGTCCACGGAGGCGACGCCCTCGACCACGTCACCGTCGCCGGGGATGATGTCGCCTGCCTCGCAGACCACCAGGTCGCCGATCTTCAGCTCGGTGCCCGGGACCTGCTCCTCGCCCTTGCCGTCCTTGGTCAGCCGGCGGGCGACGGAGTCGGTCTTGGCCTTGCGCAGGGTGTCGGCCTGGGCCTTGCCCCGGCCCTCGGCCACGGCCTCAGCGAGGTTGGCGAAGATCGTGGTCAGCCACAGCCAGACGGTGATGGCCCAGCCGAACCAGTTCGTCGGGTCCAGACAGGCCAGCACGGTGGTGACCACCGAGCCGATCAGGACCACGAACATGACCGGCGACTTGATCATGACGCGCGGATCGAGCTTGCGGACGGCGTCCGGGAAGGACTTCAGAAGCTGCTTCGGATCGAACAGGCCGCCGCCCACGCGTCCGGCGCCCGGCTTGTGTCCGGTGGGCACGTCCTGGTGCGGAGCCCTGGTGGGTGTGGCGGTGCTCATGATGCGAGCCCTTCGGCGAGCGGACCCAGCGCCAGGGCCGGGAAGTAGGTGAGACCGGTGACGATGAGGATCGTGCCGACGAGCAGGCCGGTGTAGAGCGGCTTGTCGGTACGCAGGGTGCCTGCCGTCTCGGGGACGGGCTTCTGCTCGGCGAGCGAGCCGGCCAGCGCGAGGACGAAGACCATGGGGAGGAAGCGGCCCAGCAGCATGGCGATGCCGATCGTGGAGTTGTACCACTGGGTGTCGGCGTTCAGGCCGGCGAAGGCGGAGCCGTTGTTGTTGGCCCCCGAGGTGTAGGCGTAGAGGACCTCGGAGAACCCGTGCGCGCCGGAGTTCAGCATGGAGTGGGGCGGGGTGGGCAGGGCCATGGCGGCGGCGGTGAAGCAGAGCACGAGGGCTGGGGTGATGAGGATGTAGCAGGCCGCGAGCTTGATCTCGCGGGTGCCGATCTTCTTGCCCAGGTACTCCGGCGTCCGCCCGACCATCAGACCCGCGATGAACACCGCGATGATCGCCATGACCAGCATGCCGTAGAGGCCGGAACCGACACCGCCGGGCGCGATCTCCCCGAGCTGCATGCCCAGCAGCTGGATGCCGCCGCCGAGGCCGGTGAAGGAGGAGTGGAACGAGTTGACCGCGCCGGTCGAGGTCAGCGTGGTGGCGACGGAGAAGATCGCGGACGCGCCGATGCCGAAGCGGGTCTCCTTGCCCTCCATCGCCCCGCCCGCGACCTCGAAGGCCGGGCCGTGGTGGGCGAATTCGGTCCACATCATCAGGGCGGTGAAGCCGAGCCAGATCGTCGCCATCGTGGCGAGGATCGCGTAGCCCTGGCGCAGGCTCGCGACCATGCGGCCGAAGGTGCGGGTCAGCGCGAAGGGGATGACGAGGATGAGGAAGACCTCGAAGAGGTTGGAGAAGGGGGTGGGGTTCTCGAAGGGGTGGGCGGAGTTGGCGTTGAAGTAGCCGCCGCCGTTGGTGCCCAGCTCCTTGATGACCTCCTGCGAGGCGACCGCCCCGCCGTTCCACTGCTGCGTGCCGCCCGTGAACTGGCCGACCTCGTGGATGCCGGCGAAGTTCTGGATGGCCCCGCACGCGACCAGGACCAGGGCCCCGATGACGGAGATGGGGAGCAGGACGCGGAAGGTGCCGCGTACCAGGTCGGCCCAGAAGTTGCCCAGTTCACCGGTACGGGACCGGGCGAAGCCGCGTACGAGGGCCACGGCCACGGCCATGCCGACGGCGGCGGAGACGAAGTTCTGCACCGCCAGGCCGCCGGTCTGCACGACGTGGCCCATCGCCTGTTCACCGGCGTACGACTGCCAGTTGGTGTTCGCCACGAACGAGGCGGCGGTGTTGAAGGCCTGGTCGGGATCGATGGCCTGGAAGCCGAGCGAGCCGGGCAGGATCCCCTGGGCGCGCTGCAGGGCGTAGAGGAACAGGACGCTGACCGCGGAGAAGGCGAGGACACCGCGCAGGTACGCGGGCCAGCGCATCTCGGCCGTCGGGTCGGCGCCGATCGCCTTGTAGATCCACTTCTCCGGGCGGTAGTGCTTCTCGGAGGAGTAGACGCGGGCCATGTAGTCGCCCAGGGGGCGGTAGGCCAGCGCGAGCGCTGCCATCAGCGCGAGGAGCTGGAGCACACCAGCGAGAACGGGACTCATCGGTGGCTAGAACCTCTCCGGGTACACAAGGGCGAGGACGAGGTATCCGAGCAGGGAGACGGCCACGACGAGGCCGACGATGTTTTCGGCGGTCACAGCTTGGTCACCCCCCGGGCGATGAGAGCCACCAGCGCGAACACCGCGATCGTGGTGACGACGAAGGCCAGATCGGCCACCGTGAGCTCCTGGGTTGATGGGGAAGAAATGAAATCGGCCAGCTGGCCGATGACGAGATAACCGCGTCTTCAGCCCGGCGTTAAGACGCCTTGACGGGGCCCATACGGGCGCACGGGAAGTCTTAACGCCACCCATACGGGAAGCGCCGGAAAAGGCGGCCGGCCAAGGCGGCCGGAAAAGGCCTGGTCAGCCCTGGTGGTGGGCCAGGCCGGCCGTATCCAGCGCGGAGCCGGCCTGTGCGGCCAGCGCGACGGCCACCAGGCGGTCCTGCTCCGGGGGCAGCGGGCCGGGGAGGGGATCCAGCAGGAAGCGGCCGTAGTAGTGCCCGCCGCCGACGACGCGCAACTCGCTCTCGCCGTCCGGCCAGTCGGCGTACTCGGTCACCCGGCCCGGGCGGTGCCGCCAGAGACCGCCGTCATGCTCGAGGCGCGGCAGGTTTCCCATCAGGGTTCCGTATGCGAAACGGCAGCCGCGCAGCCCCAGCAGGCCGACGAGTTCCCGTCGCACGTACTCGACCACCGCCTCTGGCGAACCGCCGTCCTCGGTGAGCCGGGCGGCTCCCTGGAGGCTCGCCAGACGGGCGGCGTCGGTGATCACGGTCCTCTGGAGCCGCCGTGTGCGTACCGCCGCCTGCGAGACGATCAGGCCGACGGCGAGCAGCAGGCCCGCCGTCTCGAAGTCGCCGCGGCCGGCGATCAGGAACCGTTGATAGGGCGCGGTGAGGAAGAAGTCGAACCAGGCGGCCGCCGACAGCGCGGCCACCGCTCCGGCGACACGCGTACCGATGGCGGCCACCGCGACCACCGCGACGACGAGGACCAGCGCCGCGTTCGTTGCCGAAAGATCCGTGCGGACGGGAACGAGCGCGAGCGCCACGAGGAAGGGGGCCACGAGGGCCGCGAGCAGGGCGGCAGTGTCGTGAAGTCGATACCCGGACATCTGATGCCTCCTGTCCGGACACGAGGGGAGAGCAAGGGCGACGACGTGCCGCCTCTGTCAACACTGCCCCCGCCGGAGGGACGGCGACCCCCCCGCGGCCAGGTCTTGACGCACCTCATACGGCTGCCCCGCCCCGGCGTCAAAGTCGCGTGAAGACCGCAGCGGCGGCCGTATGGAAAGCGCCAAGAACACTGGAAATCCGGCCACGGCATTCCGACGCTGTCCCCAGTTTGTCCAACGGAGGAACAGCGAAAGATGTCCATAGACATGGGAAAGCCGAGCACGGCAGGACAGGCCCCCGGCACGGAGGAGCCCCCTGATACCGGCGAACGGGCGACCGCCGCGGGCGACCGCCACCGGCTGACCGCCCTGCAGGGCCTGGCCGCCCTGTCGCTGGACGCGATGGCGTCCGTGGCGTACGGGCCGGAGTCGATCGTGCTGGTCCTGGCCGCGGCGGGTGCCTACGGCTTGGGCTTCACCCTCCCCGTCACCCTCGCGATCGCCGCCCTGCTGGCGGTGCTGGTGGCCTCCTACCGGCAGGTCATCGCCGCCTTCCCGGACGGCGGCGGTTCGTACGCCGTGGCCAGGAAGCACCTCGGCCGGCGTACGAGCCTGGTCGCCGCCGCCTCGCTGATCCTGGACTACGTCCTGAACGTGGCCGTGTCCGTCACGGCAGGCGTCGCCGCCCTGACCTCGGCCTTCCCGGGACTGTACGGGGAGCGGGTGTGGATCTGCCTGGGCATCCTGGTGCTGGTCACCGCCGTGAACCTGCGCGGGGTCGTGGAATCCGCCAAGGCGTTCCTCGTGCCCACCGCCGTGTTCGTCGGGTCGATCCTCGCGATGGTCGTCGTGGGACTCCTGCGCGACGGCCCCGTCAGCACCGCCTCCGCTGCCGGACACGCCTCCGCCCTCGGCGAGGGCGCGACCACCGTGGGCGCGCTCCTGCTGCTGAAGGCCTTCGCCGCCGGCTGCTCTGCACTGACGGGCGTCGAGGCCGTCGCCAACGCCGTACCGTCCTTCCGGGCTCCGGCCGCCCGCCGCGCCCAGCGCACCGAGGTCGCTCTCGGCGCGCTCCTGGGCGTGATGCTGATCGGCCTGTCGATCCTCATCGGCCGCTTCCACCTCCAGCCGGTCGAGGGCGTGACCGTACTCGCCCAGCTCGCGGACGCCTCCTTCGGGCACAACATCGCTTTCTACGTGGTCCAGTTCGCCACGATGGTGCTGCTCGCGCTCGCCGCGAACACCTCCTTCGGCGGTCTGCCGGCGCTGATGAGCCTGCTGGCCCGCGACCACCACCTGCCGCACGTCTTCGCGCTCAAGGCCGACCGTCAGGTCCACCGGCACGGCGTACTCGCCCTGGCCGTCGTGTCCGCCATCCTCCTGCTGTGCTCCGGCGGCGACACCAACACCCTGGTCCCTCTCTTCGCGATCGGCGTCTTCGTCGGCTTCACCATCTGCCAGGTCGGCATGGTCCGCCACTGGTTCGGGGAGCGGCCGCGCGGCTGGCAGGCGAAGGCGGCGCTCAACGGCTCCGGCGCCCTGCTGACCGGAGTCTCGGCCGTCGTCGTCACCGCCACCAAGTTCACCGAGGGCGCCTGGCTGATCGTCGTGGCGCTTCCGCTGCTCGTCCTCGGCTTCGAGAAGATCCACCGCGCGTACACCGAGATCGGTGAACGCCTGGAGCTCGGCCGGATTCCGCAGGCCCCTCGGCGTGCCCGCTCCGTGGTCGTGGTCCCCGTCTCCGGCCTGTCCCGCCTGACCAGCCAGGCCCTCACCGCCGCCGGCTCGCTCGGCGACGAAGTCCTCGCCGTGACCGTCACCCACCCGGCCCCCGAGGACCGGCGGGCAGCCGAAGCCCTCAGGCGGGACTGGGAGTTGTGGAAGCCCGGGGTCGAGCTGATCGAGGTCTCCTCGGAAACGCGCTCGCTCGGCCGCCCCCTTTCGTCGTACGTGCGGAAGCTGGCCCAGACCCACCCGGACGCCCAGGTGACCGTCCTGATCCCGGAGACCGAACCGGCCCGTCTGTGGCAGCGGCTGCTCCAGAACCAGCGCGGCTCCGTCGTCGCCCATGCGGTCCGCCGCGACACGGACGCCGTGATCTGCCGACTCCGCTTCCGCATCACCGCCGACCCGCGCTGACCTGCGCCGACCTGCGCCGACCTGCGCCGATCCGGCGTTGACGCACCTCGGACGGCGGCTTGACGCCCTCTTGCGCGCCGCCGTCAGGAAGGTCGCGAACTGGTCAGGAAACCGGTGTTGTTCGCCGTCGCCGTGGGATCCGCGCCGGGATCTCGCCCGCCCTGCCGGGCCGCACTCGTGAGCTCACCGCGGCCCGCACCCACCGGATGATCCGGATCTGCGAACGCCAGGGCGTCCCCGTCCTCGGCGACCGCGCCTACACGGGCTATTGGTGCACGAGGGCGGTGAACGAGGGTCGGTGCAGGGCCTCGGCGAGTGATGTGCGCCAGTGCGGGAGTACGGGCAGGCCCGCCGCGGCCCAGCGGGCGTGGCCGAGGACGCTGAAGGCGGGCCGGCGGGCAGGGCGCGGGAATGCCGCCGATGCGGTCGGGCGGATGCGGTCCGGATCGAGTCCGCTGAGTTCGTATGCCGCGCGGGCCAGGCCGTACCAGGTGGTGTGGCCGGTCGCGGTGCAGTGGTAGACCCCGGGCGGGGCCTTGTCGGCGTGGCCGAGCATCACCAGGAGACCAGCCAGATCGTGCGTCCAAGTTGGCTGCCCGTACTGGTCGTTGACGACGTCGACGGTGCTCCTGCGGGCGGCCAGGCCGAGCATGGTAGCGACGAAGTTTTGGCCGTGCTCGCCGTACAGCCAGGCGGTGCGCACGATGTAGCCGGTATCGGGGAGGATTTCGGCAACGGCCCGTTCGCCGACCAGTTTGCTGCGGCCGTACGCGTTGACCGGACCGGTCGGGGTCGACTCGGAATACGGCTCGGTGCCGTCCCCCGGCAGGACGTAGTCGGTGGAGACATGCAGGAGTCGAGCGCCGCTGTCCCGGCAGGCATGAGCCAGGTGGCGGACGCCTGTTCCGTTGACGGCGGTGGCGGTGGCCTCGGCGGCCTCGGCGCCGTCGACGTCCGTCCAGGCGGCGCAGTTGATCACCACGTCGTGGCCGGAGACTGCGGTGCGGACGGCCTCCGGGTCGGTGATGTCAAGGGCGGCGCGATCGAGCGCGGTGACTTGCCCGTCTGCCAGCAGGGTCCGCACGTCGCGGCCGAGCATCCCGCCGGAGCCGGTGACCAGCCAGCGGGTCACGTCAGTGCCGCCCGGCTCTTCAGCGGCTCCCACCAGGCACGGTTCTCGCGATACCAGTTGACGGTCGCGGCCAGGCCGTCCGCGAAGGAGATCTGCGGCCGGTAGCCCAACTCTTGTTGGATCTTGGTGATGTCGAGGGAGTAGCGCCGGTCGTGTCCCTTTCGGTCGGGCACCTCCCGGACCATGTCCCAGCCGTGTCCGGTTGCCTCGAGCAGCATGCCGGTGAGCTCCTTGTTCGTGATCTCGCTTCCGCCGCCGATGTGGTAGACCTCGCCGGCCCGGCCGCCGCGGAGCACCAGTTCGATGGCGTGGCAGTGGTCGGAGACGTGCAGCCAGTCGCGGACGTTGCCGCCGTCCCCGTACAGCGGCACCTTCTTCCCCTCGAGCAGGTGCGTGGTGAAGAGGGGGATGACCTTCTCCGGGAACTGGTGGGACCCGTAGTTGTTGGAGCAGCGGGTCACCACGACGTCCAGGCCGTGCGTGCGGTGGCAGGCGAGTGCCAGCAGGTCGGAGCCGGCTTTTGACGCGGAGTACGGCGAGTTGGGGGCGAGCGGCGACTCCTCCGTCCATGAGCCCTTGCCGATCGAGCCGTACACCTCGTCGGTGGAGACGTGCACGAACCGGCCGACGCCGTGCTTGCGGGCGGCATCCAGCAGCACCTGGGTGCCGGTGACGTTGGTCCGTACGAACGCTGCCGCGCCATCGATCGAGCGGTCGACGTGGGACTCGGCGGCGAAGTGGACCACCGCGTCGTGGCCCGGCATCACGGCGTCCACCGTCTCCACGTCGCAGATGTCACCGCGCACGCAGGCGTACCCGGGATGGTGAGCCACCGGCGCGAGGTTTTCCCCGACGCCCGAATAGGTGAAGTTGTCCAGGACGGTGATTCTGCTCTCGGAGTCCGCATTCAGCACGGAGCGGACGAACTCGGAACCGATAAACCCGGCGCCGCCGGTAACCAGGATGCGCATAGTGGGCAGATTCTAGCGCCACTCGGCATATGGCCGAATCGGCCATCAAAGTCATACGCTGTCGCCATGCGAGGCATTCTGTTGGCCGGTGGCACTGGTTCCCGCTTGTGGCCGCTTACTCGATCGGTATCCAAACAACTGCTGCCGGTCTTCGATAAACCGATGATTTACTATCCTATTTCTACCCTGGTCATGGCCGGCATCAGTGAAATCCTGATCGTCACCACGGCCGGCGACCAGCCCCAGTTCCGCCGCCTGCTCGGCGACGGCAGCCAATGGGGCCTCCGCCTTGAATACGCGGTGCAGGTACGCCCGGAGGGCATCGCGCAAGCCCTCGTGCTCGGTGCGGATTTCATCGGGGACGGCCCTGTCGCCCTGATCCTGGGCGACAACATCTTCCACGGCAGCGGCCTCGGCACCAGGCTCGCCCAGCACTCCGACATGAAGGGCGGCAGGGTGTTCGCCTACCCCGTCGCCGACCCGTCGGCGTACGGGGTGGTGGAGTTCGACGAGCTGGGCCAGGTGCTGAGCATCGAGGAGAAGCCGGCCCGTCCGAAATCCAGGTACGCGGTGCCCGGACTGTACTTCTACGACAACCGGGCGGTGGAGATCGCCCAAGGCCTTCGCCCCAGCGCTCGTGGGGAGTTGGAGATCACGGAGGTCAACCGGGCCTATCTGGACACCGGCGAGCTCTACGTCACCCCCCTCGACCGGGGCACGGCCTGGCTGGACACCGGGACCTTCGCCTCGATGGTCCAGGCCTCGGAGTTCGTCCGGGTGATCGAGGAGCGGCAGGGCCTCAAAGTCGGCTGCGTCGAAGAGACGGTCTGGCGGTCCGGACTCGTCGGCGACTCCCAACTGCGCCTGCTGGCAGAACCGCTGCTCCACAGCGGCTACGGCCAGTACCTTCTCGGGCTGCTCGAGGAGGGTGTGCGGTGAAAATCCGCGAGTTGACGATCGCCGGCGCGTTCGAGATCGTCCCGCAGGTGCACGGCGACCAGCGCGGGCTGTTCACCGAGTGGTACCGCTTCGACCGGCTGGCGGAGGCGGTGGGCAGGCCGCTATCACTGGCCCAGGCCAATCTTTCGGTGTCCGCCAAGGGCGTGGTGCGCGGCATCCACTTCGCCGACGTGCCACCCGGGCAGGCCAAGTACGTCACCTGCGTGCGCGGTGCGGTGTGGGACGTGGTGGTCGACCTGAGGGTCGGCTCGCCCACCTTCGGCCGTTGGGAGGGCATCCGGCTGGACGACATCGAGCGTCGGGCGGTCTGTCTCCCCGAGGGGCTGGGCCATGGCTTCTGCGCGCTCACCGACGACGCGACCCTGACGTACCTGTGCTCGACGACGTACCGGCCGACCGCCGAGCACGCGGTCCATCCGCTCGATCCCGACCTGGGCATCGAGTGGCCGGCCGACGCACCGCTGCTCTCCGCCCGGGACGCGGCGGCACCGTCGTGGGCCGAGGCGGTGGTGGGGGGGATGCTGCCGTCGTACGACGTATGCCTGGCGGAGGGCATCTATTCTTGCCGTCCGCCCCGGACAGACCTCAGGAGCGAAGGACGAGCAGCCCGAATGCCGGACCGTACGCCAATTGAATGAAGTGCGGCGACATTCGCTGTCAACCGTCGGTGGGGAATCGGGTCCCGGCACACTGCTGCTGGCACGACTGCGCAACAGCTTGGGCGCTCATTCATGCCGTCCGACGTGATGGTGTGGCATGCCTATGTGACCCGTCACCCCCCTCGGCGTATCGGTTTTCAGCCTGCGGGAAGGTTCCGACATGAAGCGTCAGTCACTTCGCAGATCGTGGATCCGGGCCGTCACTACGCTCGCGGCGTCGGGAACTCTTGGATTGCTTGTCAATCTCGGTTCGTCAACGGCCGCTCCAGCCAACGCGACAGCTACGTCCGTCGATTACTCCATCGGTGTGCCAGGCCCGAACGGTGCTCTGAGTGCCGACTTCGAGCCCCGCCCACCGCGGAGGGCCGATGACGACGGTGGTCACGGTGGCGACGGTGGTCATGGTGGCGACGGTGGTCACGGTGACGATGGTGGTCATGGTGGTCATGGTGGCGACGGTGATCACGGTGGCCATGGTGGCGACGGTGGTCACGGTGGCGACGGTGATCAGGGTGGCCATGGTGATCAGGGTGGCCATGGTGACGACGGTGGCCACGGGGACGAACCAGGCGGGCATGGGACGGGCAATGGCAAGCCTCATGAGCACCCGAGCCCGCACCCCGGTCCCCAGGGCCCCCAAGGCCCCCAAGGCACGCAGGGCCCCCAGGGCACGCAGGGCACCCAGGGCTTCCAAGGCACGCAGGGATTCCAGGGCACGCAGGGCAGTCAGGGCACCGGGTCCCAGGGCTCCCAAGGCAGTCAGGGCTCCCAGGGCAGTCAGGGTTCTCAGGGCACCGGGTCCCAGGGCAACCAGGGTGTGGCAGGCCCGCAGGGAAGTCAGGGCAGTCAGGGCGGTCTTGGGGCGCAGGGCAGTCAGGGAGGCGCCGGTCCGCAGGGAAGTCAGGGGGCCGCCGGAAGCCAGGGCAGCCAAGGAAACCAGGGCGGTCTCGGGGCGCAGGGCAACCAGGGCGGTACCGGAGCCCAGGGCAGTCAGGGCAGCCAGGGTGGTACCGGTGCCCAGGGCAGTCAGGGCGGTCTTGGGGCGCAGGGCAGTCAGGGTGACGCCGGTCCGCAGGGAAGTCAGGGGACTGCCGGAAGCCAGGGCAGCCAAGGAAACCAGGGCGGTGCCGGGGCGCAGGGCAACCAGGGCGGTACCGGGACCCAGGGCAGTCAGGGCAGCCAGGGTGGTACCGGTGCCCAGGGCAGTCAGGGCGGTCTTGGGGCGCAGGGCAGTCAGGGTGACGCGGGCCCGCAGGGAAGTCAGGGGACTGCCGGAAGCCAGGGCAGCCAGGGCAGCCAGGGCGGTGCCGGGGCGCAGGGCAACCAGGGCGGTACCGGGACCCAGGGCAGTCAGGGCAGCCAGGGTGGTACCGGTGCCCAGGGCAGTCAGGGCGGTCTTGGGGCGCAGGGCAGTCAGGGTGACGCCGGCCCGCAGGGTAGCCAGGGGACCGCCGGAAGCCAGGGCAGCCAGGGCAGCCAGGGCGGTCTCGGCGCGCAGGGCAACCAGGGCGGTACGGGCTCGCAGGGCAGTCAGGGAGACGCCGGCCCGCAGGGAGGTTCGGGCAGTCAGGGCGGTCTTGGGGCGCAGGGCAGTCAGGGAGGCGCCGGTCCGCAGGGAAGTCAGGGGACCGCCGGAAGCCAGGGCAGCCAAGGAAACCAGGGCGGTCTCGGCGCGCAGGGCAACCAGGGCGGTACCGGAGCCCAGGGCAGTCAGGGCAGCCAGGGTGGTACCGGTGCCCAGGGCAGTCAGGGCGGTCTCGGGGCGCAGGGCAGTCAGGGTGACGCCGGCCCGCAGGGAAGTCAGGGGACCGCCGGAAGCCAGGGCAGCCAAGGAAACCAGGGCGGTGCCGGGGCGCAGGGCAACCAGGGCGGTACCGGAGCCCAGGGCAGTCAGGGCGATGCTGGGGCGCAGGGAGGTTCGGGCAGTCAGGGCGGTCTCGGGGCGCAGGGCAGTCAGGGTGATGCCGGTCCGCAGGGTAGCCAGGGGACCGCCGGAATCCAGGGTAGCCAGGGCGGCCAGGGCGGTGCCGGGGCGCAGGGCAACCAGGGCGGTACCGGAGCCCAGGGCAGTCAGGGCGATGCCGGCCCGCAGGGAGGTTCGGGCAGTCAGGGCGGTCTCGGGGCGCAGGGCAGTCAGGGTGACGCCGGCCCGCAGGGTAGCCAGGGGACCGCCGGAGCCCAGGGTAGCCAGGGCGGTCAGGGCGGTGCCGGGGCGCAGGGCAACCAGGGCAGTACGGGCTCGCAGGGCAGTCAGGGAGACGCCGGCCCGCAGGGAAATCAGGGCAATCAGGGCGGGGTCGGAACCCAGGGAAGCCAAGGCGGTCAGGGTTTTCAGGGCGACGCCGGCACGCCAGGATCTCAGGGCGTCCCTGGCACCCAGGGTGGTCCCGGTGTCCAGGGTGGCGCCGGTGTTCAGGGTGCCCAGGGCGGTATCGGCCCGCAGGGTTTCCAGGGTGCGCAGGGCAGTCCGGGTGGTTCGGGAGCCGGCCCGCAGGGCAGTCAGGGCAGCCCCGGCACCCAGGGATTCCAGGGCAGCCAAGGCAGCCAGGGAGTCCAGGGCAACACCGGCGCCCAAGGGGACCAGGGCAGCCAGGGCTTCCAGGGCAGCCAGGGGTTCCAAGGGGGCGCCGGAGTCCAGGGCAGTCAGGGCGACACCGGTCCGCAGGGAAGCCAGGGCGGTATCGGTCCACAGGGCGGCGAAGGCAGTCAGGGCGATGTCGGCAGCCAGGGCAGCCAGGGCGGTCCGGGTGTGCAGGGCAGTCAGGGTGATGCGGGGGCGCAGGGAAGTCAGGGCAGTCAGGGCGACGAGGGCGCGCAGGGCAGTCAGGGTGGTCCGGGTGCGCAGGGCAGTCAGGGCGATGCGGGGGCGCAGGGAAGTCAGGGCGGCCAGGGTGGTACGGGCGCCCAGGGCAGCCAGGGCGGTCCCGGTGTGCAGGGCAGTCAGGGTGACGCGGGGGCGCAGGGAAGTCAGGGCAGTCAGGGCGATGTAGGCAGCCAGGGCAGCCAGGGCGGTCCCGGAGCGCAGGGCAGCCAGGGCGACGCCGGGGCGCAGGGAAGTCAGGGCGGCCAAGGCGGTACGGGAGCCCAGGGCAGCCAGGGCGGTCCGGGTGTGCAGGGCAGTCAGGGTGATGCGGGGGCGCAGGGAAGTCAGGGCAGTCAGGGCGACGAGGGCGCGCAGGGCAGTCAGGGTGGTCCGGGTGCGCAGGGCAGTCAGGGCGATGCGGGGGCGCAGGGAAGTCAGGGCGGCCAGGGTGGTACGGGAGCCCAGGGCAGCCAGGGCGGTCCCGGTGTGCAGGGCAGCCAGGGTGACGCGGGAACGCAGGGAAGTCAGGGCAGTCAGGGCGATGTAGGCAGCCAGGGCAGCCAGGGCGGTCCCGGTGTGCAGGGCAGTCAGGGCGATGCCGGGGCGCAGGGAAGTCAGGGCGGCCAGGGTGGTACGGGAGCCCAGGGCAGCCAGGGCGGTCCCGGTGTGCAGGGCAGCCAGGGCGATGCGGGGGCGCAGGGAAGTCAGGGCAGTCAGGGCGACGAGGGCGCGCAGGGCAGCCAGGGCGGTCCGGGAGCGCAGGGCAGTCAGGGCGATGCCGGGGCGCAGGGAAGTCAGGGCGGCCAGGGCGGTACGGGAGCCCAGGGCAGCCAGGGCGGTCCGGGTGTGCAGGGCAGTCAGGGTGATGCGGGGGCGCAGGGAAGTCAGGGCAGTCAGGGCGACGAGGGCGCGCAGGGCAGTCAGGGTGGTCCGGGTGCGCAGGGCAGTCAGGGCGATGCGGGGGCGCAGGGAAGTCAGGGCGGCCAGGGTGGTACGGGAGCCCAGGGCAGCCAGGGCGGTCCCGGTGTGCAGGGCAGCCAGGGTGACGCGGGAACGCAGGGAAGTCAGGGCAGTCAGGGCGATGTAGGCAGCCAGGGCAGCCAGGGCGGTCCCGGTGTGCAGGGCAGCCAGGGCGATGCGGGGGCGCAGGGAAGCCAGGGCGGCGAGGGCGCGCAGGGCAGCCAAGGCTTCCAGGGCGGTCCCGGCAGCCAGGGCAGCCAGGGCGGTCCAGGACCGCAGGGCAGCCAGGGCACCGAAGGCGGCACCGGCAGCCAGGGCAGCCAGGGCAGTCTCGGGGCGCAGGGCAACCAGGGCGGTACCGGAGCCCAGGGCAGCCAGGGCATTCAGGGTGGCACCGGAGCTCAGGGAAGTCAGGGTGGTTCCGGCAGTCAGGGCAGTCAGGGGGCGCAGGGCGACATGGGCACGCCGGGGTCTCAGGGCGTCGCTGGCAGCCAGGGTGGTCCCGGTGTCCAGGGTGGCGCCGGTGTGCAGGGTGCTCAGGGTGGTATCGGTCCGCAGGGTTTCCAGGGTGCGCAGGGTAGTCCGGGTGGTTCGGGAGCCGGCCCGCAGGGCAGTCAGGGCAGCCCCGGCGCCCAGGGTTTCCAGGGCAGTCAGGGCAGTCAGGGTGAAACTGGTGTCCAGGGGTTCCAGGGCAGTCAGGGTTCCCAGGGCAGCCAGGGGTTCCAGGGAGGGGCCGGCGTCCAGGGTAGCCAGGGGGAAGTCGGCAGCCAGGGCAGCCAGGGCGATATCGGCCCGCAGGGCAGCCAGGGCAGCCAGGGCGACGCCGGAGTCCAAGGTGGCCAGGGCGATATGGGGACGCAGGGTTTCCAGGGGAGCCAGGGCGGTGCCGGGCCGCAGGGCAGCCAGGGCGACGCCGGAGCCCAGGGCAGCCAGGGCACACAAGGCGACGCCGGAGCCCAGGGCACCCAGGGCGGTACCGGGCCGCAGGGCAGCCAGGGCGGTGCCGGAGTCCAGGGCAGCCAGGGTGATGCGGGGGCGCAGGGAAGTCAGGGCAGCCAGGGCACCGCCGGTGCTCAGGGCAGCCAGGGCAGTACGGGCAGCCAGGGAAGTCAGGGCAGTCAGGGCGACGAGGGCGCGCAGGGCAGCCAGGGTGGTGTCGGGCCGCAGGGTAGCCAGGGCGGTGCCGGAGTTCAGGGAAGCCAGGGCGATATCGGCCCGCAGGGAAGTCAGGGCAGCCAGGGCACCGCCGGTGCTCAGGGCAGCCAGGGCAGTGCAGGCAGCCAGGGAAGTCAGGGCAGTCAGGGCGACGAGGGCGCGCAGGGCAGCCAGGGTGGTGTCGGGCCGCAGGGTAGCCAGGGCGGTGCCGGAGTTCAGGGAAGCCAGGGTGATGCGGGGGCGCAGGGAAGTCAGGGCAGCCAGGGCACCGCTGGCGCGCAGGGCAGCCAGGGCAGTGCAGGCAGCCAGGGAAGCCAGGGCACACAAGGCGACGCCGGAGCCCAGGGCAGCCAGGGTGGTACCGGGCCGCAGGGCAGCCAGGGCGGTGCCGGAGTCCAGGGCAGCCAGGGCGATATCGGCCCGCAGGGCAATCAGGGCAGCCAGGGCACCGCCGGCGCGCAGGGCAGCCAGGGCAGTGCAGGCAGCCAGGGAAGCCAGGGCAGCCAGGGCGACGAGGGCGCGCAGGGCAGCCAGGGTGGTGTCGGGCCGCAGGGCAGCCAGGGCGGTGCCGGAGTCCAGGGCAGCCAGGGTGACGCGGGAACGCAGGGAAGTCAGGGCAGCCAGGGCACCGCCGGTGCTCAGGGCAGCCAGGGCAGTGCAGGCAGCCAGGGAAGCCAGGGCAGTCAGGGCGACGAGGGCGCGCAGGGCAGCCAGGGTGGTGTCGGGCCGCAGGGTAGCCAGGGCGGTGCCGGAGTTCAGGGAAGCCAGGGTGATGCGGGGGCGCAGGGAAGTCAGGGCAGCCAGGGCACCGCTGGCGCGCAGGGCAGCCAGGGCAGTGCAGGCAGCCAGGGAAGCCAGGGCACACAAGGCGACGCCGGAGCCCAGGGCAGCCAGGGTGGTACCGGGCCGCAGGGCAGCCAGGGCGGTGCCGGAGTCCAGGGCAGCCAGGGCGATATCGGCCCGCAGGGCAATCAGGGCAGCCAGGGCACCGCCGGCGCGCAGGGCAGCCAGGGCAGTGCAGGCAGCCAGGGAAGCCAGGGCAGCCAGGGCGACGAGGGCGCGCAGGGCAGCCAGGGTGGTGTCGGGCCGCAGGGCAGCCAGGGCGGTGCCGGAGTCCAGGGCAGCCAGGGTGACGCGGGAACGCAGGGAAGTCAGGGCAGCCAGGGCACCGCTGGCGCTCAGGGCAGCCAGGGCAGTACAGGCAGCCAGGGAAGCCAGGGCACACAAGGCGACGCCGGAGCCCAGGGCAGCCAGGGGTTCCAGGGCGACACCGGTGCGCAAGGAACCCAGGGCAGTCAGGGGTTCCAGGGCGACACCGGTGCGCAAGGAACCCAGGGAATCGGAACCCAGGGGAGCCAGGGCGGTACCGGGGCCCAGGGCAGCCAGGGCATTCAGGGTGGCACCGGAGCTCAGGGAAGTCAGGGTGGTTCCGGCAGTCAGGGCAGTCAGGGGGCGCAGGGCGACATGGGCACGCCGGGGTCTCAGGGCGTCGCTGGCAGCCAGGGTGGTCCCGGTGTCCAGGGTGGCGCCGGTGTTCAGGGTGCTCAGGGTGGTATCGGTCCGCAGGGTTTCCAGGGTGCGCAGGGCAGTCCGGGTGGTTCGGGAGCCGGCCCGCAGGGCAGTCAGGGCAGCCCCGGCGCCCAGGGTTTCCAGGGCAGTCAGGGCAGTCAGGGCGAAACTGGTGTCCAGGGGTTCCAGGGCAGTCAGGGTTCCCAGGGCAGCCAGGGGTTCCAGGGTGGAGCCGGCGTCCAGGGCAGCCAGGGGGAAGTCGGCAGCCAGGGAAGCCAGGGCGATATCGGCCCGCAGGGCAGCCAGGGCAGCCAGGGCGACGCCGGAGTCCAAGGCAGTCAAGGGTTCCAGGGCGACACCGGCACACAAGGCACACAAGGCAGCCAGGGTTTCCAGGGCGACACCGGCGCACAGGGCAGCCAGGGCAGCCAGGGCACGCAGGGTTTCCAGGGTTTCCAGGGCGGTACTGGTGCCCAGGGTGGCCAAGGGGCTGTGGGCGCGCAGGGCGTTCAGGGCAGCACCGGTGCGCAGGGCAGTCAGGGCGGTGTAGGCGCGCAGGGTGCGCAGGGCAATCAGGGCTCGCAGGGTGACACCGGCGCGCAGGGCTCCCAGGGGGCGCAGGGTTTCCAGGGTTTCCAGGGCGGTACTGGTGCCCAGGGTGGCCAAGGGGCTGTAGGCGCGCAAGGCGTCCAGGGCAGCACCGGTGCGCAGGGCAGTCAGGGCGGCGTTGGCGCGCAGGGTGCGCAGGGCAATCAGGGCTCGCAGGGTGACACCGGCGCGCAGGGCAGCCAGGGGGCGCAGGGTTTCCAGGGTTTCCAGGGCGGTACTGGTGCCCAGGGTGGCCAAGGGGCTGTGGGCGCGCAGGGCGTTCAGGGCACCGCCGGTGCGCAGGGCAGTCAGGGCGGCGTTGGCGCGCAGGGCGCGCAGGGCAATCAGGGCTCGCAGGGTGACACCGGAGCGCAGGGCTCCCAGGGGGCGCAGGGTTTCCAGGGTTTCCAGGGCGGTACCGGTGCCCAGGGTGCCCAAGGGGCTGTGGGCGCGCAAGGCGTTCAGGGCACCGCCGGTGCGCAGGGCAGTCAGGGCGGCGTTGGCGCGCAGGGCAATCAGGGCAATCAGGGCTCGCAGGGTGACACCGGAGCCCAGGGCACCCAAGGCAGCCAGGGTTTCCAGGGTTTCCAGGGCGGTACCGGTGCCCAGGGTGCCCAAGGGGCTGTAGGCGCGCAAGGCGTTCAGGGCACCGCCGGTGCGCAGGGCAGTCAGGGCGGCGTTGGCGCGCAGGGCGCGCAGGGCAATCAGGGCTCGCAGGGTGACACCGGAGCCCAGGGCACCCAAGGCAGCCAGGGTTTCCAGGGTTTCCAGGGCGGTACCGGTGCCCAGGGTGCCCAAGGGGCTGTAGGCGCGCAAGGCGTTCAGGGCACCGCCGGTGCGCAGGGCAGTCAGGGCGGCGTTGGCGCGCAGGGCGCGCAGGGCAATCAGGGCTCGCAGGGTGACACCGGAGCCCAGGGCACCCAAGGCAGCCAGGGTTTCCAGGGTTTCCAGGGCGGTACCGGTGCCCAGGGCACCCAGGGAGCTGTGGGCGCGCAGGGCGTTCAGGGCAGCACCGGCGCGCAAGGCAGCCAAGGCAATGTCGGCGCGCAGGGCGCGCAGGGCAATCAGGGCTCCCAGGGTGACACCGGAGCCCAGGGCACCCAAGGCAGCCAGGGTTTCCAGGGTTTCCAGGGCGGTACCGGTGCCCAGGGCACCCAGGGAGCTGTGGGCGCGCAGGGCGTTCAGGGCAGCACCGGCGCGCAAGGCAGCCAAGGCAACGTCGGCGCGCAGGGCGCGCAGGGGTTCCAGGGCTTCCAGGGCGGCACCGGAGCCCAGGGCACCCAAGGCACGCAGGGTTTCCAGGGTTTCCAGGGCGGTACCGGTGCCCAGGGCACCCAAGGAGCTGTGGGCGCGCAAGGCGTTCAGGGCAGCACCGGCGCGCAAGGCAGCCAGGGCAACGTCGGTCCGCAGGGCGCGCAGGGTTTCCAGGGCGGTGCCGGTGCCCAGGGAAGTCAGGGCGGCCCCGGTGCGCAGGGCACTCAGGGATTCCAAGGCACTCAGGGATTCCAAGGCAACCAGGGATTCCAAGGCAACCAGGGCGCGAGTCCCGGGGCGCAGAGCACGGTCGTCTCCAACAGCGGCACAGGCCAATCCACGGTCTTTTGCCCCGCTGGTACATTCGCCATCGGCGGCGGCTACCAGAGCACGTCGGTCGTTGGCCTCCAGATGCTCAGCAGCCGTCCTGTCGGGGGTTCCCCCGCTACTGGCTGGCAGGCCACCTCCAACGGCGTGGGCGCAGTCACCGTCTACGCGGTGTGCGCGCCGTGAACCCCCGCACCGTGAACTCTCCTGACCAGCCGGCCGGCGCACACGGCCGCACTGGTCAACGACGTCCGCGAGCATCGTCCGTGCAGCCGACGGTGCTTGCCCCTGCCGCCCGGCTCAGTCGCGTCACCGGATCGGCGAGGTAGACCCCTGTGAAAACGCGGATCGCACTGTGGACCGGACTCACCGCGGCAGTCGTGGTCGCCAATGTGGCCACCGGTTGGGTCCACCTGCTCACAGGGGACCCCAAGAGCACGTCTTCGACTGCGTCCGGGCCCGAGTCACCTGCGGCCAAGCGTGCCGCGCGGGCGGAGGCACTGCTCCAAGCAGGCATCAAACAGGGCGAGGCCAAGGATTTCCCCGGGGCGACGCATAGCTTCCGACAGGTCCTGGACCTGAACGTGAACCCCGCCGACAAACTCGCCTGGTACAACCTCGGCGTCATCGCCCAGCACGACAACAGGACAGCCGACGCACGCGCGGCTTACGACCACGCCCTCAAGATCGACCCGAATTTCGAATCGGCCCTCTACAACAAGGCGCTTCTGGTCGAGTCGAACCACCCCGACGAGGCCATCGCGATCCTGCGGCACATCGTGGGGGCCGACCCGAAGGCCGCCACGGCCCATCTGCACCTTGGACGGGCCCTGGCGAGGAAGGGCCGGGACAAAGAGGCCGGGGAAGCCTTCGGCCTCGCCGTCCGCGCCGACCCATCGCTTCTACAGTTCGTCCCGGAGGAGTTCCGGGATTCCGCGAGCGCAGCACTGACAGCCACTCAGGTAGGTACCACGGAATGACTTCTTCCCCGACCCCGAGGTTCTCCGTCTTCACCCCCAGCCACCGACCGCGTTTCCTGGACGAATGCCTCGCCACCCTGCAAGCGCAGACCTGCTCCGACTGGGAGTGGATCGTCCTCCTCAACAACGGCGCGCGATGGCGGCCGGAACGCCCCGACGACCGTGTCCGGCTGGAGGTCGCGGACGGCATCCGGGGGGTTGGAGCCGCCAAACGCCGTGCCTGCGAAGTGGCACGCGGCGAGATTCTCGTCGAGCTCGACCACGACGACCTGCTGGCGAAGGACTGCCTGGCGGAACTGGCGAAGGCCTTCGACGAACATCCCGACGCCGTCTTGGTCTACAGCCACACCGCTCAGATCACCGAGGACGGAAACCGGGACGACACGCGGTTCAACGAGGCGAACGGCTGGCAGTACGAGGAGGTGGACGTCGACGGTCGCCGTCTCCTGCAAGCGATCGCCATGGCGCCGACGCCGCACAACGTGTCTTACATCTGGTACGCCCCCAACCATGTGCGGGCGTTCCGCAGGGACACCTACGAGCAGGTCGGCGGGTACGACGCCACCCGCACGGTGCTGGACGACCAGGACTTGATGTGCCGTCTCTTCCAGGCCGGTGACTTCCACTGCATCCCGCGATGCCTGTACATGCAACGCATGCATCCCGACAACACCCAGCGCGACACCGAGATCAACGCGCACATTCAGCGCGAGACCGTCGCCCTGTACGACAAATACATCGAGTCCAACGCGCTCGCCTGGACCAAGCGGCGCGGGCTGCTCGCACTGGACCTCGGCGCCGCGCACCGCAAGCCGCCCGGCTACCTGGGAGTGGACCAGCACGCACGGGACGGAGTCGACATCATTGCCACGCTGCCCGCACCCCTGGACCTCCCGGACAACTCGGTCGGTCTGCTCAGGGCGGTGGACTTCCTGGAACACGTGCCCGCGAAGGTTCCACTGATCAATGAGCTGTACCGCCTGCTGGCACCTGGCGGCATGCTCCTCACCCTCACTCCCAGCTCCGACGGCCGGGGCGCCTACCAGGACCCGACACATGTCGCCTACTACAACGAGAACTCGTTCTGGTACTACACCGACAATCAGTACCGTGCCTTCGTACCGGAGATCCAGGCCCGGTTCCAGAACTCACGGCTGGTCACCTACTTCCCGACCGACTGGCACGCCCGGAACCAGATCTCTTACGTGGTGGCCAATCTGATCGCGATGAAGGAAGGCGCCGAACGCTGCGGCGGTCCCTTGCTGGTGTGACGCCCTGGGTGACGAGGTGCGTGCAGGGAACGCGGTCACCCTTCGGACTCGCCGCGTGAGCGCTGGCGAACCGAAGGGTGGCCGCCGGCTCAACTCGAACATCTCCGCGTTCGAAGTCTCAACCCAGAGGCATAGAAGCCGTGTTGGTTCCGGATTCTGCCGCACTCGACCTGCCTCATGCCCTGGTCGAGTGGGTCAGCATCACCCGTGAGGGTGACCGCCGTTGCAAGCTCCCGCCGCGTGCCCTGCGTGAGGCCGATCCGGACTACGTCCTTCGGTCCGAACAGGAAATACCGATATCCGCGTCAAGCGGGTCGCGTCAACGGCGCCTGACGGGCAAAAGCCCGGGTCAGGCGCCGTTTCTCGTGCTCCTAGAAGAAGCCGAGCTTCTTCGGCGAGTACGAGACGAGGAGATTCTTGGTCTGCTGGTAGTGCTCCAGCATCATCTTGTGGGTCTCGCGGCCGATGCCCGACTGCTTGTAGCCGCCGAAGGCGGCGTGTGCCGGGTAGGCGTGGTAGCAGTTCGTCCAGACGCGGCCCGCCTGGATCGCGCGGCCCGCGCGGTACGCGGTGTTGACGTCGCGGGTCCAGACGCCCGCGCCCAGGCCGTACGCCGTGTCGTTGGCGATGCGGACCGCGTCGTCGAAGTCCTCGAACGAGGTCACCGACACCACCGGCCCGAAGATCTCCTCCTGGAAGATCCGCATCCGGTTGTCTCCCTCGAAGATGGTCGGCTGGACGTAGAAGCCGCCCGCCAGGTCGCCGCCGTGGTCGATCCGGCCGCCGCCCGTGAGGATCTTCGCGCCCTCCCGCTGGCCTATCTCCACGTACGACAGGACCTTCCGCAGCTGCTCCTCCGAGGCCTGCGCGCCGATCATCGTCTCCGTGTCCAACGGGTGGCCCGGCACGATCAGTTCCGTGCGGGCCACCGCCGCGTCCAGGAAGTCGCCGTAGCGGCCGCGTTCGATCAGGGCGCGCGAGGGGCTCGTGCACACCTCGCCCTGGTTCAGCGCGAACATGGTGAAGCCCTCCAGGGCCTTGTCGCGCAGGTCGTCGTCCTTCGTCCAGATGTCGTCGAAGAAGAGGTTCGGGCTCTTGCCGCCCAGCTCCAGCGTCACCGGCTTCAGGTGTTCCGCCGCGTACTGCAGGATCAGCCGGCCCGTCGCCGTCTCCCCGGTGAACGCCACCTTCGCCACCCGCGGGCTCGACGCCAGCGGCTTGCCCGCCTCCTCGCCGAAGCCGTTGACGATGTTCACCACACCGGGCGGAAGCAGGTCCGAGACCAGGCTCAGCCAGTAGTGCACGGAGGCGGGGGTCTGCTCGGCCGGCTTGAGGACCACCGCGTTGCCCGCGGCCAGGGCCGGCGCGAGCTTCCACACCGCCATCAGGATCGGGAAGTTCCACGGGATGATCTGACCGACCACGCCCAGCGGCTCGTGGAAGTGGTAGGCGACCGTGTCCTCGTCCAGCTGGCTGAGCGAGCCCTCCTGGGCGCGCAGCGCCCCCGCGAAGTAGCGGAACTGGTCCACGGCCAGCGGGAGGTCGGCGGCGAGGGTCTCGCGGACCGGCTTGCCGTTCTCCCAGGTCTCCGCGACCGCCAGCGCCTCCAGGTTCTGCTCCATCCGGTCCGCGATGCGCAGCAGGACGCCCGCACGCTCCGCGGCGGACGTCCGGCCCCAGGCCGGGGCGGCCGCGTGCGCCGCGTCCAGGGCACGCTCCACGTCCTCCGCCGTACCGCGGGCGACCTCCGTGAAGGGCTGCCCGGTGACGGGGGAGGGGTTCTCGAAGTACCGGCCGCGCGCGGGCGGGACGTACGCACCGCCGATGTAGTGGTCGTAGCGCGACGCGTACGCCATCAGGGCGCCCTCGGTACCGGGTGCGGCGTAACGGCCCATGGTGGTCCTCCCCTTGCCGGGCGCCGGCCGCCGTCGGACAGCGCTCGGGAGGCAGGCTAGGAGCGGGCAGGTTGCGGGAACGTTGCACACCCCGCGCCCCGCTCCGGTCCGAGCCCCGCGCCCAGCTCCGCGTCGAGGGACCGTACACGGGCCAGCGCGGCCGGCCGGTCCCGTGGCGGCAGCGCCGCGGCCAGCGCCCGCCACACCGCCGGGTCCTCCGCGCCCCACGGGCTGCACACCCAGTCCGACAGCAGCCCCACGTCCGCCCGGGCGATCACCGCCGCCCGCGCCTGGTCCTCGAGCCGCCGCCGCAGCCGGGCGATCCCCGGCGCCGAGGAGGACGGCAGCAGCGGGCCCGGATAGCGCGTGAGGGCGGCCGAGACGGCGCCCGCCGCCAAGTGCCGGGTCACGGCGGCGAAGTCCGCCTCCAGCGGGACGGCCGTGCGGTACGGGCGCGAGAGCAGGCTCCCGGTACCCAGGACGGCCCGCAGCCGGGACATCTCGGCCCGCAGGGTCACCGCCGCCACCGACTCCTCCTCGTACAGGGCGTAGGCCAGCTCGTCCCCCGTCAGCCCCTCCGGGTGCTGCGCCAGCAGGGCCAGGATCTCGCTGTGCCGCCGCCCCAGGGCGATCCTCCGGCCGCCGAGCACCAGCAGCGCCTCGTCCCGGCCGAGGGCGGTGAGCGTGTCGGGGGCCGCCGCGTCCGGCGCGGGCGCCAGCAGGGCCAGCTGGGCCTCGGCGGCGCGGGCCACCGCCTGTACGAAGGCCAGCGAGTGCGGGTGGGCCAGCCCGTCGCCGCCGGTGATGTCCACCGCGCCCAGCACCCGGCCGGTACGCGGGTCCCGGACCGGGGCCGCCGCGCAGGTCCACGGGTGCACGCGGCGGCTGAAGTGCTCGGCGCCGAAGACCTGGACGGGTTCCCCCAGCGCGACCGCCGTACCGGGGGCGTTGGTTCCCATGGCCGTCTCCGCCCAGCGCGAGCCCGGTACGAAGCCCAGCCCCTCGGCCCGGCGCAGGGTGGCGGGCTCGCCCTCCACCCACAGCAGCCCGCCCCGCGCGTCGCACACGGCCAGCAGGTGCGCCCCGTGCGCCGCGAACGCCCCCACCAGGTCACGGAACAGCGGCATCACCCGGGCCAGCGGGTGGCGCTCCCGGTAGGCCAGCAGCTCCGGCTCCGGCCGGTCCAGCCGGGGCGCGCACTCGGGGCTGACCCGGGCTCGTGCGCAGCGCCGCCAGGATTTCGCGATCACCGTCCGCACCGGCGGCTCGACCCGGCCGTCCCGGGTGAAGGCCTCGTGCGCCCGCCGTAGGACGCGCGTCCGCTCGACGGGATCGGCCCCGCCCGGCAGCGCCAACGACGGATCGCCCATGTCACCCTCCCGAAGACCGTGGAGCCGTGGAGCCGTGGAGCCGTGGAGCCGTGGAGCCGTGGAGCCGTGGAGCCGTGGTACGCGGAGCGCACCCATCGTGGTGCGGGGCCCCGGTCCCGGCAAGGGTCGCGTCGGCCAGTTCGCCCCGGAACCCGGCCGGGAACGCACCGCCGCCCCGGCGCGTTGTGCCAGTAGTGAGTCGACGCAGGAGGAGGTGTCCGCGGATGTCGAGGAGCGGAAGGACCGCGGTCGTCGCGGTCGCGGCGGCGGTCGTGCTGTTCTGGCTGTTCGGCTTCTGGCCGGCGCTCGCGGTCCTGATCGGGGTCCCGGTGCTGGCCTACCTGCTCCTGGACCCCTCCCAGAGGCGTCGGGTGCGGGGCATGTCGAGGAAGAGGATCGGCCGCTGACAGCGGCAGGGGGGAGCAAGGAGATGAACGACACCACCACGGCGCAGGTCGCGGCGGTCAGCAGCAACGGCGAGTACTCCTTCACGAAGCCGAACCGGGAGAGCATCACCCTGCTCACCGGTCTCGGAGTCGAGGGAGACGTGCACGCGGGGGTCACGGTCAAGCACCGCTCGCGCGTGGCCCAGGACCCGACGCAGCCCAACCTCCGGCAGGTGCACCTGATCCACCGGGAGCTCTTCGACGAGGTCGCCCGGGCCGGCTTCAGCGTCGCGCCCGGTCAGCTCGGGGAGAACGTCACCACCGAGGGCATAGACCTCCTGGCCCTGCCGAAGGGCACCCTGCTGGGCATCGGCGAGCGGGCGGTCGTCGAGGTGACGGGGCTGCGCAACCCGTGCCCGCAGATCAACGCCTTCCAGGACGGACTCCTCAAGCAGGTCGTCGGCCGGGACCAGGAGGGCAGGGTGGTCCGCAAGGCGGGGATCATGGGCGTGGTCCAGCAGGGCGGCAGGGTCCGCCCCGGCGACTCCATCAAGGTCACCCTCCCGC
Organism: Streptomyces katrae; assembly: GCF_002028425.1. Classification (GTDB taxonomy): domain Bacteria; phylum Actinomycetota; class Actinomycetes; order Streptomycetales; family Streptomycetaceae; genus Streptomyces; species Streptomyces katrae_A. Next base: position 1,139,640 of record NZ_CP020042.1, on the reverse strand, counting down.
CGCTGCCGCACATACCGCTCGACCGCGTCTGAGCGGACAGGCACGCCCGAGCGGCCCGGCCCGGCAGCGGTCGCGTCAGTAGCAGTCGCGCATCAGGGCCGTCCCCCAGCCGGCTGGTGGACCTCGCCCCGCGGGCCGAACTCCTCCATGTACGGCTTGAGGTCGGGCACCGGGGTGCCGTCCACGGCGTCCAGGCCCTCGACGTGCACGTCCAGCCCCTCGACCGTCACCACCCGGCACCGCGAGACGCCGAGCCGGTTGGGCCGGTTCTTCCCGCGCTGGGCGAAGATGCCGACCAGCGGCCAGTCCCGGTTCCCCCGGGGGTGCCGGGCACCGGTCTCGATCTTCTCCACCGGCACCCGGTCGAAGTGGTCAGGCCGGCCGCACGGCGACGCGGTCCAGCGCCTCCAGCAGGCCGGAAAGTCCGGGCAGCCCGTCCGCCGCCTCGCGGGGCACCGCCAGCACCCCGCCCGGCTCCTCGTCCAGCAGCACGAAGGCGGCGTCGCCGGTCCGGGCGACCAGCGACCAGCCGGGCCCGTCCGCCCGGAAGGTCCGTACGCCCTCACCCGCGAAGGCCGACCGGACCCGCCCCGGCGGAGGCGGCTGCCGGGTGTAGTCCACCGCCTCCCGCAGCGCCCGCGCCAGCCCCGGGTGCGCGGCGGCAGCGGCGCCGCCGTCCTCCGCCACGCGCTCGCGCCAGTCCGCCCACTCCCGGGCGATCTGGTCGGCGCCCAGCCGCCGCTGCACCGGCCCCCAGGTGTCGGCCGAGGGCGGCGCGAGCGGCACCCGCCCGGTGCCGTCCGCGCCCCGCTCCGGGTCGTGCGGCGCGGGGATGCCGGGCGTGGACACGGTCAGCTCCAGCGGCCAGCCCGCCAGCGACAGCACGACCGTCCGCTCGTCGGGCGACAGCTCGTACTCCATGCCGCAGTCCCAGGAGGCGATGGCGGCGGCCACGAGCGAGACGTCGTCCACCACGACCGTCCACCGGGCGCCCTCCTCGTCCTGCCCGAGCACGAGCCCGTACCCCTCGGCGGTGGGCGCCACGCCCAGCAGCGAGCAGGCCTCCGGGAAGTCGTCGCCGAGCAACGCCGGGAACTGCGTGGGGGTCAGCAGCACGGCGCTCAGCACGTACAGCGAGCCCCCGCCCTCCTCGTCCGACACCTGGCCTCCCGATCGCAGTCTCGTCGGCGCACCCTAACCAGGCGGTAACTCGCGCGTCGAGACCCGGCGGGCGGCGATTTTCAAGCCCTCTACCTGCACGTAGAGTTGGGCACCCGCCACAGAAAGGGAGACCGGTGCAGCGTTACGACCGGCTGAAGGAGATCCTCCGGCTCGACCCCGAGAAGGACTTCCTCGCCATCTACCGGCTCACCGCCACCTACGAATTCCCCTGGGACTTCAGCCGTGCCCTGGAGCTCGCCCTCTTCCGCACCTACGCGGTCCCGAGCATCGGGAGCCTGCTCGCCGAGACCGCCGAGTTCACCGAGCGCCCCCAGAAGCGCTACGACGACACCGCACTGCTCCTCGACGCGGTCGTGGAGCACGGCTTCGACCACGACACGGCCCGCACGGCGATCCGCCGCGTCAACCAGATGCACCGCAGCTACGACATTTCCGACGACGACATGCGCTACGTCCTGTGCACGTTCGTGGTGATCCCGTCGCGCTGGATCGACGCCTACGGCTGGCGCCCGCTGACCCACCACGAGCGCCGCGCCTGCGCCCACTACTACGCGACGCTCGGCAAGCACCTGGGCATCAAGGACGTTCCGGGCTCCTACGAGGAGTTCGAGGCCACCCTCGACGCCTACGAGGAGGCCCACTTCGGCTGGGACGAGGGGGGCCGCGCGGTCGCCGACTCCACCCTGGGCCTGATGGCCTCCTGGTACCCGGCGCCCCTCGCCCCCGCCGTGCTCCGCGCGAGCCGCGCCCTCCTGGACGAGCCGCTGCTGAGCGCCTTCCGGTACGAGCGCCCCCACCCCGCGCTCAGCCGCCTGGTGCACGGCGCCCTGCGGTTGCGCGGCCGGGCGGTACGGCTGCTGCCGCCCCGGAAGGCCCCGCACTACGCACGCCAGAACCCGGAGATCAAGGGCTACCCCCACGGCTACGACGTGGGCGAGCTCGGCACGTTCCCCGTGCCCGGGGCCGGGGGCTGCCCCGTGCCCCACCCGCGCCGCCCGGCCGGGGCGGATGCCCAGCCTCCGGCGTAGCCCCCGGGTTTCGGCGGGGACCCCGCCGCGCGTGCCGACGTAAAAGACGGGGAAAGGGCGCTCAGGCGCGGCGGACGGCCAGGGCCAGGAAGCGGGCGTCCTCGTCCGCGTACGAGGTCATCTCCCAGCCGGAACCGGACAGCAGCGGGCCGAGGTTCTGCTCGGCCCGCAGATCGTCCGGGGTCAGCTCGCGGCCGTGGCGCGCGGCCAGCGCGGCTCGCCCGATCGGGTGAAACAGCGCGAGCCGGCCGCCGGGGCGGACCACACGGGCAAGCTCGCGCAGGTTCGCCGCCGGTTCGGGCAGGTGCGCGATGAGCCCGGCCGCGAACACCGCGTCCAGGGCCCCGTCGCGCAGCGGTAGCCGGGCCACGTCCGCCCACAGCAGCGTCCCGTCCGCCCCCCGTCCCGCCCGCCGAGCCGCGGCCAGCATCCGCTCGGTGAGGTCCACGCCGAGCACCGTCCCGGCAGGTCCGACGGCCGCGCGCAGCGGGGTCAGCGCCCGCCCGGTCCCGCAGCCCGCGTCGAGGACCCGGTCGCCGGGCCCGACGCCGAACTCGGCGACGGCCCTCGCGAAGGCGGGGCCGTCCTCCGGGAACTTCTCGTCCCAGGCGTCCGCCCGCGCCCCGAAGAACTCCTGTACACGCGTGCGGTCCTCGCTCATCCGGTTCACAGTGCTCATGCACCCATGATTCCCCACCCGATGTGGCCCGTGTGCAAGCTGTCGTCCGTCGTGGTCGCAGATGAACGTATGTCTGTCATATTCCAGCAGTTCCAGCGGCTTTCGAAATGCGCCCCGTGTTCGTCCCCTCACCCGGACTAGCGTCCCGTGGCCATGGGACACCTGGACCACGCCGCCTATGGCTGGCTGACACCCGCGCTGTCGTACGTGATGGCCTCGATCGGCGCCGCCCTCGGCCTGCGCTGCACCGTCCGCGCGCTCGCCGCGACGGGCCCCTCGCGCCGCAACTGGCTGCTCACCGCGGCCTCGGCCTTGGCCACCTGCATCTGGACGATGCACTTCATCGCCATGCTGGGCTTCCACATCACCGGCACCGAGATCCACTACAACGTGCCGCTGACCCTCCTGAGCCTCCTCGTCGCCGTGCTCGTCGTCGGCGCCGGGCTCTTCGCCGTCGGCTACGGCCGGGACCGCGGCCGCTCCCTGGTCCTCGGCGGCCTCACCACCGGTCTCGGCGTCGCGAGCATGCACTACCTCGGGATGGCGGCCCTGCGCCTGCACGGCAGGGTCGCCTACGACCCCCTGGTCGTCGGGATCTCGATCGCCATCGCCGTCGTGGCCGCGACCGCCGCGCTCTGGGCCGCCCTGCACATCAGCTCGCCGCTGGCGGTGACCGGTGCGTCCCTCCTCATGGGCGCGGCCGTCAGCAGCATGCACTACACCGGGATGATGGCCGTCACCGTCCGTGTGACCCCCTCGGCCGAGCCGCTGCCCGGGGCCACCGCGCTCCAGTTCATCTTCCCCCTCGCGGTCGGGCTCGGCTCGTACCTGTTCGTCACCGCCGCTTTCGTCGCCCTGTCCCCGACGGGCGACGAGCGGGCGCTGCCGGTGCGGGCCGCTGCTCCTGGTGCCGCTGCCGCTGCCGCTGCCGCTCCCGGTCCTGGCCCCGGCACCGCGTCCGGCCGGGCCTCCGGTCCGGCTCCGGCCCGGCTCCCCGCCGCCGCCTACGCACCGCGCCCCGGACGGCCGCCGGCGGACCGTCCCGCCCCCTCCCGCTGACCCCGCGCCCCGCCCAGACGTACCGCCCCGGAACGAGGAGCCCATGCGCACACCCCGCAGAAGACCGGACCCGGCGGTGCCGCGGCCGCCCGCGCCCCCGCCGCGCGGCCGCCGCGCCCATGCCGGTGCCCCTGCCGAGGAGGCGGCAGCGCCCGCGAGCCCCGGCCGGGGGGCCGGCGACGGGAGCACGGCGAAGCCCGGGCTCCGGCGGCGGCCCGCCACCGTCCGGGCGAAGATCGTCTCGCTGCTGATGGTCCCGGTGGTCTCGCTGCTCGCACTCTGGGGCTTCGCCACCGTCAGCGCCGCCCAGGACATCGTCCGCCTCGGCCGCGTCCGGCAGGTCGACGCCGAGATACGCACGCCCGTCGCCGCCGCCCTCACCGAGATCCAGGCCGAACGCCGCGCAGCCGTCCGCTTCCTGGCCGACCCCGCCTCCGACCAGGCCTCCGCCCTCGAGGGGCAGGCCCGGCGGACCGATGCGGCCGTCCGGCGATTGCGCCTGGGCGATCGCCACACCGCCGCCGACACCGGTGACTACCGCGCCGACACCGTGGTCCGGCTCGCCGCCTTCGTCGCCGACGCGGAGGCGCTCGGCTCCGCCCGCAAGGACGTCGCCGACCGCCGTGCCACCCCCGACGGCGCCTACGAGACGTACACCCGCGTGGCCGACGCCGCCCTGGCCGTCGAAGGCGCCCTGTCCGGCGGGGCCCACCCCGAGCTCGGCGCGGAGGCCCGGGTCCTGCTCGACTTCGCCCGGGCCGGTGAACTCCTCTCCCGGGAGGACGCCCTGCTCGCCCTGCCGGGCGCCCGCGGCGCCGACGCACAGCGCCGCCTGACGGCCGCTGTCGAATCCCGCCGCGCGCTGACCGCGGCCGCCGCCGGGGACCTGCCCCCGGGCCAGCGGGCGGTGTGGGAGTCGGTGGCCCAGAGCGCCGCCTACAGCGAGCTCACCGCCGCGGAGGACAAGGCCCTGACGCCGACGGCCACGGGCGCCGGTGCCCCCGCCGCCGCGAAGGAGTCCCGCGGCACACCGCCGGGCTGGGAGGGCGCGTACACGAGCATCGGCGGCTCCCTGCGCGAGATCCGCCAGGCCGCGCACGCCGAGACCGCACCGCACACCGACCCGCTCACCGAGGCCGCCCTCAGCCCGGCCGGGGCCGCCGTGCTGCTGGGCCTGGCCGCCGTCGCCGTCACGCTCGTGATCTCCGTGCGCATCGGCCGCTTCCTGGTCGTCGAACTGGTCTCGCTGCGCGACTCGGCCCTGGAGATCGCCCACCACAAGCTCCCGCAGGCCATGGACCGGATCCGCGCGGGCCGGTCCGACGAGATCGACATCGAGGCCGAGGCCCCGTCCGGCCCGCCCGCCGAGGACGAGATCACCCAGGTCGGGGAGGCCCTGTCCACGGTCCACCGGGCCGCACTCGGCGCCGCCGTCGAACGGGCCGAACTCGCCGGCGGGGTCAGCGGAGTCTTCGTCAACCTGGCCCGCCGCAGCCAGGTCCTGGTCCACAAACAGCTCAGCCTGCTCGACTCGATGGAGCGCCGGGCCGACGACCCGGGCGAGCTCGGTGACCTCTTCCGGCTCGACCACCTCACGACCCGGATGCGCCGCCACGCCGAGAGCCTGATCATCCTCTCCGGCGCCGCCCCCGGCCGGGCCTGGCGGATGCCCGTACCGCTGACGAACGTGGTGCGCGCGGCCGTCTCCGAGATCGAGGACTACCCGCGGGTGGAGGTGCGCGGGCTCGCCGAGACCTCCGTCGCGGGCGGATCCGTCGCCGACCTCACGCACCTCCTCGCCGAACTGATCGAGAACGCCGCCCAGTTCTCCCCGCCCCACACCAAGGTCCGGGTCAGCGGCGAACCCGTCGGCGCCGGTTACGTGCTGGAGGTCGAGGACCGCGGGCTCGGCATGGGCCGCGAGGCCCTTGCCGGGGCGAACCGGCGGATCGAGCAGTGCGAGGACCTCGACCTGTTCGACAGCGACCGGCTCGGGCTCTTCGTGGTCAGCCGGCTCTCCGCCCGGCACGGCATCCGGGTGCACCTGCGGCCCTCGCCGTACGGGGGCACGACCGCCGTGGTGCTGCTGCCGCTGTCCCTGCTCCAGGGCGCCATCGAGGCGGTGCCGGACCCCGGGACGGCGGGTGCCGGGCCGGCCGGTGACAGGCGGCCGACCGCCGCCGGGGCAGAGCCGGCCGGGTCGCCGGCTGCGGGGCCTCGCCCCGCCGGCCCCGGGCCCGCCGGACGGGGACCCGCCCCCGCTGCGCCGCCCGGGCCCGCCGTGCGTCCCGGCCCCGGGCCCGCCGTGCGCTCCGGTGCCGGGCCGGGGGAGCCGTTCCCCGCCCCGGTGGCGGCGCTCCGGCCGCGCGGGCCGGGCGGCGGGGAGGGGCGTGCCGACCCGGTATCCGCGGCGGCCCCGGCGCCCGGCGCCCGCCCGGCGCCACCTGCCCCACCCGCCCCGCCGCCCTCCGTGGAACCGGTGGCCGAACTGCCGCGCCGCGTGCGCCAGGCCAGCCTGGTCCCGCAGCTGCGCGAGGTTCCCGCCGACCTGACCCCGCCGGGGACGCTGCCCGCGCAGGAGCCGCCGGGCCGGAGCCCGGAGCAGGCGCGGGACCGGATGGCGGCCTACCGGGCCGGCTGGGCGCGCGGCTCCCGGGACGAATCACCCCATTCAGGCAGCGAAGGAGAAGTGTGATGATCGAACACCACAGGGCGGGCCCCGAAGGCGTCCGCCGGAGCGGGGAGCCGGACTGGCTGCTCGACGAGCTGGTCAGACGGGTCCGCGAGGTCCGGCACGCGGTGCTCCTGTCCAACGACGGGCTCGCGGTCGGCTCCTCCAGCGCGCTGAGCCGGGCGGACGCCGAGCACCTGGCCGCCGTCGCCTCCGGCTTCCACAGCCTGGCCAAGGGCGCGGGCCGGCACTTCCACGCCGGGGGCGTGCGCCAGACCCTGGTGGAGATGGACGGGGGGTTCCTCTTCGTCGCGGCCGCCGGGGACGGGTCCTGTCTGGCCGTGCTCAGCACCGCCGGCGCGGACATCGGCCTGATCGCCTACGAGATGGCCCGCCTGGTCAAGCGGGTCGGCGAACACCTCTACACCCCGCCCCGGTTCGCGGCCTCCCACCCGCCGGCCGCCGGGTGAGAGCGGTGGGCCGGAACATGGACGGCCGGTGGTACGACGGCGAGGCGGGTCCCCTGGTCCGCCCGTACGCCATGACGGGAGGGCGGACGAAACCGGGGCCCCACGGGGTCCGCTTCGACCTGATCGCCCTCGTCGCGGTCGGTCCCGGGGGCGCGGGGGCGGGGGACGAGTCGCTGCTGGAGCCCGAACACCGGGCCCTGCTGGGGCTCTGCCGCGCCGAGACCCAGTCGGTCGCGGAGCTCGCCGCCGAGGCGGACCTTCCGGTGGGCGTGGTGCGGGTGCTGCTGGGGGACCTGCTCGAGGCGGGGCACGTGAAGGTCAGCCGTCCGGTGCCGCCCGCCCGGTTGCCGGAACTGCGGATTCTGCGGGAAGTCATCGAGGGATTGAGGGCGCTGTGAGGGGACTGCACGACAACGGACCGGCGCAGAAGCGGGATCCCGCGGGCGACGGGGACCTGGCCGCGCTGGCGTTGAAGATCCTGGTGGCGGGCGGGTTCGGGGTGGGCAAGACCACGCTGGTGGGCGCGGTCAGCGAGATCCGTCCGCTGCGTACGGAGGAGCTGCTCAGCGAGGCGGGTGAACTGGTCGACGACACCGGCGGGGTGGACCGGAAGACGACCACCACCGTGGCCATGGACTTCGGGCGGATCACCATCCGGGCCGGGCTGTCGCTGTACCTGTTCGGGACGCCGGGCCAGGACCGCTTCTGGTTCCTGTGGGACGAGCTCTCGCAGGGGGCGCTCGGGGCAGTGGTGCTCGCCGACACCCGGCGGCTGGAGGACTGCTTCCCGGCGGTGGACTACTTCGAGCACCGCCGGATCCCCTTCGTGGTCGCCGTCAACTGCTTCACCGACGCCAGGCGTTACGGGGCGGACGAGGTCGCGCGGGCGCTGGACCTAGAGCAGGGCACGCCGGTGGTGCTGTGTGACGCGCGGGACCGGGATTCGGGGAAGGAAGTGCTGATCCGGCTGGTGGAGTACGCGGGACGGGTGCACACCGCCCGGCTGCTGGACTCGGTGGGCCCGCAGGCCGGTTCCGTGTGAAGGGCCGGAATCCGGCTCTTGACGGTGTCACCGCCGGTGGTGGGCACGGTGTGGCCGCTGTCGGGAAGGGACCGGATGGGAGCGATGTGCGGGCTTCCGTCCGCGTCCGCCCGGGGTGGCTTCCCGGCGGCGGACGGGGGCCGGAGGGACGCCCGCCATTCCTCTTGAGTCATCTTCCGTGCCATGCGTCCATCTCCTTGCCGGAAAGCCCCTGGTGGGGAAGGCTTGCGGCAGGACCACGCGGGGAGGGCGCGGCCACGTCGGCCGGGTCAACGGGGAGGGGCTGGAAATGGCACTGGACAAGCAGCTCGACTGGTTGCTGGACGATCTGACGCGCAGGGTCCCGCAGGTCCGCCACGCGGTGGTGCTGTCGAACGACGGGCTGGTGACGGCGGCGAGCGCGGGCCTGGCGCGGGAGGACTCCGAACACCTCGCAGCGGTAGCGGCGGGGCTGCAGAGCCTGGCGAAGGGGTCGGGGCGGCACTTCCGGGCGGGTGAGGTGCGCCAGACGATGGTCGAGTACGACGAGGGTTTCCTCTTCGTGGTGGCGGCGGGCTCGGGCAGCAGCCTGTGCGCGCTGAGCGCCGCCGAGGCTGACATCGTGCAGGTTGCGTACGAGATGACGCTGCTGGTGAACCGGGTGGGAGAGCACCTGGGAGTGGCGGAGCGCCGGATCACCGGGGGTTGAGCGGCGCATGACGAGAGTTGTCCACAGGCCCGGCGCGACGTCGTAGCGCTCGGTTACGGTCTTCACACAGAGTGATCGCCATGGGCGGTCGCCAGTCGTGGGGGAGGACCGTGATGAAGGTGGAAGCGAGGCAGTGCGCGCCCGTCGGGGCGGCTCTACGGGAGGACGCGCGGCCGGAGCCGCTGCTCGGCGGGGCCCGGGCCGCGGTGGAACTGGGCCTGGGGCGGGGAGAGTTCGCCCGGGCCGTCCAGCTCGGGCTGGTGCGCCCCGGTCCCCGGGCCGCGGGCGGTGCCGCCCGTTTCGCCAGGGCCGAGCTGGAGCGGGTCAAGGCGCGGCGGGGACATCCGGATGCGCTCCGGGCGCAGGTCGAGACGGTGGCGGGCGCGGACCACGGGGCCCGGGTGCTCGGGACCGGGCCGACCCGGTTCACCCGGCTCGCCCGGTGCGGGCACCTCAGCCCCGTCGGCTACCGGGTCAACCGCTACCGGGCCCTCGTCTGGCTTTACCTGGCGGCCGAGCTGCGGGAGTTCGCCGCCCGGGAGCCCGGGCTGCTGAGCGGGGCCGCACCGCCCCAGGACCGGGAACTGGTGGCCGCCGGAGCGGACCTTCGCCCGCGCAGGTGGCGGGAGCGGCATGTGGGACTGCTGCTGAGACGGACCGCCGATCCCTGGGAGCGGGCGGCCGTGCTGGCCTCCGTGCTCCCGGAGGAGGAGGTGCTGGCCGCCGTTCCCGACCCGGCGGAGCGCATCGTGCTCGCGGCGCTCGCGCCGCCCCCGCCCTACGGTCACCCGCAGGTCCCGGCGGCCGCGGCGGTGGCCCGGCCCCTGCTGCTGGCGGACCAGCCCGAAGAGGCCGGCCGGTACCGTGCCAGCCTGGAGTTCGCCCTGAGCGGGGCGCGGGGTCAGTCGAACTCGACGGGGGAGAGGGGGCCGACGTAGACCCAGGCGCCGGCTTCCCGGGAGAAGGCGCTGTGCTCGTGCAGCGATCCCGTGTGGCCGCCCTCTCGGTAGTGGGCGCGGAACTCCACCGAGCCCTCGGTCTCGAAGATCCCGCCGCGCTCGGTCGCGAGGATTTCCAGCCGCTCCCAGCGCTGGTCCGGATCGAGGTCGAGCCGGGCGGGGCGGGTCGAGGGGTGCCAGGACCGCAGCAGGTAGGCGGTGTCGCCGAGAGCGAAGGCGCTGAAGCGTGAGCGCATCAGCAGTTCGGCGGTCGGCGCCTGCCGGGCGCCCGAGTGGAAGCGGCCGCAGCAGGCCGGGTAGGCGGCGGGCAGCCCGCAGGGGCAGGGGAGGACCGGGCTGGTCATGGGTGAGCTCAGTTCTTCGGTACGGGAGGGGAGGGGTGAGGAGGGCCGGGCCGCGCCGGCCTACTGGGGGGACACGGCCGGTCGTGCCTTCTCCGCGGGGTACGGACGGAAGAGGCCCTCCTGGACCACGGAGACCAGCAGCCTGCCCTCCAGGTCGTAGATCCGGCCGCGGGCCAGGCCCCGGCCGCCGTGTGCGATGGGTGACTCCTGGTCGTACAGGAACCACTCGTCCGCCCGGAACGGCCGGTGGAACCACATGGCGTGGTCCAGGGAGGCCATGTCGAAACCGCGCATGCCCCACAGCGGCTCCACGGGGATGCGCACGGCGTCGAGGAGGGTCATGTCACTGGCGTAGGTGAGGGCGCAGGTGTGCACGAGCGGGTCGTCGCCCAGGGGGCCGACCGCCCGCATCCACACCGCGCTGCGCGGATCGGCGTCCTTGAGCTCCTGCGGGGTCCAGCGGAGCCGGTCCACGTACCGGATGTCGAAGGGCTGGCGGCGGGCCATCCGCTCCAGGGCCTCGGGCAGTGCGCCCAGGTGCTCGCGGATCTCGTCCGCGACCTTCGGGAGCGCGTCCGGGTGCGGGAAGTCGAGGCGGGGAGGCAGCTGGTGCTCGATGCTGCCCTCCTCCGGGTGATGGAAGGAGGCGGTCAGGTTGAAGATGGTCTTGCCCTGCTGGACGGCGGTGACCCGGCGCGTGGTGAAGGAGCGCCCGTCACGCACCCGTTCCACCTGGTACACGATGGGCACCCCGGGAATCCCCGGGCGCAGGAAGTACGCGTGGAGGGAGTGGACGGGGCGGTCGCCCTCGGTGGTCCGGCCTGCCGCGACCAGCGCCTGGCCGGCGACCTGCCCGCCGAACACGCGCTGGAGGGATTCCTGGGGGCTGGCCCCCCGGAAGATGTTGACCTCGATCTGCTCCAGGTCGAGCAGATCGACCAGTCTCTCGGCGGGGTTCGTCATCAGGGGCTCTCCACTGTCGTGTCCGGCGGTGCCGGCGGGCCGGGCGGGGCCGCCCGGCCGGGTGGCGTGCGGGTCGGGGCTTCCCCCGGACGGGGTCCGGGGGAGGTCAGAGCGAGCCGAGCTCGCCGACCGAGGTGACCCGGATGACGGCCCGGCCCTCCTCGTCGGACGCGGCGAGGTCGACCTCGGCGCTGATGCCCCAGCCATGGTCGCCGTTCGGGTCGGCGAAGGTCTGGCGGACGCGCCACAGGCCGTGCGCCGGGTCCTCCTCGATCTGCAGGAGCTTGGGGCCGCGCGCGTCGGGGCCGGTGCCCAGGTCGTCGTACTCGTCCCAGTACCCATCCATGGCCTCGCCCCAGGCGTCGGCGTCCCAGCCGGAGTCGGCGTCCAGCTCGCCCAGCTGGTCGACGTGGTCCAGGGCCGCCAGCTCCACCCGGCGGAACATCGCGTTGCGGACCAGCACGCGGAAGGCGCGGGCGTTGGCCGTGACCGGCTTGACCTGGTCGGCCTTCTCCTGGGCCTGTTCCGCCGTCTCCACCTCCGGGTTCGCCAGCTGCTCCCACTCGTCGAGCAGGCTGGAGTCCACCTGCCGGACCAGCTCGCCCAGCCAGGCGATCAGGTCCTCCAGGTCTTCCGACTTCAGGTCGTCGGGAATGGTGTGGTCGAGGGCCTTGTACGCGCCGGCCAGGTATCGCAGCACGATGCCCTCGGTGCGGGCCAGCTCGTAGAAGGAGGTGAACTCGGTGAAGGTCATCGCCCGCTCGTACATGTCGCGGATGATCGACTTCGGGGAGACGGGGTGGTCGCGGACCCAGGGGTGGCTCTTGCTGTACACGTCGTAGGCGTGGACCAGCAGCTCCTCCAGCGGCTTGGGATAGCTGACCTCCTGGAGCCGCTCCATCCGCTCCTCGTACTCGATCCCGTCCGCCTTCATCGCGCCGACGGCGATGCCGCGCTCCTTGTTCTGCTGGGCCGCGAGGATCTGGCGCGGGTCGTCCAGCGTGGACTCCACGACCGAGACCATGTCCAGCGCGTAGGACGGGGACTCCGGGTCCAGCAGGTCGAAGGAGGCCAGTGCGAAGGTGGACAGCGGCTGGTTCAGCGCGAAGTCCTGCTGGAGGTCGACGGTCAGCCGGATGGTGCGGCCCTCGGCGTCCGGGGTGTCCAGCTTCTCCACGACACCGCCGTCCAGCAGCGACCGGTAGATCGCGATGGCCCGGCGGATGTGCCGCAGCTGCGCCTTGCGCGGCTCGTGGTTGTCCTCCAGCAGGCTGCGCATCGCCTGGAAGGCGTCGCCCGGACGGGCGATCACCGACAGCAGCATGATGTTGGTGACCTTGAAGCGGGAGGTCAGCGGTTCCGGATCGGCGGCGATCAGCTTCTCGAAAGTGGTGTCCGACCAGGCGACGAAGCCTTCGGGAGCCTTCTTCCGGACCACCTTGCGGCGCTTCTTCGGGTCGTCGCCGGCCTTCGCGAGGGCCTTCTCGTTCTCGATGACGTGTTCCGGCGCCTGCGCGACCACGAACCCGGCCGTGTCGAAGCCCGCGCGGCCCGCGCGGCCGGCGATCTGGTGGAACTCGCGGGCCCGCAGCGTGCGCACGCGGTTGCCGTCGTACTTGGTGAGCGCGGTGAACAGCACCGTGCGGATGGGGACGTTGACGCCGACGCCGAGGGTGTCGGTACCGCAGATCACCTTCAGGAGGCCGGCCTGGGCCAGCTTCTCCACCAGCCGCCGGTACTTGGGCAGCATGCCCGCGTGGTGCACGCCGATCCCGTGGCGGACGTAGCGGGAGAGGTTCTGGCCGAACTTCGTGGTGAAACGGAAGTTGCCGATCAGCTCCGCGATCTTGTCCTTCTCCTCGCGGGTGCACATGTTGATGCTCATCAGCGACTGCGCCCGCTCGACCGCCTGGGCCTGCGTGAAGTGCACGATGTAGACCGGCGCCTGCCGGGTCTCCAGCAGCTCGGTGATGGTGTCGGTGATCGGCGTGGTCACGTACTCGTACGACAGCGGCACGGGCCGGGTCGCGGAGCGGACCACCGAGGTCGGCCGGCCGGTGCGCCGGGTCAGGTCCTCCTCGAACCGCTTCACGTCGCCGAGCGTCGCCGACATCAGGACGAACTGCGCCTGCGGCAGCTCCAGCAGCGGGATCTGCCAGGCCCAGCCGCGGTCCGGCTCCGCATAGAAGTGGAACTCGTCCATCACGACCTGGCCGATGTCGGCGTACTTGCCGTCGCGCAGGGCGATGGAGGCCAGCACCTCGGCGGTGCAGCAGATCACCGGGGCGTCCGCGTTCACCGAGGCATCGCCGGTGAGCATGCCGACGTTCTCGGTGCCGAAGAGCTTGCACAGGTCGAAGAACTTCTCCGACACCAGCGCCTTGATCGGGGCGGTGTAGAAGGTGACCTTGTCCTGGGCCAGCGCGGTGAAGTGCGCACCCGCCGCCACGAGGCTCTTGCCGGAGCCGGTCGGGGTCGAAAGGATCACGTTCGCGCCCGAGACGACCTCGATCAGCGCCTCCTCCTGCGCCGGGTACAGGGTGATGCCCTGGTCCTCCGCCCACGAGGAGAAAGCCTCGAAGAGGGCATCGGGGTCGGCGGTCGGCGGGAGCTGATCAATGAGGGTCACGCCCCCATCTTGCCTGGCTTCCCGCCGGAAGGGGGAACCGGCGGACGGAAAGAAGATCATCGCCGGTACCCTGGGCCGTCGAGGCGGCCCGACCGAAGACGTCGAAGGGGCCGCGCCACGACAGGACCGGGGCGGGGAACGAGCATGATGGGTCCGGCGCACTCACTGTCCGGGGCGGCGGCCTGGCTGGGGGTGGGCGCCGCGACCGCGGCCGCCGGACACCCGATGCCCTGGCCGGTACTGGTCGTCGGAGCACTGATCTGCGCCGGCGCGGCTCTCGCCCCCGACCTCGACCACAAGTCGGCGACCATCTCCCGAGCCTTCGGGCCGCTGTCCCGGGGCCTGTGCGAGGTGGTCGACAAGATCTCCTACGCCGTCTACAAGGCGACCCGCTCGCCGCGCGACGCCCGGCGCAGCGGCGGTCACCGCACCCTGACCCACACCTGGCTGTGGGCGGTCCTCATAGGCGCCGGCTCCTCCGCGCTGGCCGTGAGCTTCGAGCGCTGGGGCGTGCTGGCGCTCCTCTTCGTCCACCTGGTGCTGGCCGTCGAGGGCCTGCTGTGGCGGGCGGCGCGGATGTCCAGCGACATCCTGGTCTGGCTGCTCGGCGCGACCAGCGCCTGGATCCTGGCCGGAGTCCTCGACCAGCCGGGCAACGGCGCCGGCTGGCTGTTCTCCGGCCCCGGGCAGGAGTACCTGTGGCTCGGCCTGCCGATCCTGCTCGGCGCCCTCGTCCACGACATCGGGGACGCGCTGACCGTCTCCGGCTGCCCGGTCCTGTGGCCCCTGCCGATCAAGGGCAAGCGCTGGTACGCGGTCGGCCCGCCGAAGGCGATGCGCTTCCGGGCGGGCAGCTGGGTGGAGCTGAAGGTCCTCATGCCGGTGTTCATGCTCCTGGGCGGTATCGGCGGCGCCTCGGCCCTGGGCTTCATCTAGCCGGCCCCGGCCCCGGCGCCGCCGGCGCCCCGGTCAGCCGTGCCAGGAGCGCCAAAGGGCCGCGTAGGCCCCGTCGGCCGCTACCAGTTCGTCGTGCGAGCCGAGTTCGCTGATCCGGCCGCCCTCGACCACCGCGATCACGTCCGCGTCGTGCGCGGTGTGCAGCCGGTGGGCGATCGCGATGACCGTCCGGCCGTCCAGCACCCGCGCCAGCGACCGCTCCAGATGCCGGGCCGCCCTGGGATCGAGCAGCGAGGTCGCCTCGTCCAGGACCAGCGTGTGCGGGTCCGCCAGCACCAGGCGGGTCAGCGCGATCTGCTGCGCCTGCGCCGGGGTCAGCGCGGTGCCGCCCGAGCCCACCTCCGTGTCCAGCCCCGACTCCAGGGCGCGTGCCCACCCGTCGGCGTCCACCGCGCCCAGCGCCGCCCACAGTTCGCCGTCCTGCGCGCCCGTCCGGGCCAGCCGCAGGTTGTCCCGGAGGGACCCCGTGAAGACGTGGTGCTCCTGGTTGACCAGCGCCACGTGTTCACGCACCCGCTCCGCCGGCATCCGCGACAGCCGCGCCCCGCCGAGCGTGACCTCCCCGGTCCGCGGCGCGTAGATCCCCGCCAGCAGCCGGCCCAGGGTGGACTTGCCCGCGCCCGAAGGGCCGACCAGCGCCATCCGGGTGCCCGGCGGCACGGACATCGACACCCGGTGCAGCACGTCCACGCCCTCCCGGTAGCCGAACCGCACCTCGTCCGCCCGGACGTCCCGGCCTTCCGGGGCCACCGCCCGGTCACCCGCGGCCGGTTCGATCTCGCGCACGCCCACCAGCCGCGCCAGTGACACCTGGGCGATCTGGAGCTCGTCGTACCAGCGCAGGATCAGCCCGATCGGGTCGACCATCATCTGCGCCAGCAGCGCGCCCGTGGTCAGCTGGCCGACCGACATCCAGCCGCGCAGCACGCAGTACCCGCCGATGAGCAGCACCGCTCCGAGGATCGTCACATAGGTGACGTTGACGACGGGGAAGAGCACGGTCCGCAGGAACAGCGTGTACCGCTCCCAGGCCGTCCACTCCTTGATCCGCCGCTCCGACAGGGCGATGCGGCGCCCGCCCAGGCGGTGCGCCTCCACCGTCCGCCCCGCGTCGACCGTCTCCGTCAGCACCGCCGCGACCGCCGCGTACCCGGCGGCCTCCGACCGGTACGCCGAGGGCGCCCGCCGGAAGTACCAGCGGCAGCCGGCGACCAGGACCGGCAGCGCCACCAGCGCGGCCAGCGCCAGCTGGGGCGCGGTCACCGCGAGCGCCCCGTACAGCAGCCCCGCCCAGACCACGCCGATGGCCAGCTGCGGCACGGCCTCGCGCATGGCGTTCGCCAGCCGGTCGATGTCGGTGGTGATCCGCGACAGCAGGTCACCGGTTCCGGCCCGCTCCAGGACACCCGGCGGCAGGCCCACCGACCGCACCAGGAAGTCCTCGCGCAGATCGGCCAGCATCTGCTCGCCGAGCATCGCCCCGCGCAGCCGGACCAGCCGCACGAAACAGGTCTGCACGGCCAGCGCCAGCGCGAACAACAGCGCCACGCGCCCCAGATGGAGCTCCCGCTCCCCGGCCGAAAGCCCGTCCACCACCCGACCCAGCAGGTACGGGCCGGTCATGGAGGCGACCACCGCGACCGCGTTGACCGCCACCAGCGCCGTGAAGGCCCGCCGGTGCCGCCGCAGCAGTTCGCGCACATAGCCCCGTACGGTCGCCGACGTGCCCACGGGCAGGGTCGCGGCCGTCTCGGGGGCCGCCGGATCGTACTCGGGCGGCGCCACGCCGATCATGCGGACTCCTCGATCTCTGTGAGCTCCCCGGCGGGTTCCGCGACCCGCCCCTGTTCCGCGACCCGCCCCTGCTCCCCGTCCGTCTCCCGCGTGACGACCGCCCGGTAGCGGGGTTCGCCGCGCAGCAGCTCGCGGTGGGTGCCCGCCGCCACGGCCCGGCCCTCGTGCACCAGCACCACCCGGTCGGCCCGGTCCAGCAGCAGGGGCGAGGACGCCAGCACCACGGTGGTGCGCCCGGTGCGCAAGGAGGCCACCCCGTCGGCGATCCGCGCCTCGGTGTGCGCGTCCACCGCCGAGGTCGGCTCGTCCAGCACCAGCACCTCCGGGTCGGTGACCAGCGACCGCGCCAGTGCGAGCCGCTGGCGCTGCCCGCCGGACAGGGACCGCCCGCGCTCGGTGATCCGGGCGTCCATCGCGTCGTCCACCCCGTCGGGAGCCGCCTGGAGCAGCGCGTCCAGGACGTCCCCGCACTGCGCCGCCGCCAGCGCCTGAGGCGCCGGGACCGCGCCCGACGCGGGCACGTCGAACAGCTCGCGCAGGGTCCCGGACAGCAGCACCGGATCCTTGTCCTGCACGAGGACCAGCCCGCGCGCCGCGTCCAGCGCGAGATCGTCCAGCGCGACCCCGCCGAGCAGCACCGACGGCGGCGCGGCGCCCGGGCCGTCCCCGGCCTGGACGGCGTGCCCGCCCAGCCGCTCCGCGAGCCGGCCCGCCGCGTCCGGGTCCCCGCACACCACCGCCGTGAACCGCCCGGCCGGGGCCAGTAGTCCCGTCGCCGGGTCGTACAGGTCCCCGCCCGGAGCAGGCGCCTCCACCGGCTCCGCGGCGGCGGGTTGCGGTGCCCCGTCCGTACGCGTCAGGGACAGCACCCGGGCCGCCCGCTCGGCGGAGGGCCGGGAGAAGGAGTACGCCATCGCGATCTCCTCGAAGTGCCTCAGCGGATACAGCATCGTGGCCACCGCGCTGAAGGCGGCGACGAGTTCACCCACCGCCAGCCGTCCGTCCAGGACGAGCACGGAGCCGTACCAGACCACGGCGACCATCAGCGCGCCCGGCAACAGCACCTGGACCGCGGCGATCAGCGCCCACATCCGGGCGCTGCGCACCGCCGCCCTGCGGACCTCCTGCGAGGCGTCGCGGTAGCGGTCGAGGAAGAGCTCCTCGCCGCCGATGCCGCGCAGCACCCGCAGGCCCGCCACGGTGTCGGAGGCCAGCTCGGTGGCCTTGCCCGCCTTCTCGCGCTGGACGTCGGCACGCCGCGTGGCCCGCGGCAGCAGCGGCAGCACGGACAGGGCGAGCACGGGGACACCGGCCGCGACGACCACCCCGATCGAGGGTGCGTAGAACAGCAGCCCGACGCAGATGGCGACGACGGCGAAGGCCGCGGCGAGGAAGCGGGAGACGGCCTCGACGAACCAGCCGATCTTCTCCACGTCCCCGGTGGACACCGCCACCACCTCACCCGCCGCGACCCGGCGGCTGAGGGCGGAGCCCAGCTCGGCCGTCTTGCGGGCGAGCAGCTGCTGCACCCGCGCGGCGGCGGTGATCCAGTTGGTGACGGCCGTGCGGTGGAGCATGGCGTCCCCGGTCGCGATGGCGGCGCCGACGAGCAGGAGCACCCCGCCGACCAGCAGCAGCCGTCCGCCGTCGCGGTCGACGGCCGCCTCGACGCCCAGGCCGACCGCGTACGGCAGCCCGGCGATACCGCAGAAGTGCAGCAGCCCCCAGGCCAGGCTGCGGGCCTGCCCGCCGAGTTGGCCCCGCCCCAGCCACCACAGGAAACGCGGACCGGAGCGGGCGTCGGGTACTCCGGGATCCGGATACGGAAGGTCGCTGATCTGCATGACGCCCCATCACGGCTCGGTGAGTGCAAACCACGCAAGGTTCGCCTTCCGGTCGTCCCCCCGGCAATCGAATTTTCCGGGCGGGGGGGGAGCCGCCCGCGCACGCCCCGGAGGCCCGGGGGCGTGCGTCGCGCGAGGGCGTGAGCGGAGCGCGCGGAACGGTTCAGGGCCGGGTGGCGCGCTCCAGTTCGAGCAGCACCGAGGCGTAGGCGTGCCCGGTGGCCCGTTCCATGCCCACCTCGCACATCCGGTTCGCCGACAGGTACGCGTCGAACGGCCGCGCCGTCACCTCCGCCGCCTCCCGCCGCGTCGCCGAGGCCGTGAGCTCGGGGTGCAGCATCCCCCGGTCGCCCGCGAAGGCACAGCAGCCCGCGTCGTCCGGGACCACCACCTCCTCCGCGCAGGCCCCGGCGACCGCACGCAGCTGCTCCTCGTCCCCCAGGTGGCGCATCGAGCAGGTGGGGTGGAGGACCGCCGACCCGATCTTGCGCCGGACCTCCAGGTGCGGCAGCAGCTCCTCGGCGGCCCACACGACGGAGTCCACGATCCGCAGCTCCGCGTGCAGGGCCCGGTTGTCCTCACCGAGGTACGGGACCACCTCCCGGGCGAGGCCGAGGGCGCAGGAGGAAGCGTCCACCACCAGCGGGAGCCGGCCCCCGGCGGTCCATCCCCAGGCGGCCTCCGTGACCCGGTTCGCCATCAGCCGGTTGCCGGCCTCGTACCCCTTGGAGTGCCAGATCGTCGCGCAGCAGGTGCCGTACACGTCGCGCGGGATCCACACCGGCCGCCCGGCCCGCTCCGACAGGGCGACCACCGCCTCGGGCAGCGAGGGCCCGGGACGGTCCGCGGGCCCGCCGAAGATCCGGTTGACGCAGGCGGGGTAGTACACGGCGGCCGCGCCCACCCGCCGGGTCGGCGGCAGCCGCCGCGCCGCGGCCCCGGGCAGCCGCGGCAGCCACTGCGGCACCAGGTCGGGGCGCACCACCCGGCGCGCGGCCCGGGTGAGGGCGGCCGGCACCCGGTCGCCGGCCCGGTCGGCGACGGCCACCGCGAGCCGGGCGGCGGCCTCGACGGCACGGAACCGCTCGGCGGCCAGGGCGGCGGCGCGCTCCTCGCGCGGGCCGTGCCGCCGGTGGCGGAACTCCCGCATCAACGCGCCGGTGTCGATGCCGACGGGACAGGCGAGCTTGCAGGTGGAGTCGCCCGCGCAGGTGTCGACGGCGTCGTGGCCGTAGGCGTCGAGCAGCGCCCCGAGGACCGGGGAGCCGGGCGGCTGGCGCACCATCTCGCGGCGCAGCACGATGCGCTGGCGCGGACTGGTCGTCAGGTCCGCGCTGGGGCAAGCCGGTTCGCAGAACCCGCACTCGATGCAGGGGTCGGCCTCCGCCTCCACCCGCGGGATGGTCTTCAGGCCGCGCAGGTGTCCTCGCGGGTCGCGGTCGAGGAGGATCCGCGGGGCGAGGATGCCCTCCGGGTCGATCAGCCGCTTGGTGCGCCACATGAGGTCGGTGGCCCGGGGTCCCCACTCCAGCTCCAGGAAGGGGGCCATGTTGCGGCCGGTGGAGTGCTCGGCCTTCAGCGAGCCGTCGAACCGTTCCACGGTGAGCCGGCAGAAGGCCTCCATGAAGGCCGCGTACCGGTCGACGTCCCCGGGCCTGGAGGCGTCGAAGGCCAGCAGGAAGTGCAGGTTGCCGTGGGCCGCGTGCCCGGCGACGGCCGCGTCGAAGCCGTGCTCCGCCTGGAGCGCCAGGAGCGCCTCGCAGGCCTCGGCCAGCCGTGACGGGGGTACGGCGAAGTCCTCGGTGATCAGGGTGGTGCCCGGCGGCCGGGCTCCGCCGACGGCGGTGACGAAGGCCTTGCGGGCCTTCCAGTAACCGGCGATGACGGCCGGGTCGGCGGTGAAGGCGTTGGTGACGGAGGCGACCGGCGCCACCAGCTCCAGCCGGGGCAGGACGGCGGCGGCCCGGCGCTCGTGCGCGGCGCGCCCGGCGGCGTCGGGGGCGCGGAACTCCACCAGCAGGGCGGCGGTGTCCCTGGGCAGCTCCGCCCAGTCGGCGGGCACCCCCTCGACGCTCACCGAGGCGCGCAGGGTGTTGCCGTCCATCAGCTCCACGGCCAGGGCGCCGGCCTCGTTGAACAGCGGGACGGCGGCGGCCGCTGCCGGGAGGGAGGGGAAGAAGAGCAGGGCGCTGGTGAGTTCGCGGTCGAGGGGCAGGGTGTCGAAGACGACCTCGGCGATGAAGCCGAGGGTGCCCTCGGAGCCGACCGCCAGCCCGCGCAGGATCTCCACGGGCGTGGTGCCGTCCAGGTAGGCGTCGAGCCGGTAGCCGGTGGTGTTCTTGATCTCGTACTTGGCCCGGATCCGCGCCACGAGGGCCGGGTCCGCCTCGATCTCCCGCTTGAGCTCCATCAGCCCCCGGCACAGGGCCGGCTCGGCGCGGGCCAGCTCCTCGTCGGCGAGCGGGTCGGCGGTGTCCACCACGGTGCCGGTCGGCAGGACGAAGGTGAGGGAGGACAGCGTGCGGTACGCGTTCCTCGTCGTGCCGGCGGTCATCCCGGAGGAGTTGTTGGCGACGACCCCGCCGAGGGTGCAGGCGACGGCGCTGGCCGGGTCGGGGCCCAGGACCCGGCCGTGGCGGGCGAGGGCGGCATTGGCCCGGAAGACGGTGGTGCCGGGCCGGATCCGGGCGCGGCGGCCTCCGTCGAGGACCTCGACAGCCCGCCAGTGGCGGCGCACGTCGACGAGGATGTCCTCGCCCTGCGCCTGGCCGTTGAGGGAGGTCCCGGCGGCGCGGAAGACCACCTCGCGCTGCCTGCCGTGGGCGTAGGAGAGGACCGCGGAGATGTCGTCGATGTCCTCGGCGACCACCACGACCTGGGGGACGAAACGGTACGGGGAGGCATCGGTGGCGTAGCGGACGAGGTCGGAGACCTCCCAGAGCACCTTCTCGGCGCCGAGCAGCGCCGTCAGCTCCTCGCGCAGGGTCCGCGGGGTGCCGGCGGCCGTCCGGTCGGGG
Source organism: Streptomyces katrae (assembly GCF_002028425.1). GTDB lineage: Bacteria > Actinomycetota > Actinomycetes > Streptomycetales > Streptomycetaceae > Streptomyces > Streptomyces katrae_A. The sequence continues at coordinate 1,118,314 of NZ_CP020042.1, read as the reverse complement.
ACGCGGTCGGGTGCGGGGGCGCCGGGGCGGGCCGGGCGCAGGGCGCCCGGCTTCGGTTCGAGCAGCGGCATGTGCGACCCCTTGTCCGTGTGGTCGCCCGGCCCGCCGCCCCCGGCGCCCCTCAGCGGGACCGTTTCAGCAGCGGCGCTCCGCCGGGACGTCCGTGAGAGCGTTGAGGAGACCTCCGAGCACCTCGCGCTGTCCGGCGGTCAACGGAGCCAGGATCTCCTCTGCCGCGTCGGTCCGCGCGTTGCGCAGACGGCGCAGCGTGGCGCGGCCGGTTTCGGTGAGCTCGATCCGGATCACGCGCCGGTTCGCGGGGTCGGGCGCGCGGCGCACGCAGCCGGCCGCCTCCAGAGCGTCGACCAGGGTCGTCACGGCACGGGGCACCACCTCAAGGCGCGTGGCCAGATCGGCCATTCGGGGCGGTGCGCCGTCCGCGTAGTGCGCCACGATCCGCAGCAGCCGGCCCTGGGCCGGGGTGATCCCGAGCGGCTCCATGTACCGCTTCTGGATCCGGTGGAGCCGGCGCGTGAGGCGCAGCAGCTGCTCGGCGAGGACGCCGTCGGTCGAATCGCGGGTGTCGGTCTCGGAACCGGTGCTCATACTGGGAAACACTAGCAGGACCGGATTCATTGTGAGCATAGGTAACAATGAGCTAGGCTCAGTGGAGTCCCCGGCGAAAGGAGGCCCATGCACAGCGACGAGCCGAAGTGGACCCCGTCGAACGAAGCCCTCGACCCCAGCCGCCCTGCCCCCGCCGACCGGCCGCGCGAGCTGCGCCGCATCCTCGGCCTGTTCCGGCCCTACCGCGGCCGCCTCGCCGTCGTCGGCGCCCTGGTCGGCGCCTCCTCCCTGGTCGGCGTCGCCTCGCCGTTCCTGCTCAAGGAGATCCTGGACGTCGCGATCCCCCAGGGCCGGACCGGGCTGCTCAGCCTGCTGGCGCTCGGCATGATCCTGACCGCGGTCGTGACCAGCGTCTTCGGCGTGCTCCAGACCCTCATCTCCACCACGGTCGGCCAGCGCGTCATGCACGACCTGCGCACCGCGGTCTACGCCCAGCTCCAGCGGATGCCGCTGGCCTTCTTCACCCGCACCCGCACCGGCGAGGTGCAGTCCCGCATAGCCAACGACATCGGCGGCATGCAGGCGACGGTCACCTCGACCGCGACCTCCCTCGTGTCGAACCTGACCGCCGTCATCGCCTCCGTCGTCGCGATGCTCGCCCTCGACTGGCGGCTCACCCTCGTCTCCCTGCTCCTGCTGCCCCTCTTCGTGTGGATCAGCCGCCGCGTCGGCCGCGAGCGCAAGAAGATCACCACGAAGCGGCAGAAGCAGATGGCCGCCATGGCCGCCACGGTCACCGAGTCGCTGTCCGTCAGCGGCATCCTGCTCGGCCGCACCATGGGCCGCTCCGAATCCCTGACCGCCGCCTTCGCCGAAGAGTCGGAGAAGCTGGTCGGCCTCGAGGTCCGCGCCAGCATGGCCGGGCGCTGGCGCATGTCCACCATCGGCATCGTGATGGCGGCCATGCCCGCGCTCATCTACTGGGCCGCGGGCATCGCCCTCCAGACCGGTGCCCCCTCGCTCTCCGTCGGTACCCTCGTCGCCTTCGTCACCCTCCAGCAGGGACTGTTCCGGCCCGCCGTGAGCCTGCTGTCGACCGGCGTGCAGATCCAGACCTCGCTCGCCCTCTTCGCCCGGATCTTCGAGTACCTCGACCTGCCGGTGGACATCACCGAGCGGGAGGACCCGGTCCGGCTGGGCCGGGCCAAGGGCGAGGTTCGCCTGGAGGACGTGCACTTCGCCTACGAGGCCAAGACCGGACCCACCCTCACCGGCATCGACATCACCGTCCCGGCGGGCGGCTCCCTGGCCGTGGTCGGTCCGACCGGCTCCGGCAAGAGCACCCTCAGCTACCTGGTGCCCCGGCTCTACGACGTGACCGGCGGCCGGGTCGCCCTCGACGGGGTGGACGTACGCGACCTGGACTTCGACTCGCTGGCCCGCTCCATAGGCGTGGTCTCCCAGGAGACCTACCTCTTCCACGCCTCGGTCGCCGACAACCTGCGTTTCGCCAAGCCGGACGCCACGGACGAGGAGATCACCGAGGCGGCCCGCGCGGCGCAGATCCACGACCACATCGCCTCCCTCCCCGACGGGTACGACACCCTCGTCGGCGAGCGCGGCTACCGCTTCTCCGGAGGCGAGAAGCAGCGCCTGGCCATCGCGCGCACCATCCTGCGCGACCCGCCGGTGCTCATCCTCGACGAGGCCACCAGCGCCCTCGACACCCGCACCGAGCACGCCGTACAGCGGGCCATCGACAACCTCTCCCGGGGCCGCACCACCATCACCATCGCGCACCGCCTCTCCACCATCCGGGACGCCGACCAGATCGTGGTCCTGGACGGTGGCCGCATAGCCGAGCGCGGTACGCACGACGAACTCCTGGGGGCGGGCGGCCGCTACGCCGCACTGGTCCGCCGGGACCGGGACGCCGCCGCCCATGGCCCCCAGCGGGCGCAGGCCTCCGGACGGGACCAGGACCGGGACGCGGACGCCGCACCGACTCCTGTGAACGTGTGATCGTATGACCGGAACGGGGTGGAATGCCGGGAACCTCATGAGATGAGCGCTAGCGTGCCGGTATGCCTCATGCGTACCAGCCGCCGCAGCGCCGCTCCCGGCTCACCCGCCGAGGCCGCCTGCTGCTCCTGTTCACCGCCCTGCTCGGAATCGGGCTCGGGGTGACGTTCCTCGGCCCCCTGCTGTCCCGTACGGAAACCCCCGAGAAGCCGCGCCACCTGCTGATCCCCGAGGGCTGGCGTGCCCCGCAGGTCTACGCGGCCATCGACAAGGAGCTCCGCCTCCCCGCGGGGACCACCGCGTCCTCCGTCGCCACGGCCGGACTGCCCCTGCCCCCCGAGGCCCACGGCAACCCGGAGGGCTACCTGTTCCCGGCCACGTACCCGGTGACCTCGAAGTCCACCCCGGGCGCCCTGCTCGCGACCATGGTGCAGACGGCGAACCAGAAGCTCGCCACCAAGGCGGTCGCCGACGGCGGCCGGGCCCACGGCATGACCCCGTACCAGACGGCCACCCTCGCCAGCATCATCGAGGCCGAGGCCGACAATCCGGCGGACATGGGCAAGGTCGCCCGGGTGGTCCACAACCGGCTCGCGAAGTCGATGCCGCTCCAGATGGACTCCACCCTCAACTACGCCCTGAACCGCAACACCGTGGACACCAAGGCCGGCGACACCCGGATCGACCACCCCTTCAACACCTACGAGCGCCAGGGCCTGCCGCCCACGCCCATCGACAGCCCCGGCCTCCAGGCGATGGCGGCGGCGGTCGCGCCGACCCCCGGGGACTGGCTGTTCTTCGTCACCGTGAAGCCCGGCGACACCCGCTTCTCGGCCACCTACGAGGAACACCGCAAGCACGTGGCTGAGTTCAACCGTCTCCGGGCGGCGGCGGCCGCCACCCCCACCGCCCCGGCACCCGGGAAGCAGGCCCGCGCCCAGGCCGGCCCCCCGCCCAAGGCCGCCTCCCCGGCCGCCCCCGTGAAATAGGAGGCGCCCCGGCCCCGAGCCGGGGGACGCGCCGGGCCTGACGGCGCCCGCCGCCGGGTGGTCACAGCACGGCCGGCACCGCCGGCCCCCGGGCCAGCAGACGGCGGATCTCCCGGACGGCGGCCCCGCCCGCCCGGTTGGCGCCGATGGTCGACGCCGAGGGGCCGTAGCCGACCAGGTGGACGCGCTCGTCGCGCACCGCCCTCGTCCCGTCGAGCCGTATCCCGCCGCCCCGTTCGCGCAGCCCCAGCGGGGCCAGGTGGTCCACGGCGGGCCGGAAGCCGGTGGCCCACAGGATCACGTCCGCCTCCACCCGCCGCCCGTCCGCCCAGAGGGCCCCGGACGCGGTGATGCGGTCGAAGACGGGCAGCCGGTCCAGGACCCCGGAGTCCAGCCCGGCCCGTACGGCCTCGTTCAGAGGCAGCCCGGTCACGCTGACCACGCTCTGCGGCGGCAGTCCCCGGCGCACCCGCTGCTCCACCAGCGCCACCGCCGCCCGGCCCTCGGCCTCCCCGAACCCGCCGTCGCGGAACACCGGGGGCCTGCGGGTCACCCAGGTGGTCTCCGCCGCCACCTCGGAGACCTCCAGCAGGTGCTGCACCGCCGACGTGCCCCCGCCGACCACGATCACCCGGGCCCCGGCGAACTCCTGCGGCCCCGGGTAGTTCGCGGTGTGCAGCTGCCGCCCCCGGAACAGCTCCTGGCCCGGGTAGCGCGGCCAGAACGGCCGGTCCCAGGTCCCGGTGGCGTTGACCAGCGCCCGCGCCGACCAGTTCCCGGACGCCGACTCCACCAGCAGCCGCCCGCCGCCGCCCTCGCGCACGGCCTTCACGTCCACGGGCCGCCGCACGCGCAGCCCGAACCGCTCCTCGTAGGCCGCGAAGTACTCCCCGATCACCTCGGAGGAGGGGCGCAGCGGATCGGCACCCGTGAGCTCCATGCCGGGCAGCGCGTGCATCCCGTGCACCTTGCCGTAGGTGAGCGAGGGCCACCGGAACTGCCAGGCCCCGCCCGGCCGCGGGGAGTGGTCGAGCACCACGTGCCCGATCCCGGCCCGGGCCAGGTGGTGGGCACTGGACAGCCCGGCCTGCCCGGCCCCGACGACCACCACGTCCACGTCCACCGCGTCCCGCACCATTTCGTTCACGGTTCTACCAACTCGCGGGGGGTGCGGGATCTTCCCCCCAGGGAGCTCAGGCCGCGGCCGGCGACGACAGGGAGCGCAGCTGCGCCAGCCGGAGCCGGGTCTCCTCGTCCAGCGGGACGAAGGTCGTCAGGCGGGGGCCGGCCGCCGGGCCCAGCCAGAGGCTGGTGTGTTCCAGCCGGAGCAGGCCCACATGGGCGTTGCGGATGTACTTCTTGTTGCTGCCCAGTCCGACCACCTCGTGGCGCGCCCAGATCTCCCGGAACTCCGGCGAGGCCGCCTCCAGCCGGGCCAGCAGGGCCTTCCAGGCCGGTTCGGCCAGGTGGCCGGCCATCGAGGCGCGGAACTTGGCGGCCAGCATCCGGTTCACGTCCGGCATGTCGGCCAGCGAGGCACGCCACTCGGGGTTGGTGAAGGCCAGCCACAGGCAGTTGCGGTCCTCGCGCGGGAGCCGGTCCAGGTCGCACAGGAGCCGGGCGTAGGTGGCGTTGTAGGCGAGGATGTCGTAGCGGCTGTTCTGCACGCACGCCGGGATCGGGTCCAGCTGGTCGAGCATGGCCCGCAGCGCCGGGGTCACGCTCGGGCACCGGGTGTCCGGCGCCGGGTCGGTGCTGTCCGCCAGGGCGAACAGGTGTGCCCGCTCGGTGGAGTCCAGCAGCAGGGCGCGCGCCAGAGCGTCCAGGACCTGCGGGGACACCTGGATCTCGCGGGCCTGCTCCAGCCAGGTGTACCAGGTGACGCCCACGGCGGAGAGCTGGGCGACCTCCTCGCGGCGCAGCCCGGGCGTGCGCCTGCGGCGGCCGCGGACCAGCCCCACCTGCTCGGGGGTGATCCGCTCGCGGCGGCTGCGCAGGAAGTCGGCCAGCTCGTGCCGGCGCAGGTCGCTCTGGGGGGCCACAGTGGTCATGGGTCCAGCGTGCCGCATCGCGCAGCCGGCTTCCAGGTACTGCGAGTACCAGGATAAGCAGACTCTGGTACCAGGCTGAGCGGTGGAGGATCGTCTCTTCCGTGACCGAAACGACCATACGAACGCCGCACCGTCCGTCCCTGACGACCTCCGCCTCCGCCCCCGCCCCGGCCCGCGAGTCCGGGGGGATCTCGCCGCTCGGGCTGTTCACCGTGCTGCTCGGCGCGGCCCTGCCGCTGATCGACTTCTTCATCGTCAACGTGGCGCTGCCCGCCATCGACTCCGACCTCGCCGCCGGTCCGGCCATGCTGGAGCTGGTCGTCGGCGGCTACGGCGTCGCCTACTCCGTGCTGCTGGTACTGGGCGGCCGCCTCGGCGACACGGCCGGCCGGCGCCGGCTGTTCCTCGCCGGCATGGCCGCCTTCGGCGTCACCTCCCTCGCCTGCGGCCTGGCCCCCACCGCCTGGACGCTGGTCGGCGCCCGGGTGGCCCAGGGCGCCGCGGCCGCACTGATGCTGCCGCAGGTGCTCGCCACCATCCAGGCCACCACCCAGGGCCCGCGCCGGGCCCGGGCGATGAGCCTGTACGGGGCCACCGCCGGACTGTCGATGGTCGCCGGGCAGATCCTCGGCGGGATCCTGGTCGCCGCGGACGTCGCCGGCTCCGGGTGGCGTTCGGTGTTCCTGGTCAACGTGCCGGTCGTGCTGGTCGGGCTGGTCCTCACCGTCCGGGCCGTACCCGAGACCCGTTCCGACCGCCCGGCCTCGGTGGACGTGCCCGGAACGCTGCTGCTGGGCCTGACGCTCGTGTCCGTGCTGCTCCCGCTGACGGAGGGCCGCGCGGCCGGATGGCCGCTGTGGACCTGGGTGTCGCTGGGCGTCTCCCCGCTGGCCGCCGTGGCCTTCTACCTGACCGAGCGCCGCGCCGACCGCCTCGGGCGGACCCCGCTCGTGCCGCCGAGCCTGCTGCGCCTGGTGTCGCTGCGGCGCGGACTGGTGATGCTGCTGCCGTTCTCGATCGGCTTCAGCGGGTTCATGTTCGCCTTCGCCGTCGCGCTCCAGCAGGGACTGCGCCTGGGCCCGGTGTCGGCCGGGCTCGCCCTGGTGCCGCTGGCCCTCGGCTTCTTCGCGGCCTCGCTCGCCGGCCCCCGGCTGGTCGGGCGCTTCGGCAGCCGGGTCGTCACCGCCGGGGCGCTGATCCAGGCCGCCGGGATCGGCCTGCTGCTGGTGACCGTCTGGCGCGGCTGGCCCGGCCTCGGGCTCGCGGCCCTCGCCCCCGGGATGGCCGTCGCCGGCGTGGGCCAGGGCCTCCAGCTGCCGGTGCTGATGCGGCTGATGCTCTCGGACGTCCCGGCGGACCGGGCCGGAGTCGGCAGCGGGGTCATGGTCACCACCCAGCAGTCCTCGCTCGCCCTGGGCGTGGCGACCGTCGGCAGCCTCTTCCTCGCACTGGCCGCCTCGGCCGGCCTGCGGGACGCCCTCGCCACGACCCTGCTGGTCCAGCTCGGGCTGATCGCCCTGACCGCGCTGCTCAGCCTCCGCCTGCCGCGCGTCATGGGCTGAGCAACGTCTCCGGGCCACCGCCGGACGGCCGCCCGGTCATCGGCCCCCGGCCCACCCGCCCCCGAGCGAGCTCAGCCACTCCTCGGCCCGCGCCGCGCTGAACTCCGCCTGGCCGCCCGCGAAGAGCAGCCCCGCCCCGGCGAAGGCGGGCTCACCGGCGCTCCGTGGCACATAGGGGACCGCCAGGCAGTGCATCCCGGCGGCGCGGGCCGCCAGGGCCCCCGGCGCCGCGTCCTCGACCACCACGCAGGAGGCCGGGGCGGCGCCCAGCCGGCGCGCGGCCTCCAGGAACACGTCCGGGGCGGGCTTGCCCCGTTCGACCTCCTCGGCGGAGACCACCGTGGTCAGCAGCGAGGCCAGCCCCGTCCCCTCCAGCACGGCGTCGATCGCCTCCCGGGAGGACCCGGACGCCACCGCCATCGGCACGCCCCGCGCGTGCAGCCGCTCCACGAGCCCCCGCATCTCGGGGAAGGCCTCCGTACGGGTGCGGGCCAGCTCCAGGTAGGCGGCGTTCTGCTCGGCCAGCAGCTGCTCCACCGGCGCCCGGAGCCCGTACCGCTCCCTGAGGAGCTCCAGCGTCTCCAGGGTCCCGATGCCGATGAACCGGGAGTGCTCCTCCCAGGTGAAGCCGGGGACGCCGTGACGCGCGAGCGTGCGGCGTCCGGACTCGTAGTAGTTCGGCTCGCTGTCCACGAGGGTGCCGTCGAGATCGAATATGACGGAGATCATCCGTTGTGCCTGTTCTGCCGCCCGTATTGCTGTGTGATCCATCCTGTCAGGGTTTGGCCGCCGCCCGTCCCACGGCTTCGACCAGCGGCAGCAGCCGGTGCGCGACCCGCTCCCGCAGCGCCACCTCGGTCCGGGTGCGGACCACCCCCGGCAGTCGGATCAGCCGCTGGATCACGTCCTCCAGGTGGGCGTTGTCCCGGGCGGCCACCCGCGTCAGCAGGTCCCCGCCGCCGGTGATCGAGAAGGCCTCGATGATCTCCGGCACGGCGGCCAGGGCGTCGCCCACGTCGTCCAGGTGGCCCTGGGTCACCTCGATGTGCACGAAGGCCAGCACCGGGTGCCCGAGGGCGGCGGGGGAGAGCACCGGACCGGTGCCGGTGATCACCCCCGTGCGTTCCAGCCGGTCCAGCCGGGCCTGGAGGGTCCCGCGTGCCACGCCGAGGATCCGGGCGTACTCGCGGACACTGGTACGCGGCTGCTCGATCAGCAGACGCAGGATCCGGGTGTCGAGCTCGTCCACCGCCATGACAGGACTGTACCAATGGTCCGTCAAGCCCGGATCGCCCTGAATCGGACGGGGGAGACAGCACCGTGAAGACCGCCGTGGTCCTGTACACCAGCGACCTGCGCCTGCACGACCACCCGCCGTTGCGCGCCGCCCTGGCCGCCTGCGAGCAGGTGGTCCCGCTCTTCGTCCGCGACCGGGCCGTCGAGCGCGCCGGCTTCGCCGCGCCCAACCGGCTGGCCTTCCTCGCCGACTGCCTCGCCGACCTCGATGCCGCACTGCGCGACCGCGGCGGCCGCCTCGTCCTGCGCTCCGGGGACGTGGTGGAAGAGGTCTGCGCCCTCGTCCGGGAGGCCGGCGCCGACCAGGTGCACCTCGCCGCCGGGGCCAGCGGCTACGCCCAGACCCGCGAACGGCGGCTGCGCGAGGCCCTGCGGTCCCAGGGCTGCGCCCTGCACGCGCACGACGCGGTGATCACGGCGGTCGCCCCCGGCGCGGTGCTCCCCAGCGGCAAGGGCTCCGACCACTTCGCCGTCTTCACCCCGTACCTGCGCCGCTGGAGCGAACTGCCGCCGCGCCCGGTGGCCGCCGCACCGCGCGCCGTCCGCGTTCCCGAGGACATCGGGTCCGAGGAGCTCCCGCACCGGTCCGCCGTCACCGGGACCTCCCCGGGCCTGGCGCGCGGCGGCGAGGGCGAGGCCCGCCGGCTGCTGACCCGCTGGCTGCGCTCGGGCATCGCCCGGTACGAGGACACCCACGACGACCTCGCCGCCGACGCCACCTCCCGGCTCTCCCCGCACCTGCACTTCGGCACCCTCTCGCCCGTCGAGGCCGCCGTGCGCGCCCGCACCGCAGGCGGGCCCGGCGCCGAGGCCTTCGTCCGGCAGCTGTGCTGGCGCGACTTCCACCACCAGGTCCTCGCCGCCCGCCCCGAGGCCGCCGCCCAGGACTACCGCACCCGCCACGACCGCTGGCGCACCGGCCGCGACGCCGAGGAGGAGGTCCAGGCCTGGAAGGACGGCCGCACCGGCTACCCGGTCGTCGACGCGGCCATGCGCCAGCTGCGCCACGAGGGCTGGATGCACAACCGGGGCCGGCTGCTGGCGGCCGGCTTCCTCGCCAAGACCCTCTACGCGGACTGGCGCACCGGAGCCCGCCACTTCCTCGACCTCCTCGTGGACGGGGACGTGGCCAACAACCAGCTCAACTGGCAGTGGGTGGCCGGCACCGGCACCGACACGCGCCCCAACCGGGTCCTCAACCCCGTCCGCCAGGGCCTGCGCCACGACCCCGACGGCCGCTACGTCCACCGCTGGGTGCCCGAACTCGCCGGCCTGCCCGCGCCCCGCGTCCACGAGCCCTGGAAGCTGCCCGCCGCCGAACGGGCCTGCCTCGACTACCCCGGGCCGCTGGTGGACCTCGCCGAGGCCCAGGCCCGCTTCCGCGAAGCCCGGCAGCGGGACTGACCGCACGGCGCACCCGGCCCCGCGTCAGACCCGGTGCAGGGCCGGCTGTTTCACGTACGCCACGGCCACCGCCAGCACCACCACGGCCGCCGGCAGCAGCAGCCAGTTCACCGGGCACCCGGCCCGCACCAGCAGCCCGCCGGTCAGCCCGCCCGTGAACATGGCCGCCACGGCATGCGCCCGCCGCCCCCACACCGCCGTCCCGTACCCGAACGCGCTGTCGTGCCCCAGCGGCGATCCGCCGAGCAGGGCCGTCATCGACCGGGTGACCAGGGTGGTGGGCACCCCCGGCAGGTTGACCCGCATGCTCGTGACGTTGCGGAACCCCATCGCCACCGCGAGGGCGGAAGCCGTCAGCAGGTGCCGGGCGGCCGGGGAGCCGTAACGGGGCGCCAGCTCCCAGCCGATCCCCGCGGCCACCGTGATCAGCGCCGCCTCGACCGACAGCCCCAGCACGAACCAGTGCCGCCCCCGGGACTCCGCAGCCCCCTCCAGCCGGGCCGCACACACCGCCCCGACGGCGAACGACAGCAGGGACACCCCGGGCGCCAGGGCCGGCAAGTGCCCCTGATGCGCCGGTCCGAAGGACAGGAACAGCACATTGCCGGTCTGCATCGCGGTGAACACCGGTCCCAGCGCCAGCAGACTGACCGCCTCGATCAGCCCCGTCACCCAGGTCAGCACCAGCAGCAGCACGGTCAGCCGCCGGCACGCACGCACGTCCATGACGCCCGACAGTGACATGTCCGCCCCGCTCCACCGCCCCGACATGCCGGGCGCGAGCGCCGCCCCATAGGGTCCGGGGGTATGAGTGAACTGCTGCTGGTGAGGCACGGGGAGACGGCGTGGAGCGCCAACGGCCGGCACACCGGACTCACCGACGTCCCACTGACCGCCCGCGGGGCCGACGAAGCCCTCTCGCTGGCCCCCTACTTCCGCGACCGGCACCCCGCCCTGGTCCTGACCAGCCCCCTGAGCCGGGCCGTCGCCACGGCCGAACTGGCCGGACTGACCGACGGGGTCCCCGACCCCGACCTCCACGAGTGGGACTACGGAGGCTACGAGGGCATCACCACCGCCGAGATCCGGCGGACCCGCCCCGACTGGTCGCTGTGGACCGACGGGGTCCCGCCGGGCGACGCCGCGCACCCCGGCGAGAGCGCCGCCCAGGTCGGCGCCCGCGCGGACCGGGTCCTGGCCCGGGCCACGGAGGTGCTGCGCGCCGGCAAGGGGGACGTCGTCCTCGTCGCCCACGGCCACTTCCTGCGCGTCCTGACCGCCCGCTACCTCGGCCTGCCCCCCGAGGCGGGCCGGCTCTTCCTGCTGCGCACCGGCACCGTCAGCGAACTCTCCACCGAACACGGCCTCCCGGTGATCGCGGGCTGGAACACCCGCCCCTGACCCGCCCGACCCCCTCGACCCGCCCGGCCCGCCCGGCCCGCGGCGCGGGCCCTCCGCCACCCGGACGACCCGCGCCGCCTCGCGCGGCCCCGCCGCGCACGTGACGATGCGTACATGGACCAGGGCGACCGCGGCCGGCCGGAGGACCCCCTCCCCGGCGCCGACTCCGACGAGGACACCCTCCAGGCCGGCGCGATCGGCTTCCTGGACGCGCTGGTCATCGGCCTGAACTCGACCTCGCCCGCCTACTCCCTGGCCGCCGTCATCGGCCCGATCGTCGCCATCGCCGGGATCTACGCACCGGGCGTGATGCTGGCCTCGTTCGTGCCGATGCTGCTCATCGCCGCGGCGTTCTACTACCTCAACAAGGTCGACCAGGACTGCGGAACCACCTTCTCCTGGGTGACCCGCGCCATGGGCCCCTGGGCGGGCTGGCTCGGCGGCTGGGCCATCACCATGACCGGCGTCCTCGTCATCGGCTCCCTCGCCGACGTCGCCGTCCACTTCGGGCTGCTCGCCGCCGGCCTCGACGGCCTGGCCGCCAACGCCGTGCTCCGTCAGACCCTCACCGTCGTGGTGATCCTTGCGATGACCGCGATCTGCGTCATCGGCACCGAGCTGTCCGCGCACTTCCAGGACATCCTCATCCTCGCCCAGGTCCTCTTCCTCCTGGTCTTCGCCGTCGTCGCCATCTACCGGGTCTACGCCGGCACCAGCACCCTCGACGCCGTCCACCCCTCCGTCGCCTGGCTCAACCCCTTCGGCGCGGGAGGCGGCGCCCTCACCGGCGGCCTGCTGCTCGGCGTGTTCATCTACTGGGGCTGGGAGTCGGCCGTGAACCTCACCGAGGAGGTCGAGGACTCCGCCACGGCGCCCGGCAAGGCCGGCATCTGGTCCACGCTGGTGCTGCTCGTCACCTACCTGTCCGTCGGCTTCGCCATCGTCGCCTACGCCGGGACCAAGTTCCTCGCCGAGAACGCCGGGCAGGAGGAGGCCATCTTCGCCGTCCTCGCCCACGAGGTGATGGGCGGCTGGGACTGGATGGTGCTCCTCGCCGTCTGCACCTCCGCCCTCGCCTCCACCCAGACCACGATCATCCCGGCCTCCCGCACCGCCCTGTCCATGGCCCGCCGGCACGCCCTGCCCCCGCACCTCGCGCACATCCACCACCGCTTCCACACCCCGGACGTCAGCACCTGGTGGGTGGCCGCCATCGCCATCGCCTGGTACCTCGCCGTCAACCAGATCAGCGAGAACGCCCTCCTCGACTCCCTCACCGCGCTCTCGCTGCTCATCGCCTTCTACTACGCGCTCACCGGCCTGGCCTGCGCCGTCTACTACCGCCGCCACCTGCTGGAGAACGCCCACAACCTCCTCCTCATCGGCGTAGGCCCGCTGGTCGGCGCCGGACTGCTGGCCTGGCTGCTGGTCGAGTCGATCGAGGACATGTCCAACCCGCAGAACTCGGCCAGCGGGGTCTCCTGGTTCGGCCTCGGCCCGCCGCTGGTCATCGGGATCGGCATCGCGGTCGTCGGCGTGCTCCTCATGTGCTTCTGGCGGATCCGCGACGGAAGGTTCTGGCAGGAGCGCCGGGGCGTGGTCGACCCGGCCCTCGTCCACGGCCGCAGGACCTGAGGAGGCCCGATGTCCGTAGTCCTCGGTTACGACGAGTCCCCCGGCGCCGAACGCGCCCTGCGCGTCGCCCTGGAGGTGGCCACCGCCTTCGGGGAGCCCCTGGTCCTCGTCTACGGGGCCGCCGCGCCCGGTTCCGCGGGGGAGGAGTACCGGGCCCACCGCGAGGCCGTCCTCCAGGCCGGCCGCAGCGCCCTCGCGCGGGCCGTGGAGGCCGCCGACGAGGCCGGGGTCCCCTCGACGGTCGAGGTCATGGACGACAAGCCGGCCCAGGCCCTGCTCGCGGCCGCCGAACTCCACGACGCCCGGGTCATCATCGTCGGTACCTGGGGCGACAGCCCGATCCGGGGCGCCCTGCTCGGCTCGACCCCGCACAAGCTCCTGCACCTCTCCCCGGTCCCGGTGCTCTGCGTCCCGACCGAGCCGTAGCCGTCAGGCGAAGACCCCCGCGAGGTACCCGGCCAGCCCCTCGGCGGCCGGCGGGCACAGCCGCGCGCCCAGGTATCCGTCCGGGCGCACCACGAAGGCCGTCGGCGCCCGCACCCCGTAGCGCAGGGCGAACTCCCCGCGCGCGTCGCGGTACACCGGCATCGGCGTGGCCCCGGCGGGCGCGGTCCCGCCCTCGGTGAGGACCGCGTACGCCGTGAGCCGCCCCGCCGGCGACCCGCCCGTCAGTGCGGCGAGTCCGGGAACGTACGCGTCCCACGCGCCGTCGGTGTACACCAGCAGCACGTGCTCGCGGTCCCTCAGCAGGTCGAAGAGCCGCAGCGGATAGGCGGGGACCTCCCCGGCCAGACCGCCGCAGTCGGGGGCCCGTTCCCCGGGCCCCGGCCCGGTGCCGTCGGCCTCCCCGGGGGACGGCCGCACGACGACCGGGCTGTCGGGATAGCCCACCAGCAGCTGGGCCTCGCGCAGCAGCGCCGTGGTCTGCCGGTCGCCGGCCCCGAGGTCCTGCCGGGCGTGGCGCACCGTCCGGCCGACGACCTCCTCGCCGACCGGGCGCCGCTCGGCGTCGTAGCTGGCCGGCAGCCCGGGGTGCGCGGAGCCGCCGACGGCGAGCGCGAGCTTCCAGGCCAGGTTCCAGGCGTCCTGGATACCGGTGTTCATCCCCTGCGCGCCGGTCGGCGGATGGATGTGCGCCGCGTCCCCGGCGACGAAGACCCGGCCCGCCGCGTACCGGTCCACGATCCGGTGGCTGATCCGGAACACCGAGGACCAGCGCATGGCCGACACCGTCACCGGGCGGGGCGCCATCCGGTCCAGGACCGCCTGGATGTCGGCGAGGGCGGGGGCCCGGGAGCCCTCCAGCCCGTGCGCCACCCCGTCGCCGGCCGCCGGCGCGGCGGAAACGGAGAGCTCCGGCGGCACCAGCATGGACATCCGGTACCGGCCGGGGCCGGGCAGCGGGATGGCGACCAGCAGGTCGTCGACCTTCCCGTCGGTGCCGTGGTGCACGGCCCGCAGGGTGTACCCGTACGGGAGGTCCCAGTCGGCCTCCACGTCGGCCAGCATGTACTCCTCGGGGAAGGCCCCGCCCTCGAAGCCCAGCCCCAGCTGCTTGCGGACCGTGCTGTGAGCCCCGTCACACCCCACCAGATACCGGGTCCGCAGCTCCTCGCCGCCGCCCCGTCCCGTCAGCAGGACGCTCACCCCGTCCGCGTCCTGGGTGAAGGACACCAGTTCGGTCTCCCGCTCGATGCCGGTGCCGAACCGGGCCAGGCGGGCCTCCAGGATCCGCTCCGTCTCGTACTGCGGCAGCGCGGCGAACCCGTACGGCACCTCGGGCGGCAGTGCCAGCCGCAGCGGCTCCCGCTCCTCCCCGTCGACGTGGACCAGCTGGCCGCGCAGCGGGACCGCCGCGTCCAGGACGTCCCCGATCATCCCCGCCCGGTCCCACAGCTCCAGCGTGCGTGGCTGGATCCCGACGGCCTTCGCGTACGGCAGCCGGGCCGGCAGCCGGTCCACGATCCGGCAGGACACCCCGCGCCGTCTCAGTTCCACCGCCGCCGTCAGCCCCACCGGGCCCGCGCCCACGACCAGCACGTCCACCGCTCCGCGTCGCATGCGTCCATCGTGTCCACCGGCCCCGCGCCCCCGCCACCGGGCGTGTCGCGGGGAGCGGCGCGGGCACCTGGGTGTGCAGCCGATCCGTTGGCCCGCCCGTGGCCGGAAACATCCCCGTTCGGGGGTGCCAATGGCCCAGCGCGGCGAGGTCGCCTTGAGCCAATGCCCCTGCGGATGCTTATCTGTGTCGTATCCATGTACTTTCGGCGCCGCGCAGCGCCGGCCGGCAACGACGCCGGACCGGAGCGCGGCGCCTTCGCCGTGCCCGTAAGCCGCCCACCACCCCCGGGCGGACACCGGCCCGGCGGGCAGCACACCGAGGGGGGCGGCACACCGCCATGAAGAGGATGTTCACGGCTCCGGATCCGGGGCGCGCCAGACTCAGGAACTCCACGCGCGCGGTCATCGGCACCGGACTGGCGGTCGCCGTGGCCGAGCTGGCGGGGCTCTCGCTCACCGCGTCCATCACCGGCGGGCTCGCGGCCCTGCTCGCGCTCTTCACCGTCCTCGACGCGGACGTCCGCGCCCAGCGGGTGACCACCGCCCTGCTGCCCGTCGCCGGTTTCCCGGTCCTGGTCCTGGCCACCTCCCTGCACGGCATGGCGCCCGTGCGCGACGCGGCCTGGCTCGCCGTCGTCTTCGCCGGGGTCTACGCCCGCCGCTGGGGGCCGCGCGGGCACGCCCTCGGCATCTTCGCCTTCATGATGTTCTTCGTCACCCAGTTCCTGCACGCCCGGCCCGCGCAGCTGCCCGAGCTGTTCGCGGCCGTCGCCCTGGCCCTCGTGTCGGCCGGGGCCGTGCGGTTCGTGCTGTGGCCCCTGGAGCGCCGGACGCCCCCGGCCGCCGCCCCGCCGCCGCTGCCGGGCACCGGCCTCGCCCGGCCCACCACCCGCCAGGCCTTCCAGGCCACCGCCGCCTGCGCCTTCGCCCTCGCCGTCGGCCAGGTGCTGTCCCAGGACCGCTGGTACTGGGCCGTCGGCACCGCCTGGTGGATCTTCGTCAACACCGCCTCGCGGGGCGAGACCCTGGTCCGCGGCTTCCGCCGGGTCCTGGGCACCGTCACCGGCATCGCCGCCGGCCTGCTGATCGCCGTACCGCTGCACGGCGCCCCCGCGCCCACCGCCGCCCTGGTCGCCGTCTGCGTCTTCGGCATCTTCTACACGGCCGCCCCCTCCTACTCCTGGATGATGTTCTTCGTCACCGTCATGGCCGGGCTGCTCTACGGGCTCCTCGGCGTGCTCCACCCCGGGCTGCTGCTCCTGCGCTTCGAGGAGACCGCCGCCGGGGCGCTCGGCGCGGCCCTCGGCGTCACCCTGATCCTGCCGGTCACCACGCACGCCGCCAACGACGCCTGGATCCAGCGCGCCCTGCACTGCGTACGGGCTTCCACCGCGGCCTCCCTCGACCGCCTCGCCGGCGACCCCGACGCCGACCCGGCCCCGCACGCCGCCGAACTGGAACTGCTCCTGGCCCGGGTCCGGATGGCGCTCGCGCCCCTGGTCCACCCGCTCAGCCCGCTGCGCGCCCGCAAGGCCCGTGCGCGCCAGGTCCTGGGCCTGCTCGACGACTGCGCCCGCGAGGTGCGCGGGCTCGTCGCCGTCGCCGCCGACCCCCAGGCCTCCCACGACGCCCGGCTCGCCGCCGCCTGCTGGCGGGTCGAGGCCGCGGTGGAGGCGCTCACCGCCCCGGACGCCCCGGCGGCTGCCGGCGCCCCCGCCACCCCGGCCGGCCCCGCCGGGGCCGAACCGGCCCTGGCGCACCTGCACGGCCTGGAGACGGCCCTGGCCGCCCTGGCCACCCCGCTGCGCACCGACCCCCGCGCCCCCCTGGTCGTCACCGCCTGACGGCGAACCGCCCCCGCACGCGGGCGGACCGGAGTACGGTCGGGGCCTGACGGCCCAACTCCCGGAATGCCGGGGATGGTACGCGTGCACGCACCCCAACCGCAGGCCAACGCTCGAAGATCACTCGGAGGAGTGTTCCGTCGGCTCCGGGAGCCCGGCGCTGACCTGCGGCATGTACAACGGGTGGTTGTTCATTGCACATTCATCCGGCATGCGCAGGGTGGATCTGTCCGGACAGGGGGTAACCGCCCGGAATGGAAATTCTGCAGAAGCACTCGAGCGACGCTCAGGTGTGGGAGGAAGCCGAGGAGTTCATCCGGCTCTTCCACCGGGAGAATCCGCACACCGGTGATCCGCGCGCCCGGCTGGCCGCCGTCCGGGCCGAGCTCGCGGACACCGGCACCTACCGCCACACTCCCGAGGAACTGGTCCACGGGGCCCGGGTCGCCTGGCGCAACAGCAACCGCTGCATAGGCCGGCTCTACTGGAACTCGCTGCGGGTCCGCGACCGCCGCGGGCTGACCGCCGCCGAGGACATCGCCGCCGAGTGCTTCGAGCACCTGCGCGAGGCCACCAACGGCGGCCGGGTCCGGCCCACGATCACCGTCTTCGCCCCGGACGCCCCTGACCGGCCCGGCCCGCTCATCTGGAGCGAGCAGCTGGTGCGTTACGCCGGCTACGGGGACCACCCGTCGATAACCGTCGGGGACGCCCGCAACAGACCCCTCACCGAAGCCCTGCTGAGGCTCGGCTGGGCAGGCGGCGCGGGAACCCCGTTCGACCTCCTCCCGCTGGTGGTCCAGGGCGTCGACGACAAGCCCCGCTGGTTCGACACCCCCGCCGACGCCGTGCTGGAAGTGCCGATCCGCCACCCCGACGGGCAGGACGACTGGTCGGACTGGGGACTGCGCTGGCACGCGGTACCGGCCATCTCGAACATGTGCCTGGAGATCGGCGGCATCCACTACCCGGCCGCCCCGTTCAACGGCTGGTACATGGGCACCGAGATCGGCGCCCGCAACCTCGCCGACACCGACCGCTACAACCTCCTCCCGGCCGTCGCCCGCCGGCTCGGCCTCGACGTCTCCAGCGACCGCTCGCTGTGGAAGGACCGTGCCCTGGTCGAGCTCAACCGGGCCGTGCTGGACTCCTTCGACCGGGCCGGGGTCACCATCGCCGACCACCACACCGAGTCCCGGCGGTTCCTCTCGCACCTGGAGCGCGAGGAGCGCAAGGGCCGTGAGGTGGGGGCCGACTGGTCCTGGATCGTCCCGCCGATCTCCGGCGCCGCCACCCCCGTCTTCCACCGGACTTATGAGGACCGGCCGAGCGCGACCGCCTACGTCCACCACGACGGCGCGCAGGAACGGGCCTGGGGACGGGACTTGGTCTAGACCTTCTGTTACGGTCGGCTCGGAATGGATCCGGGACGGCGGAGAGGGGCACCGGTGGACGGCGTGCGCAGCACGGACCACGGCGGCGGACACCGGGCCTACATCGGCTCGTTCACCTCGGGGGGCGGCCGCGGTGTCCTCACCGCGGCCGTGGATCCGGCCACCGGAGCGCTGACCCCGCTCTCGGCGGAAGGCTCCCTGCCGGACCCCTCGTACCTCGTGCTCGACCCGGCCGCCGGCGTGCTCTACGCGGTCAGCGAGACCGAGCGGGGTGCGGCGGGCGCCTTCCGCCCCACCGCCGCAGGGCTCGCGCCGCTCGGCGCCCCCGCCCCGGTCGGCGGCTCGGGCCCCACCCACCTCGCCCTGGCCGGGCGGCGGCTGCTGACCGCCAACTACACCTCCGGCAGCGTCAGCAGCCTGCCGCTCGCCGCCGACGGCAGCCCCACGGGACCCCCCGCCGTCCTGGAGTACGAGGGCTCCGGCCCCGACCCCGACCGCCAGGCGGGCCCGCACGCCCACCAGGTCCTGCCCGACCCCACCGGCCGCTGGGTCCTCGGCGTGGACCTCGGCACCGACGCGGTACGGGTCTGCGCGCCCGACCCGGCCACCGGCGGACTCCGCGTCCACGCGCAGGCCGCCCTGCGCCCCGGGAGCGGCCCGCGCCACCTCGCCTTCCACCCGGCCGGCGAGCTGGTCTACGTACTGCACGAGCTGGAGCCGCTGCTGACCGTCTGCCGCTGGAACGCGGACGCGGGGCGGCTCGGACCGTTCCGGGAGGTCCCCGTCGCCGCCGCGGGCGCCCAGGAGGGCGTACGGGCCTACCCTTCGGCGATCACCGCCTCGCCCGACGGCCGCTTCCTCTGGGCGGCGGTGCGCGGCACCGACACCCTGGTCACGTTCTCGCTCGCCGCCGGCCCCGAGAGCCCGAGGCCCGCGAGCGCCGTCGGCTGCGGGGGCCACTGGCCGCGCGACCTCACGGCGGACCCCTCGGGCCGCCGCCTCTACGCGGCCAACGAACGCTCCGGGGACGTCACCTGGTTCGACGTGGACCCCCGCACGGGCCACCCGGTCCGCACCGGCTCCCTGCCCGTCCCCGCGGCCTCCTGCGTGGTCTTCGGCTGACGCCCGCCCGGAGCCGGCGGCGGCGCTCCCGGCGGCGGACCGGGGCCCGAAAAGGGGAGAGGGCCCGCCCGGGAACCGTCCCGGGCGGGCCCTTCCCGTGCGTCCTACTGGGCCGGTGCGCCCAGCTGGAGGCCCAGGGCCGCGCTGTACTGGGCGACGGCCAGCTTGCCGAGCGCCGGGTAGGCGCCGAGCACCTCGGCGGTGGCGCAGTCGGCCTCCTTGCAGGCCGTGTCCAGCAGCCCCTCGGCCGCCTCCGGGCCGATCAGGTAGGGCGCCAGCGCCAGCTGGACCGCACCCGCGCCGCGCAGCTCGGCGGCGACGGCGGCCACCGAGCCCTCCTGGTCCAGGGCGGCGGCCATCACGGGCACCGCGAGGCGGGCGGCCAGCAGCATGCCGGTGATCCCGGCGGCCTGGACCGCCTCCTCGCCGCCGGTGGTGGCCAGGATGATGCCGTCGGCGGCGGTGGCCACGGTGAACAGCCGGGCCCGGTCGGCGCGGGCCAGGCCGGCCTCCGAGAGGCGCACGTGCAGACCCTCGGCCAGCAGCGGGTGGGGGCCGAGGACGTCGGCCAGCTCGGCGGCGGCCGAGGAGTCCATCAGCGCCTGGCGCACCCGGCGCAGCAGGTCGGCGTCCGGGCCGGCCAGCAGCGGCACGACCACGGCGTCCGGACCGGTCGGCGCGGGCACCTCGTGACCGGCGGCGCGGGCGAACTCCGCGCGCACGTTCCGCTCGTCGGCCACGGCGGTCAGCACACCGGACAGCGACGGGAACTCGCTCCCCTCGCCGTCCTCGCCCTCCAGGTAACCGATCCGGGCCTCCAGGCCGGGCAGCTCGGAGCGGCCGATGCTGATGATCTCCTCGGCGAGCCCCCGGGAGGCGGCCGAGGGGACACCGGGCACGGC
This sequence comes from Streptomyces katrae, assembly GCF_002028425.1. Taxonomy (GTDB): domain Bacteria; phylum Actinomycetota; class Actinomycetes; order Streptomycetales; family Streptomycetaceae; genus Streptomyces; species Streptomyces katrae_A. The sequence goes on along the minus strand of NZ_CP020042.1, from coordinate 1,098,064 downwards.
GAGCACCAGCGCGGGCGCGCCCTCGGGCGCCACCGCGGGCTCGGGCCGGCGGTGCCGTCCGGTCTGGCGGGGTCGCGGCATTCGTACGGGCAGGCCGTTGGCGGGCCCAGTGGGGGAGCTCATGGCGCCGCATGCTACTGGCTTATCGGAACCAGGTGTTCGGGCAGGGCCCGTCCAGGTGGCATCTGTCCTCTTTTATCCGTTGAAGGTGATACACCGTTCCGCCGGATCAACTGACGGACGGCGAGCACCAGTCGACGGAACGTGCCGGTAACGGTCTGTCAGTGTGACCCAGTAGAGTGACGCAGCGTGGCACCACGACCCTTGAACGAACTTGTCGAGGCGGGCTGGGCGAAGGCCCTGGAACCCGTCGCGGACCGCATCGCCGGCATGGGGAACTTCCTCCGCACCGAGATAGCGGCCGGCCGGACCTACCTGCCGTCCGGGGCGAACGTCCTGCGCGCGTTCCAGCAGCCCTTCGACGACGTCCGCGTCCTGATCGTCGGACAGGACCCCTATCCGACGCCGGGGCACGCCATCGGCCTGAGCTTCGCGGTCGCCCCCGAGGTCAGCCCGGTGCCGGGCAGCCTGGAGAACATCTTCCGGGAGATGCACACCGACCTGGGGCTGCCCAGGCCCTCCAACGGTGACCTGACGCCGTGGACGAGGCAGGGCGTGCTGCTGCTCAACAGGGCCCTGACCACCGCGCCGCGCAAGCCCGGCTCGCACCGGGGCAAGGGCTGGGAGGAGGTCACCGAGCAGGCCATCCGGGCGCTGGCCGCCCGCGGCAAGCCGCTGGTGTCCATCCTCTGGGGCCGCGACGCCCGCAACTGCCGGCCGCTGCTCGGCAGCCTCCCGGCGATCGAATCGGCGCACCCCTCGCCCATGTCGGCGGACCGGGGCTTCTTCGGCTCCCGCCCCTTCAGCCGGGCCAACGACCTGCTCGTCGGCGCCGGCGCCCAGCCCGTCGAATGGCGCCTTCCGTAGCACCTCCCGGCGCCCCTTAGACTCCGTTCCAAGATCCACAAGATCGGAAGACGGACCACGGGGGACCCGATGACGGTGAGAGACATCCGCACGGCGGCGAAGATCATCGGCCGGCGCAACGCGCTGCGCTACCTGGCGGTGGGAGCGGGGTCCGCCCTGCTCGCGGCCTGCACCGGCAAGGAGAAGCCGGCCGCGCAGAGCCCGGCCCCGTCGTCCTCGCCGCCGGGAACTCCCTCGGCCCCGGCGTCGCCCTCAGCCCCGGCTCCGGTCTCCCCGTCCCCCTCCGTCTCCGCCTCCCCGGCCGCCACCGGGGTCGCGGGCCGGGCGTTCGCCGCGTTCGTCACGGGCACCTGGGCGATCCGCTCGACCCTCCCCGGCACGGACGGCGGCCGCAAGAGCGACGGCAGGGCCACCATCGGGGCGGACGGCACCTGGACCATCGTCTGGACCGGTGACACCAAGGCCACCTGGAACGGCCGCTGGAGCCACCAGGCCGGCCGCCTGGAGATCCAGGTCGTCGCCGGCCCCAAGGGGGACGGCGAGGGCACCGACGTGTCCTTCGCCCAGCCGGTCCCCGACGGGATGGACGGCCCCGGTTCGGCCATGCTGCCTTGGTACCCCCTGGGCGCCAACGACAGGACCGGACAGCTGGAGGCCGCCTACAACGGCAAGGAACTGCGCATCCGGCACCTGCCCCGCAACGGCACCATGTCGATCCACGTGTGCAGCCGCGTCTGACCCCGCGCCGGCCGGCCGGCTCGCCGCCGGTCAGCGGACGGCGGCCAGCACATGGCTCGGGCCGACCTGCCAGACGACCCCCACGTCCGCGAACCCCGCCTCGCGCAGCAGCGCGACATGGCCGGAGACGGTGAGGTCGTTGCCCTCGCACGGGGCCCGGCCGCCCTCGCCCCCGCGGTGGAGCAGCGGGGCCAGCTCCGGATCGCCGGCCGCGCCCGCCCACCAGGACTCCCAGTCCTCCTCGTGGCCGCAGGCCGCGTTGCGTTCGGCGTGGCGGCGCCCGACGTCCCGCGCGAGTTCGGACATCCGGACCGAGTCCGGGCTGATGTGGTCGCCGTTGACCAGGATCCCGCCGGGCCGCAGCAGCCCGGCGAGTTCCCCGTACACCTGACGCAGGGTCCGCTCGCCGAGGTAGTGCAGGGCGGTCGTCGACACCACCGCGTCCGCGGGGCGGTCCAGGCCCAGCCGGCCCACCCAGCCCGGCTCGCCGATCAGCGTGTTGACGTAGCGCAGGGAGCGGCCGTAATGGGCGCTGCCGAGTTCCAGCAGCAGCGGGTCCGCGTCGACCGCCAGCACCTCCGCGCCCGGCAGCCGGGCGGCCAGCCGGGCGGCCAGGCAGCCGGGCCCGCTGCCCAGGTCGAGCACCAGCGGCGCGGGCCGGCCGCCCGCCACGTGCTCGACCAGGTCGGCGATGACCGCGAACCTCTCCTCGCGGTCCACCGCGTACCGCTGCTGCTGGCGCTCCCAGCGCTCCACCCAGCGCGCCGCCGTCCCCGTACTCACGCCGCCCGTGCCCGCATCCGTGCCCGCACCCATGCCCGCGCCCATGCCGTTCGCACTGCCTCCGCCACCGAAGCCGATCCGCTCATGGAAATCATTGCAGACTGGCGAGGGTGGCGAGGAGCTCCTCCACCTCCCCGGGGGTGTTGTGCACGTGCAGGCTGACGCGCACGGAGCCCTCCTCCGCGCCCCGCCCCGCCTGGCAGTGGCCGTCGGTGCGCACCATGAACCCGCGGCTGAAGAGGATGAACCCGAGGTCGCGGGAGTCGATCCCCCGGTGCCGGAAGGTGACCAGGCTGCGGCGCCGCTGGACCCGGGACCCCGCCGCCAGACTGGTCCGGCAGCCGAGCACCTCGTAGGCGTCCATCCGGGCCAGCCCGTCGGTCAGCAGCGCCGTCAGGGCGACCGTCCAGCGCTCGATCCGCCCGAGACCGGCGGCGTCCAGCCAGTCCAGGGCAGCGGTCAGGCTCGCGATCCCGGCCGTGTTGGGGGTCCCGCTCCAGCCGCCGGGCCTCAGCCGCGGGCCGCGCAGTCCCCGGGCCCAGACCGCCCCCGTCCCCGGCAGGGCCATCGCCTTGTGCCCGGAGAACACCACGAAGTCCACGTCCAGACCGGCCACCGAGACCGGCAGGTGCCCGATGCTCTGCGCCGCGTCCAGACAGATCGGCACCTGCGGCCCGACCACCTGCCGGATCCGGTGCACGTTCATGTCGGCGCCGTAGACGTGGTGGACGTGGGTGACGGCCACGAAACGGGTCCGGGGCCCGGTGACCGCCGCCAGCGCCCGAGGGTCGTAGTCCCCGGAAGCCGCCTGGTACGGCAGCTCCCGGACCCGGACCCGCACCCCCTGGCGGGCCAGCAGGTCCCGGGCCTCCAGCCAGGGCGACAGGTTCGCCTGGTGGTCGGCGAACGGGACGACGATCTCGTCCCCGTCGACGAGCAGGGACGGCAGCCAGTCCCGGGCGACGACCCTCAGCCCCTCCGTGGTCCCGCTGGTGAAGTGGACCGAGGAACGCTGCGGATCCGGATCGCCCAGGAAGCGCTTGACCCGCTCCCGGGCGCCCTCCACCAGCGCCGTCGTGGTGTTGGCCCACGGGTAGGAGCCGCGTGCCGCGTTGGCGTTGGAGGTGGTCAGGTACCTCTGCACGGCGTCCAGGACGGGCTGGGGCTTCTGGGAGGTCGCGGCGCTGTCCAGGTAGACCAGGTCCGGTTGCCCCGCGAGGATCGGGAACTGGGCGCGCAGCGGCCGCTGCCAGTCGGCGAGGGCCGCCAGCTCGGCGGCGGGGGCGGCCACGTCAGTCACGCACCAGGGGAGCGCCGGCGTCCCGCCAGGCGATGATCCCGCCGGCCAGGCTGCGGACGTCGGGATGTCCCATCCGGGTCAGCAGGGCCGCGTACCGGGCCGACTTCTCACCCACCGGGCAGGCCAGCAGGACCGGCCGGCTCCGGCCGAACGGCAGCCCGCCCCGCAGGAGTTCCTCGAAGAGCCCGTCCACGATGTTCACCGACCCCTCGATGTGCAGCGCGGCGTACGCGAAGGGCCCGCGCAGGTCCACGACCAGCGGCTGGCGCTCCGCGATCCACTTGCGGGCCTCGTCCACCCCGATCACGGCGGCCGAGGCCACCTCCGCCTCGGTCAGCGTGGCCACCGAGTTCCGCACGGGAGGCAGCCCCATCAGGTCCGGGCGGCGCCGCCGTACATAGCCGACGTAGCTCTCCACCCGGTCGCAGACGATGAACACCGCCGTCCTGCGCTCCGTCAGCCCGGCGTCCACCTCCCGCAGATGGCGGACCGCGCCGAAGTACGCGGCCCCGCCGGTCGGCCCGGAGAGCAGCCCGCAGCGGCGCAGCAGCGTCAGCATCCCCTCGATGGCCTCGTCGGAGCCCACCGGCTCCAGGGTGTCGTACGTCGCCGGGTCGAAGATCCCGACCTCCTGCACCTCGTCGATGGTGCGGATGCCCGGGATGAAGTCCGACTTCTCCCCGACCAGGCCCACGACGCGCACCGCCGGATCGTGAGCGCGCAGCGCCCGCGCCACCCCGGTGGAGGAACCGGCCGTGCCCACGCAGGCCACGAACCAGTCGGGGGCCCGGCCGTCCAGATCGGCGATGATCTCCGGGCCGGTCCCGGAGGCGTGGGCCTCGGTGTTGAGGACGTTGAAGTACTGGTCGGTGTGCAGGTGCGCGCTGCCAGGGAGGTTCAGCTGCCGGTGGAAGAGGGTCAGCGGATCGTCCTCGTCGGTCGGGTCGAGGCATTCGCTGCGCCCGGGCAGCTCCTCGATCTCGGCGCCGAGCAGCAGGAGCAGGTCCTTGACCTCGGGGATCCGCATCCGGTTGGTGACGCTCTTGAACGCCAGCCCGTGCAGTCCGGCGATCAGGGCCAGGGCCTTGGCGGTGTTCCCGCTGGACAGTTCCACGACCGTCTCGCCGCGCTCCGCGGCGCCGGCGAGCTCGTCACGGGTCATGTTCCAGGCGGCCCGGTCCTTGAGCGAGCCGAAGGGGTTGAGCATCTCCAGCTTGGCGTAGAGGTCGATGTGGCGCAGGCCGTGTACGGCCGGGTCGATGCGGACCAGCGGTGTCCCGCCGATGGCTTCGGTGATGCTGTCGTACCTCATCCCTGCGCTTCCCCCGTACGTGTGAAAGGCCAGTACTGCTCGTCCAGGCACCACTGCCAGTCGCCGTCCGCCCCCTCCCGGTGGACGGCGACCTTGCGCGCGAGGGCCTGCCCCTGGGCGCGGGTCGCGCCGAAGTCCATGCAGTACCCGGCGGTGTTGGCGAAGGCGAGGAGGTCGCCGGGGTGCGGCTGCCGGGGCAGGAACACGGTCCGGCGGGTGATCAGGTCCGACTCCAGGCAGAGGTTGCCCATGAGGTGCACCGCGACCGGGACCGGACCGCCGGGCGGGGAGGGCGCGCGGGGCAGGAGCACCGGGTCCACGAGGACGCCGTGGTCCTCCAGGCTGACGTCGCCGGCGTTCATCGCCAGCCGGACCAGGCTCTCCCCGCCGCCGGAGGACCGCACCTCCAGGACCCTGCCCAGGGTGAGCCCGCACTGGTCGGCCAGGGCGCGGCCCGGTTCTGCGTAGAGCTCGTAAAGGCCCTCCAGGAGCAGGGTGCCCAGGGGGCGGCCCAGGCCCGGGGCCGGGAGGGAGAGGAGTTCGTCGAGGTAGCCGGGGCCCGCGGTGGTGCGATGGGCCGGGTAGAGGCCGAGGGCGCCGCGGAGGGTGCCGTTCTCGGCGCGCAGGCCGTAGCCGTGCCCGCCCCAGGTCAGGGGCGGACGGGCGCCCAGCACGGCGCGGGTCAGCTCGGTGGTGTAGCGCTCCCACTGGGCGGCGTGGGCCAGGTAGCCGACGCCGAAGCCGCCGCCGACGTCGATGGCCCGCGGCTGGAAGCGGCGGAGGCGCAACTCCTCCATGGCGTGCAGGCAGCCCTCCAGCGCCGCGGCCTTCTCCTCCACGCTGGTGGTGTCGAGGTGGTAGCCGACCCCGACGGGCTCCAGCTCGCCGCGGTGGCGGTCGAGGACGTCGAGCAGCCGGTGCAGGGACTTCACGGGGGTGCCGAAGCGGCTGCGGCGCGAGAGCCGCCGGGCCCCGGGCGCCTCGAACCCGGACAGCCGTACCAGCACGCGCAGGCGGGGCAGCCCGTGTGCCCGCACCAGGGCCGCCGCCCGCTCCAGCTCGTCCGCGCCGTCGGCGTTGACCAGGGTCCCGCTGCGGGCGGCGAGCCAGAGGAAGTCGGGGTCCTTGGGGCCGGTGGCCATGACCTCGGCTCCGGCGAACCCGGAGCCCAGGGCGTGCCGCAACTCCCCGAGGGAGGCGGCGTCGAGGGCCGCGCCGGTGGTGGTCAGCCGGCGGACGAGGGCGCTGGAGCGGTTAGCCTTGTGCGCGAAGAAGATCCGCCCGCTGAGCCGGTGGCGGGCGAACACCTCGTGAAAGCCCCGGACGTTGTCGGCGATCTGGTCGGGCAGGATCACGTTGAGGGGCGATCCGAGGGCGTCGACGAGGCCGTGCAGGAACGCCGGCGACTCCAGCAGGGCCGCCGTGCGCGGTGCGAGCCTCGGTTCCAGGTACAAGGGAGGGGACAAGGAGCCGCTGTGCGAAGGGCCGCCGTTCATGGGGTCGTTGCTCATCCCAGCTGTTCCTCTCCGCCGAGGAATGCGTACCGGTGTCGGCAAACGGTCATAAGACCGTAACCCCCGCTGGGCTTTTTTGTCAGAGGACGAGGGTCATCAGGATCTCGTCCCGGTCGTCGCCGGGCGCGACCCGCAGCGCGCCCGGCCAGCGGCCCACCTCCGCCCAGCCCAGCCCCCGGTAGAACCCCTCCAGCCCGAGGCCGCCCCGGACGGCGATCTCCAGGCGTTCCAGGCCCATTTCGGCGCGGGCGACCTCCGCGACCCGGTGCATCAGGGCGGTGGCGATCCCCTGCCCGCGCAGCCGGGGGAGGGTCTGGACGTGGTTGACGGTGCCCCGGTGGGCGATGAGCGGGTGGCGTTCGCGGCGGACGACCAGCCAGCCGGCGAGCGCTCCGCCGGAGACCGCGACGAGCATCCTGGCGAGAGCGGGGTCGAGGGCGCGGACGAGCCCGTCGACCACGGGGGCGACGTGGGAGCGGTCCACGGGAGGCAGCGGGAACCCGGCGGCGATGACGGCGCCGCCGGAGTTGACCACCTCCTCCCAGCAGCCGGCGAGCTCCTTGCGGAGCTCCGGGGTGACCTCCTCGGGCCGGGTCAACTGGCGCAGTTCCAGGGGCGTGTACGCGTGCATGCCCGTCAGCCTCCCAGATGCCCGGCCCCGGGGCGGGAGGTCAGGGCAGCACGGCGGCCCGGACGCAGAGCACGTCCGGGAGGTGTTCGGCCAGCAGCCGCCAGCTGTCGCCGTCGTCGTCGCTGGCGTACAGCTCGCCGTTGCGGTTGCCGAAGTAGATGCCGGCCGGGTCGGCGTCGTCCGTGCACAGGGCGTCCCGCAGCACCGTGCCGTAGTGGTCCCCGTCGGGCAGGCCCTTGACCAGGGGTTCCCAGGTGGCGCCGGCGTCGCGGGTGCGGAAGACGCGGCAGCGGTGTCCGGCCGGGACCCGGTCGGAGTCGGCGTTGAGCGGGAACAGGTAGGCCGTGTCCGCCCGGTGGGGGTGGGCGGCGACGGCGAAGCCGAAGTCGGAGGGCAGGCCGGAGCCGATGTCGGTCCACTCGGTGCCCGCGTCGTCGCTGCGGTAGACGCCCCAGTGGTTCTGGAGGTAGAGCCGGGCCGGGTCCCCGGCGTCCTGGGCGATCTTGTGGACGCACTGGCCGAACTCCGGGTGCGGATCGGGCAGGAAAACCGCCGAGACCCCGTGGTTGGCCGGGGTCCAGCTCGCGCCGCCGTCCCGGGTGCGGAACACGCCGGCCGTGGAGACCGCCACCGTCACCGCCGCCGGGTCCGCCGGGTAGGTGATCACCGTGTGCAGGCCCTCCCCGCCGCCGCCCGGGACCCACGCGGAGCGGGTCGGATGCTCCCACAGGGGCCGGACCAGCTCGAAGGACTCGCCCCGGTCGGACGAGCGGAACAGCGCGGCCGGTTCCGTGCCCGCGTAGACCACCCCGGGGGCCTCCGGGCCGGCCGGGTGCAGCTGCCAGATCCGCTCCAGGGAGGCGCCGGTGTCCTTGGGGAACTTCACGGCGGGCGCGGCCGGCTCCTGCCAGCTCGCCCCCAGGTCGTCGGAGCGGAACACCGACGGCCCCCAGTGCGCGCTGTCCCCGGCCGCCAGCAGCCGGGGGACCGGGCCCCGCGCGTCGATGGCCACCGCCGAGACGGCCTGGGCGTTGAACTGCGGCCCCTCCCAGCTCCAGGGGCCGGCGCCCCGGCGGCGGCCGATGAACAGCCCCTTGCGGGTCCCGGCGAGCAGCATCACGTCGGTCATGGCCGACACCTCCGGACGTCCTTGTCCTGTTGCGGGTGCTTTCCCGCCAGTCTGCACCCGCCCACCGACATTGCCCGGCGAGGCGGGGCCGGGACCCCTGAGACGGAGCCGGACACCCTTTGTACGTAAGGTCTCGTACTACGAGAGATTTCGTAGTACGGTGTTTCTCGTACTTAGCGCCGCACCGACCGGTGCGCGTCCGGTGACATCTGGAGAACCCCATGAGTGCCGCACCCGCTGCCTTCGCCGCCCTCTTCCAGCCCTACACCCTCCGCTCGGTGACCATCCCGAACCGGATCTGGATGGCGCCGATGTGCCAGTACAGCGCCGAGGCCTTCGGCCCGAACGCGGGCGTGGCCCTCGAATGGCACTTCGCCCACTACGCGGCCCGCGCCACCGGCGGCACCGGCCTGATCATCCAGGAGGCCACCGCCGTCTCCCCGGAGGGCCGGATCAGCCCCTACGACCTCGGCATCTGGAACGACACCCAGGTGGCGGCCCTCCGCCGGATCACCGCCTTCGTCAAGTCCCAGGGAGCGGTCCCCGGCATCCAGATCGGGCACGCCGGCCGCAAGGCCTCCACCGACCAGCCCTGGAACGGCGGCGGCCCGGTCGGCCCCGAGGCCCACGGCTGGCGGCCCAGCGCCCCCAGCGCCGTGGCGTTCGACGAGGGCCACCCCGTGCCGCACGCGCTCACCACCGAGGAGATCCACGAGATCACCGGCCTGTTCGCGGCCGCCGCCGGGCGCGCCCTCGCCGCGGGCTACGAGGTGCTGGAGATCCACGGCGCCCACGGCTACCTCATCGGCGAGTTCCTCTCCCCGCACAGCAACCGCCGCACCGACTCCTACGGCGGCTCCTTCGAGAACCGCACCCGCTTCGCCGTCGAGGTCGTCGACGCCGTCCGGGCGGTGTGGCCCGAGGAACTCCCGCTGTTCTTCCGCATCTCCGCCACCGACTGGCTGGAGGAGAACGGCTGGACCGCCGACGACACGGTCCGGCTGGCCGCCCTGCTGCGGGAGCACGGCGTGGACCTCCTCGACGTCTCCACCGGCGGCCTCGCCCCGCACGTGAAGATCCCGACGGGCCCCGGCTACCAGGTGCCCTTCGCCGCCCGCGTCAAGAACGAGACCGCCCTGCCCGTCGCGGCGGTCGGGCTGATCACCGAGCCGGAGCAGGCCGAGAAGATCCTGGCCAACGGCGAGGCCGACGCCGTCCTCCTCGGCCGGGAACTGCTGCGCGACCCCTACTGGGCCCGCCGCGCGGCCGCCGAGCTGGGAGCGGAGATCCCGGTGCCCGGCCAGTACCGGCGCTCCTGGTGACCCGTGTGCGGCGCGGGGCGCACCCGGGCCCCGCGCCGCACACGGGAGCCGGTCGTACGAAGGTTCTCGTACCATGGAACCCCGGCCCGAAGACCCGGCCGGAACCCCGAGGAGCGGAGCAGGACATGACGGAACGTGACGCGCCCCGTGCCCTCGCCCACCCGGGACCGGAGGAGATCCGCCTGGAGGGGGTGCTGCACGCCCTCTCCGACCCGCTCCGGTTCTCCATCGTGCGCGAGCTGGCCGACCGGGAGGTCGAGCTGGCCTGCTCGGACTTCGTCCTGCCGGTCACCAAGTCCACGACCACCCACCACTTCCGCGTCCTGCGCGAGAGCGGCGTCGTGCGCCAGACCTACCGCGGCACCGCCAAGATGAACGGCCTCCGCCGCGAGGAGCTCCAGTCCCTCTTCCCCGGCCTCCTCGACACCCTCCTGGCGGCCGCGGCCGCCCAGGAGTCGCGACTGGGGCAGCCGCGGGCCTAAGAGCCGCCGTCCCGTAGGCCCGCCGCGGCCTGCAGGCCCGCCCAGTCTGGGATCTTCACCGAGCGGCGGCCCAGGGAGCGGCCCAGCGCCTCCTCCGCCGCCTCGATGGCCAGCCAGCCGTGCCATTCCACCGGGCGCAGGCCCGCCGCCCGCAGGGCGTCCAGGGGGTCGCCGGGCAGCTCGCGGCGGGCCAGGGCGCCCGCGTCCTGGAGCAGGGAGGAGACCGTTTCCTTGGCGCAGGGGCGGTTGGTGCCGATCACCCCGGTCGGGCCGCGCTTGATCCAGCCCGCCACGTACTCGCCGACCGAGGCCCGGCCCGCGCGGACCACCCGGCCCGCCGCGTGCGGGACGGTGCCGGTGGCCGGGTCGAAGGGCAGGCCGGGGAGGGCGACGCCCCGGTAGCCCACCGAGCGCAGCACCAGCTGGGCCTCCACGTCCTCGTAGGCGCCCGTACCGCTCACCCCGCCCCTGCCGTCCGGCGCGGTCCGTTCGAAGCGCATCCCGCGGACCCGGCCGTCCGGGCCGCCCAGCACCTCCACCGGGCGCAGGTAGAAGCGCAGCGCGATGTCCCGCCCGGCCTCCCCGCCCGGCTGCGCCGCCGCGGCCCAGCCGCGCAGCGCCTCCAGGTTGCGCCGGGCCACCGCCGGCAGGGCCTGTGCCGCGGCCGGGTCGGCGTACGCCGGGTCCAGGGCCAGTTCGGCGGGGTCCGTGCGGACGTCCACCCCGGGCAGGGTGCCCAGTTCGCGGAGCTCCTTGGTGGTGAACTTGGCCTGCGAGGGGCCGCGCCGGGCCACCATCGCCACCGTCCGCACCCCGCTGTCGGCCAGCGCCCCCAGCGCCGGCTGGGGCATGTCGGTGGGCTCCAGCTCGGGTGCACCCCGGGCCAGGATCCGGGTCACGTCCACCGCGACGTTGCCCGCCCCCACGACCACCGCGGAGCGGACCCCGCCCAGGTCGAAGGAGCCGGCGTCCGGGTGCCCGCTGTACCAGGACACGAAGGCCGTCGCGGAGTGCACCCCGGCCAGCTCCTCGCCGGGGATCCCCAGCAGCCGGTCCCGCGCCGCGCCGACGCAGTACACCACCGCGTGGTACAGCTCGAGCATCCGGGCGGTGGTCAGCGGTGCGCCGCCGACCTCCACGTTGCCGAGGAAGCGGATCCGTTCGTCCTCCAGTACCGAGCGCAGGTTTCCGGTCAGCGACTTGATCTTCTCGTGGTCGGGGGCCACCCCGTACCGGACGAGGCCGTACGGGGCCGGCAGCCGGTCCAGCACGTCGACCCGGACGCCCGGGACCTCACGTTGCCCGACCAGTGTCTGGGCGGCGTAGACCCCGCTGGGGCCCGAGCCGACGACGGCGACACGAAGCACGGCGGAACTCCCTCCCGCAGGTGCTCCCCAGCATGCCACCGGCCCCCGCAGCCGTCAGCCCAACGCGCGCATCCGGTGTATCTCCGCGCTCTGGACGGCCACCACCTCGTTCGCCATCTCCTCGACGGCGCCGTTGTTCCCCTGGGCCAGGGCCTGGCCCGCCATCGTCAGCGCCCCCTCGTGGTGGGCGGTCATCAGCCTGAGGAAGAGCCGGTCGAAGTCGGCGCCGCGGGCGTCCGTCAGCTCCCGCAGCTGCTGTTCGGTGGCCATGCCCGGCATCGCGCCGTGGTCGTGTCCGCCGGGGTCGCCGGCCGGGGCCGGGTAGCGGGCCTGCCACCGCTCCATGGCCCCGATCTCGGGCCCCTGCGCGGCCGCGATCCGCTCGGCGAGCCGTTTGACCCCGTCCGCCGAGGCGCGTTCGGGGGCCAGCGCGCTCATGGTCAGGGCCTGCCGGTGGTGCTCGATCATGCGCCGGACGTAGGACCGGTCGGCGGCGTTGGGGCTGTCGTCGGGCCGCTGCTTCGCCGCCTGCTCGGGGGAGAGGGTCCGGGCGTCCTCGCCCGGTCTGCCCGGGGCGACCACCACGGGCGAGCCGTCGCCGGCGCCGCGCGGGGCGCCGTCACCCGCGGTGCAGCCGGCGAGGGGGAGGAGGAATGAGGCGGCCAGCGCCGCCCCCAGGAATCGGCCGAGTAACGCGTTTGCCATGTCCATGGAAAGGACGATACTGCCGGGGTCCAGGTTCCGCTTCCCCACCGGGAACGGAGCGCAGGGCCCCCACGGGAGGCACAGTGACCTTGCTGCACACCGTCAGAGTGCGCCACCGGAGTCTGGGGGCGGCCCTGGCGGCCGCCGGACTCCTCACTACGCTCCTCGCCGCCGCCGGACCGGCGGCCGCCAGCCCCGACCCCGGCGACGCGTCCCCGGGCGCCGGCTCCCGGCAGGGCGCGGACCTCGCGCCGGGCCGCGAACTCGCCCCCGGGGAGATCCCCGGCCAGGACGAGATCGTGCACAGCGCCAACGTCAAACCCCTGGCCAACATCCCCGACGCCAATCTCAAGGGCATCAACTCCGACCTGGCGTTCCAGGGCGACTACGCCTACGCCGGGAACTACGACGGCTTCACGATCTACGACATCGCCGACCCCGGCGCCCCGAAGACCGTCACCCAGGTGCTCTGCCCCGGCGGCCAGAACGACGTCTCGGTCTCCGGCGACCTGCTCTTCCTGTCCACCGACTCCTCGCGCAGCGACGACTCCTGCAACAGCGTCTCGCAGCCGGCCACGGAGAAGTCCTCCTGGGAGGGCATCAAGATCTTCGACATCAAGGACAAGAAGAACCCCAAGTACATCAAGTCCGTGGAGACGGCCTGCGGATCGCACACCCACACCCTGGTGCCGGGCGGCCGCGACATCTACCTCTACGTCTCCTCGTACTCGCCCAGCGAGGCCTTCCCGGACTGCCAGCCCCCGCACGACGGCATCTCCGTGGTCAAGGTCCCGAAGAAGGACCCGACCAAGGCCGCCGTGGTCGGCTTCCCGGTGCTCTTCCCCGACGGCGGCAACCCGGGTGCGCCCACCAACCCCGGGGTCTCCAAGACCACCGGCTGCCACGACATCACCGTGCTGCCGTCCGAGGACCTGGCCGCGGGCGCCTGCATGGGCGACGGCATCCTCTTCGACATCAGCGAGCCCGAGCACCCGAGGGTCATCGACCGGGTCCAGGACAACGTGAACTTCGCGTTCTGGCACTCGGCGACCTTCAACGAGAGCGCGGACAAGGTGGTGTTCACCGACGAGCTCGGCGGCGGCGGCGCCGCCACCTGCAACGAGGCCACCGGGCCCAACCGGGGCGCCGACGGGATCTACGACATCACCGGCCGCGGCGACCAGCGCAAACTGGTCTTCCGGGGCTACTTCAAGATCCCGCGCCACCAGGCCGACACCGAGAACTGCGTGGCCCACAACGGCTCGCTGGTCCCGGTCGGTGGCGGCCGCGACATCATGGTCCAGGCCTGGTACCAGGGCGGGGTCTCGGTCTGGGACTTCACCGACTCGGCCCGGCCCAAGGAGATCGGCTACTTCGAGCGCGGCCCGCTGACCACCGACCGGCTGGGCCTGGGCGGCTCCTGGTCGGCGTACTACTACAACGGGCACATCTACTCGAACGACATCGTCAAGGGCCTCGACGTGCTCCGGCTCGACGACCGGCGGACCGACAGCGCCAAGCGGGTGCGGATGGACCGGCTCAACGTCCAGAGCCAGCCCGAGTACCACTGACCGCAGTCGGGAGGCTCACGGAGGAATCGTTCCGCCGGGCGGTCCGCCGTCCGGCGGGAACCCCCGTTCCCACTCCAGTCCGTACCGCTGGAACAGCTCGGCCCGCAGCCGTGCCGCCGGCATCGGCGCCCCCGGCAGCAGGACCGCCACCACCGCCCCCATCAGCAGCGCGCGCAGCATCGGGTAGTCGGTGTCCACGTCCGCCGAGCCGTACCGGGTGACGGTCTCCCGGAGCAGCTGCGCGAGCCGCTGCTGCTCCGGGCACTGGATGAAGCCCTCCGCCTGGAGGATCCCCGCCATGTGCGTGCGCATCAGCCGGGGCTGGTCCCGGGCCAGTCCCAGGATCGCGTCGACCGCCCGGGCCAGCCGCTCCCGGCCGTCGTCCGTGCGCGGCTCCCGCTCCAGGGCCTCTTCCAGCGTCAGGTGCATCAGCCGGTGCACGGCCGACTGGAGCAGCTGCCGCTTGCCGGGGAAGTAGTACGACACCAGGCCGCGGGCGGCGCCCGCCCGGTCGGCGATGTCGCCGAGCGTGGTGGCCTCGTAGCCGCGCTCGGCAACCAGTTCGACCGTGGCCTGCAGCAGCCGCTCCCGGGAACGTCTGCGCAATTCTTCATTGACCGAGGCGCTGCGCGGGGACATGCTTACTCCTGCGTTGACTGGCTTCGAGCCAATATACTCAGCGCGAAGCCGTCGGCCCGAGGCGACGCGGGGGATCGCCTCGGGCGGGCGCGCGCGGCGGACCGGATCAGGCCAGCGCGCTGAGTCCCGGTACGAACGCCACCGCCAGCGGTACCGCGGGCAGCAGGGTGGCCAGCGCGGTGAGCCGCAGCCGCCGTCCCGCCGACAGCCGCGGGGTGGCCGACAGAAGACGCCTCACCCGCTCCGGCACGTGCGCCTGTGCGGAGGCGGGGCCGAAGACGCCCCGGTCCTCGTTCAGACCGACCAGCGCGAGGGCGATCGTCAGCCGGCCGTAGCGGCGCGAGGCCACGTCGTCGGCGGCCAGCTCCACCAGCCGGTCCATCTCCGCCTCGAACGCCGCGAACACCGGCACCTGCGGGAACCCCCGCGACAGCGCCCGCGAACAGTGCAGCAGCCAGTCGTGCCGGGCCGCCACGTGCCCCTGCTCGTGCGCCAGCACCGCGTCCAGCTGGCTTCCCTTGAGCCGCCCGAGCGCCGCCGTCGTCACCACCAGCCGCGGCGCCGGCCCCGGCTGCCACCAGGCCTCCGGACGCGGGCCCTCCAGCACCACCAGGCGCGCCGCCGCCGGGTCCTCGCCGGGCAGCAGCGGGGCGCGCAGCCGCAGTTCGGCCCCCCGGGCGCGCCGCCGGGCGCGCGCCCGCAGCACCTCCCGGGTCAGCATCGCCGCGGTCCACAGCCCCCCGCAGGCCAGGACCAGGGCGGTCCCGGCGGCCCAGGGCCCGCCCTCCGGGCCCAGCCCGTACGCGTCCACCACCCCGTGCGGGGCCGCGGCGAACAGGCGCCCCCGCACCTCCTGCCAGGCGGCGGCCGCGCTCAGCAGCATCGACAGCCCCAGGCACAGCAACGTCGCGCCCACCACGCACTGCCACACCCACAAGGCCACCACGGGTTCCCGCTCGGGCCACTGGGCGCGGGCCAGCAGCCGGGGCGCGAGGAACGCGGTCAGTGCGCCGAGCAGCAGAAGGGCGGCGGGGACCATCATGTCCGCCAGCCTATGAGCGCCGGGCTACCTACGGGTAGGGGCGGGAGCATTGGTGACGCAGGACACGTTCCGGCGCCCGCCGGGAGCCCGCCGGGCCCCCTCCGGCGGCCCGTCACATGGTCAGCAGCATCGCCAACATCCCCGTCCCCATGGCCAGTCGGCAGGCCCGGACGAGTTCCCCCGCCCCGCCGGCCCCCGCCGCGCCGGCCCCCGCCCCGCCGTCGCCCGCCGTCACGGACAGCACGCCGCCGGACGTCACCAGCCGGGCCCCGCCCAGCAGTACGTAGCCGGCGTAATACAGGAGCAGTACCCCGGTCACCACCGGCAGCCCGGCCCGGCCGTGCACGTGTCCGCCCCCGGCGGTCATCGAGAGCGCCATGTACGCCATCGCCAGCGTGCCGACCAGGTGGTGCGCGTGGTGCACCCCGCCCCGCAGCAGCCACAGTGCGTGCACCGCGGCCCCGCAGCAGACGGCCAGGAGGACCTGCGGACCCCACGGACCGGTGCCCGAGGGCACGGCCATCGCCGCCATCCCCAGGCCCATCACCGCCTCGCCGGCGGCCATGCCCCGCGCCCGCCGGTCCGCTCTGCGGGCCCGCAGCAGGCAGTACGCACCGCTCACGGCGCAGAGCAGGACCAGCAGCCAGGCGGAGGCGGCGGAGGCGGAGAGGGGCGTCGCGGATCCGTGCACGGCGGAACCTCCCGGTTCGTCGGCGTCACCGGAAGGGATGCCCTGCTCACACCCCCTTCACGCGGGACCGGGTTACGCTCTCTGCGACCCCGCGTCATGTCATATGCCGATGAGCTGCCGCCGCACCGAACGGAGCGCCCGATGTCCACCGCCCAGCCCGCCGCCCTGAGCTTCCGCAGCGCCGTGGAGGAGGACGTGCCGGCCCTGGTGGCCCTCGTCGAGTCCGCCTACCGCGGGGACGCCAGCCGGGCCGGCTGGACGACCGAGGCCGACTTCCTGGACGGGCAGCGCACCGACCCGAGCGGGGTCGGCGCGATCATCGCGGACCCGGACAGCACGCTCCTCGTCGTCGAGCGCGCCGGCGAGCTCGTCGCCTGCTGCCAGCTCGAACACCGGGGGGACCACGCCTACTTCGGCATGTTCGCCGTACGGCCCGGGCTCCAGGGAGCCGGCCTCGGCAAGGAGGTCATGGCCGAGGCCGAGCGCCGGGCCCGCGAGGACTGGAAGGTCGCGGAGATGCGGATGACCGTGGTGAGCGTACGGGAGGAGCTCATCGCCTACTACGTGCGCCGCGGCTACCGGCGCACCGGCGAGCTGAGCCCCTTCCCGTACGGCGACGAGCGCTTCGGCATCCCGCTCCGCGACGACCTGGCCTTCGAGCTGCTGGTCAAGGCGCTCTGACGGCCGCGCCCGCGAGAGCGGCCGCGGCCTTCAAGGGGCGCCGGGGGGACCTCAGGCCGTGAACCGGCCCGTGCTGCGGACCTCCGGGAAGTCCGTGGCGGCGCCGTCCAGTTGGAGGGCCCGCGCGAGCCGCAGCAGGTCCAGGCTGTTGACCGTCCAGCCCGTCACCCGCAGCCCCGCCCCGTGCGCCGCCTCCACCGCCTCCAGGCTCAGCCGGCGGACGTCGACCGCGACGGCCGCCGCACCCGCCGCCCGGGCGAGCCCCACCAGTTCGCCGGGGTCGGTCCCGGGCCGCTCCACGCGCAGCGCCGTCCGCACCCCCGGGACCCGCCGGGCGACCTCGGCCAGCACCTGCGCGTCGCCCGAGGCCACCTCCACCCGGGCGGCCAGGTCGTCCCGCAGGAGCAGTTCCACGAGCGCCCCGGCGGCGGCCGGATCCTGCACCGACACCTGGAGCGGGACCCGGACGGCGTCCAGGACCTCCTCCAGGACCGGCACCCGTTCTCCCTGGCCGGCGTCCAGTTCGCGCAGCTCGGCGAGGGTCAGGTCGGCGACGGCGCCCGCGCCGTCCGTGGTGCGGTCCACCTCGGCGTCGTGCAGGACGACGAGGACGCCGTCCTTGCTGAGGCGTACGTCCAGCGCGATGGCGTCCATCCCGCAGCGTTCCGCCCGGATGAACGACCGAAGGGTGTTCTCCGGTTCCACACCCATGACCCCGCGGTGACCGATGGTGAGGAAAGTCAAGGTTCTCTCGCTTCCGTCGACGGCGGCTCCCGGCGCGGTCGCGGTGTCCCGACCGGCCGCGCCCGGTGAGGACGCATGCTAGTGCGCACCGCGCGCGTTGGGACCGGGCGTGCAGGGGCGTGCGGAAGCCTTCCGGCCGCTTCTCGTCAGGGGTGTGGGACCGGCGGCGGGCCCGGGCCGCCCCGTCGCGTCACCCGGGGGTGGGCGCGTCCCCGCCGGCTTGACGCTCCGCCTGCGCGGGGCGGGATCCGGCCCGCCGCCGCGCCTGCGCCAGGTCCGCCAGCAGGGCCTCGCCCAGCTCGAGTTCGGCCAGGTGCCGGCGTTCGGCCCAGCGCAGGGTGAGGGCGGGGAAGGCCCACTCCGGCACGTCCGCCGCGTGCCCCATCGCCTCCCGCACCGCCGCCAGTTCGGCCCGGGTGCGCTCCAGGTGGTCCGCCACCATGGCGCGCAGCCGCTCCGGCTCCGACAGGTGCCCGAGCCAGATCCGCAGCAGCAGCCCGTGCTTGAGCACCGGAGGCCCCGCCTCGGCGGTGTCCGCGGCCCAGCCCGCCAGGGCCGCGCGGCCCGCGTCCGTGATGGCGTAGCGGCGCTTGGCGCGGACCTCTTCCGGCCCCGAGCGCGCGGAGGAGGCGTACCCGAGTTCCTCCAGCCGCCGCAGTTCGGCGTAGATCTGGCTGATGGCGGGCGACCAGTAGAAGAAGCGCAGCGAGGAGTCCGCCCACTTCTTCAGCTCGTACCCGGTGCGTTCGCCGGGGAAGGACAGCAGGCCGAGAACCGCCCATGCGGTCGGCGGAAGGTCTTGCTTCTTCGCAATATGACTACTAGTCATATTCCTAATCGAAGCAAGACCGGGCACGGGACGCATCTCTGGAGGCATCGTGAAATTCTCCGTGATCTTCGAGGCTCAGCTGGCCGACCCCACCGTGGAGCGGGAGCACCAGGTCATCCGCGACTGCGTCGAGCAGGCGGTGTTCGCCGAACGCATGGGATTCGACCGGATCTGGGCCGTCGAGCACCACTCGCTGAAGTGGTACGCCCACATGAGCGCCCCCGAGGTCTTCCTGAGCTGGGTCGCGGCCAGGACGAACACCATACGCATCGGGCACGGCGTCGTGTGCATGCCCTTCGGCTTCAACCACCCGGTGCGCGTGGCGGAACGCGCCGCCATGCTCGACCTGCTCTCCGGCGGCCGGGTGGACCTCGGCGCCGGACGCGGCGGCACTCTCCAGGAGACCTCCCTGTGCGGGGTCGACCGCGACCGGACCGAGGCCGAGGTGGAGGAGGCGCTGCGGATCATCGGCAGCGCCTGGCGGGAGGAGGAACTGGAGTACCACGGCGAGCTGATCGACATCGGCCCCCACCCGGTCCTGCCGCGCCCCGCGCAGGCCCCGCACCCGCCGCTGTTCCTGGCGTGCAGCCGCGCCGAGACCCTGGTGAAGGCCGCCGAGCTGGGCGTCGGGGCCCTGGTCATGGGCTTCGCCGGGCCGGAGTCCATCGCGGGGATGCGGGCCGTCTACGACACGGCGCGCGCGGAGCGCGACGGCAGCCGCTTCGTGTCCGGCGTCGTCAACGACCACTTTTCCGTGCTCTGCCCCACCATCGTGCTGGACGACCCGGGGGAGGCCCGCCGGATCGGCATCCGCGGGCAGCGCTTCTTCGCCCAGGCCATCGGGCACTGGTACGGCGGCGCGGGCGTCCCGGACGAGGCCGTGGTGGCGGGCGCCGACGAGGCGGCGGAGCTGCGCCGGGCCGCCGAGCAGGTGGTGGCCCGCCTCCACGAGCAGGACATCCCCGTACGGCCCGCCTCCACGGCCACCTTCAACGCCGGCCACGCCTACGGGAGCGCGGACGAGGCCATCGCGTACGTGGAGCGGCTGCGGGAGGCCGGCGCGGACGAGGTGATGTGCCTGGTCCAGATGGGCACCGTGCCGCAGGAGGCCTGCCTGGAGACCCTGCGCCAGTGGGGCGAGAAGGTCATCCCGCACTTCCGGGCAGGGGTGAACCCCCGGTCCGGCGATTAGCCCGAACGCTACGCCGGTTACTAGGCGGAGTGGTGGATTCCACCGTGAGTAACGGGAAGACTTCCGGTGGAGTGGGGGGTATTACAGAAAAATTTCCCGAGTTTCCTCTTGAGTGGGGGAGCCTCGCATGCATACGCTGTCTTAACGCGAGGTTCTCCTGTGGAGGAAGTGACATGACGGAAACTCTTGTGCCGGGCATCGGCGGGGCCGTGATAACCGCCGGGGCGCGGGTGGTGGACCACCCGGCGTGGCCCGAGCTCAAGGCCGCCGTGGAGGAGATCCGCCCCTGGCAGGCCAAGGACGGTTCGATCGACTTCGACGCCGAGGGCGCTCCCGCCCGCGCCGAGGTCGAGGCCGCCGTCGAGCGCGTCGTCGCGGCGGTCGAGGTCCTGTCCCCGCTGCTGCCGCACGCCGCCGACTACCACAAGGCGCTCGTCGCCGACCTGCGCAAGTGGGTCGCCGAGGGCTTCGGCGTGCCGGACTTCCTCGACTCCCTGCTGGCCTTCCACCCGGCCGCGCAGCGCGAGGACGGCCTCCAGCACCTCGTCGTCTTCCCGATGTACACCCAGAACGGCAACCCGGACCGCAACTTCGAGGCCGTCGTCCTGAAGATGGTGTGGCCCGAATGGCTCTCCGAGCTGGAGCGCACCCGGTACGACAACCCGCTCTTCCTCGGCATCACCCTCGAGGACTTCACCCCGGGTTACGACACCCACTCCGCGGTGCTCTTCCCGGAGACCATCGCCGTCCGCGAGGCCCCCGAGCGCTTCACCTGGGGCGGCATCTTCTGCGACCGCGAGGCGGCCCGCTACCGCAAGGTCACCGGCGCGGCCGTGGACATCCTGGGCATCGAGCTGCCCGAGGACATCGCCCGCATGGTCGAGGACCAGGAGCGCTGCGAGAAGGCCTTCGTCCTGTGGGACATGGTCCACGACCGCACCCACAGCCACGGCGACCTGCCGTTCGACCCCTTCATGATCAAGCAGCGCCAGCCGTTCTGGATGTACGGCCTGGAGGAGCTGCGCTGCGACCTCACCGCCTTCAAGGAGGCCGTGAAGCTCGAGTCCGAGGGCAACGAGCACGGCCGCGACGTGCAGTACGCCGTCCTCTTCGACCGGATGTTCCGCTTCCCGGTCTCCGGCGACCGCAACCGCAACTACGACGGCCTCGGCGGCCAGCTGCTCTTCGCCTACCTCCACAAGCACGACGTCGTGCGCTGGACGGACAACAAGCTGAAGATCGACTGGATGCGGGCCCCGCAGGTCACCAACCAGCTCTGCGCCGAGATCGAGGACCTGTACCGCGCGGGCATCGACCGCCCCAAGCTGGTCCACTGGTTCAAGGCCTACGAGCTGGTCTCCACCTACCTGGCCCCGCACCCGGGCTCCAAGTGGGCCAAGGGTCCCGACGCCCTCGACCTGACGCAGCCCCCGCGCAAGCTCGTGGACGACGTGCTTCCGGACGAGTTTCCGCTCAGCATGTTCTACGAGGCCCTCGCCAAGAAGCTCAAGGGCGTGATCGCCTCGACGAAGGGCATCACTCCCCAGAACGCCGACGACGCCTCGCGGACCGCCGCGTGAGCACTCGCCCTCAGGAGGCTGCACAGATGAACGGCTCCGGGAACGGCCCGCTCCAGGGAGCGGTGGTAGCTGTGGCCGGGGCCGGCGGCCCCGCCGGCCGCGCCGCCCTGCTCCGCCTTGCCGAGGCGGGCGCCACCGTCGTGGCGTCCGACGCCGACGCCGCGCGCCTGGCCGAGTCGGTGGACGCGGCCCGCTACGCCCACGGCGGCGCCACCGTCATCGGCGACACCGTCGACCTGCTCGACCTGGAGGCCACCAAGGCCTGGGCCGAGCGCACCGAGAAGGAGTTCGGCCGCGTCGACGGCCTGGTCCACCTCGTCGGCGGCTGGCGCGGCAGCAAGACCTTCACCGACGTGGACCTCGCGGACTGGGAACTCCTGGAGAAGCTGCTGATCCGCACCGTCCAGCACACTTCGCTCGCCTTCCACGACGCCCTCGTGCGCAGCGGCCAGGGCCGCTACGTCCTGATCAGCCAGTCCGGCGCGCACAAGCCGGTCGCCAACAACGCCGCGTACAACGCGGGCAAGGCGGCCGCCGAGGCCTGGACCCTGGCCATGGCGGACTCCTTCCGCAAGGTCGGGGGCGAAGAGGGTCCGGCCGCCGCGGCTGCGATCCTGGTGATCAAGGCACTGGTGCACGACGCGATGCGCGCCGAGCGCCCCAATGCGAAGTTCGCGGGCTTCACCGACGTCAAGGAGCTGGCCGAGGCCATCGCCGGCGTTTGGGAGCGGCCCGCCTCCGATGTGAACGGACAGCGTCTGTGGCTCACTCCGCAACCGTGAGAACCGACAACGGCAAGACCGACGCCCGCCGCCACCACGACCCGGCGGTGCGCGGTTTCGCCAGCGACAACTACGCCGGGGTCCACCCGGAGGTGCTCGCGGCCATCGCCCTCGCCAACGAAGGCCACCAGGTCTCCTACGGCGAGGACGACTACACCGAGCACCTCCAGAAGGTGTTCCGCAGCCACTTCGGTCCCTACGCCGAAGCCTTCCCGGTCTTCAACGGCACGGGCGCCAACGTCGTCGCCCTCCAGGCCATGACCGACCGGTGGGGCGCGGTGATCTGCGCCAAGACCGCCCACATCAACGTGGACGAGGGCGGCGCGCCCGAGCGGATGGCCGGCATCAAGCTGCTGGCCGTGCCCACCCCGGACGGGAAGCTCACCCCCGAGCTGATCGACCAGGAGGCCTGGGGCTTCGAGGACGAGCACCGGGCGATGCCCCAGGTCGTCTCGATCACCCAGAACACCGAGCTCGGCACCGTCTACACCCCGGACGAGATCAGGGCCATCTGCGAGCACGCCCACTCCCTGGGCATGAAGGTGCACCTCGACGGCGCCCGGATAGCCAACGCCGCGGCCTCGCTCGACGTTCCCATGCGCACCTTCACCAACACGGTCGGGGTGGACGTGCTGTCGTACGGCGGCACCAAGAACGGCATGATGTTCGGCGAGGCCGTGGTGGTGCTCAACCCGGACGCGGTCCGGCAGATGAAGCACATCCGCAAGATGTCCATGCAGCTGGCCTCCAAGATGCGTTTCGTCTCGGTGCAGCTCGAAGCGCTCCTCGCCAAGGACCTGTGGCTGCGCAACGCCCGCCACGGCAACGCGATGGCCCGGCGGCTCGCCGCGGGCGTGCGCGAGACCGACGGGGTGGAGATCCTCTACCCGGTGCAGGCGAACGCGGTGTTCGCGCGGCTGCCGCACGACGTCACGCGCCGGCTCCAGGAGCGGTACCGCTTCTACTTCTGGGACGAGGCCGCCGGCGACGTCCGCTGGATGTGCAGCTTCGACACGCAGGAGGAGGACGTCGACGGCTTCCTCCAGGCCCTGAAGGAGGAGCTGGCCCGGTAGGCGCCACTCCGCAAAGAGCTGAATATCTATGCCACCGACCGCAAATCTATTGATCTGCGGTCGGTGGCATGCCTAAGCTGCGGATCATGCAACTGATCCAACAGAACCCGGATATTCATGCCTATCTGGCCTCCAGTGAGGCCATCGACCACTGGCATCCCCTGGTACAGGAGACCGCAGACGCCCTCTGGACCTCCACTGGCGATGCATATTCATACGCCG
The DNA here is from genome assembly GCF_002028425.1 of Streptomyces katrae. Classification (GTDB taxonomy): domain Bacteria; phylum Actinomycetota; class Actinomycetes; order Streptomycetales; family Streptomycetaceae; genus Streptomyces; species Streptomyces katrae_A. Next base: position 1,074,748 of record NZ_CP020042.1, on the reverse strand, counting down.
AGGCGGCCTTCGAGTTCGTCCGCGACACCATCCCGCACTCCGCCGACTCCGGCGACCTGCGGGTCTCCTGGCGCGCCTCCGACGTCCTGAGCACCCGCAACGGCATCTGCTACGCGAAGTCCCACGCCCTCGTCGCCCTGCTGCGCGCCCAGGGCATCCCCGCGGGCCTGTGCTACCAGCTGCTCGGCGACCCGCATGCGTGCGGCGACAGCTGCTCCAGTGCGGCCGGGGCCTGCCCCGGGGGGTTCGACCTGGCCGTCCACGGCCTCGTCGCCCTGAGGCTGCCCGGCCGGGAGGACTGGTCCCGGGTCGACCCGCGCGGCAACAAGCCGGGCGTCGACGCCCGGTTCAGCCTCGACGTGGAGCAACTGGCCTTCCCCGTACGCCCGGAGCTCGGCGAGATCGACTACCCCGAGCTGTACGACACCCCGCACCCCGCCGCGCTCAAGGCCCTCCAGGAGTCCGCCGACCGGCCGGCGCTGTGGCGGAACCTTCCGACCTCCCTGTAGCCGGTACCGGCGCCCTCCGCCCGCCCCCCGCCACCAGCAGGTGCAGCGCGGCGGCCGCGAGTTGCAGCACGGCGATCCCGAGCAGCAGCGTCCACGGCGGTGCGGCGGCCGCCAGACCCACCAGGGCGGCCCCCGTGGAAGCCGCCGTCACCTTCAGCCCGGCCCCCAGGGTGAACACCTGCGCCCGCACCGCGCCCGGCGCGTGCTCCGAGCGGATCCGCAGCGTGGCCGTCAGCAGCGGCCCGTCGCACACCCCCGCCGCCGCGAACGCGGCCGCGGCCGGCGCGACCGACGGGGCGAACGCCGCCACCGCGAGCGCCGCACCCGTCCCCGCCATCGCCCAGCGGGCCAGCCGGCCCGGCGCCACCGAGGTCATCCGGCCCAGTGTGAGGGACCCGGCCAGCGCGCCGAGGGCGAAGGCCGTCATCAGCACCCCGCCCGCGCCGGGGCTGCCCAGGGCGCGGGCCAGCAGCACGGAGGTGGTCGTCAGCGCCCCGACGCCGACGAAAGCCAGCGTCGTCGCCGAGGTGATCGCCCGCAGGTCCCGGACCCGCCACAGCGCGGCCAGCCCCGCCCCGAGCCCGGCGCGGGGCGCCTGTGGCCGGGTACCCGCGCCCGGGTCCTCGTGCGGGGCCTCGTGAGGGGTTCCGTTCCCGTACGGCAGGGAGGCGGCCAGGGTGGCGGCCAGTGCCGCCGACAGCGCCAGCACCCCCATCGCGGGCCCCGCCGAGACCGCCGCCCCCGCCAGGCTGACCACCGCGGGGGCCGTCACCGCGGCCGCGTTGTACGTCGAGGCGTCCCAGCCGTACGCCCGGTCCCGCCGCGGCCCCTCCGGCACCAGCCCCGCGACCAGGCTCGACAGCCCGCCCGTCACCACCGGGCCGCACGACCCGCCCAGCACCGCCACCGCCAGCACCACCGCCATCGGGGCCCGCCCGAGCAGCGCCGCCAGCGCGGCCACCGCGACCGTGAACCCCGCCAGCGCGCCCGCGTAGAACAGGCGGGGCCTGCGAGCCCGCGCCGCGGCGGCCCCCGCCAGCGGCGCGGCCAGTACGTGCGGGGCCATCCAGGCGGTCAGCACGAACGCCCCGTGCGCGGCGCTGCCCGTCCGCTCCAGCGCGAGCAGCACCACCGCCATCCCCATTCCCTCGGACGCGAACCGCCCGGCCAGCGCCGCCGCAAGGTACCGCCCGAACCCGCCCATCGGCGGACCCCCTCCCCGTTCGGTAACGTGTTGTGCATCCAAGACGTTACGTCAGATGGATGTAAGGGGAAAGGAGTCCGCGATGGGGGATCCGCCCACGACGGGTGCGGCAGCCGCGGGGTTCTCGGCGGCAGGCCGCCTGATCGAGCTGGCCGAGGCGGTCCGCGCGGACCCCGCCCTGCCCCGCGACGAGCTCGCCGCCCTGCTCGCCCGGCACGGGGAGCACCCGGCCGACCTGGCCCCGGAGGCCTTCGGGGAGCCGGAAGCGGCGGAACTGCGCGCCGCGGCCCGCCGGATGGCGCTCGTCATCGCCGAGACCGACGAGGACCGGATGGCCGAAGCCCTCAACGGGCTGCTGGAGGAGTGCGGCACCCGGCCCCGGCTGACCCGGCACGACGGCCACCCCTGGCACCTGCACGTGGACCGGGGCGACGGAGCCCGCTGGGGCGACTGGCTCCTCGCCTCCGGCGCCCTCGCCCTGGCCCAGCTGCTCACGGAGTACGGCCGCATCGCCTGGGGCGCCTGCGCCGCGCCGGGCTGCGGGCGGCTCTTCCTCGGTACCGGCCCCGGCAGCGCCCGCCGCTACTGCACGCCCACCTGCGCCACCCGCGGCCGGGTCGCCGCCCACCGGCGGCGCAGACGCGAAGCGGCCGCGCCGGGGCGGGGGCCCGGGGCCGCGACCGGCCCGCTTCCTTGACCTGTCAGCCCGCTTCCTTGACCTGTGCGGCCGTGGGCGCGGTCCCGCCGAGGTGGGCCGGCAGCCACCAGGAGTCCTCGGTGCCCTGCGGCTTGGCCGGGTAGGCGGCCTGCGCCGCCTCCAGCAGCTCCTGCACGCGCCCGCGCAGCCGGCGGGTGATGGCCCCCGCGTACTGGTCCTTGGGGGCCTCGATCGGCTCGCCGACCCGCATGGTCACCGGGATGTGGCTGCGCTTGAGGTTCTTCGGGCGGCCCTTGGTCCACAGGCGCTGGGTGCCCCACAGCGCCACCGGGATCAGCGGCACCCCGGCCTCCTGCGCCATCCGCGCGGCGCCCGACTTGAAGCTCTTGAGGGTGAACGACTGGGAGATCGTCGCCTCCGGGAACACGCCGATGATCTCGCCGGAGCGCAGCGAGTCCAGCGCGTGCTGGTAGGCGGACTCGCCCTGCTGCCGGTCCACCGGGATGTGCTTCATCGCGCGCATCAGCGGACCCGACACCTTGTGCCGGAAGACCGACTCCTTGGCCATGAAGCGCACGAGGCGCTTCTGCGGCCGCGCCGTCAGACCGGCGAAGATGAAGTCGAGGTAGCCGATGTGGTTCGACACCAGGACCGCCCCGCCCTTGCGCGGGATGTTCTCGGTGCCCTTCATGTCGATACGGATGTCCAGCGCGCGGAACAGCATGTGCGCGGCGCCGATCACCGGGGGGTAGACGAGCTCAGCCATGGGGAGACCCCGCTTTCTGCCTGGGGAGGTGCTCCCGGCCGGAAGTTACGGAAGCGTAGGTACGCGACCATGGGGATCGTGCCCGAAACGCGGCGCGCTGGCCAGTCCGGACGGCCGCGGACGGGGAGATCCTCGTCACGCGGGGAATGCGCGGCGTGACGGCGGCGCTCGGACAGGGAGAGCCTCCCGGCCGCGGCCGGGGTGGTGCGTACATGGGGACAGGGTAGACAGGAGCGGGCGTGCCCGAACACGAGGAGGCCGCCGGGGCGGCGGCCGGAGCGGCCCGCCTCGGCGCCGCCGAGCTGGGCCGGGAGCCGGGGCGGCGGGCCAGCCTGGTGCAGTTCTCCACCGCCTTCTGCCAGCCCTGCCGGGCCACCCGCAGGATCCTCGCCGAGATCGCCGCCATGGTCGACGGGGTCGAGCACATCGAGATCGACGCCGAACGCAACCTCGCGCTCGTGCGCGCCCTGGGCGTGGAGAAGACCCCGACCGTGCTCGTCCTGGACGGCGCGGGCCGGATCGTGCGGCGGGCCGTCGGGATGCCGCGCAAGGCGGATGTGATCGCCGCCCTGGGGGCGGCGGTGTGAGGCCCGCGCCGGTACGCGCGCCCGCACGCAGCGTGACGCGCCTGACATCTGCCCGCTGCGGCTTGACTGTGTACACGGGAGATCGCCAGGCTGGCGGCATGCGGTACGAACTCCTGCTCCACGGGCGGGTCCATGTGGACCTCGGCCGATGCGCGAGCGCGCGCTGTTGGGATCGCTGAACGCCCCCGACCCCCGATCCCCGAACGCCCTCCCGCGACCCCCGCGGCACAAGGAAGGCCCCCCATGACGGCCCCGACGGCCCCGCCCGCGCCCCTCACCGCCGCCCCCTTCGGCGATCCCGGCCGCGACCCGCTGCCAGGTTCGCCCGAACTGCTGCGCTCCGTCTTCCGCCGGCACGCCGCCGGGGTCGCCGTGATCACGGCGCAGAGCGGGGGCCGCCCGGCCGGCTTCACCGCGACCTCGCTCAACTCCGTCTCCGCCGACCCGCCGATGCTCTCGTTCACCATCGGCACCGGGTCCTCCAGCTGGCCGGCCGTTCGGGACACCGACCACCTGGGCGTCCACATACTCGGGGAGCACCAGCGCGAGCTCGCCGGGCTCTTCGCGCGCAGCGGGGCGGACCGTTTCGGGCCGGGCACCGACTGGGTGACCGGTCCGCACGGCGTGCCGCTGCTCGACGGGGTGCTGGCGTGGCTGGTGTGCCGCGTGGTGGCGAGGGTGCCCGCAGGGGAGCATCGTGTGATCATCGCGGAGGCCGTGGCGGGGGACCCCGCCGGCGAGGGCCGGCCCCTGCTGTACCACCAGGGCCGCTTCAACGCGCTGCGCGACTGAATCGTCCCTGCTGGGACCGGTTCGGGCGGCGTTGGCCAGATCACAGTTCAGTGGCCTTGCAACCGGGGAAGACCCACTGTGTACTGACGAGTAACATTCCCTTCGGAGCGGGGCCCGCCCCGACCGGGATCCGCGCCGGAAGGCGCCTATGCTGCCTCCACAAGGCGGTATCAGTAGCGGTATCAGTAAAAGACGATGCGGTAGGAGAGCCGGCGTGAGCCTGAGGATCGTTGTCTGTGTGAAGTACGTGCCCGACGCCACCGGCGACCGGCACTTCGCCGATGACCTGACGGTCGACCGCGACGACGTCGACGGTCTGCTGTCGGAGCTCGACGAGTACGCCGTCGAGCAGGCGCTGCAGATCGCCGACGAGGCCGACGACGCCGAGATCACCGTCCTGACGGTGGGCCCGGAGGACGCCAAGGACGCGCTGCGCAAGGCGCTGTCGATGGGCGCCGACAAGGCCATCCACGTCGAGGACGACGACCTGCACGGCACCGACGTCATCGGCACCTCGCTGGTGCTGGCGAAGGCCGTCGAGAAGGCCGGCTACGACCTGGTCATCACGGGCATGGCCTCGACCGACGGCACCATGGGCGTCCTCCCGGCGATCCTGGCCGAGCGCCTGGGCGTCCCGCAGGTCACCCTGCTCTCCGAGGTCAAGGTCGAGGACGGCACCGTCACGGGCCGCCGCGACGGCGACTCCGCGAGCGAGCAGCTGGTCGCCTCCCTCCCGGCGCTCGTCTCCGTGACGGACCAGTCGGGCGAGGCCCGCTACCCGTCCTTCAAGGGCATCATGGCGGCCAAGAAGAAGCCGGTGGAGTCCTGGGACCTGTCCGACCTGGACCTGGACGCCGAAGAGGTGGGCCTCCAGGGTGCCTACACCGTGGTCGAGTCCGCGGCACAGCGCCCGGCCCGCACCGCCGGCACCGTCGTCAAGGACGAGGGCGAGGGCGGCAAGCAGCTGGCCGAGTTCCTGGCCGGCCAGAAGTTCATCTAGGGGCTCCGGCCTCACCAGTAGCCCCCAGACACCTCGTAAAGCAGGAGAGCAGTCCCATGGCTGAAGTTCTCGTCTACGTCGACCACGTGGACGGTGCCGTCCGCAAGCCCACCCTCGAGCTGCTGACGCTGGCCCGCCGCGTCGGCGAGCCCGTCGCCGTCGCCCTGGGCGCCGGTGCCGAGGCCACCGCCGCCGTGCTCGCCGAGCACGGTGCCGTCAAGGTCCTCACCGCCGACGCCCCGGAGTTCGCCGACTACCTGGTCGTCCCCAAGGTCGACGCCCTGCAGGCCGCCTACGACGCGGCGTCCGCCGGGGGCTCCCTGGCCGCCGTGCTCGTCCCGTCCTCCGCCGAGGGCAAGGAGATCGCCGCGCGCCTCGCCGTGCGCATCGGCTCCGGCATCATCACCGACGCCATCGACCTGGAGGCCGGTGACGAGGGTCCGGTCGCGACGCAGGCCGCCTTCGCCGCGTCGTTCACCACCAAGTCCCGCGTGTCCAAGGGCACCCCGGTCATCACCGTGAAGCCGAACTCGGCCCCGGTCGAGGCCGCCCCGGCCGCCGGTGCCGTCGAGGCGCTCGCCGTCACCTTCGGCGCCCTGGCCACCGGTACCAAGGTCGTCTCCCGCACCCCGCGCGAGTCCACGGGCCGCCCGGAGCTGACCGAGGCCGCGATCGTCGTCTCCGGCGGCCGCGGCGTCAACGGCGCGGAGAACTTCCACCTCATCGAGGAGCTGGCGGACTCCCTCGGTGCGGCGGTCGGCGCCTCCCGCGCCGCCGTCGACGCCGGCTGGTACCCGCACACCAACCAGGTCGGCCAGACCGGCAAGTCGGTCTCCCCGCAGCTGTACATCGCCGCCGGCATCTCCGGCGCGATCCAGCACCGGGCCGGCATGCAGACGTCGAAGACCATCGTGGCCGTCAACAAGGACGCCGAGGCCCCGATCTTCGACCTGGTCGACTACGGCGTGGTCGGCGACCTCTTCGAGGTCGTCCCGCAGCTGACGGGCGAGATCAAGGCGCGCAAGGGCTAATCCCGACCTGCCGTTTCCGCTGCCTCCGGGGCCGTGTGGTGATTGTCACCGCACGGCCCCGAGTCGTTCGTCCCAGGCGGCGGAGGGACCATTGACTGAGCGGAACCCCGTGACTAAATTCTGCTATGCGGATCTAGGCTTCCGTGAAGCGGAAAAGAGGAGAGTGCACGATGGGTCAGCAGGAGAAGGTGGCGACGAGCCTCGCAGGCGCGGTCAGCGAGGGCATCAGCGCCTCCCTCGCGCCGGTGGACGCGGAACTCGCGCGCCACTACCCGGGCGACCCCGGCACCCGCCAGCCGATCCACACGGTCTACGTACCCGGCGACGTCTTCGCCGCCGACACCATCCGCTCCTGGGGCGACCAGGCCCTCGCGGCCCTGGACGAGCACGCCCCCGACGCGGCCACCTTCGCGAAGGTGCTCGGCATCTCCGACGAACTGGCCGTCCCGGTCTACGACCGCGTCCGCGCCAAGCTCGCCTCCGAGCCCATCGAGGACCTCCGCGTGGACTTCGAGGACGGCTTCGGCGTCCGCTCCGACGAGGAGGAGGACCAGGCCGCGGCCCGCGCCGCCCGCCTCGTCTCGGAGGCCTTCGCCAACGGCATGAACGCCCCCTACATGGGCATCCGCATGAAGTGCATGGAGTCCAACGTCCGCGACCGCGGCATCCGCACCACCGACGTCTTCCTCTCCGGCCTGCTTGAGCACGGCGGCCTGCCCGAGGGTCTTGTCCTGACCCTGCCCAAGGTCACCTACGCCGAGCAGGTCAGCGCCTTCGTCAAGCTGCTGGAGGCCTTCGAGACCACCCGCGGCCTGCGCCCCGGCCGGATCGGCTTCGAGATCCAGATCGAGACCAGCCAGTCCATCCTGGCCTCCGACGGCACCGCCACCGTCGCCCGGATGATCGAGGCCGCCAAGGGCCGCGCCACCGGCCTGCACTACGGCACCTTCGACTACAGCGCCTGCGTCGGCGTCTCCGCCGCCTACCAGGCCAGCGACCACCCCGCCGCCGACCACGCGAAGGCGATCATGCAGGTCGCGGCCGCCGGCACCGGCGTACGCGTCTCCGACGGCTCGACGAACGTCAAGCCCGTCGGCACCACCGAGCAGGTCCACGAGGCCTGGCGGCTCCACTACGGCCTGACCCGCCGCGCCCTGGCCCGCGCCTACTACCAGGGCTGGGACATGCACCCGGCCCACCTGCCGACCCGCTACGCGGCGGTCTTCACCTTCTACCGCGAGGGCCTTGAGGCCGCGGCGGCGCGCCTGAAGGCGTACGTGGCGAAGATCGAGGGCGACGTGATGGACGAACCCGCCACCGCCAAGGCCCTGGCCGGCTACCTGGTCCGCGGCCTCGACTGCGGCGCGGTGGGCCCCGAGGAGGTCACCGCCCTGACCGGTCTGACCCGCTCCGAACTGGACGCCTTCGCCATCCCCCGCCGCTCGGCCACCCTGACGGCAACCGCCTGACCCACCCGTGCCGACGGCCCGCCCCCGGATCACCGGGGGCGGGCCGTCGGCGTGTGCGGGGCCGGCAGGAGCCAGCAGCGCAGGGTGCCGTCGTCCCCGGCGGAGGCCAGCAGGCTCGCGTCGGGGGCGAAGGCGACACCCCGGACCGCACCGGTGTGTCCGGTCAGCGGCAGGTCGGTGGCGGCCTCACCCGTGGCGGTGTCCCAGAGCTGCACGGTGCCGTCCGAGCCCGCACTGGCGAGCCGGTGCCCCTGCGGGGAGAACGCCAGGTCGCACACTGCTCCGGTGTGCCCGGAGAGGTGGCGGCCGGGGCCCTCGGGGGTGCTCATGTCCCACAGCACGATGTGTCCGCCGGCGTCGCCGGTCGCCAGCAGCCGGCCGTCCGGGGAGAAGGCCACGGCGCCGGCGCTGCTGAGGTGGGCCTCCAGCTCCAGGCCGCCGCTTTCCGGGGCCGCCGGATCCCACCGCGCCGCCCGCTCGCCGATCGCGGCGGCCAGCCCGCTCCTGGCCGGGACGCCGTCTGCGGAGAGGTCCGGCCCCGATGGCGAGGCCAGGGTTTCGGGCAGCCGGACGCGCGCCGCCGGGTCCCAGGTGAGGATCAGGCCGTCCTCGGTGCGGACCCGGAGACGGCTGCCGTCGGGCGAGAACGCCAGCCGGCGCAGGGCAACCCCGGTTTCCGACGCCAGGGGAGGCAGGGCCACGGCCCGGTGCTTGCGCAGGGCGCTGTCGAGGGCCCGTGCCGCCAGCGGCAGGGGAGTCGGGGGTTCCTCGTCCGGTTTCGCGCGGTACACCACGAGGGTGTCGGCCTCGCCGCAGAGAGCGAGCATGCGGCCGTCGGGGGACATGGCCAACCGGTCGAACGGACCCTTGTACTCCGCCAGGGGCGGGCCCAGGAGCGCCCCGGTCGAAGGGTCCCAGAGCCGTACGGTGCCGTGGTCGCTCGTGGTGGCCAGTAGGCGGCTGTCCCGGGAGAACGCCATGGTGGCCCCACTGTCGGCTGCCTCGGGCAGCCTGCGCGCGAGGGTGCTGGTCGAGGTGGACCACAGCAGGGTCTCGTGGTCGTAGGTCGTGGCCAACAGGGCGCCGTCAGGGGAGAACGTGGCCTCGACGGGTCCGTCGATGTTGTCGATGAGAGGTCTGCCGGCACTCGCAGCGCTCGCGAGATCCCACAGACGCAGTGTGTGCTTGGTCCTGAGCGCGGCCAGGATGCTGCCATCGGGGCGGCAGAACATCGCCTCGATCTCGCCGAACAGAGGTGATTCGGCAGGCTCTCCGGTCGTGATGTCCCATCGGTGGACGATCTCGTCGTCGGCAGTGACCAGGGTCCGGCCGTCCGCCGCGAAGACGACCACGTCGACGGAGCGGCCGTGGCCGAGCAGGGGCGCTCCTACCCGTGCGAAGGTCGCGGTGTCCCACAAGGTCACCGCGCCCTCGCAGTCTCCAACGGCCAGGAGGTGGCCGCCGGGGGAGAACGCCAGCGAGAAGGCAAGGGGTCTGTCCGCGAGCTCACCGACGGCCACTCCCCGGACGGGATCCCACAGTTGGACCACTGCCTCGTCCTCGTGTGATCCGGACACGGCGAGGAGCCGGCCGTCGGGAGAGAAGGCCGCGCACCAGTTGTTGTCCGCCCGCGTGGTGAGCACGTGCGCCAGCGTGAACCTGCTCCTGTAGGCGGGGACGGGTGCGCGCTCCTGCGTCACGACCGCTGCGGGTGCCGGTGAGCGCCGCAGCGGTGCCAGGGCGGCCAGGTCGCGCCAGCGGCGGCGCCAGTGCTCCAACTCGGGGGAGTTGTGGGGCGGGACGGGCCGCTCCTGGCCGAACTCGTCGTAGGAGAGGAGGATCCGGACCAGGCCCATCAGGCTGTCCAGCCTCGGAAGGCCGTCCCCGCGGAAAGCGTCGCTCTGGGTGGACACCGGAAGCCGGATCCCGGTCTTGGACTTCGCCGCACGGGCGGTGAGTTCGCGGTACGACCGGTTGCCCCGGTCGAGCCGCAGCCGCCGCAAGTCCGCCGCGAACGACTCCAGTTCTTCGCTGAATGCACGCACGCTGTCCATCACCGCACAGGTTACGGCCGGGCTGCGCGCGTCGCCGGACGATCCCGGACAGTGCCGGTCAGCACCGGTGTCCGGCGGTGTCCGGAGGCGGTCCGGGATCGTCCGGTGGGGGCGGCGTGCCGGCGTGCGGGGCGGTGGAATCGGGGCATGACCACACCCCCGGACACAGATCCACCCTTCCTGACCCTGCACGCCGCCGTCGTGCTCCTCTGCGCCCTGTTCGCCGGGCTCGTCACCGGCGGGCTGAGCTACCTGGGCGGGATGCCGCCCGCTCTGGCCGTTCTCGCCGGACTCACCGCCGCCTGCGGGGCCGTGCCCGGGTTGCGGGGGGTCATCCGGTGAACGGGGGGAGTTCGCCCGAGCCGCGGGGGATCAGGCGGGTCGGCAGGACGGTGCGGGTCGGGGGGAGGGCGGTGCCCGACAGGCGTTGGAAGAGGCGGTCCGTGGCCACCCGGCCCAGGGCCGCCGGGTCCTGGGCGATCACCGTGACCCCGGGGCGCAGCAGGTCGGCCAGTTCGAAGTCGTCGAAGCCGACCAGCGCCACGGGCCGGGGGAGGGCCGCGAGGACCCGTACGACGGTGACGGTGACCCGGTTGTTGCCGGCGAAGACGGCCGTCACCGGCTCCGGGCCCGACAGCATCGCCCCGGCCGCCGCCGCCACCCGTTCCGGGGCCGTCGAGCCGAGGGAGACCCAGGATCCGGACACCGGCAGGCCCGCACCCGCCATCGCCTCGCGGTAGCCGCGCAGGCGTTCCGTGGCGGTGTGGATGCGGGGGTGGTCCCCGATGAAGCCGATCCGCCGGTGCCCGGCGGCGATCAGGTGGGCCACCCCGTCCCGGGCGCCGCCGAAGCTGTCCGACATCACCACGTCCGCCTCGATCCCGCCCGCCGGGCGGTCCACGAACACCGTGGCCACCCCGGCCCGGATCTCCGGCTCCAGGTAGCGGTGGTCGTCGCCGGCCGGGATCACGATCAGGCCGTCCACCCGGCGGGCGCACAGTGCGAGCGCCAACTCCCGTTCCCGGTCCGGATCTTCGGCACTGGAGCCGTTGATCAGCAGGGCGCCGTGGGTGCGCGCCACCTCCTCGACGGCCCGGTTGAGGGGACCGTAGAAGGGATCGGCCAGGTCCTCCAGGACCAGGCCGACGGTGGCGGTCCGGCCCTTGCGCAGGACGCGGGCGCTGTCGTTGCGCCGGAAGCCGAGGGCGTCGATGGCGTCCTGGACCCGCCGTTCGGTGTCCGGGGTCACCCCCGGCTCGCCGTTGACGACCCGGGACACCGTCTTCAGGCCGACGCCCGCCCGGGCCGCCACGTCCTTCATGGTCGGCCGGGTGCCGTAACGGGGTTCGGACGGGGGGCGGTTCTGCGGCACGGCGGGAAGACCTCCGGAGGCGGGGCGGCGGGGCGCTCTGACCCCGAGGATATGCACTCGGCCGGAGAGCGGGTTTCCGTGGCAGGGTGAGGAGGGCAAGCCACTGGGGGCTTCGGAGGCGAGCCAATGGGAGAGGGGTAGACGTGATTGTCTGGATCAACGGTGCTGTCGGCGCCGGGAAGACCAGTACGGCCCGCGAACTGGTCGCACTGCTGCCGGACAGCACCCTGTACGACCCGGAGCTCATCGGGGAGGCGCTGTGCCGCCTCCTGCCGGGAAAACGCCTCGCGGAGGTCGACGACCACCAGGACCTGCCGAGCTGGCGGCGGCTCGTCGTCGACGCGGCGGCGGCGTTGCTGGCGGAGGTGGGCGGGGTGCTGGTCGTGCCGATGACGCTGCTGCGGCAGGAGCACCGGGACGAGATCTTCGGCGCGCTCGCGGCCCGCCGGATCCCCGTGCGGCACGTGCTGCTGGCCCCGGCGGAAACGATCCTGCGTGAGCGGATCGCCCGGCGCGGGAAGGGAGTGGGGGAGGGGCAGGAGCGGGCCCGGCAGGGGGCCTGCGACCGGCTTCCCGAGTACCGGCAGGCGCTGGGCTGGCTTTCCGCCGACGCGCACGTCATCGACAACGGGCGCCTGACCGCGCGGGAGACGGCGCAGCGGATCGCCGAGGCCGTGACCACGGACACGGCGGCGGTCTGCGACATCGTGCAGACCCCGGAGCCGACGCGGGAGACGGTGGCGGCGGGGGTCCTGCTCTTCGACGACCGGGACCGGGTGCTCCTGGTGGATCCGACGTACAAGCCGGGCTGGGAGTTCCCGGGCGGGGTCGTCGAGCCGGGGGAGGCGCCGGCGCGGGCGGGCGTACGGGAGGTCGCGGAGGAGCTGTCCCTGGCGCTGGACCGGGTGCCGGAGCTGCTGGTGGTCGACTGGGAGGCGCCCCGGTCCCCGGCCTACGGGGGGCTGCGGCTGCTGTTCGACGGGGGCCGGCTGTCGGAGGCGGAGGCCGGGCGGCTGCGGCTGCCGGGGCCGGAGCTGAGGGCCTGGCGGTTCGTCACGGAGGCGGAGGCCGCGGACATGCTGCCGGTGCAGCGGTACGAGCGGCTGCGGTGGGCGCTGCGGGCACGTGAGCGGGGGCGGGCCCTGTACCTGGAGGCGGGCCGGCCCACGCCGTAGCCCTGCGGGGCGGGCCGGGCCTTAGCCCTGCCGGGCGGGGCGGCCCACGCCGTAGTCCTGCGGGGCGGGCCGGGCTGGCCCACGCTGTAGCCCTGCGGGGCGGGGCGGCCCACGCCGTAGGCCTGCCGGGAGGGCCGGGCGGGGGCGGCTCTTGGCCATGCCGGGCGGGCCGGGCCGGCTGCCGCTGGGGCCGCCTCCTCGCACCGCCCTCCCTCCGCCCCGTTGCCGCCAGGGGAGTCCGGGCGCACCGCGCGCGGAGCGTCCGGTGCCGGGGGCCGGGGCGGAGCCCCCGGGAACGGGGGAGGGCGGGCAGGGGGCCGCTGCGGGCGGCGGGGCCGGGGTCAGGCGGCCTCCGCCGCCTCCTTCAGTTCCCGCGCCGTGTCCTGCGTACGCGGGTCGCCGTGCCCGAAGCAGGCCACCGACGGGGACAGGGCGGCCAGGCGGCGGAAGGAGGCGATGGCCTCGGCGCGGTCGGTGTTGAAGACGCCCAGCATCACCTGGCCCACGCCCGCCACGCAGTCCCCGGTGAACAGCACCCCGTGTTCCGGGAGGTGGACGCCGATGCTGCCCGGGGTGTGCCCGGGGGAGTGGACCACCACCGCGCCGCCGCCGAAGGGCAGTACCTCGCCGTCCTCCAGCTCCCGGTCGACCCGGGTCGGCGGGGCCTCCGGGACCGTCATGCCGTGCTCGTAGAACGGGATCTCCCAGTCCAGCAGCACCGGCTCCGGCACCGGCAGTTCGCCCCGTACCACCGGCGCGTCCAGCCGGTGCGCCAGCACCTCCGCGCCCCGGCGGGCGGCGAGTTCACCGGCGGAGCCGACGTGATCGCGGTGGCAGTGGGTCAGCACGATCCGCTCCAGCCGCTCCGGCGCGAGCCCGAGGGAACGTATCGCCCCCTCGATCGCGTCGGCCGCCCCGGCCGGGCCGGAGTCGATGAGGGTCAGGGCCTCCCCGCCCCGGTCCTGCCAGAGGTAGGCCTGCCCGATGGGGAAACGCAGCATGTGCAGCCGGCCGGGGAGTACTTCGACAAGATCCAAGTTGTCCATGGGGCGAACGTATGCGCCATGACCGGTCCTGCGCACGTGACTTCGCCGGTAGCAGAGTACGCCCAGGGCGCAGCGCGCCCCGGGCGTCCGTCAACGGGCTTGGCGTCAGGCGCGCTTGGACTCCGCGTAGTTGACGAGGAACAGCGCCTCGGCCACCGACAGCCGCTCCAGCTCCTGCGGGGAGACGCTCTCGTTGACCGCGTGGATCTGCGCCTCCGGCTCGCTCAGGCCGATCAGCAGCATCTCGGCCCGCGGGTAGAGGGAGGTGAGGGTGTTGCACAGCGGGATCGATCCGCCCATGCCGCTGATCTGCATCTCCTGGCCGTCGTAGGCCTCGCGCAGGGCGGCGGCCATCGACGCGTACGCCGGGCTGGAGGTGTCCGCCTGGAACGGCTGGCCCTGGCCGACGACCTCCAGCTCCAGCTTCGCCTTCCACGGGGTGTGCGCGATCAGGTGCGCCTCCAGCAGCTTGATGGCCTCGGCGGTGTCCACGCCCGGCGGCACGCGCAGGCTGATCAGCGCGCCGGCGCTCGCGTGGACCGAGGGGGTCGCGCCGACCACCGGCGGGCAGTCGATGCCGAGCACGGTGACGGCCGGACGGGCCCACAGCCGGTCCGCGATGGTGCCCTCACCGATCAGCTCGACCCCGTCCAGCACCTTCGCGTCGGCGCGGAAGTCCGCCTCGGGGTACTGCAGGCCCTCCCACACCGCGTCGGAGGCCAGGCCGTCCACCGTCGTCGAGCCGTCCTCGGAGCGCAGCGAGTCCAGCAGGCGGATCAGGGCGGCCAGGGCGTCGGGGGCGACGCCGCCGAACATCCCGGAGTGCAGGTTCCCGCCCAGGGTGTCGATCTTGACCTTGATCAGCGTCATGCCGCGCAGGGTGGCCGTCACCGTCGGCAGGCCCAGGCGGAAGTTGCCCGCGTCGCCGATCACGATCGTGTCGGCGGTCAGCAGCTCGGGGTGGGCCTCGGCGTACTGCTGGAGGCCGCCGGTGCCCTGCTCCTCCGAGCCCTCCACGATCACCTTCACGGAGACCGGTACGCCGCCGTTCGCCTTCAGCGCGCGCAGGGCCAGCAGGTGCATGATGAAGCCGCCCTTGCAGTCGGCCGCGCCGCGCCCGTACCAGCGGCCGTCGCGCTCGGTCAGCTCGAAGGCCGGGGAGATCCAGGCGGCGTCGTCGAGCGGCGGCTGCACGTCGTAGTGCGCGTACAGCAGGACGGTCGGGGCGCCCTCGGGGCCGGGCAGGAAGCCGTACACCGACTGGGTGCCGTCGGGGGTGTCGAGGAGGGCCACGTCCTGGAAGCCCTCGGCGCGCAGGGCGTCGGCCACCCAGTTCGCGGCGCCCTCGCTCTCGCTCTTGGGGAACTGCGCCCAGTCCGCGACCGACTGGAACGCCACCAGCTCGGTCAGCTCCGCCTTGGCGCGGGGCATCAGCGAGGCGACGGTCTCGGCGATCGGATTCTGCGACATGGGCACGCTCCTCGTGGGTGCGACGTTGTGCGGTGTGTACGCCGTGGTACGGCGGGGTCCGCTCGATCCTCGCACAGCAGGACGAGCGGGATGCGCGCCGTAGGATCTTCCCGGCATCGGAGCAACGTGTGATCAGGAGCAGCAGCCCATCGTGACCAGCGACGACAGCATTGACGGCGGATCCGCAACGGAAGCGGAGCAGGCGGCCGGGGCCGCCCAGGACCGGGACGGGCAGGCGGGCGACGGCCCGGCCGACGGCACCGGCGAGGTGTGGGACGTCGTCGTGGTCGGCGCCGGCCCGGCCGGGGCGATGGCCGCGTACGCGGCGGCGAGCGCGGGGCGGCGCGTCCTGCTGCTGGAGAAGGCCGTACTGCCCCGCTACAAGACCTGCGGCGGCGGCATCATCGGTCCCTCGCGCGACGCCCTGCCGCCGGGCTTCGTCCTGCCGTTCAAGGACCGGATCCATGCGGTGACCTTCTCCCTGGACGGGAAGCTGACCCGGACCCGGCGTTCGAAGCGCATGCTGTTCGGGCTGATCAACCGGCCCGAGTTCGACGCGGCGCTGGTCGCGGAGGCCGAGAAGGCCGGCGCGGTGCTGCGCACGGGGACGGCGGTGAGCCGGGTCGAGCAGCACGGCGCGTCGGTGCCCGACCGGCGCACGGTCGCGGTGGTGCTCGCGGACGGGGAGACCGTGCTGGCCCGGGCGGTGGTCGGCGCGGACGGCAGCGCGAGCCGCATCGGCGCCCACGTCGGGGTGGAGATGGACCAGGTCGACCTCGGGCTGGAGGCGGAGATCCCGGTCCCGGCGACCGTGGCCGAGGACTGGAAGGGCCGCGTCCTGATCGACTGGGGTCCGCTGCCGGGCAGTTACGGGTGGGTCTTCCCCAAGGGCGACACACTCACCGTCGGCGTCATCTCGGCGAAGGGCGAGGGGGCCGCGACCAAGCGGTACCTGGACGACTTCGTCGCGCGGCTGGGTCTGGCCGGTTTCGAGCCGGCCGTCTCCTCCGGGCACCTGACGCGCTGCCGCAAGCCCGGGTCCCCGTTGTCGCGCGGCCGGGTGCTGGTGGCGGGTGACGCGGCCGGTCTGCTGGAGCCGTGGACCCGCGAGGGGATCTCCTTCGCGCTGCGTTCGGGACGGCTCGCGGGGGAGTGGGCCGCGAAGATCGCCGAGGCGCAGGACGCCGTGGACGCGCGGCGCCAGGCGCTGAACTACGCCTTCGCGGTCAAGGCCGGGCTGGGCGTGGAGATGAGCGTCGGCAAGCGGATGCTGACCGTCTTCGAGTCCCGTCCGGGACTGATGCACGGTGCGCTGACGGGGCTGCGGCCCGCCTGGAAGGCCTTCGCCGGGATCACGCGCGGGTCCACGAACCTGGCCGACCTGGTCCGCACGCATCCGATGGCGCGCAAGGCGCTGCACCTGCTGGACGCCCGTCTGGCGCGGAGCGGCCGGAGCTGACGCCGGCGGGGCTGGGGGCCGGAGGGGCTGGCGGCGGGGGCGCGACGGCGAGCAGCGCGCCGCCGGGCCGGGGGGCCGGGGCCGCGCGTCCGGGCCGCGGGGCCGCGAGGCAGGGCTGCGGGGCCGCGAGGCAGGGCTGCGGGGATCAGCCGGTCACCGCGATGCGGAAGACCGGGGGGTCCCCGGCGGCGGCCTGCAGTTCGGCGTCCGTGGACTCGGCCGTGACGCCCTGGAAGAACCGGTTGACCTCCCAGCCCCACTTCTCCAGGTAGGCGCGCAGCACGGCCGCCTTCTCCACCGGGTCGGTGAGCTCGGTGACGGTGAACGGGCGGACCTTGCGGCCCAGGCGGAGCTCGCCGCCGCCCGCCACGCGCATGTTGCGGACCCACTGGGAGTGGCCGCGGGCCGAGACCAGGTACTGGGCGCCCTCGAACGTGTGGGGGTTGACCGGGATGCGCTGCATCTTGCCGGAGGTACGGCCGCGCACCGACAGTTCCGCGGTGCCGGCCAGGCTGATGCCGAGACGGGCGAGCTTGCCGAGGAGCGAGTTGAGGCGGGTCTCCAGCGGGCCGGCCTTGATGTAGTGCGGGGTGGACGCGTTCACGGTGGCCTCCGGGGCGATGTCGGACTGTGATTGCGAGAGCACTGCTCTCTCTTGAGATCAGTGTGCACGGATCGGTGCACCAAAGCAAGAGCAGTGCTCTCTCAAGAGTGCGGTGCTCCGATTTTTGTGCACTGCTCCACGTGTATGTCACACTGATCCGCATGAGCACCGTGCGAGGGGCCAGGGAACGGGCCCGTATCGAGGTCACCGCCGCCATCAAGGACGAGGCGCGCCGCCGGCTCGCGGAAGAGGGGGCCGCCAAGCTCTCGCTGCGCGCCGTCGCCCGCGAGCTGGGCATGGTCTCCTCCGCCCTCTACCGCTACTTCCCGAGCCGCGACGAGCTGCTCACCGCGCTGATCATCGACGCGTACGACAGCGTGGGCGCCGCTGCCGAGGCGGCCGGAGCGGCAGCCCTCGCCGCCGGCGCCGCGCCCCGTGCCCGCTGGACGGCCGTCTGTGAGGCTTTCCGCGCCTGGGCGCTCGCGCACCCGCACGAGTACGCCCTCATCTACGGCTCCCCCGTCCCCGGCTACAGCGCCCCCCAGGACACGATCGTCCCCGCCTCCCGCGTCGCCAACGTCCTCGTCGCCATCCTCCGCTCCGCCCACGAGGGCCGTGGACTCGCCCTGCCCCCACTGCCCGCCGCCCTGCGCGCGGAGGCCGGCCGGATGACGGCCGACTTCGCCGAGGGCCTGCCCCCCGAGGTCACGGCCGCCCTCGTCGCCGCCTGGGCGCAGCTCGCCGGACTGGTCTCCTTCGAGCTGTTCGGCCAGTTCGAGAACGTGGTCGAAGAGCGCGAGGCCTTCTTCGCGCACGCCGCCGGCCAACTGGCGCACGCGGTAGGCCTGCCCGCACTCTGACGGCGTCCCGCCGCCGGGCGTCCCGCCGCCGGGCGTGCCGTGCCGCGTGCCCTCGCGATTCCCGCGTGCCCTCGCGATGCCCGCGTGGTCTCGCGGTGTCCGCCGGCCGTGCGGCGCCCGCGTGGCCGCCGGCGGCCGACGGCCGGATTCACGGGATGAGGTGACGATTCGGTTGTCTGTCCCTCATACGGATGACGGCGGTTCGGCGCTCACGGCCAGACCGCGCGCCTACTGTTCCTCGGGTCGCCCCTGCCGCCGTCGGAGGAACAGTCATGGCCCTGGCCCCCGCCCGCGCTCTGAAGGCCCTCTGCGCCGTCCTGCTGACCGGATTGCTCGCCGCGCCCGCCCCGGCGGTGACGGCCTCGGCCGAACCGCCGCCGCCCTCCAGACCCTCCGCCGGATCCGGGCCGGCCGCGCCCGTGGCGGCCCGCCCGCCCCGGACCCCCGGTGTGCGCGGCCTGGAGATCGCCGTCCCCGCCTACGTGTGGGCCGACGACCCGGTGCTGGCCGAGCTCACGGCCACCGCCCCCGCCGCCTCCGTCGTCGTCCTGAACCCCGGGAACGGCGACGCCCCGTTCGACTCCTCCTGGCGTGCCCGCGCTGACGCCCTGCGCAGCGGTACCACCGCCACCGGCGAGCGGCCGAAGGTCCTCGGCTACGTCCACACCGACCGCGGCGACCGCGACCCCGCCGCCGTCCGGGCCTCCGTGGACAACTACCTCAGGACCCCCGACGGCGGGCTCCACGTCGACGGCATCTTCTTCGACGTCGTCAGCCGCGAGTGCGGCCCCGGCAACGCCACCCGCGACCACTACGCGGCCCTGCGCCGCTACGTCCAGGACACCATGCACTCCGTGGCCCCGGACGTCCCCGAGCTGGTCGTCGACAACCCCGGCACCGCCACGGCCGACTGCTACCTCGAACCCGGCCACCGCACCGCCGACGTCTTCGTCACCTACGAGGGCGCGTACGCGGACTACACCTCCGGCGACTGGCCCGGCGGCAACGTCTTCGACGCGGCAGGGGCCTACCGCCCGGGAGCCGAACTCGACCCGAGCGGAACGGCGTTCTGGCACCTGGTCCACGACGTCCCGGATCCCGCTGCCATGCGCACCACCCTCGCCACCGCCTTCGCGCGCGGCGCCGGCTACGTCTACGCGACCAGCGCGGCGATGCCCAACCCCTGGGACACGGCGCCCGCTTGGGGATACCAGGCCCAGACCGGCTACGCCGCCGCCCTCGGCTAGATCCGGCCGCCCCCCGGCGCCAGGCTCTTTGCGCCGTGGACAGCGGCCATGCATATGATCAGTGCCTTCCGGCGGGGGAGGCGTGAACATGTCGAATGATTCCGGCCACGCACAGGCGGCCGACGGGCAGGCGGCCGGCACGGACGAGCAGACCGGCATGCGGTTGGACCACCTGCCGGCGGAGCCCTCCGGCGGTCCCGCGCCCGGGCCGGTGCCCGGACTCGGCTCCGGGCCCGGGGACTTCGCCTCGACGCCGAAGCAGAAGCAGGATGCGGCCGGCACGATCGAGACCGAGCTGGAGCCGAACACCAAGAAGGCCGCCGAAGTCGCGGACGACGCCACCAGCACGGCCCAGAAGGGCTTCGACGGCTGGGAGACGGCGGCGGGCCTGAAGGCCGTGGCGGAGACCTGTGGACAAGCAGGTGAAGGTCCTGATGTGCCGCCTCTCGGCGGAGAAGAGCGCCCTGCGCGGCGCCTCCGGCCTCTTCGCGCGCAACGACACGGGCATCCACAACCAGTTCCGTGCCTCGCAGTCGAAGCTGAACGACCTGTGAGGAGCCCGCGGTGCTGAACTACCACGAAGTCATGACCACGGACCTGAGCCTGCTGACGACGGCCGCCGGGAAGTGGGAGGCGATGCCGGCCGAACTGGAGAAGGCCGCGACCCGCTACGGCGACACCGCACCCGCGCTGATCCAGCGGCTGGCCTTCCAGGCGGTCGCCGGCGGCGTGCGCCGCGCCCTCGTCCAGTCCCAGGTGTACCTGTCCATGGCGGACGTCGCGGAGCCGCGCAGGCGTGCGGTCGTCCGGCTGGTCCTCACCGCCACAGCGGGCCAGCACGACGAAGTCCTCGGCGACTTCCAGGACTTCGTGAGTTCGGTCCGCCCGGGCACCGGGAACGAGGCCTAGCGATGGGGCGGCTCAGGGACAAGCTGACCGGCACGGCCCACCCGCGCGCCGGTGTCGCACGCAAGCCCGCCGAGGAGGTCCGTGCCGCGCTGCTCGCGGCCGCCGGACCGGACGCGCGGTTCACCGTGCGCGAGGCCACCCCGGGGGACGGCGGCGCGGATCTGGTCGCGGAATGCGTCATCGCGGCGCTGGACGTCACCCTCAGGACCCGGATGCGCCTGGACGCCGGGGCGCACGCCGTCCGGGTCCTCGAAGAGCGGTGGGCGCCGACCTCCGAGGGCGCGAACCGGCAGTACGGGCGCGGGCCCGCGGACATGGTGTACCGGCAGTGGGAGGTCAGGAAGGCGGCGGACGGCAGCCGGCAGAAGGTCGAGACGTTCCGCTTCGGCACCCGGGACATGCGCGTCCCGCTGCAGAAGGCCGTCCTCGGCGCTGGATGGACCTGGCGCGGGGTGCTGTTCAGACTGTGACCGCCGGACCGCCGGACCGCCGGACCGCCGGACCGCCGGACCGCCGGACCGCCGGACCGCCGGACCGCCGGACCGCCGGACCGCCGGACCGGCGTGACCGGCGGACCGGCGTGACCGGCGGGGCGCCGTGCCCCCGCCGGTCTCCGCCCTCAGATGCCCGCCGTCTCCTGCCACAGCCGGGCCAGCGTCACGTCGCCGGTCACCCCCGGCCCCGCCAGGGGGAGGCGGTTCCACAGGGCCGCGTACAGCCAGGACGCCGGGCCGGTCAGCTCGCAGTCCGCCGGCTCGCCCGTGTCCCCCCGGACCGTCCGGGCCGGTTCCTTCGACAGGTGGACCGTCCACACCGCGCCCGTGTCCGCCGCCCGGACCCGCACCACCTTCGGCTCCTCGGTCCGCACCCGGCTGCGCGGCCGGGCGTGGAAGCCGGTCAGCAGCTCGTCCACCCCGTCCTCCGCGAACTCCGGGGTGACCTCGCCGAAGGCCACGCCCCGCGCCGCCTGGGCGTCGAAGCGGTGGACGGCCGTCTCGTGCGCCTGCCGCCGCGCCCAGAACGCCAGCGGCGAGGGCGGCGCCGTCGGCAGGAAGGTCCAGCACACCAGCTCCGCCGGCGCCTCGCTCAGGGCCCGCACTATCCCGGCGTGCCCCTCCCGGAACCAGGCCAGCAGCTCGGCCCCCACCAGCTCGGGCGCCGCCGGGAAGGGCACCGGTTCCACCAGCCCGTCCGTCACGTACCCCGCCGCCCAGCGGTGCACCGCCCCCGTGTGCCGCAGGAGGTCGGTCACCCGCCACTCGGGACAGGTGGGCACCAGGGCGTCCGTGCCCGCCCGTTCGGCCTCGTCCGCCAGCAGCTCGCCTTCCCGCGCCAGCGCTTCCACGTACTCGTTGATCTTCATGCCCCGAGTGTGCCAGCAGCCCCTGACAATGGAGGGATGGACGGTGAACTCTTCGCGCGCGAGCGGACCGAGGTCGCACCCGGCGCCGTGCACCTGCCCGACTGGCTCGGGCCGCGGCGCCAGCGCGAGCTCCTGGAGGCCTGCCGCGCCTGGGCCCGCCCGCCGGCCGGGCTGCGTACCGTCCACACCCCCGGCGGCGGGACGATGACCGCCCGGCAGGTGTGCCTCGGGCGGCACTGGTACCCGTACGGCTACGCCCCCACCGCCGTGGACGGCGATGGCGCCCCCGTCAAGCCGATGCCCGCCTGGCTCGCCGAGCTGGGGCGGCGGGCCGTCACCGACGCCTACGGCACGCCTCCGCCGGCCGCCGAGGCGTACGACATCGCCCTGGTCAACTTCTACGGCGCCGACTCCCGCATGGGCATGCACCGGGACGCCGATGAACGCTCGCCCGCCCCCGTCGTCTCGCTCAGCCTCGGCGACGCCTGCCTCTTCCGCTTCGGCAACACCGCCTCGCGCGGCCGCCCCTACCGGGACGTCGAGCTGCGCAGCGGGGACCTGTTCGTCTTCGGCGGCCCCAGCCGGCTCGCCTACCACGGGGTGCCCAAGGTCCTGCCCGGCACCGCCCCGCCCGCACTGGGGCTGACCGGGCGGCTGAACGTCACCCTGCGGGTCGGCGGCCCGGGAGCGTAGGCCGGGGCGCCGGGCACCTCCCCGATCATGCGAGGATCGCTGCATGAACGGCAACGGCGCCCCGCCGGGGGTGGGGGACGAGAGCACGGCTCCCACGGCCTCCCCGGCCTCCCCGCCCTCCACGTCCTCCTCGGTCTCCACGAAGAGCAAGCTCGAACGGGGCCGCAGCGCCCTGGGCCCCGCGCTGGAACTCGTCCACACGGGCCGGGCCCCGACGCGCGCGGTGCTGACGGCCGAGCTGGGCGTCACCCGGGCCACCGCCGGGGCCGTGGCCGCCGAGCTGGAAGCCCTCGGCCTGATCCGCGTCGACTCCCGCCCCGGTGGCGCGGGCGGCGCCCAGGGCCGCCCCTCGCACCGGCTCGCCGTCGACGAGAACGGGCCCGTGGCGCTGGCCGCTCAGGTGCACTCGGACGGGTTCCGGGCCGCGCTCGTCGGCCTCGGCGGACGGATCGTGGCCACCGCCCCCGGCAAGGTCACCGTCTCCGCCGACCCGGCGCAGGTGCTCGGCGCCGTCGTCGGGGCGGGGGCGGAGCTGCTCGCCGCGTCGGGCCGGCGCTGCATCGGCGCGGGCCTCGCCGTGCCTTCGGCGGTCGCCGAGCCCGACGGCACGGCCCTCAACCCGCTGCACCTGGCCTGGCCGGCCGGGTCACCCGTCCGGGCCATCTTCGCCGAGTGCGTGAAGGCGGCCGGGATCGACGGACCGGCCCTGACCGGCAACGACGTGAACCTCGCCGCGCTCGCCGAGCACCGCCACGGGGCGGGCCGCAGCGCGCAGCACCTGCTCTGCGTGGCCACCGGCCACCGCGGGGTCGGCGGCGCGCTGGTGCTGGACGGCCGGCTGCACAGCGGCAGCTCCGGCCTGGCCCTGGAGGTCGGCCACCTGACGGTCAACCCCGAGGGCCGGCCCTGTCACTGCGGCAGCCGGGGCTGCCTGGACGTGGAGGCCGACCCGCTGGCCTTCCTCACCGCGGCGGGCCGCACGCCGGGTCCCGAGGTGTCCCTGCTCCAGCAGGCCCGCGACCTGCTGCGCGCCGAGTATGCGCAGCCCTCGGTACGGGCGGCCGCCGAAGAGCTCATCGACCGGCTCGGGCTGGGCCTGGCCGGGCTGGTGAACATCCTGAACCCGGACCGGATCATCCTCGGCGGGCTCCACCGCGAGCTGCTGTACGCCGACCCGGAGCGGCTGCGCGCCGTGGTAGCGGACCGGAGCCTGTGGGGGCGCAGCGGGGGCGTGCCGATCCTGCCGTGCACCCTCGACCACAACAGCCTCGTCGGGGCGGCGGAGCTGGCCTGGCAGCCGGTGCTCGACGATCCGCTGGGAACGCTGGGCACCGCGGCCTGAGCCGCTGCGGCCCGGGCCGGCGGGCGGGCCGGGGGTGCGTCACCCGGGCCGGGTGCCGACCGACACCGACGCCGGCACGCCCGTCACGACGGGATGTGCGTCCACGGCGCCGATCACCGCCCGGGCGGGCTCCCGTACGGGCTTCTTCGCGCCGATACGGACCGTGTGCGGCGGCGCCGCCGGGGCGGGGGCGGCCCGCATCGAGAACCAGACCACCTTGCCGGGTCCGTCCGGCCGGTGGCGGGCCCCCCACGCCTCGCTGACCGCTTCCACGAGTGCCAGCCCGCGGCCGCAGGTCTCCAGGCCACCGGCCTCGCGCAGCACGGGCAGCCGCGGATCGCTGTCGTGGACGGAGACGGTCAGCCGTCCGAGGCGGAGTTCGATCTCGACCGTGCAGACCTTGTCGGGCTGCGCGTGGCGGTGGACGTTGCTGAGCAGCTCCGTCACGCCGAGCGCAGCCCGGTCTATGAGCGGATCGAGCTGCCAGTGGCGCAGTTGGGCGGAGACGATCCTGCGGACCTGGCCGATCCGCGCGGGCAGGGCCTGCAGTTCCACGACGCAGTGCCTGCGGGAATGTGTGATCACGGCTGCGACTCCCCGACATCAGTGTTACGGGTGCTGCACCCTCGGTGACGCAATCTCAAGGGTCACCCACCGTCGCGCCGCGTGCAACCGAACGCGACCGAAAGCGATCCGCATAGAAACCCAAAGTGACCGTTTGCGCAGGTGAGGGGGGTACATTTCGAAAGGAGGGGGCACTGGAACCGACAAAGGAGCAGGGCGCATGAGCACCACCGGCACCACCGCTACGCCGGCCTCGAACACGGCCGCGGTGACGACGACCACCGTCGACGTCGACCGCAGCGACGCCGAATACCGCGCCTGGCTCAAGGAGGCCGTGCGCAAGGTCCAGGCGGACGCCAACCGCAGCGCCGACACTCACCTGCTGCGCTTCCCGCTGCCCGAGGCCTGGGGCATCGACCTCTACCTCAAGGACGAGTCCACGCACCCGACGGGCTCCCTGAAGCACCGCCTCGCCCGCTCGCTGTTCCTGTACGCGCTGTGCAACGGCTGGATCCGCCCCGGCCGCCCGGTCATCGAGGCCTCCAGCGGCTCCACCGCCGTGTCCGAGGCCTACTTCGCCAAGCTGATCGGCGTGCCCTTCATCGCCGTCATGCCGCGCACGACCAGCCCGGAGAAGTGCCGCCTCATCGAATTCCACGGCGGCGAATGCCACTTCGTCGACGACTCCATGAAGATGTACGAGGAGTCCGCCGACCTCGCCGCCCGCACCGGCGGCCACTACATGGACCAGTTCACGTACGCGGAGCGGGCCACCGACTGGCGCGGCAACAACAACATCGCCGAGTCGATGTACCAGCAGCTGCGCCTGGAGCGCTACCCCGAGCCCGCCTGGATCGTGGCGACCGCCGGCACCGGCGGCACCTCCGCCACCATCGCCCGCTACGTCCACTACATGCAGCACGACACCCGCATCTGCGTCCCGGACCCGGAGAACTCCTGTTTCTTCGAGGGCTGGACGAACCACGACCCGCACGCGAGCAGCGACTGCGGCTCCCGCATCGAGGGCATCGGCCGGCCCCGGATGGAGCCGAGCTTCGTGCCCGGCGCCATCGACCGCATGATGAAGGTCCCGGACGCGGCGAGCGTCGCCGCCTGCCGCGCCCTCGAACAGGCCATAGGGCGCAAGGCCGGTGGCTCCACGGGCACCGGGCTGTGGAGCGCCCTGAAGATCGTCTCCGAGATGGTGGCGGAGGGGCGCACGGGCAGCGTCGTGACCCTGCTGTGCGACCCGGGCGACCGCTACCTCGACAAGTACTACTCGGACGAGTGGCTGGCGGCGCAGGGCCTCGACATCGCCCCGTACGCGAAGACGATCGAGACGCTGCTGGAGACCGGCACCTGGGCAGAGCCCCGGGCCTGAGGCCGCGCACGGTGCGCCAAGGGGCTCAGCCGCGGCTCGGGGCGGCCGTCAGGCGGGCGTCGAGGGTGCGCACCGCCGTACGGAAGGAGTGGCCGAGCCCCGGGCGGGCGGCCGCCAGCGCGAGGCGCAGGGGGGCAGGGCCGTCGGCCGCGAAGGTCCAGCGCACGAGGGTGCCGGGGGAGCGGTCGCCGGGGGAGCGGGGCCCGGCGGCCGGGGCCAGCAGCCACTCCTCCAACAGGGCTTGCAGCCCGGGCACGTTGGTCTCGTCGACCCGGTACGCGTAGCGCCGCGAAGCCTCCGCGGCCACGACCGTCTCCTGGAACCGCACCCCGCCCACCAGCCTGACCTCCCGCCCGGCACCGCCCCCGGTGGGCCGGGCCAGCGACACCGCCCGGAACCAGGCCGGCCAGCCGGTCACGTCCTCGGCGAGCGCCCGGTACAGGGCCTGCGGCGGGGCCGCAGCCCTGGCCGTGAACACGAGACGGGCCGGAGCCCGGTCGAGGAAGTCCAGCCCCACGGGGCGGAGTCGGCGGGTCATGGCGTTTCCCCCTGTGGTGTGGCGACGGCGGGCACGGTGGCGCCCACGATATCTGGCTGGCCGTCAGATGTCCTCGGTACCGTCACGCGAACGGGGCCTGGGCAGCGGCCTCTTGGCGCGGGATGCTGGAAGCGGCCCGAACCCGCCCGCCGCTCCGGGCCCCGATCCGCCGCCCTCCCCGCGGAGGCCCCTCATGCCGCAGCCCGCCGCCCCCGACGCCGTCCCGCCGGACGCGGCGCCGCAGACCGTCCCCTCCGACGCGGCGCCGCAGACCGTCCCGCCCGAAGGGGCGCCGCAGACCGGCCGGGCGCCCGCGCCGCCGACGGCGTCACCGCTCGCCCTCGAACTGTTCGTGCACGGAGTGGCCGGAGCCGCCCCCGGCGAGCTGCTCCGTGATCCGCACCCCGTCCGGGTGACGGGCGACTCCACCGCCGCAGTCTTCCGCCGCGCCGAGGACGCCGACGCCGAGGCCCACCCCGGGCGTTACGCCGGGCGGCCCGTCCCCGAGGCCTACTGCTGGTCCCGGCTCACCTCCGGCAACGGCGCCCGTGCCCTGTGGCTGCTGCTCCTGCCGTTCATGGTGGCCAACCTCGCCCACTGGGCCCGGCCCGCCACCGCGCCCGCCGGGCCGCAGCCCCGCGCGGTGCGCGCGTACGGGCTCCTCGTGCGGCTCCTGGCCCTCGCCCTCACCGTGCTGCTCGTGGCGGCCGCCTGCGAGGTCGCCCTGGACCTCCTCGCCTGGCAGTGCGCGGGCTCCCGCACCTGTCTGGGGTCCCGGGGACCGCTCTCCTTCCTGCGGCCCGGCGGCTGGTGGGCGCAGCCGGGGCGGCGCCTCGCGCTCGGCGCCCTCGTCCCGGCCGCGCTCACCGGACTGCTCTGGTTCCTGTCGGCCCGCACCTGGAGCGCCTACGAGTCCCAGCCCCCGCCCGCCGGGACCCCGGGCTCCGCCGGGACCCCGGGCTCCGCCGGGACCCCGGGCTCCGCCGGGACCCCGGGCCCCGCCGGCCACGGCGACGCCCCGCTCGGCCGGCCCGGATTCTGGTACGGGCGCCGGATCGTGGCCCGGCTGCGCGCCGCCCACACCGCCGCCGGGCTCCTCACCGTGGCCGTCGCCGTCGCAGCCCCCACCGTCCGCGAGGACCGCCGCTCCGCCACCACCCCCGCCGGGCTGCTCGCCGCCGGCTGGGCGGTGCAGGCGCTGCTCGCGGCCGGGGCGGCGACCGTGCTGTGGGTGGTCTGCCGGCGCGGCCGTACCGAGGCCCGGCCCGACCACCGGCTCGACCGGGCTGCCGTCACCCTGCTGCCCTCCGGCGCCCTCGCGCTGCTGGCCGCGGTCCTCCTCCACTCCGGCTGGTCCCGCCCCGGCTGGACCTCCTCGGGGCGGCTCCCGGGCGACTTCGCCTTCGGGGTGCTGATGCTCGGCCAGGGCGGCTGCGTCCTGGCCCTGGCCCTCGTCGCCCGCCGCCTCCACC
This sequence comes from Streptomyces katrae, assembly GCF_002028425.1. GTDB lineage: Bacteria > Actinomycetota > Actinomycetes > Streptomycetales > Streptomycetaceae > Streptomyces > Streptomyces katrae_A. The sequence goes on along the minus strand of NZ_CP020042.1, from coordinate 1,047,183 downwards.
GCCGCGCGCCGACCCCGGGAGCCGCCCTCGCAGGGCTCGGCGGCCCGGCCGCCGCGCTGCTCGGCTGCGCCCTCGGCGGGGTCATGTCCGGCGGGGTCGCCCAGCGCGTGGCCGACTGGCTCGACGGGGCCGCGACCCCCGGCACGCCCGGGGACCCGCTGCCCGGGCCGCCCGTGCTGCTGTCCTGGCAGGCCTCCGTCCTGCCGCCGCTGCTGCTCGCGCTGGCGCTGGTCGCCGCCGCGGCCGGGGTCCGGGCCGCCGCCGCCCGGCGCAGGGCCGCCGCCGGCATCGCCGCCGAGTACCCCGGGGCCGTGCCCGACCCCGACCGCAGCCGGCGCATCGCCGGGGCGCGGGCCGCCGCCGCGCTGACCGACACCGCGCCCTGGTTCGTCGGCGCCGTCTGCCTGGTCACCCTGCTCCTCGGCGCGGGTGCCCTCGCCGGGGCCTGGGTGAGCGGACGGGTCCCGGCCGAGGCGGCCCGGGACGCCCACCCGCTGCTCGCGGCCGCCGCCCGGGCCGCCCAGGACAGCGGATCCTGGCTGATCGGGTTCGGCATGGCCGCCTTCGTCGCCCTGGGCCGCCGCGCCTACCGCGACCCCGCCTCCCGCCGCACCATCGGCATCCTGTGGGACGTCGGCACCTTCTGGCCGCGCGCCGCCCACCCCTTCGCCCCGCCCTGCTACGCCGAGCGGGCCGTGCCCGACCTGACCTGGCGGATGACGGGCTGGACCGCCCGGACCGGAGGACGGCTCGTCATCTCCGGACACTCCCAGGGCAGCGTGCTGGCGGCGGCAGCCGTCTGGCAGCTGCCGGCCGAGACCCGCCGCCGCGTCGGCCTCCTCACGTATGGATCCCCGCTGGCCCGGCTCTACGGCCGCTGGTTCCCCACCTACTTCGGCCCCGGCCCGCTCGCCGCCCTCCACCGCGACCTGGACTGCTGGCGCAACCTGTGGCGGGCCACCGACCCCATCGGCGGGCCCGTCGGCGTCGGTGGGTCCGCCGGCACCGGCGGGCCCGGGCGGGCCGGTGCCGACGCGGAAGGATCCGTGGACCGGGGCCCCCTCGCCGACCCGGTGGCCTACGGCCGCGACCCCCTGCACCCGCTGCCCGCGCCGATCCTGCGGCACGCCGACTACCAGGCCGACCCGGCCTTCACCGCCGAACGCGACGCGCTCCTCGCCCGACTGGCCGGCCTCGCCCGGCCCGGTGCACCGGACGGCGCGGCCCTGCCCGCCCAGCGGCTCAGCAAGGCGTGGGCAGAGCCGGCAGATCCTCCGGGAACAGCAGGGTGAGCTCGTCCGTGCCCGCCTCGGCCAGCTGCGCCACCCGGCCCGCGTGCCGCTCCACCATCGACTCGAAGGTCTGCCGCGCGGTCCGCCCGTTGCCGAAGGCCGGGCCCTTGGGCAGCTCCGTGAAATACTCCAGCAGCGCCTTGGCGGTGCCCTCGCCCAGCCGGTACTCGTGCTCCTCCGCCTGCTGCTCGACGATCCGCAGCAGCTCGTGCGGCCCGTAGTCGCCGAAGGTGATGGTCCGTGAGAACCGGGACGCCACGCCCGGGTTGACCGTCAGGAACCGTTCCATCTCCTCCGTGTACCCGGCGACGATCACCACCACCGCGTCCCGGTGGTCCTCCATCAGCTTCACCAGCGTGTCGATCGCCTCGCGCCCGAAGTCCCGGCCCGAATCCTCCGGCGCCAGCGCGTACGCCTCGTCGATGAACAGCACCCCGCCCCGCGCCCGTTCGAAGGCCTCCTGGGTACGGATGGCCGTGGACCCGATGTGCTCGCCCACCAGGTCCACCCGGGACACCTCGACCAGGTGGCCGCGCTCCAGCACCCCCAGGGAGGCGAGGATCTCCCCGTACAGCCGGGCGACCGTGGTCTTGCCCGTGCCCGGGGAGCCGGTGAAGACCAGATGCCGGCGGACCGAAGCCGCCTTGAGGCCCGCCTGCTGCCGCTTGCGCCCCACCTCGATCATGTCCGTCAGGGCCCGTACCTCGCGCTTGACGCTCTCCAGCCCCACCAGCGCATCGAGCTGGCCCAGCACCTCGCCCGAGCCCCGGCCGGCCGTGCCCGCCGCCTCCCGGGCCCCGGCCCGGGGCTCCGGCAGCGGCGCCGGCCCGTCCGCCCCGGCCGGCCGCCCCCCGACGTCCTGCACGGCCGTCGCCGTACGCACCCCCGGCCGCGTCCCGGCGCCGGAGACCGCCTCCGCGGCGACCCGGGTCCCCGGCTCGTCGCCCGTGCACCCCTCGGCGAACGGGCCGTCCTCCGCGAACTCGTACCCGCCGCGCGCGCAGCGCTCGGTGTGGCAGCCGGTGAGCGTACTGCGGCAGCCGTCGATCACGTGGAACCCGAAGCCGGAACTGCCCGTCACCCGGCAGTCCGTGAAGGTGCCCCGGCCGGCCGCCGACACGTAGAACCCGGCCTCGGCCGCGGTGGTCACCGTGACCCGATCCAGGACGGGGTCGGCGCCCTTGGTGACGATCACCCCCGTCTGCACGCCGTCGACGGTGCAGTCGGTCAGGGTGCCGCCGCTGCCGTGATCGCGGAACCACGCCCCGGTGCCCGCCTCGCGGATCCGGCAGTCCTCCAGCCGGGCGGTCGCGCCGTCGCTCACGGAGACGGCGGTGTTGCGCACCTGCGTCAGGTCGCTGTCGGCCACGTCGGCGCGCGAACCCCGGTCCAGGACGAACAGCGCGTCCGGCACGTCATGCAGCCGGCAGGACTTCAGGGAGGCGGTGGCCCCGTCGCTGATCCACACCGCCGGGTAGTCGCCCGTACTGTCGTGGATCTCGCAGGACTCCGCCTCCACCCTGGTCCCCGGGTCCCACACCGACAGGCCGTTGCGCCCGAACCGGCGGACCGTGGTCCGGCTGAGGGTGAGCACGGAACGGGAGCGCAGGTCGACGGCGTTCTCCGGGATGTCGTGGATGTCGCACCCGGCGAGCGCCAGGACCGCGTCGGTGTCGAGGGTGACCCCGTCGCCGGAGGTGCGGTGCACCGAGCAGTCCGTGAGCCGGGCGGCGGCCCGCCCCGCCACCTGCACCCCGCTGCCCTTGATCTCGTACACCTCGCAGCCCAGCGCCTCCAGCCCGGAACCCTCGCCGGTGACGGCGATGCCCGCGCCGATGGCGTGGTGGATCCGGCACCGCTCCAGCCGGGGATGCCCGCCGCGCACCGAGAACCCGGCCTGCCCGGCCGCGACCACCTCGCACTCCTCGAACACCCCGCCGCCACCGTCCAGTACGGCGATCCCCACCCCGGCCGGGTTCTCCACCGTGCACCGGCGGACCAGGGGGCGGGCCCCGCCGCGCACCTCGATGCCGGAAGCCGAACGGGTGTGCACCCGCAGGTCGCTGAGCTCGGGGGAACCCTCCTCGACGAGCAGCGCGGGCGCCGCCCGGTCCGCCCCCTCCAGGTAGAGGTCCTGGACCACCGCGGAGGCGCGCACGGTCAGCGCGACCCCGTCGAGCGGGGCGATCCGCACCGAACCCGCCGCCGCACCCTCGGGCCCGCGCAGGGTGACGGCATGACGCAGCACCAGGTTCTCCCGGTAGGTACCGGGGGAGACGGACAGTACGTCGCCGTCGCCCGCGACCGCGAGGGCGGCCCCCAGCGTCGGATACTCACCTGAGCGCCGCCGCCACCGCGAGGCCCCGCCGTGCGTCACCTGGACCGTGCCCTGAGCCATCGTGCTGCCGTGCCCCCACCCTCGTACTCGCGCTGCCGGACCGGCCGGAGCGGCTGAAGCGGCCGCGGCCCCACCCGGGCGCCGAAGCGGCCGGAGGGCCTGCGGCTCCACCGTAGCGCGCGCGGGGCCCGGGAGTTGCCAGGTCAGCTGCCCGCACCCGCCCGGCCCCAGTCGGGCCCGGCCGCCGCCCACGCCCGGTCCAGACGCATGTACCGCCGATGCATGAGCCTTCGTACGACGAGCCGGCGCAGGGTCTCCGCGAGCGCGGCCGCGGTGAGCGCGGCGGCCAGCCCGGCCATCGCGGCGTGGAAGGAGGCGGCGCCGGGGTCGAGCGGCTGCCCCACGAGCCGGCCCCGGATGTCGGTCCATATCCGGAACCGGTCGCCCGGACGCGGCGGTTCCTCCGCCGCCGGGACCGCCCCCTCGTGACTGCTGCCGTCGGGCGCGGTCCACGAGGCCACGATGGTGGTCCGCGCCGGCGCCGTCCGCTGGGCCGAGGGCTCTGCGCGCCCGCCGGCCACCGCGCCGGCCGCGGCCGTGGGCCGCACCACCACGGCCGGGACCAGGTACCGCTCCTGCCGCTGCTCGCGCGCGGCCCGCTGCAGGACCCCGTCCACCCGGAGGCCGGCGGCCCAGCCGACGGCCGGAGCCACCAGCAGCACGCACACCAGCGCGACACAGGCCACCCACGCCTCGACCAGGTCGGTCGGCCTGCGCAGCGGATTGCGCCGCCAGCGCCACACACCCATTGCTGTCCGCACGGTCCGGCTCCCCCTGCCCATGCCAGTCTGCGTCTGTCCGCGGGTCCGCGTCTGTCGGCGGGTCCGCGTCGGTCCGCGCGTCCAAGCCTCGCGCATACCCGCAGGACGCGCATTCCGGGACGCGCGGGACGTCCTTCACCCGATCCGGTGCTCCTGCCCCGGCGGGGGTCCGGCCGTCCCGCATGCTCCAACGGCCCCGCGCCGCCGGTTGGTTCCGGCAGGCCCCGGGAGCCCCTCGAAGGTGTCATTCCCCCCCGCTTCCCCCCCCGCTTCTCCGCCCGGGGGTCCCCCGGCGTGTCCGCCCGGAGGCCCCCCGGCTTGTCCGCCCGGCCGCCGTGGTCAGGGGCGGGCCGGGCGCGGAGTGCGGGGTGTGAAGGGGGCGGAGGGTCACTCCAGGACGCGTACCTCGTCACCGACGCGCACCGTCCCCGGGACGACCGGCACCAGCTGGCGCCCGAAGGCGAGCGACTTGCCGATGCGGCGGTGGCGGGCCAGGGTCTTCAGGGGCTCCCGGCCGCGCTCGGCCGTGGCCTGGTCGGTGGTGGTGACGATGCACCGCCCGCACTCGCGCACCCCGCGGAAGACGGCGTCGCCGATCGCGATGCGCCGCCAGCCGTCCTCGGCCCAGGCATCGAGGGGGCCGCCGACCACCACGTTCGGGCGGAAGCGGTTCATCGGCAGGGGGCCCTCCTCGGGGTGGTCCCCCTCGGCAATCAGGGCGTTGAGGGCGTCCAGCGAGGCGGCGGTGGCCAGCAGCACCGGGTAGCCGTCGGCGAGGCTGACCGTCTCGCCGGGCAGGGCGTGGTCGGGGTCGACGGGCCGGCGGACGGCCGGGTCGTCGAGGTGGACCAGCCGCGCGGGCTGCCCGAGGTAGGCGCTGAACCACTCGGCGGCGGCCGCCGAGGCGACCACCGTGTCGACCTTCTTCCCGAACAGGACCACCGGCTCCAGCGGGCCCGGTTCCGGCACGTCCACGGTCAGGTCCGGCATGCCGGGCGCCGACAGGCCGACCCGCCCGCCGGCCAGCGGACGGGACGAGGCCAAGGCCAGCCGCGCCTGCTGGCGTTGGGTGATGATCGCGCCGGTCTCGTCGACGACGGCCCACCGGCGGTCACCGGCCGGGCCCCAGGGCTCCACGGCCATCTCGTCGGGAGCGGTCCCCGCTACCGATTTGACGGGATGGACATGGAGGGACTGGACGTACAAGTTCGACATGGGGGCATTTTGCCAGCCGCCCGTGCCTGCGCCCCACCGCGTTTCGCACAGGGCGCGGGTTCCGGCCGCGGACCCCGGCGCGGTCACGGCCGGGGCGCGCCGGGGCGTGGCGCGGCCGGTCAGTAGCCGCGGCTCTGGTACTGGCCTCCGTAGGGGTCCTGGTACGAGGGGTACGAGGGGACCGCCGCGGCGGCCGGCACGGCCGTGGGCACGGGCGCGACCATCTGCACCGGGGCCGCCATCGGGCGCGGGGCCGCCGGGCGCATGGCCTCGTACCCCGTGCCCGCCGCGAGCGGCCGGGGCTGCTGCTGCGGCTGCTGCTGCGGCACGAACCCGCCCCGGGGCGGGAGCTGCTGCTGCGGGACGTACGGGGCGGGCGCGTGCTGAAGCGGAACCGGCATCGGGGCCGGCGCGGCCGGCTGCTGCTGGTACCCGTAGCCGTACGCGGGGGCCGGCATCGGCTGCGGCGACGCGGGCGGCAGGGCAGGCATGGAGGAGGCGAGGGCCGGAAGGTATCCACCGCTCGAGTAACCGGCACCAGGGGTGTCGTAGGCGGCCGGAACGCGGATCGGGGCGATCTGCGGAGTCCCGCGTTCTGCGACGAGGGAGTCGTAGATGGGGGTGTCCGGGAAAGAGGGCGCGGAGTAGTAACCGCCGCCATAAGTGGAGCGGGGGGAGGTCATGGGAGACAAGTTAAGCCCACGGCTTCACCGGGTCCATAGCCAGGTGGCGGCAACACCGCTCTGACCTGCATATTCCCAGGTCAGAGCCACAGCTTTCACTTGACGTTCACGTGCACGATTCGCCACATGCACCCCGCCTTGTTCGCACTCGTACTCGCCGGTTGGCCCGTGCACGCATCCGGAACTGACGCACGGTCACAACGCGGTGACCTCGGATGACATCGCCGGACGCGGGCGCGATGCCGGGGTGACCTCCCGTCAGGTCCGGCCGGTGCCGCCCGGGTGGTTTCAGGCATCGCTCGGCCGGGCATAGGTACGGCCCTTCCACGCGGCCCCGCGCCCCCGGTAGTGCTGCACGGCCGAGTCGACGGTCATGAGCAGGTACAGCAGCGCGGTGAACGGCAGCAGCGGCGCGAGCGCCGCCGGCTGGCGGTAGTAGCGCAGCATCGGCAGGTAGGTGCCGGCCATCAGCAGCCAGGCCAGCCCGCCGGCGGCGGCGACGGCGGGCCGGCCGGCCGCGAGCCCGGCGAACAGTGCCGCCGGGGGGACCAGGTAGACCAGCACCAGCCCGGCCACCGTCCCGGCCAGCAGCAGCGGCTGGTGGCGGAGTTGGGCGTACGCGCTGCGCGAGACCATCCGCCACAGGTCGGCCAGGGCCGGGTACGGGCGGACGCTGTCCACCCGCTCCGCCAGACCGAGCCAGATCCGCCCGCCCGAGCGCTGGACCGCCCGCGCGAGGGCGACGTCGTCGATGACGGCCTGGCGGATGGAGTCCGGGATCCCGGCGCGGACGGCCGCCTCCGTGCGCAGCAGGACGCACCCCCCGGCGGCCGCGGCGGTGCGCGCGCCGGGGCGGTTGATGCGCCGGAAGGGGTACAGCTGGGCGAAGAAGTACACGAAGGCGGGCACGACGAGCCGCTCCCAGACGCTGACGACGCGCAGCCGGGCCATCTGGGAGACCAGGTCGAGTCCGGAGGTGGTCGCGGCGGCGACCAGTTCCCGGAGGCTGTCGGGCTCGTGCGCGATGTCGGCGTCGGTGAGCAGCAGGTACTCGGGGGCGTCGGGTGCGCTCGCGGTCGCGTGGGTGATGCCGTGGCGCAGGGCCCAGAGCTTGCCGGTCCAGCCGGGCGGGGGGTCGGAGGGGCTGAGCACCGTGAGGGGGAGGCCGGGCTGCTCGGCGGCCAGGCGGCGGGCCAGGTCCGCGGTGCCGTCGGTGCTGCCGTCGTCGACCAGGACGATGCCCGCCTCGCCGGGATAGTCCTGGGCGAGGAGCGACGGCAGGCTCAGCGGCAGCACCCCGGCCTCGTCCCGGGCCGGGACGACGATGGCGACGGAGGGCCAGCGGGCGGGGGCGGTGCGCGGGGCAGGCGGGTGTCGGTGCGCCAGAACATGCCCTGGGCGAGGGTCAGCCAGAGCCAGGCGGCGAGGGAGGCGTAGGCGGCGATGAGGAGGCCCATGGCGGCAGTCTCGCCGAACCGGGCGGGGCGTGTCCCGCGTCCGGGCCGATCACCTCCGGCATCGCCGCAGCCGCGGGCGGGGTCTCGTAAATGTATAGGAGTAATGGGATGGTTTGCTGCGGTATGACGGGCCGGGATTCGAGGGGTGGGCGGGGGCGTCGACTAAGGTGACCCGGTGAAGATCGCGCTCATGGACTCGGGAATCGGCCTCCTCGCTGCGGCCGCCGCGACGCGTCGGCTGCGGCCCGACGCCGATCTGCTGCTGTCCTCCGACCCCGACGGGATGCCCTGGGGGCCGCGTACCCCTGCCGACCTCACCGAGCGCGCCCGCGCCGTCGCCCGGGCCGCCGCCGAGCTGCGGCCCGACGCGCTGATCGTGGCCTGCAACACCGCTTCCGTGCACTCCCTGGCCACCCTGCGGGCCGAGCTGGAGCCCGGGATCCCCGTCATCGGCACCGTCCCCGCCATCAAGCCCGCCGCGGCGGCGGGCGGGCGGGTGGCGATCTGGGCCACCCCCGCCACCACCGGCAGCCCCTACCAGCGCGGGCTGATCCGCGACTTCGCCGCGGGCGTCCAGGTCACCGAGGTGCCCTGCCCGGGCCTCGCCGACGCCGTCGAGTACGCCGACGAGGAGGCCATCGCCCGCACCGTCGCCGCCGCCGCCGAGCTGACCCCGGCCGACGTCACGGACGTGGTCCTCGGCTGCACGCACTACGAGCTCGTCGAGGAGTCCATCCGCGCCGCCCTGGCCGCGCGCACCGGCGGGGCGCGGCTGCGGTACTACGGCTCCGCCGAGGCCGTCGCCGTCCAGGCCCTGCGCCGGATCGGCGCCGAGCCCGCGCCGGAGCTGCCGCGGACCGGCGGCCTGACGGTCCTGCACAGCGGCCGCCCGTCCACCCTGCCCGACGCGGCCCTCGCCTACGCCGAAGGCCGCCTCCTGGCCGGCCAGGACCAAAACGCCACCGTGGGCGGGTAGCCCGCCCCGCACCGCCGTCCGGTAGCGCTCGGGAACGATCCGGACCGCTTCGTCGTGGGGCTGGGGCTGCGTCTGCGTCTGTTGTGTCATGACGGCGAACGCAGGACCTCGAGTTTGGTCGAGGTCAAGCGCGGGCAGGCGCGGACCGGACGGGACCCCGGGCTCCGGGAGCGGGATGCGCCGAGTGGCGCAGAGGCGGTGGCGGACATGCGGAACGTGGGTACGCTGCTGCTCATGACGGGTCACCCTCCGGGCCCCCTCTGGACGGGCCGTGCCTCCAACCGGGCGCAGTGGCTGCTGGCCGCCGCCGGGGCGGCCTGCCTCGCGCTCGGCGTCGAGCTGGCCGTCGACAACTCCTGGGCCTCCGGATACGTTCCGCTGCTGATGTCCGTGATCGGCTGCCTCGCCGCCGGGCTGCTGATCCTCTACGGCACCCTCGCCTTCGTGTACGTGGCCGTCACCGTCGACGCCGAGGCCATGGAGGTGCGCTGCGGCCACATCGGGCTGCCGCGCCGCAAGATCCGCCTCGCGGAGGTCACCGCCGCCGAGTTCCTTCCCCGGGTCACCCCGCAGCAGTGGGGCGGCTGGGGGTACCGGTGGCGGCCGGAGAAGGGCACCGCGGTGATCGTCCGGCGCGGGGAGGGCGTGGAGCTGCGGCTCGGCGACGGCAAGCTGTTCACCGTCACCGTCGACGATGCCGAGAACGCCGTCCGCGTCATCCGCACCCACCTGCGCGCCCTCGCCCGCTGAACCCGGCCCCGGCCCCCGCAGGGGGGCCCGTGGCCTTACCAGTCCTTGGGGTACGGGCACGTACACTCCGCCAGATGAGCAGCAGTGTCACCCGGGCCGCCGAGAGCGAGCCCTCGCAGCCCGCCGGACCAGCCGTAGCGGACAGCCCGAGCGCGGCCGCCGCCGCGACCTCCCCCGGCACGGGGAAGCGCCGGGCCGCCGCCCTGGTGCGCCCCGCCTCGGCCGCCTTCGCCGGCGTGCTGCTCTACCTCAGCTTCCCGCCCCGCCCCCTGTGGTGGCTCGCCCCCTTCGCCCTGGCCCTGCTGGCCGGCTGCCTGCACGGCCGCCGGGCCCGGGCCGGCTTCGGGCTCGGCTTCCTCTTCGGGCTCGGCTACCTGCTGCCGCTGCTCGTCTGGACCAGCGAGGGCGTCGGCCCCGTGCCGTGGCTGGCCCTCGTCACCCTGGAATCCCTCCTCATCGGCCTGGCCGGCCTGGGCATCGCCCTGGTCAGCCGGCTGCCCGCCGCACCGGTGTGGTCGGCCGCCGTCTGGGTCGCCGTCGAGGCCCTGCGCGCCCGGGCCCCGTTCGGCGGGTTCTCCTGGGGCCGCCTCGCCTACGGGCAGGCCGACGGGATCTTCGTACCGCTCGCCGCCGTCGGCGGGACCCCGCTGCTCTCCTTCGCCGTCGCCCTCTGCGGGTTCGGCCTGTACGGGGCCGCCCGCATCGCCCGACGCCAGCCCACCCGCACCGCCGCTGCCCTCGCCGCCCTCACCGTCGCCGCCCCCGTCGGCGCGGCCCTCGCCGCCCGCCCGCTGGTCTCCGATGCCGCCGAGGACGGCACCGCCGTCGCCGCCGTCATCCAGGGCAACGTGCCCCGCGCGGGCTTCGACTTCAACGCCCAGCGCCGCCAGGTCCTCGACAACCACGCGAACCGCACCATCCAGCTCGCCGAGGACGTCAAGGCCGGCCGGGTCCCCAGGCCCGACTTCGTGCTGTGGCCGGAGAACTCCTCCGACATCGACCCGTTCACCCAGCCCGACGCCCACGCCGTCATCGACAACGCGGTCCGGGCCGTCGGCGTGCCCACCGCCATCGGCTCCGTCCTCGCCCCCGAGACCGGCCCGCTGCGCAACACGATGATCCTGTGGGACCCGGCCAAGGGCCCCGTGGACACCTACGACAAGCGCAAGATCCAGCCCTTCGGCGAGCGCATCCCGATGCGCTCCTTCGTCCGGCTGTTCAGCTCCGACGTGGACCGGGTCCGCCGCGACTTCGGCCCCGGCAAGGAGCCCGGCGTCTTCGACATGGCGGGCACCGGCGTCGGCATGGTCACCTGCTACGAGGCCGCCTTCGACGACGCCGTGCGCTCGACGGTCCAGGCCGGCGCCCAGGTCATCGCCGTCCCGAGCAACAACGCCACCTTCGGCCGGACCGAGATGACCTACCAGCAGCTGGCCATGGACCGCATCCGCGCGGTCGAGCACAGCCGCAGCGTCCTCGTCCCCGTCACCAGCGGCGTCAGCGCGGTCATCCGCCCCGACGGCACGGTGGTCAAGCAGACGAAGATGTTCACCGCCGACGCGCTCGTCGACGAGATCCCGCTGCGCTCCACCGAGACCCCGGCCACCCGCCTGGGCCCGCTGCCCGAGTACGCGCTGGTCCTGGCCGCCGCCGCCGGCCTCGGCACGGTCCTGGCCCGCCGGATCCGCGCCCGCCGCGCGAACCCGTAGGGGCGGCGCATGAGCACACCCGAGTTCATCCGCGAGATCCGGGCCTCCGGCGCCGGCCGCCGGCTGCTCCTGCTGCCCGGGGTCACCGCCGTCGTCTTCGACGACGAGGGCCGGGTGCTGCTCGGGCGCCGGGCCGACACCGGCCGCTGGTCGGTCGTCGGCGGGATCGCCGAGCCCGGAGAGCAGCCCGCCGAGACGGCCGTGCGCGAGGTCTACGAGGAGACGGCCGTCCGGTGCGTTCCCGAGCGGGTCGTCCTCGTCCAGATGCTCGAACCGGTCACCTACGCCAACGGCGACGTCTGCCAGTACCAGGACATCACCTTCCGCTGCCGGGCCACCGGCGGACAGGCCCGCGCCGCGGACGGCGAGCTGCTGGAGGTGGCCTGGTTCGCCCCGGACGGCCTGCCGCCGCTGGAGCCCTTCGCCCTGCGCCGGATCCACCGTTCCCTCGCCGAGGAGCCGACCTGGTTCGAGGTTCCGGACCCGGCCTAGTGCTGTGGCCGGAAAGGTTTGCCGGTTCGCGGTGTCCGGTGCGGTGCATCGCAAGGCGGAGGGCCGCGGCTCGTACTGGACGTACTTGCGCGGTCCGACAACGCAGCGAGGTGCCGTGCCGGGCGCCGTGAGGCGGTGAACCTTTCCGGTCACAGCACTAGGCACCCCCTGGGCGCCTACGGGCGCGCGACCCCCGCCGCCTCGCAGTACAGGGCCATCGCCGTGTCACCCATCACCGCGCTGTACGACACCTCGGGAACGTCCCCGCCGCCCTGGTACCCGCCGAGGACCCCGGCCAGCGCACCGCCCGCCAGCCAGGGGCTGCCGCTGGTACCGCGGCTCAGGTCCGGGCAGTCGATCCGGCGCTGGGCCGGCGAGAACAGGCTCGTCGCGTTGGAGCAGCGCAGCGGGGTGTCCTGCACGCTCGGGTAGCCGAGCACGGTCACCGTCACGTCAGCGGGCTGCGCGGCGGCCACCGGGAAGCCCCCGACCACGTCCTCCACCGCCCTGCTCTCCCCGGCAGCGGCCGGAGCGACCGTCGCGAAGGCGATGTCCGCGTCCGGGTCCCGGCCTTCCGTCCAGCCCGGGGCCACCCACACCCGGGTCAGCCGCCACAGCCCGTACGGGGTCTCGCCGTCCCGGTAGCCGGGGGCGAACACGGTGGTGTCGGGGTGGTCGAGGCAGTGCGCGGCGGTGGCGATCACGTCGTGGCCCAGGCTGCGCACCACGGACGCGGTGCAGAAGTGCCCCCCGTCGACCCCGCCGGCGAACAGCGCCCCGACCCGCCCGCCCTCCGCGTCGGCGGGGGCCTCCTCGGTCACCCCCAGCGGGGTGGCGGCCCCGGCCTCGGGCAGGTCCAGGCTGAGCAGGGCGCCCATGGCGGTCACCGCGAGCAGGATCCGTGACGCCCGCCGGGCACGGGCGCTGGGACGGCCGGCGGCCTTGCGGGGGAGGATGCGTTGGATCATGCATCCGAGCCTCCCCGGGAAAACTGTGGCCCCGGCACGGATTTCCGTATGAATCAGCTGTGAATGCGGGGCCGCCGCACTCCCGCCGCCATCCCGCCGGATCCTGTCGGAAGGCATGAACGGACTCCGCTCCCCGGCCCGCGACTTCGGCGGAAGCCACCGGTCTATGGACGCGGCGGACGGTTTCCCGGCCCGCTGTTGTGCACGGCGGTGCGTGATCGACGGGCCCGCCCGCCCCTAGCCTCGCCGCAAGAGCACGAACGAGGGGCGGTACCCGGTGAACTGGCTCATCCACGACTACCGCGAGGGCGATCTCGCGGCGGTGGTCCATCTGATCGACACGACGGCCGAACTCGGCCAGGAGTCGGTCTTCTCGCTCGCCGAGTGCATCAGCGCGCTGACCGACCGGCAGCCCTGCGTGGTCGCCGTCCACCAGGGCGTCCCCATCGGCGCGGCCCTCGCCTGCGTGACCGGCGAACGGGCCTGGGTGATGCGTATCGCCATCGCCGCCGGATGGCGCGGCCGCGGCCTCGCCAGCGCCCTGCTCGTCGAACTGGAGCGCCGCCTGATCGCCGCCCGCGTGGGGCGGATCGCGTACGTGCTGCCCGAAGAGGACCTGCTCGGCGAGGGCCTGCTCAACGCCGGGTACACCCGCCAGCCCGCCGTCGCCTACTTCGAGAAGACCGAACCGCTGCACGGACCGGCCGCGGGCCTCCTCGACGACCTCGGCGGCCGGTTCCTGCCGAACGACCTGTGGGCCAAGGTCGCCGGCATGGAGAAGGAGAAGGAGCTCATCGAACGCCGCGTGGTGCTGCCCCTCGCCGAACCCGAGCGGGCCGCCGCGCACGGGGTGCGCCCGCCGCGCGCCATCACCCTCTTCGGGCCGCCGGGCACCGGCAAGACCACCTTCGCCCGGGCCATCGCCTCCCGGCTCGGGTGGCCCTTCGTGGAACTGCTGCCCTCCCGCCTCGCCGACGGCGGCAACCTGGCCGCCGCCCTGCGCCAGGCCTTCGCCCGGATCGCCGAGCTGGAACGGGTGCTGGTCTTCATCGACGAGGTCGAGGAGATCGCCCCCGTACGCAGCGAGCCCGCCCAGCCCGGCGGCGCCCACGGCGTCACCAACGAGCTGCTCAAGCTGATACCCGGCTTCCGGGAGGGCGACGAGCGGCTGCTGGTCTGCGCCACCAACTCCATCCGCTCCCTCGACCCGGCCTTCCTGCGTCCCGGCCGCTTCGACTACCTGATCCCGATCGGCACCCCCGACGCCGGGGCCCGCGCCGCGATCTGGTCCCGCTACACGGCCGGACGCGCCGACGTGGACGTGACCGCCCTGGTGGCGGCCACCGAGCTGTTCACCCCGGCCGACATCGAGCACGCGGCGCGGACCGCGGCGCAGGTGTCCTTCGAACGGGACCTGGAGGCGGTCGGCGCCCGCGGCGCGGCGGCCCAGCCCGGCGCGACCACGGCCGACTACCTGGCGGCCGTCGCCCAGTGCCGGCCCACGGTGACCCCCGCGATGACCGGGGAGTTCCAGGCCGACATCACCGCCCACGCGCGGTTCTGAAGACTCCCTCCCCCGGTTGCGGCGGGGGACGGGAACGCGAAACGGCCCGCGGCCGCTCCCCAAAGCGGCCGCGGGCCTTCCGCGCGAACCCGGCATCCGAGCGGAAACGGCCGTGCTCCCAGGGGGTGTCGCCGGAGGGAACACGGCACGCCAGGGTGCCCTGGGGCGTCCTGCACGCCCCGGTCGGCACCCCCGAGTCAACCACCGTCCCCGCCTCCCGCGCCTCGGCCGGACGGCCATACCCACCCCGCCCACAAGAACGACCCCGCCGGCACCCCCGGGCTGCGCCGGCCACGCGGTGATCCGGATCCCGTGTCAGACAGGCCCTAGAAGACTGATGAAGATGTTGGGTTCTGGCCCCGCCGCGTCAGCGGTGGGGCCAGACTCGTGTTGTGGTTCAAGGGGAGTGGGTCGGGGAGACGGTCGGACCTGATGTGTGGGCGACGTGCCGGGAGTTGATTCCGGCTGGGAGTGTGTTCGCGTTCCTGGCCGAGCACCGTGGCCGGTTGTTCCCCGCGGCGATGTTCGCGGACATGTATCCGTCGGCGAACGGGCGGCCGTCCATGCCGCCGCAGATTCTGGCCGCGGCGATCACATTGCAGGCCCTGCACGGCATGTCGGACTTCGAGACGGTCCAGGAACTGCGGTGTGACCTGCGGTGGAAGGCCGCGTGCGGGCTGGGACTGCATGACACCGCGTTCGACCCGTCGCTTCTGGCGTACTTCCGGCGCCGGCTGGCCCGCTCCACCAGCCCGAACCGGGCCTTCGAGGCCGTGCGGGAGGTCGTGAAGGCCACCGGTGTCCTCAGGGGCAAGCACCGGCGGGCACTGGACTCCACCGTGCTGGACGACGCGGTCGCCACCCAGGACACCGTCACCCAGATCATCGGCGCCATCCGGGTGGTGATCCGGGAAGTCCCCGGCGGCGCCGAGGCTGCCGCCGCGCAGTGCACCGCCCACGACTACACCGACCCGGGCAAACCCCGCATCACCTGGAACGATGCCCAGGCACGAGCCAACCTGGTCGACGCGCTCGTCGGCGACGCGGTCAGACTGCTCGGGCATCTGCCCGAGCAGGAACTGGGCGAGAAGGCAGCGAACGCGGTCGGCATCCTCGCGCTGGTCGCCGGGCAGGACGTGGAACCGGCCGAGGACTCCGACGGCCGTGACGGCCGCTGGCGCATCACCCAAGGGACCGCCCCGGACCGGATGATCTCCACCGTCGACCCCGAGTCCCGGCACATCCACAAGACCCGCTCCCATCAGCAGGACGGATACAAGGCCCACCTCGCCGTCGAGCCGGAGACCGGGTTATACACCGCCGTCGCCCTGCGGCCCGGGGCCGGGCCAGAGCACCACGAGGCAGCCGTCGGCCTTGAACTGCTGGCCGAGGAGGACACCCCGGTGGACGCCTTCGGTGACACCGCCTACTCCACCGGCGACGCCCGCCAGGCCCTCGAAGAGGCCGGACACCGGCTGTTCCTCAAACCCGCCCCGCTGCGGCCGGCCGTCCCAGACGGCTTCACCCTCGACGACTTCGCCATCGACACCTCCGCCGCCACCGTGACCTGCCCCCAAGGCCACACCGTCGGCCTGTCCGAGCCCGGCGGCCGCCACCACCAGCGCAGGGCCGTCTTCGGGAACGTGTGCACCCGATGCCCGCTGCGTGAGCAGTGCACCAAGGCCAAAGCCGGACGCGTCCTGACCATCCGCCCCCACCACGATCTCCAAGCCGCGGCCCGCCGCCAGGCCGCCACCGACCCCGCCTGGCAGGCCGACTACCGCCGCTGGCGGCCACCAGTCGAACGTGCCGTCGCCTGGCTCGTCCACCACGGCAACCGCCGACTCCGCTACCGGGGCACCATCAGCAACAACGCCTGGCTCCACACCCGAGCAGCCGCCCTCAACCTCCGCCGCCTGATCAACCTCGGACTCACTCACACAGGCGGCACCTGGCACCTCGCACCGGCCATCACATAACCAGAGGGGCCGCCCGGCCTACGGCCGGACGGCCCCTCAACAAGATCTTCATCAGTCTTCTAGCGCGGGCAGGTGTAGGTGAACTCCGTCGCCGCGGTCCGTTCGGTGGGGGAGAGCAGCTGGAGTTCCGCACGGGCCGGGTAGGTGCCCGTGCCCCTGAAGGTCCACATCAGGTGGAGGGTCGCCTCGGTGCGGCCGCCGGGGACGCGTTCGGTGAGTTCCTCCGAGCGGGTGCCGTCGCTGCGGACCCAGCGGTACGTCAGGGTTCCGGGGCGGCCGTCGGTGCGTACGGTGGCCACCACGTCGGCCGCCGCGTCGCAGGCCGGGCCCCGCGGGTCGGTGCTCACCGCCACCTCGCGGACCTCGACGGCCGGCCCGAACCGCTGCCAGCCCAGGTACGCGAGCACCCCCGCGAGGACCACGGCGGCCAGGGTGTACCGGCGCCAGCCGCTCCGCCGCCGGGGCGGCGCGGGCGCGGGAGCGGACGTGACGGGGAAGGGTGCGGGCAGGGCCGCCGTCACCCCCGGGCCGAACCGCAGCACGGCGCCCTCGACCCGGTCGGGGGCCGCGTCGGCCGGCGGCGGGGGGCCGCTGAACCAGTGGCTGCCGAGGACGGTGGCGCTGTAGCCGTCGTCCTGCGGGGGGTGCGGATCGCTCATCGCGGGGGCTCCAGGTCCGTGCAGCGCAGCAGTCGCTGGGAGTCGGAGGCCGAGGCGTTGGCCGCGGCGGGCTGGGTGGTGACCCGGACGCCGGCGTAGCAGCCGCGGCCGCGCGTGAAGGTGTGGGACCGGACCACCGTGGCCGGTGCGCCGGCCTGGACCACGACCGTGTCGGTGCCGTCGGGCACGGAGTAGGCGCCCTGGCTGTCACCCAGGTACCACTGGACGAGGACGGTGACCGGACCGCTGCCCTGCGTCGTCAGGGAGACGGAGGCGTCACCCCGGTACGCGCCGGGCTTGAGGGTGACGCCCAGCTTGGTCACCCGCAGGGTGGGCGAGGGCGTCGGCGTGGGCGACCAGCTGACCGTCGGCGTCGGCGTCGGGCTCCAGGACGGGGTGGTGCCGGCGGAGGGCCAGGACGTCGGGGTGGGCGTCGGGGAGGGGAGCGACGCCGAGGGCGTGGGCGTCGGGCTGCCCGAGGCCGACGGCGACGGCGAGGGGGACGGCCCCGGTGCCGGCGGGGCGGCGGTCGGAGCGGACCCGGGCGCGGAGGGGCTGGTGGTGGCGAAGTCGCTGAGCGCCGACGGCGACGGCGGTGTGCCGGCCGCGTCGGTCGTGAACACCAGTGCCGCGCCCAGCACCAGCGCCAGGCCCGTGGCCAGCCAGCCGCCGCGCCCCGGGGCCCAGCCCGAGCCGATCGAGGTGGTGGCCACGGCCGTGGTCCCCGCGGCCGCGCCGCCCGCCGAGGGGAACAGCAGCGGCAGCAGGGCCGCCAGCGCGGCCAGCTTGCGCTGTCCGCGCTCCTCCCACTGCGGCCCGTACGCGGCCACCGCCAGGGCTTCCAGCTCCGCGACGAAGGCCTCGGCGTTCTCCGGCCGCTGCTCGGGCCGTTTGGCCAGACCCCGCCGGATCAGCGGTCGTACGGCCTCGGGGGCCTCGGTCTCCGGTACGGGAGCCTCGATGTGCTGGACGGCGAGCTCGGCGAAGTTCCCCCCGTCGTAGGGCTTGCGGCCGGTCAGGCACTCGAAGAAGGTCGCGGTGGCCGCGTAGACGTCGGCCGTCGGCGAGGCCGGCTGCCCCTGCCACTGCTCGGGGGCCATGTAGGCGGGGGTCCCGGCGACCCCGGGGGTGCTGCCGCGGCCCGCGGCGATCCCGAAGTCCACCAGCTTGGACGAGCCGTCGGCCGCGACCAGCACGTTCTCCGGCTTGTAGTCACGGTGGACCACCCCGGCCCGGTGGGCGGCCGCCAGCCCGAGCAGGGAGCCCTTGAGGACCACCAGCGCGGCCTCGGGTTCCGTCCGCCCCGACTCGCGCAGCACCGAGCGCAGGGAGACCCCGTCGATGAGCTCCATGACGATCGCGGCCCCGTCCGGGGCCTCCACGTACTCGTAGAAGCCGGTCACGTACGGGGAGACCAGCCCGCCCAGCAGCCGGGCCTCGGCCCGGAACTCCCGTACGAAGGCCGGGTCCTCGCGCATCCGGTCGCTGAGGTACTTCACGGCGACCGCCGTGCCGGTGGCGTCGTGGACCGCGAGCACGACCCGGCCGCTGCCGCCCGAACCCAGCTCCCGGACCCCGGTGTACCCGGGTACCGTCCAGCCGTCGTTCATCCCCGCCCCCCTCCGTGGCGTCACCGGCTCCTCCCAGAGCCGGACCGGTCGGTTCCGACCGGCCACACCCATGGACACCATTGAGCCACGGCTGGTTCCCGACCGTCCGGCCCGTCCGGTCCTCGGACCGGCCGGACGGGCCGGACGGTCGGGAACGGCCGGAAAGGGCCAGTGGCGGTCAGCGGCGGTCAGTGCCGGGCGGAGGTGGGTAGGGGCGGTCACGCCGCGGCCGACACCGCGCCGATCATCGCGTGCAGCCGGTCCGCCGCCGCCCGCCCGAAGGCCGGGTCGTTGATGTGGGTGTCGTAGTCGTGGAGCCGGGCGGCGCTGCCCCGCAGGCCCTCGCGTAGCGCCGCGAACAGGGCCCCGTCCGCCTCCGGATCGTGGTACGGGCCCCCCGGGGCGCCCAGCGTGGACAGCCCGCGCAGCGGCACGCAGACCGCCGTCGGCCCCGTCGCCGCGCGCAGCTTGGCGGCCACCCGGCGGCCCAGCTCCGCGCACTCGGACTCCGTCGTGCGGATCACCGTGATCGAGGGGTTGTGGATCCGCACCCGCCGGTAGCGGACCCGTTCCGGCAGGGTCTCCAGCGGCCCGAACTTCACCATGTCCAGCGCCCCCGGGCTCACCACCTGAGGGATCCCGGCCCGCCCGGCCGCGCTCAGCCGGTCGGGGCCCGCGGTGAGGACGCCGCCGCACAGGTCGTCGGCGAGCTCGCTGAGGGTCAGGTCCAGCACGCCCGCGAAGATCCGCTGCGCGGCCAGCTTCTCCAGGGTGCGCCCGCCCGACCCGGTGGCGTGGAAGACCAGCACCTCGTAGCCGAGCTCGGTCAGCCGCTCCCGGGCGGCGTCCACCCCGGGCGTGGTCACCCCCGCCATGCTCGCCGCCACCAGCGGCCGCGCTCCCGAACCGAGCCGGACCGGGCGGGTGCGGTCCAGCGCCGAGCGGGCGAAGCCCTTGGCCATGGCGGCGACCGCCTCCGCCGCGTTGGCCAGCACCGGAGCCGAGACGCTGTTGATCCCGGCGATGTCCACCACGCTGTACATCATCGTGATGTCCGAGGAGCCCACGTACGGGGAGACGTCCCCCGAGGCCATCGACGAGACCATCACCTTCGGCACGCCCAGCGGCAGGGCCCGCATCGCCCGGGTGGCGATGGAGGTGCCCCCGCTGCCCCCGATCGCGAGCACCCCGTGCAGCCGGCCCTCGGCGTGCAGCCGTAAGAGGGCCGCCTCCGCCCCCCGGGCCATCGTGGTCACGGCCGCGCCCCGGTCGGCCGCGGTGCGCAGCCGGGAGAGTTCGGTGCCCGCGGCCCGCGCCACCTCTTCGCGGGGCACGTCCGCGGGCACCCGTGGTTCTCCCATGATCCCCGTGTCGACCAGTACCACCTCGACGCCGGCGCGCAGCAGCCTCTCGCGCAGCCAGCCGTACTCGACACCCTTGGTGTCCAGGGTTCCCACCAGCACGACGCTCGTCATATGTGCAATGTCCATGCAGGTGAGGTTTGTTGGCAAGTAAAGGTCAGGTCAATCCGCCAGGAGGGCCAACAACCGCTCCAGGAAGGGGATTTGAGAGGCGATCAGCTTGTTCCTGGCCAGTGGGGGAGCGAACCAGGCCACCCGGTCCAGCTCGGGGAACTCGCGCTCGGTCCCGGAGTGCGGCGGCCACTCCATCGTGAAGGTCCCCGGCACCACCAGCGCCGGGTCGAGGTCGCCCTCCACCGCCCACACGGTCACCAGCTTCCCGCTGGACAGCCGCACCTCGCCCAGCGGCAGGTACGCGCCCTCCGGCGGGGGCAGCCCCAGCTCCTCGGTGAACTCCCGGCGGGCGGCGTCGCGCGGGGTCTCGTCCGGCCCGTACTCCCCCTTGGGGATCGCCCAGCCCCCGGCGTCCCGGCCCGCCCACAGGGGGCCGCCCATATGGCCGAGCAGCACCTCGATCCCGCCGATGCCGTCACCGGCTCCGTCACCGGCTCCGCGGCGGCGGAACAGCAGCAGGCCCGCGCTCTGTTTGTACCTCTTCGGCTGCGTCACGGTCCCATACATGCCCCGCCCCGGCCCCGGTCAGTGACCGGAGCCGGGGCGGGGGAGCGCCGCGGCCGCCTCAGTGCTCGTGCGGGCCCTCGCGGTGGACCGGACCGTGCGCGTCCGCGCAGTGCGGGTCCGGGACGTCGGGGCCCTCGCCCGCCCGGCCCACCGTCAGCAGCTCGTCCTGGACGTGGTCCACCTGGAGGGTGGTGTGGGTGATCCCGTACTCCTTCGACAGCAGCGCCTCCAGTTCGCGCCGCACCGCGTGGCAGTCGCCCGCCGGCTCCACCAGCACGTGCGCCGACAGGGCGGCCTGACCCGAGGTGATCGCCCAGATGTGCAGGTCGTGCACCTCCGTCACCGGCGGGTGCCCGACCAGCCGGTCGCCCACCGCGTCCGGGTCCAGGTGCGCCGGAGCGGCCTCCAGGAAGATCCGTCCCGACTCCCGCACCAGCCCGTAGCCCGCCTTGACCATCAGCACCACCACCACGAGCGAGGCGATCGCGTCGGCCTGCACGAAACCGGTGGTGAGCACGATCAGACCGGCCACGGCCGTCCCGATGAAGGCGAACAGGTCGTTGAGGATGTGCTGGTAGGCGCCCTCCACCGCCAGCGAGGAGCGGTTCGCCCGCGAGATGCACCAGGCCGCGGCCACGTTCACCACGATCCCGGCCAGCGCCGTCACCAGCACCAGCCCGCCCTCCACCGGCGGCGGATCCATCAGCCGGCGCACCGCCTCGTACGCCAGCCAGACCGCCAGCAGCAGCAGGGTCAGGCCGTTGGCCTGGGCGGAGAGTATCTCCGCGCGCTTGAGCCCGAACGTGAACCCGCCGCGGGCCGGCCGCGCCGCCAGCCGCATCGCGACCAGCGCGAGGACGATCGAGACGGCGTCGGTCAGCATGTGCGCCGCGTCGGAGATCAGGGCCAGCGAGTGGGCCAGCACGCCGATGACCACCTCGACGGCCATGAAGCCGCCGATCAGGGCGAGCGCGATCGCCAGCCAGCGGCGGTCGGCGTCGGGGTCCACACCGTGGCTGTGCCCCGCGTGGCCGTGGCTGTGGTCGTGGCCCGGTGCCGAGGCGTGCGCGGGCCCGTGCTCGTGGTCGTGGCTGTCGTGCCCGGTCATCGCGTCCCTCGTCTGTCCGTCTGTTCGGTTCCGACGCGTGAAGTGAAGCGCACCCCGGCGCATACGGCAAAGGCTGCAACGGGGACCGTTGTCATTACCCATAAGACCCGCTTGACCTGCGCTTATGCCGGGGCGGACGGATCGTGGGAAAATCTGTTCATGGTCCAGCGCCCCGGAGTGCCGACCGCGCCCGAACTCGTCCTGGAAACCGCCCGAGGCTCGACGGAAATGAGCCCCGGCAGGACTTACCACGTCGGACGCGACCCCCTCTGCGAGATCTGCTTCGAAGACGCCCGCGTCTCGTGGCACCACGCCGTCCTGCGTCCCGACGGAGACCACTGGACCGTCGAGGACGAGAACAGCACCAACGGAACCTGGGCCGCCGACGGCCACCGCATCAGCGTGGAGAGCGTCGGCCCCGGCAGCGAGCTGCGCTTCGGCAACGCCGTCGACGGCCCCCGCGCCGTCCTCGTGGGCCGTACGCCGGCCCCCGCCCCCGCGGCGCGCCCCTCCTCGGTCACCAACCCGGCCATGACCAGCACCTTCCGCCAGCCCACCAGCGTCCGGGCACTGCCCGCGCTGACCGCCCTGCGGATCGGCCGGGACCCCGCCAACGACCTCGTGATCGACAACCTCGTCGTCTCCCGCCGGCACGCCGAACTGCGCGCCCTCGCCGACGGCACCCACGAGATCGTCGACCTCGGCAGCCACAACGGCACCTACCTCAACGGCGCCCCCGTCAGCCGGGCCAGGATCGCCGAGGGCGACATCGTCGGCATCGGCCACTCGGCGTTCTGCCTCGTCGGCGACCGGCTCCTGGAGTACACCGACACCGGCGAGGTCTCCCTCGACGTCCAGAACCTGTCCGTGACCGTCGACCACGGCCGCAAGACCCTGATGGACGGGGTCACCTTCCCCGTCGGGGCCAAATGCCTCCTGGCCGTCGTGGGCCCCAGCGGCGCGGGGAAGTCCACCCTGCTCGGCGCGCTCACGGGCCTGCGCCCCGCCGACACCGGAACCGTCCTCTACGACGGCCGCGACCTCTACCACGACTACGCCGAACTGCGCAGCCGCATCGGCCTCGTCCCCCAGGACGACATCCTGCACGCCCAGCTCACCGTCCGCCGGGCCCTCGTGTACGCGGCCGAGCTGCGCTTCCCGCAGGACACCAGCCGGGCCGAACGCGAGGCCCGGGTCGACGAGGTGATCCGCGAGCTCGGCCTCGTCCAGCGGGCCGACCAGCCCATCCACAGCCTCTCCGGCGGCCAGCGCAAACGGGTCTCGGTCGCCCTCGAACTCCTCACCAAGCCCTCGCTGCTCTTCCTCGACGAGCCCACCTCCGGCCTCGACCCCGGCATGGACCGCTCGGTGATGAACATGCTGCGCGGCCTCGCCGACGACGGCCGGACCGTCATCGTCGTCACGCACAGCGTGCTCAGCCTCGACGTCTGCGACCGGCTGCTGTTCCTCGCCCCCGGAGGGCGCGTCGCCTACTTCGGCCCGCCCCAGGAAGCCCTCGACTTCTTCGGCTTCGCCGAGTGGCCGGAGGCCTTCGAGGCCTTCGAGAACGACCGGGAACGGGACTGGGCGGGCGCCTTCCGCGGCTCGCCGGTCCACCGGCGCTACGTCGAGCTCACCGCCCGCGGCCCGGTGCCCGCACCGCTCGCCGCCCAGGCGGCCGCGGCTGCGCCGCCCGCGCCCCCGCCCAAGGCGCAGAGCTGGGGCTCCCAGCTGTCCACCCTGGTCCGCCGGTACGCCGCCGTGCTCAGCGCCGACCGGACCTTCCTCGTCATCATGGTGGCGCTGCCGTTCATGATGGGCGCCATGGCCCGCGCGCTCGCCGGGAGCACCCTCGACGTCGAGACGGCACTCAACGCCCTGCTCATCCTCACCATCGGCGGAGTGCTCACGGGCGCCGCCAACGCCGTCCGCGAACTGGTCAAGGAACGCGTGATCTACCAGCGCGAGCGCGCCGTCGGGCTGTCGCGCTCCGCCTACCTGATGTCGAAGGTGGTGGTGCTGGGCGCGATCACCGTCGCCCAGGCCGTGGTCCTGACCCTCATCGCCCTCGCCGGAGTGGACCTGAACGCCCCGGGCGGCAAGGGCGTCCTCATGCCGCCGCTGATCGAGATCACCCTCGCCGTCGCCCTGCTGTCCTTCACCGCGATGATGCTCGGCCTGATGATCTCCGCCCTGGTCAAGAAGGAGGAGGTCACCATGCCGCTGCTGGTCCTCCTCGCCATCGTCCAGGTCGTCTTCTGCGGAACCCTGCTGAAGCTCTACGGGGTCCCCGTCCTCGAACAGGTGGCGTGGCTGGCGCCCTCCCGGTGGGCGATGGGCGCGATGGGCGCCACCATCGAGCTGGCCAAGATCGTCCCCGGGAAGCTCACCCAGGACCCGATCTTCCACCACGAGTCGAGCGGCTGGCTGGTGTGCATCGCCGCGCTGCTCGTGCTGTCGGTGCTCTTCGGCCTGGCGGTGGCCCGGCTGCTGCGCCGGCAGGAGCCGGCCGTCATGCGGAAGCAGCCACGGCGATGACCTTCCCCGACCCCATCCCGGAGTTCCACCCCACCCATGTCGTGCCGCAGGAGGGGCTGCCCGCCTGGGAGGCGCCGGACGTGGCCCGGCCGACCGCGCCGCTGGACCCGTTCCTGCCCGTGCAGCTGCTCTCCCGGCGCGGGGAGTGGACGGAGATCCTCTGCGCCAACGGCTGGTCCGCGTGGGTCGACGGACGGCTGCTGGTGGCGGTGCCGCAGCCGCCGCCCACCTCCGGCCGGCCCCTCGCCCGGACCGAGGACCCCGGACCGCTGCTGGGCCGGGCCGCCGAGGCCCTGGAACGCTACCGCCGGGCCGTCCGGGACCACGCCGACGGCGCGGCGGGCGGCGAGGACTTCGGACGGGCCGTACGGGGACTGAGGGTCGGCATCGTGATCGACGGGGAGTCCGCGTGGCTCTACGACGAGACCTCGCGGCGGTGGATGTACGCCGACGGCAGCCGCATGGCGACCTACGCGGTCGTCTCGGGGCCGGGCGCCCAGGCCCCCGAGCCGGAGCCGGCGCCCGGGCCCGGGCGGGTGGCGCCGCCGGAGGCCGAGACCGCGGCGGGCGCCCCCGTACCGGTTGTGCCGGCCACACCGGCCCCACAGGTCCCGCCGACCCCGCAGGCCCCCCGGCCGCACCGGCTGAGACGGGGCACGAGCCGACCCGCATCGTGGACACGCCCGAGGCCGGAGGGCGCTGATGGGCGCCGCCGACTCGCTGGGCGGCCGGCCCTCCGGCCTGCTGGGCAAGAAGATCGCCGGATACCTGGTGGAGAGCGAGATCGGACGCGGCGGGATGGCGGTCGTCTACCGGGCCCGCGACCTGAGGCTGGACCGGACGGTGGCGCTGAAGCTGCTGGCCCCCGAACTCGCCCGCAACGACACCTTCCGCAAGCGCTTCGCCCACGAGTCGAAGGTGGCCGCGGCCATCGACCACCCGCACATCGTGCCCGTCTTCGAGGCGGGGGAGACGGACGGGCTGCTGTACATCGCCATGCGGTTCGTCGCCGGGCAGGACCTGCGGGCGCTGCTGGACCGGACCGGTCCGCTGCCCGTGGAGACGGCCGCCCGGATCGCCGGCCAGGTCGCCTCCGCGCTCGACGCCGCCCACGACCACGACCTCGTCCACCGGGACGTCAAGCCCGGCAACATCCTCGTCGCGGACGGCACGGACAGCGAACATCCCGAACACGTCTACCTGACGGACTTCGGACTGACGAAGAAGTCCCTGTCGCTGACCGGGTTCACCAGCGTCGGGCAGTTCGTCGGGACCCTGGACTACGTGGCTCCGGAGCAGATCGCCGGGAAGCCCGTGGACGGGCGCTGCGACGTGTACAGCCTGGGGTGCGTGGTCTACGAGATGCTCACCGGCGGGCCGCCGTTCCAGCGGGACGACGACATGGCCCTGCTGTGGGCCCACCAGTTCGACCCGCCGCCCGCGCCTTCCTCGCGGCGGCCGCAGCTCACGGCGGCGGTGGACGAGGTACTGGCCAAGGCCCTGGCGAAGGCGCCGGAGGACCGCTGGGCGAGCTGCCTGGAGTTCACCGGGGCCCTGCGCCGGGCGGGTTCGGCCCCGGCCGCCCCACCGGTGGCCGGTGCCGTCGCCGGAGCCGCCTCGGAGGCGGGCGCCCTCGCGCAGGCCGCGGGGCCGCCGCCCCCGCCTCCGCCGCCCCGGTGGGCGCTGCCGGTGTTCCGGGGACGGGCCTGAGGCCGTCCCCCCGAGGCCTCGGGGGGAGAGAGGACGTCAGGTCCGGGAGACGGGCCTGAGGCGTCAGGCCTGTTGCCTCGCCGAGAGGGGGCTCACCGCTCCTGGCGGGCGGGCGAGGGCTCGTCCACGCGCCCGGGGTGGTGCAGCGGGCGGGCCAGGAGGGCGCCCAGGAAGCCGGCCACCGCGCCCCAGAGCAGGCCGAGGCCGGTCGTCCGCCACAGCGACGGGGCGAGCTCGATCCTGCCGCCGAGCCCCGAGTCGTCCCCGATGCCCAGCAAGGACAGCCCGAACTGCGCCTGGACGCGCCCCAGCAGACAGACCGTCAGCGTGGCCAGCGCGAGCGCCACCCCCAGGTGCAGCGCGTGCTGCCACGCCCGCACCCCCGCCGGGGAGCGTACGGCGGCCAGCACGCCGGCGCCGAGCAGCGTGAGGGCGGCCACCGCGACCAGCCACCACGCCCGCCCGTCGTGCCGGGCGAGGGAGGACACGTCGAGGGTGGACAGGTCCGGCCCGCGCAGCACCCGGTCCAGCAACTGCGGTACCGGCAGCCCGAACGGGCCCTCGGCCCGGCCCTGCCAGGCGCCGCCGAAGCCCAGGGTCAGGCCGAGCCAGGCCAGGTTCGGCAGGCCGAGCAGCAGCACGGCGAAGGTCCGTGTGGCGTGCCCCTGGGTGGCGGCCACCACCAGGCCGATCACCAGGGCGAGGGCCACGTACCCGACGAGCAGCACGGCGGTGGCGAACGCGGCCGGGCGCACCGCCGTGTGGAAGCGCAGCAGGCCGGCCGGCAGCGGCGCGCGGCGGGAGACCAGCAGGGCGATCAGCAACAGGCCCAGGATCCACAGCAGCCCGAACCCCAGGGTGGCGGGCAGGTCCGCCCGGAAGCCCACCGTCGGGGTGGAGTCGAGGAGTTCGCCGAGGTCCTCCAGCGGGGAGTCGCCGTTCAGCAGCCGGAAGGTGTGGTTGGCGAAGAGCGCGAACAGGGTGAGCAGGACCAGCCACAGCACGGCCGGCAGGGCGCCCCGGGCGAGCAGTTCGCGCGGCCGGGCCACCGCACGGTGGCGCAGCGGGCGCAGGAACAGGTACCCGGTGGTCAGCGCGCCGGCCAGGCTCACCGACAGCGGCAGCACGGACAGGCTCGCGTCGGCGCCGCCCAGCGCCCCGGCGCCGCCCGTCACGCCGACCTCGCCGCCCGCCGCCATCACGACGACGGCGGCGACCACATGGGGGAACGCGCCGCCCGGCAGGTCGGCCGCTCCCGCGCAGGCGAGCCCGGCGGCGGCCACCGCGGTCATCACCGCGAAGCCCGCCACGACGGCGCCGAGGGCCTCGCGTCCTGCCCTCACGGAGGTGCTGCTCACCCTGCAACCGTGGCACTCCCGGCTTGCGGCCACCACTCGGCCCGCGCACACAATGACGGAAGGAGTGCCTGAAGTCCGGCAGATGTCCGGAATTCTTTCGTTCGGTGCTCGGGAAGAAGGGCCCGTGACCACTCAGCCGTCCGGTGGGCAGCCGCCCCCGTCCTCTTCGCAGCCGCCGGCCTCGGAGCGTCCCACGGGTCCCCCTTCCGGCCCCCTCTCGGGCGGGGACCGGGGGTCCACGCCCCCACCGCCCGCACCCCCCGGAGAGCCGTCCGGCGGCGGTGGCGGGGAACCGCCCGGCCGTCCCTGGTGGCGGTCCGTGCCCCGGCTGGTCACGGCGGCCGTCGCGGTGGCCGCCGTCGCCGCCCTGGCCGTGGTGCTGACCCGGCCCGGCGGCGGATCCTCCGGACAGGCCGGGGGCGAGGTGTTCCTCCAGTCGGCCGCCGCCTCCGGGCCGGACCCCTTCACCGAGTCCACCGCCGCGCGGCAGGCCACCCCGCCGCCCCAGAGCCCCGCGCCCAGCCAGAGCGCCGGCACGGCCGCCGCCACGGCCTCCGGTACGACGGCCACCCGCAGCGTCAGCGGTTCCGCGCCCGGCCTCTACGGCGGCACGAGGGACGTCGCCAGCTGCGACGTGGAGAAGCAGATCGGGGCGCTGTCCGGGCAGCCCGCCAAGAACAGCGCCTTCGCCTCCGCCCTCGGCGTCGAACCGGCGGCCGTACCCGGCTACCTGCGCGGGCTGACCCCCGTACAGCTGCGCCTGGACACCCGGGTCACCAACCACGGCTACCGCGACGGCGCCCCCACCGCCTACCAGGCCGTGCTCCAGGCCGGGACGCCCGTGCTGGTCGACGACCGCGGGGTGCCGAGGGTGCGGTGCGCCTGCGGGAACCCGCTGGGTCCGCCGGTGGCGCTGAAGGCCAACCCGAAGCGGTACGGGGAGCCGTGGGCCGCGTACCAGCCTTCGAAGGTGGTGGTCATCGCGCCGTCGGAGACCACCGTGAACGCCTTCGTCATCTACGACCACCAGGACCGCCGCTGGCTCGAACGCGGGCGCGGCGCCAGCCCGAAGCCCGACAAGCCGGTCCCGCCCCCGCCGGTGACCACCCCGGTGCCCACCGTCAGCACGACGGCCGCACCCGCCACGCCCACCCCGCCGGCCACCTCCTCCGCCCCGCCGACGCCCAAGCCCACCGCCCCGCCGACGCCCAAGCCCACCGGCCCGGCGACGAAGACCCCGCCCGCCACGGAGACCGCACCGGCCACCGAGACCCCGCACGGCACCCCGACGGAGACCGCCGAACCCCCCTCCGCGACCGCCACGGAGGAGCCGTACCCGCCCGCGCCGGCCACACCCCCGGCCACGACCCCGCCGGCCCCCACGCCCCCGGCCCCCACGCCCCCGCCCGCCAACCCCCCGGTGAACCCCTACTAGAGGCACGGCCCCCGGCCCCCCTCCGCGCCGCGGAGCGGGGCCGGGGGCCGCCCGGCCCCGGCCGGACGCGCTGGGCGCGCCCGGGTCAGGCCGGGTCGGCGCAGACCGTGCCCGTCTCGTAGATGGTGCCCACGTCGTCCGGTTCGGGCAGCGCCGTCGGGAACTCCGTGGGCAGTCCGGTCGGTTCCTCCGCGTTGAGTACGGCGACTTCGACCGCCGCGCAGTAGCGGGTGTCCGGGCGGATGCCGGCGTCCAGCTTCTTGACGACGGTCTTGCCCACCCCGGGCACCTCGCCGGACAGGATCACCCGCAGGGTCTGCCCGCCGCCCTCCGGGCGCAGGACGAGCACATTGCTCTTGTCATGGGGTTCGGTGTCGAGGAACGAGACCGTCACGTCCGGGGCGTTCAGCTTCAGGCTCAGCAGCTTCGAAGCGGCCGAGGACGGCGTCGCGAGCCCCGCCGCCAGTCCGCAGGCCAGCACCGTCCCGACCGCGGCCCGGTACTTCCAGCTCAGGCGCCTCATGGGAGTTTCCCTTCGCAGACAGGGGGACGATCCGATCGTCTGCCCGGGCCCCCGCCCCGGCAAATCGCCGGCCCGCCCCTGCCCGGGACCGGACGGGCGCGCTGCCGGGGACGGGGAAGAGTGAGACCCTGGCTGCATGGACCCGCGGGGACCGGCCCCGGCGGTCGACTGGCCCGCGGGGCCCGACCTGAGCCTCGCGCTCAACCGCATGGGCACCTTCGACTGGGACCTCGACAGCGGCCGCATGCACCTGGACGCCACCGCCCTCGAGGTCCTCGACCTGCCCCCGGAGCAGTTCGACGGCACCCCCGACGGGCTGCGCGCCCGGATCCTCCCGGCCGACGGGGCCCGCCTGGACCACCGCGTCCGGCAGGCGCTGCACGACGGCCGCAGCCACTACGGGGCCTACTTCCGCACCCTCCGCCAGGACGGCGGCACCGCCTGGACCCACATCCAGGGCCACGTCCTGCGCGACCCGGCCGGCCGGCCGTACAGGATCATCGGGATCGTCCGCGACGCAGCCGAGGACCCGGGAGAGCCCGGCGCGGCGGGGGAGCGCGACGAGGGCCGGCGCCGGATGACCGGCGTCGTCGAGCGGACCGCCGCGATCCTCGCGCACGCACGCACCGTCAACGACGTCACCGACATCCTCAAGGACCCCGCGGGCCTCGGCCACCTCGGCGCCGTCAGCGTCATGCTCGGCGTCGTCGACGGCGGCCGGGTCCACCTCGTCGCGGAGGGCCAGCTCGGCGCCTACGTGCCCGAGATCGAGTACACCCGCATCGACGCCCGCCTCCCGATGAGCGAGGCCGTCCGCACCCTCCAGCCCGTCTACCTCTCCTCCCGGGAGGAGTTCCGGCAGCGCTACCCGGACCTGTGGCCGTACATCGAGCCGCTGTCCGTGCGCAGCGGCGTCTACCTGCCCCTCATCGCCCAGGGCCGCCCCATCGGGGCGCTCGGGCTGCTCTACACCCGTGACGGGGACTTCACCGCCGAGGAACGCAACCTGCTGGTGGCCCTCGCCAGCGGCATCGCGCAGAGCCTCCAGCGGGCGATCCTCTTCGAACAGGAGCACGACCTCGCCGAGGGGCTCCAGCGGGCCATGCTGCCCCGCCACATCCCGGAGGTGGCGGGCGCCCGGATCGCCGTACGGTACCGGGCGGCCCGGATCGGGCGGGACATCGGCGGCGACTGGTACGACGTCATCCCCCTCGGCGAGGGCCGGGTCGGCGTCGTGATCGGCGACGTCGAGGGCCACGACACCGACGCGGCGGCCGTCATGGGCCAGCTGCGCATCGTGCTCCGCGCCTACGTCCTGGAGGGCCACACCCCGGGGACGGCCATGGCCCGGGCCTCCGCCTTCCTGCGCGACCTGGCCACCGAGCGCTTCGCCACCTGCACCTACGCCGAGGCGGACCTGAACACCGGCATGCTCCGCCTGGTCCGGGCCGGGCACCTCGACCCGGTGGTCCGGCGCGGCGACGGCAGCTGCCACCGCGTCCAGGTGGCGGGCGGCCTCCCCCTGGGGCTGCCCCCGCGCGAGCCGCCCGGCACCGGCTGCGGCTACCCCGTCACCAGCATGGAGCTGCACCCCGGGGACACCCTGCTGCTCTGCACCGACGGCCTGGTCGAACGGCCCGGCGGGGACCCCGAGACCGGTATGCGGGAGTTCATGGACGCGGCCCGCGCGGGCCCGGCCGACGTCGAGGAACTCGCCGACGTGCTCTGCGACCTCGTCGGGGACGCCGGCGGCGGGGACGACATGGCCCTGCTCGTGCTGCGCCGCCGCGGCACCCCCGCCCCGCGCGGCGGCGGCCCGCTGCGCCAGCGCCTGACCCCGGGCGACACGGAGGGCCCGGCCCTGGCCCGGCACCTGATCCGGGCGGCCGCGGCCGCCTGGGGCGCCCGGGAGCGGGCCGACGAGATCGAGCTGGCCGCCGACGAGCTGATGACCAACGCCCTCGTGCACACCGACGGCGGCGGCCAGGTCGGCATGCGGCTGACCGCCGAGGGCCGGATCCGGGTCGAGGTCGAGGATTCCAGCAGCGCCCTGCCGCGCCGCCGGGAGGCCGACGACTGGGCGGTCTCGGGGCGGGGCCTGATGCTGGTGGACCGGCTCGCGGACGGCTGGGGGGTGGAGCCCCGGGGGAGCGGGAAGTGCGTGTGGTGCGAGTTCGCCGTCCCGCACGCCGCCTCCGCCGCGGGGCCCGCCGCGGGCTGAGGGCCGCCGTCAGCCGGTGGCGTACGCCCGAGGGCCCTGGCGTGCCGCGGCGCGGTCGGCCGGCGGACGGAGCCGAGCGCCAGGAACCTGTACCGGCCCCGGATCCGCCGTTCCACACGGCGGCATAAGGGGGTGCGAACAGGTGAACCCGCCGGGCCACGCGGTGCGCCCCCGTTCTGACGGTCATACAGTATGGCGATCCTGCCGGGGTGATGAGCCTCCGTCCGCTGCTGCCCGCCCTGCTGAGCACCGCTCTGCTGGCCCCCGTCCCCGCGTACGCCGCCGCGGCCGGCGGCCCCGGCGACGGCATCGAGACCGCCCGCACCACCCGGCAGCTCGCCCCCGGCATCCGCCTGGAGTCCTACGACCGGCTGGAGACCGACCGCTGGCTGCGGATCGACGAGCTGGTCGCCGACCTCGATCCGCGCGGCGGCGTACGCGCCGAGTACCTGGGCACCGGCGGCGCCACCGGGCCCGTCACCCTCGCCGAAGCCGCCGCCCGTTACCGCCCCGGACCCGGGCGGCGCGTGGTCGCCGCCGTCAACGGCGACTTCTTCGACATCCGGGCCACCGGAGCCCCCCTCGGCCCCGGCATCGGCTCCGGACGGCTCCTGCACTCCGCCTCGCCCGGGCCGGGCGGAGGCGCGGCCGTCGGCTTCGGCCCGGACGGGACCGGCCGCCTGCTGCGCCTCGGCCTCGACGGGACGGTGACCCTGCCCGGCGGGCGGGCGTACCCCCTGGCCGGGTACAACGCCGCCAAGCCGCCCGCGCAGGGCTACGCCGTCTACACCGCCGACTGGGGCGGCACACGGCTCCCGGCCCTGGGGTCCGGGCAGGCCGTCGAGCTGCGCGACGGCAAGGTGGTCTCCACCGGCCCCGCCCGCGCGGCGCGGCCCGCCCCCGGCACCACCGTGCTGACGGCCCGGGGCGCCGCCCAGGCGGCCGCGCTCGCCGCCCTGCGCCCGGGGGACGAGGTAGCCGTCACCGCCCGGCCGCTGCCCGCGCCGGGCCCGGCCCCGGTGACGGCGCTCGGCGGGCGCGGGACCCTGGTCGCCGCCGGGACCCCGCTGAACCACGACGGCGAGGCCAACGACGCGTCCGCCCCGCGGACCGCCGTCGGGCTCTCGCGCGACGGCCGGCGCCTGAGCCTGGTCACCGTCGACGGCCGCCAGCGCGACAGCGGCGGCCTCACGCTCACCGCGCTGGGCGCGCTGATGCACCGGATCGGTGCCCACGAGGCCCTCAACCTCGACGGGGGCGGCTCCACCACCCTCCTCGCCGCCCACCCCGGGGCGGCCGCCCTCACCCTGGAGAACTCCCCGTCCGACGGCCACCAGCGCCCCGTGCCCAACGGCCTCGTCCTGACCGCCCCGGCCGGCCCCGGCCCGCTCGCCGGGTTCCGCGTCGAGCCCGCCGGCGGTGCCACCCGGCTCTTCCCCGGCCTGACGCGCACCCTGACCGCCACCGCGTACGACACCACGCTCGCCCCGGCCACCGCGACCCCGCGCTGGAGCACCGACCGGGGCCGGATCGGCCCGGACGGCGTGTACCGCGCCGCCCGCCCGGGCCCGGCCACGGTCCGGGTCTCGGCCGGGCCGGGGCCGGCCGCCGCGACCACCGCGGGCGCCTCGCGCGGGGCACCGGCGGCCGGGGACGGGACCGGCAGGGGCCCCGCCGGGGCAACCGTGCCGGGAGCGGCCTCCGCCCCCCTCGGGGGCCCGCCCGCGCAGACCGCGGCCGGAGCCGGCGGGACTCCCGAGGGGGTCCTGCGGCTCGACGTGCTCGGGCCGCTCGCCGGGCTCCGGGCCGTGCCCGGGCGGATCGGGGTCGAGCGGCGGGGGGAGGGCGCCGGCTTCGTCCTGACCGGCTACGACGCCCAGGGCGCCGCCGCACCCGTCGAGCCCCGGGACCTGACCCTGAGCTACGACCGCACCCGCTGGCGGGTCGCCGAGGACGGCCGGGGCGGCTTCACCGTCACGGCCCTCGTCCCGCAGGCCGCCGGGAAGCTGACCGCCACCGTCAAGGCCACCGGCGCCACCACCGAACTGGCCCTCGGCGTCGGCTCGGTGGCCGCGCCCCTGGCGGGCTTCGAGGACGCCGCCGGCTGGACCGGGCCCGCCGCCCCCGCCGAGGGCCACCCCGGCCCCGGGCTCGCCCTGGAAGCGCGCTCCGGCGCGGCCGCGACCCCGCCCCGCCCGCTGCCCGTACCGGAGTTGACCCGTGCCCTGTCCCTGTGGGTCGGCGGGGACGGCTCGGGGGCCCGGCCCGCCGTGGAGCTGGCCGGGGCCGACGGGGTGCCCCTGACCCTGCGCGGGCCCGCCGCCGACTGGACCGGCTGGCGGGAGGTACGCCTGCCCGTCCCGGCCGGCGCCGAACAGCCCCTGCGCGTCACCCGCCTCTCGGCCGCCCCCGGCAGCCGCCCCGGCCGGCTGCTGCTGGACACCCTCACCGCCACCACCCCGCCCACCGGCCCCGCCGCCCCCGCCGCCGCCCGGCCCGACCCCGTGGTGGGCACCGCCGCGCAGGCCGCGGCCCGGCCCTGGCGGTTCGCGGCCGGCCCGGCCGCGGCCGGGGGCGGTACCGAGCTGGTGCTGACCGGCACCGAGCGGGCGCCCTTCCTCCACCGCGGGGTGCGCTTCGTCCCGCTCGACACCGGCCGCCGCACCCTCGACCGGGGCGCCGGACTTGCCCGGATGCGGGCCCTGCGCCAGGCCCTGGACGCCGCCGCCCGGGAGCCGGGGACGGCCGCGCTGGCCGTCGTGCTGCCGTACGCGCCGGACACCCTGGACCGCAAGGAGGCCGCCCTGCTGGCGCAGCGCCTCGCCGAGTTCCGCCGCACCACCGGGAAGAACGCGGCCGTCATCACCCTCGGAGCACCCCGCTTCACCGCCGGACGCGCCGAGGGCGTGCTGACCGTCGCGGCACCCCGCACCGGCCGGACCCTCTTCGGCGCCGACGCCTTCGCGGCGCCCGGCCGGGACTGGCTGTCGGTGGCCCCGCCGCAGCCCTGAGCCGCGGGCCGTCGGCCGGCCTAGAGCCGGACGAGCGTGACCTCGGTGGCCTTCACGCTCGTCCAGACCGCGGCGCCGTCGGCCACGCCCAGTTCGGCCGCCGCCTCCGGGGTGATCTCCGCCACCAGGTCGGGGGCCTCCTCTGAGCCCACGAGCACGCGCAGCCGGCTGCCGACCGCGGTGACCTCCCGGATCGTGCCCGGCCAGACGTTGCGCGGGCTGCCGTCGGGGCGGGCCCGGTGCACGGACACCGCCTCCGGGGCGATGATCGCCAGGGCCTCGGCCCCCTCCGGCAGCGGCTCGGCCACCACCAGCCGCCCGCCGCCCGCCAGCGCGAGCCCGTCGGCGGAGGCGGTGCCCGGCCAGGCGTTGCGGCCCAGCATCCGGGCCACCCACGGCGAGCGCGGATGCCGGGTGACCTCCGAGGGCGGGGCGTCCTGGAGGGTCCGCCCGTCGGCCAGCACGAGCACCCGGTCGGCCAGCGACACCGCCTCGACCGGGTCGTGCGTGACGATCAGGCACACCCCGCCGAAGCCGGCCAGGTGCGTGCGCAGGGTGTGCCGCACGTGCGCCCGGGTGGTCTGGTCGAGGGCCGCGAGCGGTTCGTCGAGCAGCAGCAGCCTGGGGCGGGCGGCCAGCGCCCGGGCCAGGGCCACCCGCTGCGCCTGCCCGCCGGACAGCTGGGCGGGCTTGCGCTGGGCGAGGTGCCCGACGCCCAGCCGGTCCAGCCAGGCCTGCGCCTCCCGGCGGGCCTCGGCGCGCGGCACCCGGCGGGCCCGCAGCCCGTACGCGGTGTTCGCGAGGGCGCTCAGGTGCGGGAACAACGCCCCGTCCTGCGGGACCCAGGCGACCTGACGGCGGTGCGGGGGCAGGGCGGTGACATCGGTGTCGCCGAGCCGGAGTTCGGCGTGGGCGCGCGGGGTCAGGCCGAGGAGGGCGCGCAGCAGGGTGGTCTTGCCCGCGCCGTTCTCGCCGACCACGGCGATGGTCGTGCCCGGTCCGGCGTCCAGGGTCAGCCGGTTGAAGCCGGTGACCTCGGCGTGCAGGGGCCAGCGCCCGCCGTCCGCGGCGGCCGGCCCGGTGCCCTTCGGCGGGGCGCCCGGCGGTCCGGCCGGGGGCTCCTCGGAGGCCGGGGCGGCCGCGGCCGTCTTGCGGGCGGCCGGGGTGCCGGTCCAGCGGCCGCGCAGGGCGATGAGGACGGCCATGGCGATGGCGAGCAGCAGCAGCGACACCGAGGTGGCCGCCTCGGGGCGGTCCTGGAGCAGCAGGTAGACCTGGAGGGGCAGGGTCTGGGTGGTGCCGGGCAGGTTCCCGGCGAAGGTGATGGTCGCGCCGAACTCGCCCAGCGCCCGGGCCCAGGTCAGGGCCGCGCCCGCGATCAGGCCGGGGGCCACCATGGGCAGGGTCACGGTGAAGAACACCCGGACCGGCCGGGCGCCGAGGGAGGCGGCGGTCTCCTCGTAGCTGTGCTTGAGCCCGCCGAGCGCCCCCTCCAGGCTGATCACCAGGAAGGGCATGGCGACGAAGGTGGCGGCGACGACGGCGCCGGAGGTGTGGAAGGGCAGGGTGATGCCGAAGGTGCTCTCCAGCCAGGGCCCCAGCAGACCGCGGCGCCCGAAGCCCAGCAGTAGCGCGACACCGCCGACGGTCGGCGGCAGCACCATCGGCAGCAGCACCAGCGAGCGCACGAAGGCCTTGCCCTTGAACTCGACCCGGGCCAGCAGCCAGGCCAGCGGCACCCCGAGCAGCAGGGACAGGCTGAGCGCCCAGGCGGAGACCAGCAGGGAGAGCCGCAGCGCCTCGGTCACCCCGGGGCTGGTCAGATGGCCGGCGAGCTCGCTCCACTGGGTGCGGGTGAGGATGCCGATCAGCGGCAGCAGCAGGAACGCGACGGCGACCAGCGCGGGGAGCGCCAGCGTCACGGGGGGCCGGGTGCGGGTGCGGAGTCTGCTCATGGAGTTCCTGGTCGGGGCGGCCGGGCCGCTGCGGCTGGCTGGCGGGGGGTATGCCGGAGGGGCTGCCCGTCCCCCCGGACCGGGCAGCCCCTCCGGAGCCCTACGGCTTCTGGAAGCCGGCGTCCTGGAGGATCTTCTGCGCCTCCGGGGTGCTCAGCCAGGCCACGAACGCGGCCGCGGCCTCGGCGTTCTTCGACTGCTTGAGCGTGGCGGCCGGGTAGGAGGCGACGGCGTTCTGGTCGTCCGGGATGTCGACGCTGACGACCTTGTCGCCGGACTTGGCGGAGTCGGTCTTGTAGACGAGGCCGGCATCGGCCTCACCGAGCTCGACCTTGCTCAGGACGGCGCGGACGTTGGGCTCCTGGGAGACCGGCTTCACCTCGATCTTCTGGGCGTCGAGGATCTGCTTGCTGTAGCGGCCGACCGGGACCTCGGGCGCCGCGAGGACGACCTTGATCTTGGAGTCGGCGAGGTCCTTGAGCTCGTCGATCTTGAAGGGGTTGCCCTTGCCGGCCGCGATGACCAGGCGGTTCTTCGCGATGATCGTGGCGCCGTTGGTGTCGGCCTTGAGGCCGTCCATCGTCTTGGTGTCGGCGGTCACCAGCGCGTCGGCCGGGGAACCCTGCTTGACCTGCGCGGCGAGCTCCTGCGAGCCGGCGAAGGAGAAGGTCACCTTGGTGCCCGGGTGGGACTTCTCGTACGCCTCGCCGGCCGTCTTGAAGACGTCGGTGAGGGAGGAGGCGGCGAGCACGGTGAGGTTCGCGGGCTTGGCCGCGGCGGGGGCGGGGGCCGAGGCGGACGGGCCGGCGGCCGCGTCGTCCTTCTTGTCGCCGTTGTCGCCGTTGCCGCCGCAGGCGGACAGCGGGACGAGCAGGGCGGCGGTCAGCGCGGCGGCGGCCGCACGGCGGCCGCTCAGGATCGCGTGCATGGGAGGGGGCTCCTCGGTCGGGTCGGCGGCCGGCCGGGTGCCGGGCCGCGCGGTATGACCCGCGCCGTGACGGGCGGAGCGGGTGGGGACGAACGATGGTGCGTGGATCGCGTGGATCGCGCGGGCGGGCGGATCAGGGGGGCGGGGCGGCCGCGGGCCGCGCCGCGCCGGGGTCAGGTGCGGTCGATGTGCACGCTGGTCGACTTCACGCGGGCGGTGGCCTGCATGCCGACCTCCAGTCCGAGCTCCTCGACGGCCTCGCGGGTCAGCAGGGAGACCAGACGGTGGGGACCTGCCTGGATCTCGACCTGGGCGGCCACGTCGCCGAGCGTGACGGCCGTGACGATGCCGGGGAAGGCGTTGCGCGCCGAGGTGTACGGCTCCCCGTCCTCGGTGTGAGCGCCCTGCCCCACCTCGACGGAGAAGGCCGCGAGGTCACGGCCGTTGATCAGGCGACGCCCCGCCTCGTCGCGATGGGTCGCGACCCGGCCGGCGTCGGCCCAGCGCCGCGCGGTGTCCGGGCTGACGCCCAGCAGACGCGCCGCCTGTCCGATGGTGTAGGACTGCATGCGCGACAAGGTAGGGGCATTGAGGCCGCATGTGCAATTCATTTGGCGCGTTCTCTATCGCAGATGCGATGACCCTTGTGGTATCCGCCAAAATGCGTTCCGGTTCCGGGCCGACGGATCGATAGGCTCGGCGCATGGCTGATACGAAGAGCAGCACGGCCGCAGCGGCCGGCCCGGGTCCGCTGGAGGCGGGTACCGCGCGGGTGGACGCCTGGATCTGGTCGGTCCGGCTCACCAAGACCCGGTCCGTCGCGGCGACCGCCTGCCGGGCGGGGCACGTGAAGGTCAACGGAGAACGGGCCAAGCCGGCGCAGCAGGTGCGGGCGGGCGACGAGGTACGGCTCTTCCACGCCGGGCGGGAACGGGTGGTCGTGGTGCGCAGGCCCGTGACCAAGCGGGTGGGCGCGCCGGTGGCGGCCGAGTGCTTCGTCGACAACAGCCCGCCGGTGCCGACGCCGGTGGAGGCCGCCGTGGTGGGCATCCGGGACCGGGGGGCCGGGCGGCCCACCAAGCGGGAGCGGCGGGAGTTCGACAGCCTCCGGGGGCGGTAGCCGACCGGGGCGGGGGGTGGGCTCCGGCCGTGCCGGCTCCGGCCGCACACCCCCGCGCCCCGTCACGTCTTGCGGTAGCCGTACGCCTCCGTGGCGGCCGCCACCACCGCCTCCAGCGGGGCGCCCGCCGACGCCGCCACGACCGCCGCCACCGCGCCCTCCAGGAACGGGGCGTCCACCAGGCGGGAGTTCGGGGGGAGTTCCCCGTCCTCCAGCAGGGCCTTCACCGTCAGGACCGAGCTGCCCAGGTCCGCCAGCAGCGCCACCCCGGCCCCCTGGTCCACCGCTGCCGCCGCCGCGAGGACCAGTTCCGCGCTCGTGCCGAGGCCGCCGTCGGGGCTGCCGCCCGCCGGGGCCACCGGAGCGACCGCGCCGCCCGCCGCCAGGCCCTGGGCCAGTTGCGCCACCGACTCCGCGACCCGGGCGCTGTGCGAGACCAGGACGATGCCGACGGGGGTCACCGCGCCCCCTCCGCCGTGTCCGCCAGCGCGGTCAGGAGCAGGGCGGAGGAGGTGGCGCCCGGGTCCTGGTGGCCGACGCTGCGTTCGCCGAGGTAGCTCGCCCGGCCCTTGCGGGCCAGTATCGGCACCGTCGCCAGGGCGCCGGCCTCCGCCGCGTCCCGGGCCGCCCGGTAGGACGTGCCCAGTGCCGTGACCGCCGGGGTCAGGGCGTCCAGCATCGTCTTGTCGCCCGGCGCCGCCCCGCCCAGCTGGGCCACCGCGGCCACCCCGGCCTCCAGGGCCCGCTGCAGTGCGGCGTCGGAGACCTCCGCGTCCTCCCCGAGCTCCTTGCCCGTGCGGCGCAGCAGCGTGCCGTACAGGGGGCCGGAGGCGCCGCCGACCGTGG
Organism: Streptomyces katrae; assembly: GCF_002028425.1. Classification (GTDB taxonomy): domain Bacteria; phylum Actinomycetota; class Actinomycetes; order Streptomycetales; family Streptomycetaceae; genus Streptomyces; species Streptomyces katrae_A. The sequence continues at coordinate 1,007,875 of NZ_CP020042.1, read as the reverse complement.
AGATCAGCGTACGGCCGGCCAGTTGGAGGAGTGCGCCGGGCGCCGTCGAGGGGTCCGCGTCGGCCAGCGCGGCGCGGACGGCCGTGAAGCCCCGCAGCAGGTTGGTGCCGTGGTCGGCGTCGCCGATGGGGGAGTCGAGCTCGGTCAGCCGGTCCGCCTCCCGTTCCACCGCCGCGGCGGCGGCCTCCAGCCAGCCCCGGAAGAACTCTGCGTCACGCACCGGAATCCTTTCGTCCGTCATGGTCCGTCGGTCGTGCTCCGGCCGCCATATTCCGTCCTGCCTCCTCAGCGCCCCCAGCGCAGCGCCGGAGTCTGCACCGGGGCGTCCCAGAGCCGCAGCAGCTCCTCGTCGGCCCGGCAGAGCGTCACCGAACAGCCCGCCATGTCGAGGGAGGTGACGTAGTTGCCGACCAGGGCGCGGGCCACGGGGACACCGCGGGCCCCCAGGACCCGGGCCACCTCCGCGTGGAACCCGTACAGCTCCAGCAGCGGGGTCGCGCCCATGCCGTTGACCAGGGCCAGCACGGGGCCGTCGGCGGGGCCGCCGGTCTCGGCGAGGCCGTCCAGTACGGCGCCCACGGCCACGTCCGCGATCTCCCGCGCGCTCATCATGGCCCGCCGTTCCCGGCCGGGCTCGCCGTGGATGCCGATGCCCAGTTCCAGCTCGCCCTCGGGGAGCTGGAACGTGGGGCTGCCCTTGGCGGGGGTGGTGCAGGCGCTGAGGGCGACGCCGAAGCTGCGCGAGCTCTCGTTGACCTGCCGGGCGAGGGCCGCGACCCGGTCCAGGGGCGCTCCCTCCTCGGCGGCCGCGCCGGCGATCTTCTCCACGAACAGGGTGGCGCCCGTACCGCGGCGCCCGGCCGTGTACAGGCTGTCCGTGACGGCGACGTCGTCGTTGACGAGGACGCTCTCCACCTGCAAGCCGTCCTCTTCGGCGAGCTCGGCCGCCATCTGGAAGTTGAGGACGTCGCCGGTGTAGTTCTTGACGATGAACAGGACGCCCTGTCCGGCGTCCACGCTGCCCGCCGCGTGCAGCATCTGGTTGGGCACCGGGGAGGTGAACACCTCGCCGGGGCAGGCCGCGGAGAGCATCCCGTACCCCACGAACCCGCCGTGCAGCGGCTCGTGCCCGGAGCCGCCGCCGGAGACCAGGCCCACCCGGCCGCCGGTCTTGGCGTCGCGCCGCAGCACCACCCGCCGCTCCGCGTCCACGTCGAGTTCGGGATGTGCGGCCGCCATCCCGTGCAGCGCGTCGGCGACTACGGTGTCCGCGGAGTTGATGAGCATCCTCAAAGCTGCCTCCCAGATGGCGCGGCGCCCCGGCCCCGTTCGCGGCCGGGGTTTCGAAGTCAACCACGGCCGGGCGCCGGATCAGGGGAGGAACGGCCGAGCGGACGGCGGGTCAGCCGCCCAGCTCGCGCAGCCGCCGGCCGACCTCGCCGAGGCCGTCGGCGAGCGCGTCGAGCTGAGCGGGGGTGAGCACGTCGACGAGGACCTGCCGTACGGCCGTCACATGGCCGGGCGCCGCCGCCTCCAGCCGGGCCCGGCCGGCGTCGGTGAGGACGGCGAAGACACCGCGCACGTCGGAGGGGCAGCTGCGGCGCCGGACGAGTCCGGCCTTCTCCATCTGGGTGACCTGGTAGGTCAGCCCGCTCTTGGAGTTGATCAGCCCGTTGGCGAGTTCCGTCATGCGCAGCTCGCCGCCGGGTGCCGCGGCGAGCCGCACGAGGATCTCGTACTGGGGGTGGGAGAGTCCTGAATCGTCCTTGAGCTGCTGGTCGAGGTGCCGGTTCACCAGGGCGGAAGCGGCCAGGAAGCTCCTCCAGGCCCGCATCTCGCGCTCGTCCAGCCATCTCGTTCCGTCCATGGCGCCAGGGTACACGAGTTGTTCGAATTTGAATCAGTGGCTAGTGTCGGGTCGGCGGTTCGAATTTGAACAAGCTGCTCGCGAACCACACCTCGGACCGCCCCGACCGGAAGGAACCCCCCCATGACCAGCGCCTCCGCCACCGCGACGAAGGCCCCGGCCACGGCACCGGCCGTATCCGCCCCCACCCCCACCCCCGCGCCCACCACCTCCACCGCCGGCCTGGACGCCGGACTGCTGCTCCTGCGCGTGGTCCTCGGCCTGGCCGTCGCCGCCCACGGCGCCCAGAAGCTCTTCGGCTGGTTCGGCGGCGGCGGCATCAGCGGCACCGGCGGGTTCTTCACCTCCGTCGGCTACCCGGCCGGCGAGGCCATGGCCGCGGTCGCCGGCCTGACCGAGACCCTGGGCGGCCTCGGCCTCGCCGCCGGCCTGCTCACCCCGCTCGCCGGGGCCGCCGTCACCGGCACGATGATCAACGCCCTCGCCGTCCACGGCGCCGGCGCCTTCTTCGCCCCCAAGGGCATGGAGTACGAGCTGCTCCTCGCGGCCGCCGCGGCCGCCCTCACCCTCACCGGCCCCGGCCGCCTCGCCCTGGACCGCCTCCTGCCGCTCCCGGCGCTGCGCACCCCCCGCCCGGCGCTCGGCGCGGCGGCCCTCGCCCTCGGCGTGGCCCTCGCCGCGGTCACCCTCCTCGTGCGGAGCTGACCACCCGGCCGTCCCCGCCGCTCCCGCGGGGGCGGCCCGCCCCGCCCCGTGTTCCGGTGGGCTGATTGACCCGGGGCCATCGGGGGAACAGCGGAGAAATGACACAACCCATCGAAGACTACGCACTCATCGGCGACCTCATGACCAGCGCACTGGTCGGCCGCGACGGGTCCATCGACTGGCTGTGCCTGCCCCGCTTCGACTCCGCCGCCTGCTTCGCCGCCCTCCTCGGCGACGAGGAGAACGGCCACTGGACGATCGCCCCGGCCGGCGCCGCCGACGGCGAGCGGTGCTCCCGGCGGGCCTACGCCGACGGATCGCTGGTCCTCGAATCCCTCTGGGAGACCGACGACGGCACCGTCAAGGTCACCGACTTCATGCCGCAGCGCGACACCGCCCCCGACGTCATGCGCATCGTCGAGGGCGTCTCCGGCCGGGTCACCGTCCGCAGCACCCTGCGCCTGCGCTTCGACTACGGCCACGTCGTCCCCTGGGTCCGGCGCAGCGAGGGCGACCGGGTCGCCGTCGCCGGACCGGACTCGGTCTGGTTCCGCAGCGAGCCACCCGTCCGCACCTGGGGCGAGGCCAACAGCACCCGCTCCGAGTTCACCGTCGGCCCCGGCGAGAAGGTCGCCTTCGTGCTGACCTGGCACCCCTCGCACGAGCCCCGCCCCGCCCGCGTCGACCCGTACGAGGCCCTGGCACAGAGCCTCGCCGACTGGCGCGACTGGTCCGCCCAGTGCCGCTACCAGGGCCCCTACGAGGAGGCCGTCACCCGCTCCCTGATCACCCTCAAGGCCCTGACGTACGCCCCCACCGGCGGGATCGCCGCGGCCGCCACCACCTCCCTTCCGGAGGAGCTCGGCGGCGTCCGCAACTGGGACTACCGTTACTGCTGGCTGCGCGACGCCACCCTCACCCTCGGCGCGCTCCTGACCACCGGATTCCGCGACGAGGCCCGCGCCTGGCGCGGCTGGCTGCTGCGCGCCGTCGCCGGCGACCCGGCCGACCTCCAGATCATGTACGGGATCGGCGGCGAGCGCCGCATCCCCGAGACGGAGCTCCCGTGGCTGCGCGGATACGCCGGCTCCGCGCCCGTCCGCGTGGGCAACGCCGCCGTCGACCAGCTCCAGCTGGACGTCTACGGAGAAGTCCTCGACTCCCTGTACCTGGCCCGCTCCACCGGACTGGCCTCGGAACGGCACGCCTGGAAGATCCAGCTCGCCCTGCTCGACTTCCTGGAGCGCAACTGGCGCCGGCCCGACGAGGGGCTGTGGGAGGTGCGCGGCCCGCGCCGCCACTTCACCCACTCCAAGGTGATGGCCTGGGTGGCCGCCGACCGGGCCGTGCGGACCCTGGAGGCCGCCCCCCACATGCCCGGCGACGTGGAGCGCTGGCGGGCGATGCGCGACGAGGTCCACCGCGACGTCTGCGAGCACGGCTACGACCCCGGACGCGGCACCTTCACCCAGTACTACGGCTCCCGCGAACTCGACGCGGCCACCCTGCTCATCCCGCGCGTCGGCTTCCTGCCGCCCGAGGACCCGCGCGTCATCGGCACCGTCGACGCCGTACGGGCCGAGCTCGGCAGCAGCGGACTGGTCCGCCGCTACAGCACCGAAGGCCCCTCCGTCGACGGACTGCCCGGCGACGAAGGGGCCTTCCTGGCCTGCTCGTTCTGGCTGGCGGACGCCCTGCACCTGACGGGCCGGCCCAAGGAGGCCCGGGAACTCTTCGAACGCCTGCTGGCCGTCCGCAACGACGTGGGCCTGCTCGCCGAGGAGTACGACCCCGCGAGCGGGCGCCAGCTCGGCAACTTCCCCCAGGCCTTCAGCCACATCGGCCTGGTGAACACCGCCCTCACCCTGGGCGCCGACGCCCCCTGAAGCACGGGAACGGCCGGTGGGCCGCCGCGGTGTGCGGCGGCCCACCGGCCGTTCCCGGAAGGCGTCCAGGGAGGCTACGCCGCGGCCGGCTCCTCGGCGTCCTCCGGGATGCTGACCAGCCAGCGGGTGTCCTTGCGCGGCCGCAGGTACAGCGCCCAGTACAGGGTGGCGACGGCGGTGATGCCGCCGGTCCACAGCAGGTACTGGGTCTCCTGCTGGGTCAGGATGTACGCGAGGACGGCGATCAGCGCGACCGGCACCGCCGGCCACAGCGGCATCCGCCAGGCGGCCGCCTCGCGGTGCGCCCCGCGCCGGCTGAACAGCGCCGCCACCGCGACCAGCAGGTACATGCCGGTCACCGACACGCCCGTCACCCCGTACAGGGTGTCCAGGTTGACGAAGCACATCGCCGCGCCCGGCAGACCGACCAGCAGGGTGGCCACCCAGGGGGAGCCGAAGCGGCCCAGGCGGGACAGAGCGCGGTTGACCGGCTCGGGCCAGGCCTTGTCGCGGGCCGAGGCGAACAGCACCCGGGAGTTCTGGATGACCATGACGATGCCGGCGTTGATGATCGCGAGGGCCACGCAGAGGCTGACGAAGGTGCCGACGGCCGAGTTCGACCAGGCGGTCACCATCGCGCCGAGGTCACCGGAGGTCAGCGCGTCCAGGTCCGGGGCGCCCACGGTGATCGCGATGACCGGGACCAGGATGACGGCGGTGGAGATGGCGAGCGTGGCCAGGACGGTCCGGGGCACGTTGCGGCGCGGCTTCTCCAGCTCCTCCGAAAGGTAGACGGCCGTCGAGAAGCCCTGGGTGATGAACAGTGCGATCGCCAGCCCGGAGACCACCATCATGGCCGTCACCGTGGAGGTGCCGCCGCCCTCGGCGGCCACCGTGCCGTGCACCAGCGCACCGGCGCCCCGCTCGCTGTGGGCGAAGCCCAGCACGGCCACCAGCGCCGCCGCGACCACCTCGAGGACCAGGAAGATGCCGGTGATCCAGGCGTTGGCCCGCAGGTCCAGCAGACCGGCGAGGGTCGCGAGCAGCATCACCGCGCCACCGGCCACCGGGGCCGGGATGTGGACCACGGGGGCGAGGTAGTCGGCGGTGCCCATGGCGATCACCGGAGGCACGATCATCACCACGAGCAGCGACAGCACGAACACCAGCCAGCCCGCGAGCCGCCCCGCGAGGGTGGAGACCATGGCGTACTCGCCGCCCGCGCTGGGGATCAGCGTCCCCAGCTCCGAGTAGCAGAACGCCACGCCGATACAGAGCAGCGAGCCGATCGCGATGGTCAGGGCGGTCCAGGTGCCGAGGCTGGAGAAGAGATCGGGCACGACGACGAACAGGGTCGAGGCGGGCGTCACGCACGAGAGCGTGAGCAGGGTCCCGCCGACGACGCCGATGGAGCGCTTGAGCTTCTGGGGGGTGGGCCCGGTGGCCGGGGCGAGCGCCTGGGGAGCGCTGATCGTTTCAGTCATCGGTGCGGGATTTCCGATCGGCAGTTGCGAAGAAGCTGGGGGTGCGGGAGCGGTATCGCCTCCGAGGCGGTGGTGGGCACTTCCGTTGGTGTGGCTCCCGGGCCGTTATGGAAGCTCGACGACATCCGCAGGTCAAGAGCTGTCCATGTACGGATTCCATCGTGCGGGGCAAGCCCGACACGCCGTTCCAGGCGTTAAGGGCGCGTAAACACCGGCCCGGCGCGGGGTGCGGGAACCGCACGGAGATCCGGATGAATTTCCTTCCGCTTTGCTCTGCGTCAGACCAGGGACGCCAGAAGAAGGGCGATGTCGTCCGGGCGGTCGGCCGCCCCGTCCGCCTCCGCGACCAGCCGGTCGGCGGTCTCCGTCAACGGCCCCGGACGGGCCCCGGCCAAGGCGGACCGCAACCGCTCCACGCCCTCGTCGATGTCCGTGCCCGGCACCTCCACCAGCCCGTCGGTGTACAGGGCCAGCACCGCACCCGGCTCCAGCAGCAGTTCCGTTTCCGGGTAGCCGGCCCCCGGGTCGACGCCGAGGACCACCCCGCCCGCCAGGTCCAGCACCTCGGCCCGGCCGTCCGGGTGGCGCAGCAGCGGCTGCGGATGCCCCGCCCGGGCGGCCACGGCGCGCCCCGACTCCGGGTCGAGCAGGACGTAGCAGCAGCTGGCGAACTGCCCCGGGTCCAGGTCGATCAGCAGCCGGTTGGTGCCCCGCACCACCTGCTCCGGGGTGCTGCCGCTGATCGTGAACGCCCGTACGGCACTGCGCAGCTGGCCCATCGTCGCGGCCGCCGCCACCCCGTGGCCCTGGACGTCCCCGATGACCAGCGCCAGCCGGCCCGAAGCCGCCTCGATGACGTCGTACCAGTCGCCGCCCACGTCCATCCCCGCCGTACCCGGCAGGTACCGGCCCACCGTCGCCACCCGGCCCGTCACCGGCAGCCGGTGCGGCAGCAGCGCCGCCTGGAGCCCCCGGGCCAGCGCCGCCTCGTTCTCGTAGCGCCGCGCCCGGGCCAGGGCCTGCGCGATCAGCCCGGCCAGCGCGGTGAGCACCGTACGCTCCTCCGGACTGAACCCGCGCGGCGCGTCGAACCCGAGGATGCACGAGCCCACCGGGCGGCCCGAGGCGATCAGCGGCAGGAACGCGCGGGCGCCGACGTCCGCGTCGAGCGGGATCCCCGGATAGGCCGACGCCAGGTGCTGCATCGACTCGAAGAACAGCGGCCGCCCCGAGGTCAGCGTCTCCACACCCGGCAGCCGCACGTCCAGCGAGACCCCGTCGAACCGGTCCAGGAACCCCTTGGGGAAACCGGTCTCCCAGGCGAGGTGCAGGTGCCGCTCGTCCAGCAGGTAGATCGCCAGCTGCCGGCCCCCGAACGCGGGCAGCAGCTCCTCGGTGACCACCGCCGACACCTGGCGGGCCGTCATCGCCTCGGTCAGCGCGATCGCCAGGGCCACCGGCCGGTACAGGGCCGAGGCCCGCGCGGCCGGAGCCCCGGGCCCGGGTCCGGGCCGGGCCGCCGCACCGGGCGCGTACACGGGCCGCTCGGCCGCCTCCAGGACCACCGTCACCCCCGACGGCCCCGGGTACAGGCCCACCGACAGCGCCGGCGGATCCGCGTCCGCCCCGCCCCGGGCGTCGAAGAACACCGGCTCGCCGGAGAGGAACGCCCCCCGGAAGTGGTCCTCGTACGCCGGGTACTCCAGCCACGGCAGCGCCTCCCACAGCCCCCGCCCCACCAGCCGCCCCGCGGGCAGCCCGAGCAGCTCCCCGGCGGCGGCGGTGGCGAACCCGACGACCCCCTGCCGGTCCACCGACAGCACCCCCTGCGCCAGCCGCTCCACGGCCTCCGCGGAGCCCCCGCCCGGCACGGGCCACGGCACGCACACCGGGTCCCCCTCCCAGCGCACCGGATCCCCGGCCGCCGCCAGCCCCGCCAGCTCCCGCCCCAGCCCCGTGGCGGCCTCCCGCATCAGCCGCCGCTCCCCGGCGTCCACCGCGGCCGCCGCCGGACGCACCACCAGCAGCACCCCGAACCGCTCCGGCCCGGCCCCCACCGGCTCGTACAGCGACCCGAACGGGAACGGCAGCCCCGCCATCAGCTGCGGGAACCGGCGCACCGCCGACTCCCCGTCGGGCAGGTGCACGGCCTGCCCGCTGCGGAAGGCCTCCGCCACCGGGTACGGGCGGTTCACCTGGATCCGCCACCAGGGCCGGAACAACGGCCCCGGCAGACCCGTCACCGCGGCCATCCGCAGCAGCCCCCCGGTCCCCGAGCGCAGGTAGACCCCGCCCGCGTAGCCGCCGAGGGCCCGCACGGCATCCACCGTCGCCCGCGCGAGCACCCGGCCCGCGGCGTCGGACGCCGGGCCGCCGCCGCCCGGTCTCGCCGTCATAGGGTCAGCATGCTCCCCCGCCCCCGGCCGCTGCACTCCGGCGCTCCCCGGAGCCGCGGAAGCCGAACACCACCGCCGCCGAGGCCGCCAGCAGCACCGCCGCCACCGTGCGCAGCGCCACCCCCATGGCATCCGTGAAGGCACCCGCCTGCACGGGGTCCACCGCCGGGTTCCCGTGGAACCGCGAGGCCAGCACGGTGCCGACCACCGCCACGCCCAGCGCCGCACCGATCTCCCGGGCCGCCGTGTTCAGCCCCGACCCCAGCCCCGCCTGGTGCTGCGGCAGCGACGAGACCACCGTCACCGTCAGCGAGGGGGCGCACAGCCCCGTCCCCACGGACAGCACCAGCAGGTAGCAGGCGTACACCGCGTACGGCGTCCCGGCGTCGACGGTGGACACCAGCAGCAGGCCCCCCGCGATCAGCCCGAGCCCGAGGCCCACCGGCAGCCGGGGTCCGGTCCGCTGCTGCAGCCGGGCGCCGAAGCGCGGCACCAGCGCCATGCCGACCGTCAGCGGGACGATCGCGAAACCGGTCTGGGCGGGCGAGAACCCCTTCGCGTACTGCAGGTACTGGGCGTTGACGAAGAACAGCGAGAACAGCCCGAAGAACGCCGCACCGATGCCCAGCGCCCCGGCGCGCAGCCGGCGCGAGGCGAAGATCCGGGGGTCCAGCAGCGGGCGTGCGGCGCGCAGCGCGTAGCCGGTGAACGCGGCCAGCAGCGCCGCACCGGCCGCGAAGGCGGTCAGGACCTGGGCCGAGGACCAGCCGTACGAGGGCCCCTCGATGATCCCGTAGACCACGGCGAACAGCGCCCCCGCCAGGATCAGCGCCCCCAGCGGGTCGACGGCCGCGTCGGGACGCGACGGCGTGCGCGGCACCGCACGGGCCACCGCGACGGCGAGCAGCGCGGCCAGCGGCACGACCGCCCAGAACAGCGCCCGCCAGGTGAGGAATTCCCCGGCCAGGCCCCCGCCGACGTTGCCCGCCAGGCCCCCGAGGCCGGCGGAGAGCGTCCAGGTGGCCAGCGCCTGCGGGCGCCGCTCGGGCGGGGTCAGGTGGATCAGCACGGACATCGTGGCGGGCATGATCAGGGCGGCCCCCGCCCCGCACAGCCCGCGCCCGGCGATCAGCACCGCCGGATCCCGCGCGAGCGCGCTCAGCGCCCCGCCCGCCGCGAACAGCCCGAGACCGGCGAGCAGCGCGCCCTTGCGGCCGTAGCGGTCGCCCAGGGCGCCGGCCGGGATCAGCAGGGCGGCGAAGACGATCACGTACGCGTCGACCGCCCACAGCAGCTGCCCCGGGCCCGGGTGCAGCGTGGAGGCGGCCAGCTGAGGGATCAGCAGGTTGACCGCGGCGACCATGCCCTGCGCGACGAGCACGCAGGCGCACAGGACGAGCAGGGCGGCACGGGACAGCCCCGGGGCCGCCGCGGGGGCGGTGGTGGCGGCGGTGGCGCCGGCGGTACCGCCGGGTGCGGACGCGGCCGGTGTACGGGCATGGCGGAGCACGGCTCCTCCTCGGAGTCGGTGGACGGTGGTGGTGGTCGGGGAGAGCAACTGGAGATCAACCCCGCGCAACCACCGTAGAGTTGGACCGACCTGCTTTCCAGTGCAACTTCCGCAAGGGATCAATGCGCGTGACGCAATCCAGACCGGCCGGGCTGGACCTGAACCTGCTCCTCGCCCTCGACGTCCTGCTCGAGGAGTCCAGCGTCTCCGGAGCCGCCGCCCGCCTCCACCTCTCCGAACCCGCCATGAGCCGCACCCTCGGCCGGATCCGCAAGGCCCTCGGCGACCCCGTGCTCGTCCGCGCCGGCCGCACCATGGTCCCCACCCCCCACGCCCTCTCCCTCCAGGGCGAGGTCCGCTCCGTCGTCGAACGGGCCCGGGCACTCTTCCTCACCGGCGGCGAGGTCGACCTCAGGACCCTGGAACGCAGCTTCACCGTCCTGGCCCACGACTCCTTCGCCGCCTCCTACGGCGCCACCCTCTTCCAGCGGATGGCCGACGAAGCACCCGGCGTCAGACTCCGGTTCCTCTCGGAGAGCCACGTCGACGTGCCCGCCCTGCGCGAAGGCGTCGCGGACCTGGAACTCGGCGTCATCGACAGCCGTTCACCCGAAGTACGCGTCGAGCACCTCTTCGACGAGCGGATGCTCGGCGTCGTCCGCCCCGGACACCCGCTCCTGCGCGGCCCCCTCACCGCCCGCCGGTTCGCCGCCGGGGAGCACCTGATCGTCTCGCGGCGCGGCAGGCTGGAAGGGCCCGTGGACACCGCCCTCGCCCAACGCGGCCTGTCCCGAAGGGTCGTGGGCAGCATCGGCTCCTACCCCGCCTCGCTGTTCGTCCTGCGCGAGACCGACCTGATCGGCCTCATCGCCACCCGGACCGCCCCCCAGGCCGAAGCGCTCGGACTGGTCACCTTCGAAGTCCCCCTGGAGCTCCCCACGCTCCCCTTCGGCCTCGCCTGGCACCCCCGCCACGACGCCGACCCCGCGCACGCCTGGCTGCGCGCCTGCGCCCGCGAACTCGTGGCCGGCTGACCGGACACCGCCCCGGCCCCGCACGCCCCGCGCACTGGCCCGAACGCCTCCCCCGTACGGGGGACGCACCGGCCCCGCCCGCCTCCCCCGCACCCCCGCCGGGGAGGCATGGCGGCATGCAAGACGACACCTCCACCCACCCCGCGCCCCGGGCCGCCTTCACCGCGGCCGACGCCTACACCCTCCGCACCGCCCTCGACGCCCTCGGCGGGGTACGCGACCTCGACACCCTCGACGTCGCCTGCGGACACGGCGGAACCGCCGCACTCCTCGCCCGCGGCGGCGCCCGCCGGACCGTCGGCGTCGACAACTGCCCCGACCGCGTCCGCCGGGCCCGCGAGCGCCAGAGCGGCGGCCGGGACGGCCACACGGCCGCCGTCGAGTACGTCGTCGCCGACGCCGCCGAGATGCCCCAGCTCGGCCGGTTCCACCTGGTCACCGCCGTCTACCCGTTCAGCCACGCCCCCGACCGGGCCGCCCTGCACGCCATGTTCCGCGGCATCCGCGCCAACATGCGCCCCGGCGGCAGGCTGCTCTCCCTCGTCCGCAACCCCGGCGCCTACCCGCGCGTCGACTGGTCCCCGTACGGCATGCGCATCCTCGACCGGGTACCCGACGGAGACGCACCCCTGCTCAAGGCCCAGTTCCTGACCGACCCCCCGCTCCACTTCGAGTACCGCGAGTGGGCGCACGCCGACTTCGCCGAGGCCGCCGTCGACGCCGGCTTCACCACCGTCGCCTGGCAGCCCAGCCGCACTCCGCCCGCCGACGCCGCGCGCGACGAGGCCTACTGGACGGCCTACCGCGCCGCGCCCGTCAGCTCCCTGATGACCTGCACCGCATAGGGGTGTCCGCCATGCACCGCCCGCCCCGCGCCCTCCGGGCGGACGGCGCCCCGTCGCGGACACCCCCCGGGGAACGGCACACGGCCCGGGATCACTCCTCGTCGGCCGTCGCCCGCACCAGCTCCACGATCCGGTCCCGGGCCGCCCGCCCCTCCGGGACCGGCAGCAGCGGATACCCGTGCGGCATGCCCGGCTCCTCGTGCCACTCCACCTCCGCACCCGCCGCCCGCGCCCGGCGCAGCAGCTCCCGGCTGTCCGTGCTCAGCACGTCCCGGGTCCCGGTGAACACCGTCAGCGGCGCCAGCCCCGCGAACGACCCGTGCAGCGGGCTCACCCGCGGATCGTCCGCCGTCAGCGTCCCCGCGTACAGCCGCCCCGCCTCCGCCAGCCCCGGCCGCGCCAGTACCGGATCCGCCGGCTCGATCTCCGCCTGGCCCGGATGGCTCATGCTCACGTCCAGCCACGGCGAGATCAGCACGATCCGCGACGGCTGCGCCCCGGTCCGCTCCCGCAGCCGCTGCGCCGCCGCCAGCGCCATCCCGGCCCCGGCCGAGTCCCCGAGCAGCACCGTCCCACCCGCGCCGCCGCTCTCGATCAGACCGCTCAGCAGGTCCGCGGCCACCGGCACGGTCCGGTCCGCCGTCCCGCGCGGAGCCAGCACGTACGCCGGCACCACCACCCGGGCGCGGGCCCGCGTCACCAGGGTCCGGATCAGCGACCAGTGCGGCCGCACCAGCTCGTTGATGAACGCCCCGCCGTGCACGTACAGCACCCGCGCCACGGGCTCCTGCCCGAGCGGGGAGACGTCGTACACCGGCCAGGCGCCGACGAAGGTGCGCGACACCTCGGCGACCCGCCCCAGCGAACGCGGCGGAAGGTGCGAGGCGGGCCTGCGGGCCGCCTGCGCCACCGTCGCCCGTACCGCCTCCGCGGTGGCGAACCGTCTTCGCCGCCCCGTCGCGACCAGTGCGGCCGACAACGCCCTGCTGCGCAGACTCGGCACGCCCCTCACCTCCCCTTTCACCCCGGCCCCGGACCACCGCGGCGGTCCCGGCCCGGGCCCTGCCCCGTTCCAGGGAGGAGCATAGGCGTGAAGCTGCGCTGTCGACCCGCTTAAGAAAGTCTCGATGGACTGATCACCGCACCGATCGGCAGATTGGTGCCCATCACCACGCCACTCGCGCACCAGCGAGCCCGGCAACCCCTCCTTCCGCACGCCTGGAGCCACCCCCATGAAGGCACTCGTCAAGCACAAAGCCGAACCCGGGCTGTGGCTCATGGACGTCCCCGAGCCCGAGTACGGCCCCGGTGACGTGCTGATCAAGGTGCTGCGCACCGGAATCTGCGGGACCGACCTGCACATCCGCGCCTGGGACGGCTGGGCGCAGGGCGCGGTCAAGACCCCCCTCGTCCTCGGCCACGAGTTCGTCGGCGAGGTCGCCGCCCTCGGCGCCGACGTCCGCGACATCGAGGTCGGCGCCCTGGTCAGCGGTGAGGGCCACCTGGTCTGCGGCAAGTGCCGCAACTGCCTGGCCGGCCGCCGCCACCTGTGCCGCTCCACCATCGGGCTCGGCGTCGGACGCGACGGGGCCTTCGCCGAGTACGTGGTCCTGCCCGCGCAGAACGTCTGGGTGCACCGCACTCCGGTCGACCTCGACGTGGCCGCCATCTTCGACCCGTTCGGCAACGCCGTGCACACCGCGCTGTCCTTCCCGCTGGTCGGCGAGGACGTGCTGATCACCGGCGCGGGCCCGATCGGCATCATGGCGGCCGCCGTCGCCAAGCACGCCGGCGCGCGCAACGTGGTCATCACCGACGTCAGCCCCGAGCGCCTGGAGATCGCCCGCAAGGCGGGCGCCACCCTCGCCGTCAACGTCGCCGAGTCCTCCATCGCCGAGGCGCAGACCCGCCTGGGCCTGCGCGAGGGCTTCGACGTGGGCCTGGAGATGTCCGGCCGCGGCGAGGCGATGCGCGACATGATCGACAACATGACGCACGGCGGCAAGATCGCGATGCTGGGCCTGCCCGCGCAGGAGTTCCCCGTCGACTGGGCCAAGGTCGTCACCTCGATGATCACCATCAAGGGCATCTACGGCCGCGAGATGTTCGAGACCTGGTACGCGATGACCGTGCTGCTGGAGGGCGGGCTCGACCTGACCCCGGTCATCACCGGCCGCTACTCGCACACCGACTTCCAGGCCGCCTTCGACGAGGCCTCCACCGCCCGCAGCGGCAAGATCATCCTGGACTGGACCAAGTAGCCCCACCCCGGCGCCGGGCGGTCCGCACCGCCCGGCCCGGGCCGGGCGTCCCCGCGCCGGGGGCGCCGCACGGCCCGCAGGCCCGTCCGCCGGTACGCGTGTCGCGGCGGCCGAGACCGGGCAACCACAAGACCATCTCCCTCGGGCCGGGCCCCGCACACCCTCCCCCCTCCGCGGGGCCCGGCCCCACCTCCCGTCCGCCGGACGACACACCGCACAAGGAGAACCGACCATGTTCGAGTCCGTCCGCGAGGACCTGCGCGCCACCCTCGCCGAGATCCGCGCCGCCGGCCTGCACAAGCCCGAGCGCGTCATCGGCACCCCGCAGAACGCCGCCGTCGCCGTCACCGCGGGCGGCGCCCCCGGCGAGGTCCTCAACTTCTGCGCCAACAACTACCTCGGCCTCGCCGACCACCCCGAGGTCGTCGCCGCCGCAAAGGACGCCCTCGACCGCTGGGGCTACGGCATGGCCTCGGTCCGCTTCATCTGCGGAACCCAGGAGGTCCACAAGGAGCTCGAGGCCCGCCTGTCGGCCTTCCTCGGCCAGGAGGACACGATCCTCTACTCCTCCTGCTTCGACGCCAACGGCGGCGTCTTCGAGACCCTCCTCGGCGCCGAGGACGCGGTCATCTCCGACGCCCTCAACCACGCCTCCATCATCGACGGCATCCGCCTCTCCAAGGCCCGCCGCTTCCGCTACGCCAACCGCGACATGGCGGACCTGGAAGCCCAGCTCAAGACCGCCACCGAGGGCGGCGCCCGCCGCAAGCTCATCGTCACCGACGGCGTCTTCTCCATGGACGGCTACGTCGCCCCCCTCACCGAGATCTGCGACCTCGCCGACCGCTACGACGCCATGGTCATGGTCGACGACTCCCACGCCGTCGGCTTCGTCGGCCCCGGCGGCCGCGGCACCCCCGAGCTGCACGGCGTCATGGACCGGATCGACATCATCACCGGCACCCTCGGCAAGGCCCTCGGCGGCGCCTCCGGCGGCTACGTCGCCGCCCGCGCCGAGATCGTCGAGCTGCTGCGCCAGCGCTCGCGCCCGTACCTCTTCTCCAACTCCCTCGCCCCGGTCATCGCCGCCGCCTCCCTCAAGGTCCTCGACCTCCTGGAGTCCGCCGGTGACCTGCGCGACCAGCTCGCCGCCAACACCAAGCTGTTCCGCACGAAGATGACCGAGGCCGGCTTCGAGATCCTGCCCGGCGACCACGCCATCGCCCCCGTCATGATCGGAGACGCCGCGGAGGCGGCCCGGATGGCGGAGCTGCTCCTGGAGCGCGGCGTGTACGTCATCGGCTTCTCCTACCCCGTCGTGCCGATGGGCCAGGCACGCATCCGCGTCCAGCTCTCCGCGGCCCACTCGACGGCCGACGTGGAGCGCGCGGTGGCCGCCTTCGTGGACGCCCGCGCGGCGCTTTCCGCTGCTCAGGGCTGACATCATGGAGGGGTGATCGACCCCCGCCGGCTGCGCATCCTGCGGGCCGTGGCGGACCACCGTACGGTGACCGCCGCGGCCGCAGCCCTGTACCTCACCCCCTCCGCCGTCTCCCAGCAGCTCGCCGCGCTGGAACAGGAGACCGGCCACACCCTGCTCCACCGCAGCGGCCGCGGGGTACGGCTCACCGCGGCCGGGGAGATCCTCCTCGCCCACGCCCACGAGGTGCTCGCCCAGCTGGAACGCGCCGAGGCGGAACTCGCCGCCTACGCGGGCGGAGCGGCCGGCGAGGTCACGGTCGCGGCCTTCGCGACCGGCATCGCCGAGGTCCTGGCCCCGGCCATAGCCCGTCTCGCGCGGGAGTACCCGGGCATCAGGCTCCGCGTCCGCGACGCCGAGGGCGACCAGAGCCTGCTGCAGCTGCTCGACGGGGAGGCCGACCTGGCCCTGGCGGTCGAGTACCGGGGCGCGCCGGGCGCCGACGACGGCCGCCTGTCGGTGATCCCGCTGTACGCCGAGCCCTTCGACGCGGTCCTGCCGGCAGGACACCCGCTGGCCGACCTCCCCGCCGTCGCCCTGGCGGACCTCTCCGACGCGGAATGGGTGGGCCAGTACCCGGGCAACCCCTGCCACGACGTGACACTGCTGGCCTGCGAACTGGCGGGCTTCCAGCCCCGGTTCGTGCACTCCTCCGACGACTTCCGCGCGGTGACCGCCCTGGTCGGCGCGGGCGCCGGGGTGGCCCTGGTCCCGCGCTCGGCCCTGCGCGGCATGGACCTCAAGGAGGTCCGCGTCCGCCCGGTCACGGGCCCCTCCGCCACCCGCCGCGTCTTCGCCGCCACCCGCCGGGGAGCGGAAACCCACCCCCTGATCGCCCCGGTCCTGGCGGCCCTGTCGCGGGAGGGGGAACGGGTGCCGGGGTGTTAGGCGGGCTTCTGCCCCCTCGAGGCGCCGGGGCGGGCCGGTGATTGCCCACCCGCCTCGCGGCGGGGTGGTGGCGGGACCGTCCGGCGGGGAGGGGCGGCGTGGGGGCGGGGACCACCGGGGCCCTGCCTGAAGCAGCGGCGCGGTGTGGCGGCAGCGACCACCCCGGCGCGGAACCCGACAGCCGGGCGACGGGTGGGGAGGGGCGGGGTTCCCGCTCGGCGGTCTCAGAGAGGGGTTGGGGCTTTCCCGTCAGTCCCACTGTCCTTCCGGTTCGGGCCGCCCTGTCAAGGGCGCTCCCTTCGGTCGCGTCGCTTCGCGATCGCCTGCGGCGACCCTTGACAGGGCGGCCCGCCCCGGAAAGACAAGGACTGCCGGGAAACCCCCAAAAGGACGGCACGGTCGTACCTTGACCATCCGGCTCCCTCAGCGACCAGCCGGGGGGCCGGGGGCCGCCTCGCCAAGCATCCGGGCCGCCAGGATTGCCGTGCGGGGCGGCAATCCGCGACAGATCGCTACGCGCTTCTCATTTCTCAGCGTCCGGCGCCCGTCTGGGGCCGCTGCCCGCAGAAAAGGACGACGGATCCGGCGTCCGGGGCCAGTGGGCGCATCAAATCGCTACGCGCTCCTCGAATTCCGGCGTCCGCGACCCGTCTGGGGCCGCTGCCCGCACCAAAAGCCGACGGAATTGGCATCCGGGGCCGGTGGGCGCGACAAATCGCTACGCGCTCCCCTCTTTTCGGCGTCCGGCGGCCGTCCGGGGTTGCTGCCTGCACGAAATGCCGACGAGAAGGCCATCAGGCGACCCCAGGCGCGTCAGATCGCTACGCGCTCCTCATTTCTCGGCGGCTGATGGCCGTCTTGGGCCGGGATGCTCTGCGGATCGGCTTTTGGTGCCGTCACCAGCCCCAGACGGCCGTCGGACGCCGGAATTCGAGGAGCGCGTAGCGATCTGACGCGCCCGCGAGCCCCGGATGCTGCTCTGTTCGTCATTTGGTGCAGGTATCAGCCCATGGCGGCTGCCGGACGCCGAGAAGAGAGGAGCGCGTAGCGATCTGGGGCGCTTGGCGGCTTCGGATGCCAATTCCGTCGGCTTTTGGTGCGGGCAGCGGCCCCAGGCGGTCGCCGGACGCTGAAGTCAGAGGAGCGCGTAGCGATTTGATGCGCCCGCCAGCCCGGATGACGATCCTGTCGGCCTTCCCTGCGGGCAGCGACCCCAGACAGGCGGCGGACGCTGAGAAATGAGGAGCGCGTAGCGATCTGTCGCGGATTGCGGCCCCGGATGGCAATTCCGTCGGCCCGGATGCTTGGCGAGGCGGCCCCCGACGACCCCGAAGGGTCGCTGAGTCCGTCCCCAACCCTTCTCTGAGACCGTCGAGTGTGGTCCCGCCCTCCCGGGCCCCGGTCGGCGTTTGTGAGGGGTGGATGTATCTCGCCACCAAGGCCGGGTGAACGGGGAGTGCCGGCGGCAGCCCGCGAGCCACTCCACGGTCCGTTCTATGGTCGACCCGTGGCGGCCGAGCCGCTGGGAGGGAGCTCGCCCGGCTTGCCCCTCCTCGGCGGACTCCGGCACCACCGCAGTGGCCAAAGCCCTGGCCTGGCGAATGGAGGCCCGGCCTCACCGTACGAGGATGGTCGCGGTCGCCGCCTGATGCCGCATGGCGTCCGCCTCGTCAAGATACGAAGATGCGCGTCTTTTGACATCAGCCTCGGATCAGCGACTGTTTGGCAAGCCAGTGAACAGCAGCCAGTGAAGAAAGGGCACCCGCCATGAAATGCATTAACTGGACGCGCCGTGTCGCGATGACCGTTGTCTTCGGCGCTTTTGCCACCGGTAGCGTGCTGCTACCGGTGAGCGCATCCGCTGCACCGATCCCGCAGACAGCTACCATGACAGCCACTCAGAATTCATGCCCTTACTGGTCATGGTGCTGTCACTGCCGCCGGATCATCGACAATGGCCCGATACTCATCTCGCATCCGGGATAACAAGACCCTTCCGGTCAGTGACATCGTCAGTCGAGGCCCTCGATGATGCGGAAGTCGCGCTCGACGCCGTCAGCAAGTGCGGCCAGCGCCTCCTGGTGAGCGGCACTCGCATGTGCGGCGACTGCCTGTTCGAAGCTGTCGAACTCGACCAGGATGGTGCGCTCGCCTATTCCGGCGTCGTGTGCGACGACCCGGCTGCCGCGGGAGAGCAGCCGCCCGCCCGCGGCCTTGACGGCTGGACCGGCCAGCTTGTCGTAGGCAGCAAGCCTCTCAGGGTCTGTGATGGTGCGGTCGAAGTCGGACGGCTTCGATCCTCAGCTTCCGGTTCGACTCGACCGGTCCAGGCCCGGCAGGGTTGTGGTCGGACTGGCCTCGGGTGGGCGTCTGCGGGCGAGGGTGAGGCTGGCCATCGTCGTGATCGCCATCGCGGCGACGCCGACCAGCGCCGCGGTCGTGTAGGCGTCGTCGTTCGGGAAGAGGCGGCCCGTGGGGGTGCCGGTGGCCAGGACCAGACCGCCGAGGGCGCTGCCCAGGGAGTACCCGACGCTGCGGACGACGTAGTTGAAGCTCATGGCGCTCGACGTCTCGCTCTTGGGGGTGACGGCCAGGATGACGCCGGGCATGGCGGCCGAGAAGCTGCCGACGCCGAAGCCCAGCACGCCCATGGCCGCGAGCAGTTCGGCCAGGTTGGACCGGGCGGTGGCGAACAGGACGAACCCGCCGCCGACGATGGCGGCGCTGCCGGCCAGGAGCAGCGGGCCGTCGATCCGTTCGCGGACCCGCTGCGTGAGCTTGCCGGCGACGAACCCCAGCACGGAGAACGGGATGAGGACCAGCCCCGCCACGAAGGTGGTCAGGCCGAAGCCGTAGCCGGCGCTGTGCGGCGTCTGCGCGTAGCGGGTGATGAGCGTGAGCAGGAGGTACATGCCGCTCCCGCCGACGAACATGGCGATGTTCGCCCCGGCGACCGCCGGGTGCCGTACCGCCCGGACGTCGACCAGGGGCGTCTTGGTCCGCAGTTCGGAAACGGTCCAGACGCAGAGCAGGAGTACGGCGGCGACGGCAAGGGTCACCGCCACGGCGAGGTGCCGGCTCCACAGGCTCCTCTCGCCGGCCAGGAACAGGACGAGGAGCAGTCCACCCGCCAGGACGAGTGCACCGGCCACGTTCACGTGAGCGGAGCGGCCTTCGGGAGCTGCGGGCACGGAGCGCCACGCGGTCACGAAGGCGGTGGTGGTGACGAGCAGGCCGAGGCCGTAGGCGGCCTGCAGCCCGCCGAACTCGGCGAGCAGCGCGGCCAGCGGGTAGCCGACGCCGGCTCCGATGATCGAGACCACTGAGATCAGGGCGATCGTGGCCGCGCTGCGCTCCTCGGGAAGGTGGTCGCGGGCCACGCCCATCATCAGCGCCGTGAGACCGAGTCCCACGCCTTGGGCCGCTCTGCCCACGAGCAGCCAGGCGAACGGCAGTGGCAGCACGGTGAGCGCACTGCCGACGACGACGATCGCCAGCGTGGCGAGGATCGTGGCCCGCCGGTGCGGACCGGCTCCGAGCCGGCCGAGGACGGGTGTGGCGACGGCGCCGCTCAGCAGGGCGATGGTCAGCGTCCACTGCGCGCTGTCGAGGGAGACGTGGAACGTGGTCGCCACGCTGGTGATGAGCGGTGTCCCGAGGCTGGCGACCGCCGCCACGACCAGGGCGATGAACATCAGGGCGGGGACCAGCAGACGTGCCTCGGAACGTATCAGGGCGGTGCTCATGGGCTGGCCATGACCCTGGGCCGCGGTCACCGGTCCGACTCCTCGCGGGCGTGGCTTTCGAGCTCTGCCAGATGCAGCAGCGCCGGAAGGGCTGCTGCCAAGGCCTCGACCTCGTCACCGGTGAGTTCGTCGATCAACCGCGCGTACGCGTCGATGCCCGCCTGGCGTCGCGTCCGGACGTACGACGCGCCGGCCTCGGTCAGGCACACCAGCGTCACCCGCTTGTCGGAGGGATCGCCCTTCCGCTCGACGAGCCCGGATTCCTCCATCACCCGGACCAGGACGGTCATCGCGGGCTGGGTGACGCCCTCGGCCACCGCCAGATCGGTGATCCGTCGCGGGCCGGTCTTGTCCAGGGTGGCCAAGGTGGCGGCGGATGTCAGGCTCATGTCGCGGGGAAGACGTCTCACGGCCCTGGTGGCCAGAGCGTAGAGGGCTGACCCGATGGCATCGGAAGCGCCGTGCGCGGCGTCTCGGCGGCTCATGCCTGAAGCATAGCGGATTTATATGAAGCCTTTATGTATCTCCCCCGGCGCCTCGCGGGGTCGACGGCCCCCTACACCCGTATCAGCTCGACCCCCGCCCCCTCGAACGCCGCCGCCAGGGGGGCCGTCAGGGCCGTGTCCGTGACCAGGGTGTGGACCGTGGTGGTCGGGCAGATGCGGGCGAAGGCGCGGACGCCCAGCTTCGTGGAGTCCGCCGCGACCACCACGCGCCGCGCGCGGGCGCACAGGAGGCTGTTGACGGCCGCCTCGTCCTCGTGGCGGGTGGCCGCGCCGTCCGCCGGGTCGAAGGCGTCGACGCCGACCACCGCCGTGTCCACGGTGAGCTGACCGAGCGTCTGCTGGGCCAGTGGACCGGTGAGTTCGTACGACTGCGGGCGGGCCACCCCGCCCGTCAGCACGATCTTGAACTGGGGCCGGATCACCAGTTCGCCCGCGATGTTCAGGGCGTTGGTGACCACCGTGAGGGCGGGGGAGCCGCCGGCCAGGTCGGGGCGGGCCGCCAGGGCGCGGGCCACCTCCGTCGTGGTGGTGCCGCCCGTCAGGCCGACCACCTCGCCCGGTGCGATCAGCGCCGCGACGGCCTCGCTGATCCGCCGCTTCTCGGCGGCCCGCCGTGAGGTCCGGTAGCGCAGGGGGAGTTCGTACGACACCCCGTGCGGCACCGCGCCGCCGCGGGTGCGCACCAGCAGCTGCTGCTCGGCGAGCTGGTCGAGGTCGCGGCGGATGGTGGCCGCGGACACGCCGAGCGCCTCGGCGGCGGCCTCCACCTCGAGCCCGTCCCGCTCCACCAGCAGGTCCAGCAGTCTCTGCCAGCGCTCCGTGCGGGTCATGGCGCCCCTCCCGTGTCGTCCCCCGTACCGTGCGGGGCATCCTTCCCCGGCCCCGTCGTTCGACATTAGCCGAGCCGAACACCCTGCCGATGCTTGAAGTTGCGTGAAACGGGCCGCTACCTTGCAGGAACACGCAGCAGCGCCATGCAGTAACAGCACGCAGGAAGCACGCAGGAACCGCCAGGATGACGCATCCAACGCGCAGGGAGCCCGCATGAGTCACGTCGCGTACGAGTTGGCCACGCAGCCCGAGAGCTGGGAACGGGCCGCCGAACTGGCCCCGGCCCACCGGGCGGTGCTGCCGGGCCGGGGGGAGCGTACCGCGATCGTGGGGTGCGGGACCTCGTACTACATGGCCCAGGCCGCCGCCGCCCTGCGCGAGGAGGCCGGGCAGGGGGAGACCGACGCCTTCCCCGCATCGGAGTTCCCCCGTCACCGCCGCTACGACCGGGTGGTGGCCCTGACCCGCTCCGGGACCACCACCGAGGTGCTTGACCTGCTGTCCGGGCTGCGGGAGGCCGGGATCCCGGCCACCGCGGTGGTCGGTGACCCGGACACCCCGGTGGCCACCCTCGCCGACGAGCTGGTCGTGCTGGACTTCGCCGACGAGCGGTCCGTCGTCCAGACCCGCTTCGCCACCACCGCCCTCACCCTCCTGCGGGCCCACGTCGGCGCACACACCCCGGAGGTGGTCGCCGACGGCCGCGCCGCGCTGGCCGCGCCCCTGCCCCCCGGGCTGGAGGCCCGGGGGCAGTTCACCTTCCTCGGGCGGGGCTGGAGCGTGGGCCTGGCCCACGAGGCCGCCCTGAAGATGCGCGAGGCCTCGCTGTCGTGGGCCGAGGCCTACCCGGCGATGGAGTACCGGCACGGCCCGGTCAGCGTCACCGGCCCCGGCTCCGTCACCTGGTCGCTGGGCGGCACCCCGGAAGGAATCGCCGAGCAGGTCCTGGGCACGGGCGCGGAGTGGGTGGACGGCACGCTGGACCCGCTCGCCGAACTGGTCCGGGTGCACCGCCTGGCCGTGGCGGTCGCCGCCGCGCGGCAGCTGGACCCGGACGCGCCCCGCAACCTCACCCGTTCGGTGATCCTCACCGGCGGTGAGGGGGCGGTCCGATGAGCCTCGCCCCCGCAGGGACCCTCGTCACGGAGGCGGCCGCCGCCGGACGGGCCGTCGCGGCTTTCAACGTCATCACCCTGGAGCACGCCGAAGCCGTGGTCGAGGGGGCGGAGCGGGCCGGCCTGCCCGTGATCCTGCAACTCAGCGAGAACGCCGTGAAGTTCCGCGGCGGGGCCCTGCTGCCCATCACCCGGGCCGCCGCGGCGTGCGCCGAGGCCGCCCGGGTGCCCGTCGGGCTGCACCTGGACCACGTCAAGAGCCCCGACCTGCTGCGGCAGGCCGCGGACGCCGGGTACGGCTCCGTGATGTACGACGCCGCGCACCTGCCCTACGCCGAGAACCTCGAGGCCACCCGGTCCGCCGCCGACTGGGCGCACGCGAACGGGCTGTGGATCGAGGCGGAGCTGGGTGAGGTCGGCGGCAAGAACGGCGCCGCGCCCCTGGACCCGCACGCGCCGGGCGCCCGGACCGACCCGGACGAGGCGCGGCGGTTCGTCGCCGACTCCGGGGTGGACGCCCTGGCCGTGGCCATCGGCAGCAGCCACGCCATGACCAGCCGGACCGCCTCCCTCGACCACGCCCTGCTGGCGCGGCTGGCCAAGACGGTGGACGTGCCCCTGGTGCTGCACGGCTCCTCCGGTCTGCCGGACGGGGAGCTCGCGGCGGCGGTCGCCGGCGGGATCCGCAAGGTCAACATCGGCACCGCGCTCAACGTGGCCATGACGGAGGCCATCCGCACCCATCTGACCGGGGCCGACCCCCGCCCCTACCTCACCGCCGCGCGGACGGCGATGGCCGTGACGGCCGAGGCCATGATCGCCGCCCTGAACTGAGGCATCCCCCTGCGGCGCCCGGCTCCGGCCGGGCGCCGCGCTGTGCGCCCCGCCGTGCGCGCCTACCCCCCGACGGCCTTCAGCAGACCCGCGCCCCCCTGGCCGTCACCCCGGGCCAGAGCCTCCAGATCACCGTCGGCGGCGTCGGCAGCTCCGGCACCTCCCGGCACGGCGAGTACGCCCGGCCCGGCGGCCGGGGCCACGGCTCCGGCGGTGGCGGTGCCCACGGAGGCGGCGGCTCCGGCGGCGGGGCCAGCGACGTACGCACGGGCGCCTTCGGCGCGGCCGACCGGGTCCTGGTGGCCGGCGGCGGCGGTGGCGCGGGCAACGGCGGGCCCCTGCTGCACGGCGGCGACGGCGTCCGCCACGAACGTCACCCTCGCGCGGGGCGTGCGCCGGGGCAACGGCGCGGCCGTCGTGTCCTTCCGCTACGGGGCCTGGGTGAGCGTGGCCGTGGACGACGCGACCCCGCTGTTCGGGCGGCCCGTCACCCTCACCGCCACCGTCACCCCGGCGAACCCGGCCGCGGGCCCCCCGGGCGGCGAGGTCACCTTCTTCGACGGGACCACCCCGCTGGGCACCGCCGTCCTCGACGGAGGCCGCGCGACCCTGCGCACCGGCGCCCTCCAGCCCACCGGCCACACCGTCACCGCCCGCTACGCCGGGGACGCGGCCTTCACCCCGGCCGCGACGGGCGGGCCCACCGAGATCACCGTCGGCTTCAGCGGCCCCTGCCTGACCACGGCCCACCAGGGCCCGCTGACCGTCGCCGCCGGAGAGGCCGTCTGCATCGGCGCGGGCGGCAGCCAAAGCGGCCCCGTCACCGTCCGGCCCGGCGGCGCCCTCGCCGTGACCGACGCCGCGCTCACCGGCCCGTTCTCCGCCGACGGCGCTCTGGCCCTGACGATCTGCCACTCCGCGCTCACCGGCCCGGTCTCCGTGCAGCGCTCCACCGGCCCGGTGGTCATCGGCTCCGACCGCGAGGGCGGGGCCTGCGCAGGCAACACCCTGAGGGGCCCGCTCACCGTCGAGGCCAACACCGGCGGGACCGAGGTGTCGGCCAACGCCGTGACCGGCGCCGTCCGCATCACCGGCAACAGCGGGACCGGCCCGCTCCCGCAGGCCCTGGCGCCGGCCTTCCGCGCCAACCGGGTCACCGGCCCCCTGCGCTGCGAGGACAACGCCCCGGAGCTCCTGCAGACCGGCACCACCACGACCGGCCCGCGCACGGGACAGTGCCGCCCGACGGACTGACCCCACCGCGCCCCCTGCAGGCCCGGACCGGCAGGGGGTCCCGTCGTCCGGCCGCCCGCCACCCCCTTCCCTATTCCTGTAACGGGTTCTACTCTGACCGCCGCCGTTCGCAGCGACCGGCTGGACCGCGAGGATCCCGGAGGGGCCGTGCACCTCGAATACACGCCCGAGCAGCAGCAGTTGCGCGCCGAACTGCGTGCCTACTTCGCCGAGCTCGTCCCGCAGGACGTCTACGCCCGCTACGAGGACCCGGCCGCGCAGAAGCGCTTCTACCGCGAGACCATCCGCCGCCTCGGCGCGGACGGCTGGCTCGGCGTCGGCTGGCCGAAGGAGTACGGCGGGCGCGGCATGTCGCCCATGGACCAGTTCATCTTCTTCGACGAGGCCGCGCAGGCCGTCGTCCCGCTCCCGCTGATGGCGCTCAACACGGTCGGGCCGACCCTGATGCAGTTCGGCACCGACGAGCAGAAGGCGTACTTCCTCCCCAGGATCCTCTCCGGCGAGATCGACTTCGCCATCGGCTACAGCGAGCCGGGCGCCGGCACCGACCTCGCCGCCCTCACCTGCAAGGCCGTCCGGGAGGGCGACGAGGAGACCGGCACCTACGTGGTCAACGGCCAGAAGATCTGGACCACCAACGGCGACACCGCCGACTGGGTCTGGCTCGCCGTCCGCACCGACCCGGACGCCCCCGCGCACAAGGGCATCACGATGCTCCTGGTCCCGACCTCCGACCCCGGCTACTCCTGCACCCTCATCAACACCCTCGCCTCGCACGACACCACCGCCAGCTACTACGAGGACATCCGCGTGCCCGCGAGCCGCCGCGTCGGCCAGGAGAACAAGGGCTGGCGCCTGATCACCAACCAGCTCAACCACGAGCGCGTCACCCTCGCCGCCCACGGCACGATGGCCATCCGCGCCCTCCACGACGTCCAGCGCTGGGCCGCGGAGACCAAGCTCGCCGACGGCCGCCGCGTCATCGACCTGCCCTGGGTGCGCGCCCGCCTGGCCCGCACCCACACCCGGCTGGACGCGATGAAACTCCTCAACTGGCAGATGGTGAACGCCGTCCAGTCCGGCACCCTCACCCCCCAGGACGCCTCCGCCGTCAAGGTCTACGGCTCCGAGGCCCGCCGCGACGCGTACGCCTGGCTGATGGAGGTCGTCGGCGCGGCGGGCGCCCTGAAGGACGGCTCGGCGGGCGCGGTCCTCCACGGCGAACTCGAACGCGGCTACCGCAGCGCCGTGATCTTCACCTTCGGCGGCGGCAACAACGAGATCCAGCGCGAGATCATCTCCTGGATCGGCCTGGGCATGCCGAGGGTCCGCCGCTGACGGATCTTCTACTTCCCCTGCTTCGGAAGCGGTTCCAGGACCACGGCGCCGGGCAGTGCGGCGGCCATGTCGTAGGCGTAGTCCGCAGGCCACACCCTGACGAACCAGTTGCCGGCGGCGACGATCGTCTGCTGGTACGGGGCGCTGCGCCGCGAGGCGATGGAGTCGCCGACCTCGTCCCTGCTGAACCGGGAGGTGCTCAGCACCGAGATCTCGTTGTAGACGGTCGTCCCACGGTGCTGCACCTCGCAGGTGGCGTCCGAGCCGAACTTGTTCTCGTTCCGCAGGGTCACCTTGCAGTCGAAGCCGCCCTTCCCGAGGGCCGTGATCACGTCATCGACCGACACGTACTCAGGACCGCTCGGCACCTGGCTCGGCATCGGCGTCAGCGGCTCGGGCCCCCGGTCACCGCCGACGAAACCGCAGCCGCTCAGCGTCAGCAGCAGTACCAGCAGCAGGGGGACGGGCTTCCGTGTGTGCATGGGTCAGTTGCTCCTCGGCGGCCGGGGAGCCGGCCCCGGGCTCGGGGCGGGGGTGCCGGGCTGCGCGGGTCCGGTTCCCGTTCCTGTGTGCGGCCCGCCGCCCTCATGGTAGATCGGGTCGACGGAGACGTGGTGTCCGGCCGGGGTCTGCGATTCCAGCTGGCGCACAGCGGTGGCCCGCTGCTCGTCCGTCAGCGCGTACCAGGCCATCGCGTCGTCCAGGTGCGGTTCCACCTTGTCCCAGTTCCGGCCCCGGGTCCTGATGTCGCCACCACGGCTGCCCGACTCGTCACCGTACTGCTCGTTCAGCTCCCGTACCTCGGGGGTGTCCGCCGCGTACAGGGTGAAGAGCTGCTTGTCGGTCCTCGCCCCGTAGGCGTTGCGCTGGAGGTCGCCGAGGTAGTAGGCGCTCATGCGGATGTTCTCGTCGGGGTTCTTCTCGATGTACTTGGTGAGTTCCGGGTCGCCGAGACTGCCGAGGAACGTCCCGTCGGGGAGCGTGAACGCCTTCCTGTGGTTCTCCATCACCTGCCGTGCGGTGTCGGACTTCATGTGCGTGATGCCCAGGGACTTGTCCGGTTTGATCGACTCCTCCAGCGTCCAGTCGAAGAACCGGCCGAACTCGGGCAGTGGACCCTTCAGGCCGGGGCTGAAGTTCTGGTACCACTGCTGTTCCTGCCACAGGATCGCCAGCAGCAGCTTCCGGCTGATCCCCGTCTCGGCCGCGGCCCGGTTGACCGCCGCGAACTGCGCCGGGGAGACGTTGACCGGGTGCAGGCCGTCGATGCCGCCCGACAGGGCCAGGGCGACGGCGAGCGGGGAGCCGGGGGTCAGGGCCTCCTTGGCCAGCTTCGGGTCGGAGATCGCGGTGAGGCCCTCGATGGTGCGCAGGGCGCGTGCCGCCTCCGTGTCGGCCTGGGTCGCCTTGCGGAGGGCCTCGACGATGATCCCCTGCGCGTGGTTGGCCGGTTCGAGGTGTTCGGTGCTGCCCGGCGGCACCATGACCGGGTGGGAGAGCTGGACCCGGCCGCTGTCGTCGACCTTCAGGTCGCGGGTGCGGGCGTAGTCCAGGGCGCTGTTCAGGTCCCGCTGGGCCGCCGTGATCGCCTCCGCCAGGTCGTCGTAGACCTTGGCCATCGCGCGCAGGGCCAGTGCGGAGGTCTCGTAGTCGTCGGCGTGCTTCACGAAGCGTTCCGTGGCGGCGCGGCCGGATTCGCCGACCCAGCAGCGGTTCACCGTGCGGGCGACGTCCTCGCGGGCGTAGGTGGCCAGGCCGTCGCACTGCTTGGCCACGTTCACCGCGTCGTCGGCCGCGGCGCGCCACTTGCCCGGGTCGGCCTGCTTCAGCTCGGACACGGAGACCATCAGACGTCCTCCAGCACGCCGCCGGCCGCGCGCAGCGCGGCGCCTGTCGCCTGGTCCTCGGCGGTGATGGCGTTCGCGCCCTTGGTCAGGGCGTCGGCCGCGCCGTCGACCAGGTCCGCGAGCTCCCGGAGCCTGCGCTGCCACGCGCCCACGCAGTCGTTGCTCGCCGGCCCGGCCGCCCAGCCGGCGTGCACGCGGCCCACGGCCTCGGCGTCGTCGAGGGGGGACTTGCCGCGGGCCTCGGCGTTCGCCGTGCGGATGCCGGACGCCCTGCGGTGCACGGGGTCGTCGACGAGGCCGAGGTCGGGGGCCGCGGCGTGCGGGGACGCGGAGGGGCCCGGCTGGGGTGTGGGTGCGGGCAGTGGTCCGGCCGAGGCGAGGCGCATGGCCGCCTCCCCCTTCGCCCGAGCCCATTCCGCTTCGAATTCGAACGTCATTTCCCCAGCCTCGCACACCCGACTGCTGCGGTCGGAGCATCCTCTGACAGGGCATCAACTCCCCGGACGCGCGGACCGCGGGGACGGGAGCCGGTGATCCCGGACCACTCGTCGCGGGCAGCCCTGGCAGGCTCAAAGTGGTGGTGGTTCCATGGAAGGGCGGGAAGAGTCCTTTACCAGGATGCGGAGGAGCGGTCCCCGTGCCGCGCACCGCACAATCGGGATCCGCGAGAAGCGGGCGGACTCTTTCCGCCCTCAGGCACGCCCGGCCCCCTCCACGGCTCCGTTCGATGCCGATCCGGATGGGGAGATCAAGGGCGTGTCAAGGATCGGTGAACATACGGAAGGAACGTGTCAAGGGTGTCAGGGGGACGTCCAGGAAGGCACCAGACTGGAGGGGCGACGGAGCGGGATGGCAGTTCCGCGGCGTACGGCCGACGGCGGGGCATCGCCCCCGTGCGAGGACGCGGTATCCGGCCCGTGGGGGGCCCGGATCGAGGCGACCGAGTGCCGACACCCGTCGCGCGTCACAGGAGCCGTCCGGCTCCCGGTGTGGGGATACCGGGACCGGGCGGCTCACGTGCGTCCGGGAGTGTCCGTCGGTCCCGGGAGTGCGGAACGGCCCCGCGGGCGTCCCCGGTGAGGGCCCGCGGGGCCGGTGTCCGGGCGGGGCGGCCGCCTCAGGCGCCGAGGTCCCGGCTGCGGAAGTCCTCCAGGGTCTCCCGCCTCACCAGCACCCGTGCCGCGCCCTCGTGGACCGCGACCACGGGCGGCCGGCCGACCATGTTGTAGCCGGAGGCCATGGACAACTGGTAGGCGCCGGCCACGGGTACGGCCAGCAGGTCGCCCGGGTGGACGTCCCGCGGCAGTTCGGCGTCGGCGGCCAGGACATCGCCGGCCTCGCAGTGCCGGCCGACGACCGTGGCCGTGGCGGAGCCCGCCGTGGAGTGCCGGCCCACCAGCCGGGGTGCGTAGCGCACCCCGTACAGGGCGGGCCTCGGGTTGTCGCTCATTCCGCCGTCCACGGCCACGAACAGCTTCCCGCCGGAGCGCTTGACGGCGAGCACCCGGTACAGGGCCACCCCCGCCGGTCCGGTGATCGCCCGCCCCGGCTCCACGGTCAGCCGGGGCACCGGCAGGCCGGCGGCCGCGCAGCGGTCCGCCAGGGCGGTGCGCAGCTCCCGCGCCAGGGCGGTGAGGTCCAGCGCCGGCTCACCGGGCCGGTAGGCGATGCCGTGCCCGCCGCCCAGGTCCAGCTCGGGCAGCACGACCCCGTGCGCATCGCGGACGGCGGCCGTCAGCTCCACCATGCGGTCCAGCGCCGTGAGGTAGGCGCCGGCCGTGGTGATCTGGGAGCCGATGTGGCAGTGCAGCCCGGCGAGTTCGAGCCGGGGCTGGTCCAGGATCCGGACGACGGCCGTCTGGGCGCTCCCGTCGGTGGCGGACAGTCCGAACTTCTGGCCCTCCGTACCGGTACGGATCTTCTCGTGGCCGCCCGCCGCCACGTCCGGCACCACCCGCACCAGCACCCGCTGGCGCCCCCTGGGGGCCACGGCCGCCGCGATCCGGGCGATCTCGGACGAGCTGTCGATGACGATCCTGCCCACCCCGAGCCGCAGCGCGGCGGCGATGTCCCGGGGCGACTTGGCGTTGCCGTGCAGCACGATGCGCTCGGGCGGGAACCCCGAGGTGACGGCCAGTTCCAGCTCCCCGGCGGAGCACACGTCCAGGCCCAGCCCCTCCTCCCGCACCCACCGCGCCATCGCGCGGGAGAGGAACGCCTTGGCGGCGTAGAGCACTTCGCCGTCGGGGAAGGCGTCCCGGTAGGTGCGGCAGCGGCCGCGCACCTCGCCCTCGTCCAGCACGTAGACGGGGGTGTCGAACCGCTGGGCGACCTCGGCCAGCGACACCCCGCCCACGGCCAGGCCGCCGTGCGGGAGCCGGGCCGTGGAGGCGGGCCACACACAGAGGTCGTCGGCGTCCGCCGCGACCTCGGAGAGTACGTCGACGGTCATGACGGTCCCCGCCCCTTCAGACGGCCCGGGCGGACGTCCCGGGGGCCCCGGCCCCGGCCCCGCGCATCCCCGGGCCCGCGGCCGCGGCGGCTGCCGCGGCCACCGCCGGTACTGTGCCCGCGGCTCCCACCGGGGCGGCCGCCGGCGCCGTCAGGGAGGGGTCGACGGTCAGCGACGCCACCCCCAGCGGCTCGGCCAGCGCGCGCAGCGCCGGCTCCGAGAGCCGGATCCACGGCTGCCCCGCGCCGAGCACGGCGACGAGCCGCTCCGCGCGGGTGAAGCCGACGGCGGTACGCACACCCAGCGGAGTGCGGAAGAGACGCACCACCACCTCCCCGGTACCCGGCCGGACCGGGACGTACAGGGGTCCGGCCGGGACGCGTTCCTCGGGCTCGGGGTCGTCTTCGTACGTGAACAGGCACATGGGTCCTCCCGGGGAACCACGGATGACGGACGGGCAGGGTGCCCCGGGCTGCGGGGAGGCGGTCCGGGGCGCGCCACCGAAGCTATCCCCGGGTACGGCCGCCCGCCGACGGCCCCTGACGGGACCTTGACGCCGGGCGGCCCGGTCCTGACGGACCGCTGACACCCGCCCGCCGCCGACGGCTCCGTGCCGCCGCCCCGCCGTACGGCGGTTTCGCGCCGCGCCGCGCCGGGGACGGTCGGACCCGCGCCCGCCTGGGTAGGCTCACCGCGGGAGGCGGGCGATGAGCGGAACCCCGTACGAGGACGCCGACCCGGGACTGTACGGACCCGGGTCCGTCACCTGGCAGTGCCACGGAGACCCGGTCATGTGGATCGCCGGGGTCCGCGCCCTCTACCTCCAGGCCCTCCACCCGCGCGCCGTCCGCGGGGTGATGGAGAACTCCGCCTTCGCCGAGGACGCCTGGGGCCGGCTGCTGCGCACCGCCGACTTCGTCGGCACCCTCACCTACGGCACCACGGAGGCCGCCGAGCGGGCCGGAGCCCATGTGCGCGCCGTCCACCGCCGGCTGTCCGCCACCGACCCGGACACGGGCGAGCGGTTCCCCGTCGACGACCCCGAACTCCTCCTGTGGGTGCACTGCGCCCAGATCGACAGCTTCCTGCACGTACTGCGCCGGTCCGGCGTTCCCCTCACTCCCGCCCAGGCCGACCGTTACGTGGACGAAAACCGCGTCAACGCCCGTCTCGTCGGCCTCGATCCGGCCGCCGTACCCGCCGACACCGCGCAGCTGGCCGCGTACTTCGAGGGGATCCGCCCCAGGCTCGCCGCCGGCACCGACGCCCGGGCGGTGGACGACTTCCTGCGCTCGCCGCCGGTCTCGCCGCTGCTGGTACCTGGCCGAAACCTGCTGTGGCGACCGCTCGCCGGACTCGCCTACGCCTCCCTCCCCGGCTGGGCGCACCAGCTGTACGGCCGCCCCGCACCACCCTCACTCACGGTCACCCGGCGCCTGCGCCTCACGGGTCGCGTGCTGCGCACCATTCCCGCAGGTCTACGCTGGCAGCTGCCTCCAGGTCACATCTTGAGAGCGATGCGCCGACTGGGCCCCGGGAGCCGCCCCTCCGCGTACACACTGCGTAAGTCAGCGGCCATACTGGACCGGCCGGGGAGGGCGCGATACGACGACGGGCACGATGACGGGGGCGGCTTCAAGACATGGCGGAGTCCAGACTGATCCAGGGCCGGTACCGGTCACTCGATCTGATCGGGCGCGGCGGCATGGGCGAGGTGTGGCGCGCCCGTGACGAGTCGCTGGGCCGGCAGGTCGCCGTGAAGTGCCTCAAGCCGGTCGGCGCCGAACAGGACGCCCACTTCACCCAGGTGCTGCGCGAACGCTTCCGGCGCGAGGCGCGCGTCGCCGCCTCCCTCCAGCACCGGGGCGTCACCGTCGTGCACGACTTCGGCGACGACAGTGCGGCGGGCGGCCCCCTCTACCTGGTCATGGAACTCCTCGACGGCCGCAACCTGAGCCAGCTGATGGAGGAGAACGAGGCGCGCCCGCTCCCCGTCGACGTGGTCCTCGACATCGCCGAGCAGATGGCCGCCGCCCTCGGCTACACCCACGACCAGGGCGTCGTCCACCGCGACCTGAAGCCGGCCAACATCATGCGGCTGACCGACGGCACGGTGAAGATCTGCGACTTCGGCATCGCCCGCCTGGCCGCCGACATCGGCTTCACCGCGAAGCTGACCGGCGGCGGCATGGCCATGGGTACCCCGCACTACATGTCGCCCGAACAGATCGCGGGCGGCGAGGTCGACCACCGCAGCGACCTCTACTCCCTGGGCTGCGTCCTCTACGAGATCGCCACCGGGGCCCCGCCCTTCGACCTGGGCGACTCCTGGTCCGTGCTGGTCGGCCACCGCGACACCGCGCCCGTGCCGCCCCGCGACCACCGGCCCGAGCTCCCCGAGTACTTCGAGCGGATCGTGCTGGACCTGCTGGCCAAGCGCCCCGAGGACCGGCCCGGAGACGCCCGCCACCTGCACCGGCGGCTGGTCGACGCCCGCGTCGGCCCCGGCGGCGCGGCCCGCGTGCAGGCTCCGCTGCCCGCGTGGGCGGCGGGGATGACCGCGGGGCGCAAGGCCGGCATCGACGCCCGGCCGGCCAGCGGGGAGTGGGCGGTCCTCACCGGCTCCTGGACGGCGGCCCGCCGCCCGCTGCCGTCCGGCGGGCAGACGCTGCCCGGGGCCGGCGATCCGCTGTCGTCCGGTGGGCAGGTGCTGCCCGGGGCCGGCGATCCGCTGTCGTCCGGTGGCCACGTGCTGCCCGGGTCCGGTCACGTGCCGTCCGGAGGCCACGTGCTGCCCGGGCCCGGCCACTCGCTGCCCGGGTCCGGCCACGTGCTGCCCGGAACCGGCCACGTGCTGCCCGGAACCGGCCATCTGCTGCCGGCCGGGCTTTCCGCGCCCGGCGGGCACCTGCCGCTGCCGGGCGGCGGCACCGCCGGGTCCGGCGGCTACGCCGTTCCGGGTGCGCCCCCGGCGGCCGAGGGCCACCTCGTACCCGGTGGCGGGTCCTTGTCCGACGGCTACCCCGCGTCCGGTGCCGGCCACTTCGGCCCCGAGGGCGGGCACCGGGCGACCGGCCCCGTTCCCGGTACGGCGACCGCGCCCGCGTCCGGCACGGCCTCCCTGCCCCTGCCCGGCCACCCGGCAGCCCCCGGCCGTCCCGCGGGAGCCGGGACCGGGGGAGCGACACCCCCCGGAGCCGGCCACGCCGCCGGCCCGGCCGCGGCCCCGGAGCGCGGCTCGGGCGCAGCCGCCGGGGCCGCCCCGGGACGAGCCGCCCATCCGTCCGCGCCGGCCGGCCCCGGTGCCGCCGCGCCCGGGCCGGACCCGCTCGCCGCCGCCGACGGGTACCCCATGACCGCCGGGGCCTCCGCCGAGCACCGGATCCTGCGGCCCGCCCCGGCCGAAGACCCCCGGCTCACCGCCGCCCACGCGCAGGGTGCCGTCGCCGCCCACGCCCCGACCGACCCGGGCCGGCCCGACTCCCTCGACGCCGGGCACATCCGCGCCTTCGCCCTCAGCCGGGCCGGCCGGCCCGAGGAGGCCCTTGCCGTGTACGCCGCCGTGGCCGAGGGCCGGGCACGGGTGCTCGGCCCCGACCACGCCGACACGCTGGCCGCCCGTCAGGAGGAGGCGTACGAGCTCGGCCGCCTCGGCCGCCACGGCGAGGCCTACGAGAGGTACCGCGCGGTGCTCGCCGCCCGGATCCGGACCACGGGCCCGCGCCACCCCGACACCCTGCGCTGCCGCCACAACCTGGCCTGCGCCCTCGGCGCCCTCGGCCGGCACGCCGAGGCCCACGAGGCCGCCGCCGCGGTCGCGGCCGACCGCACCGACGTGCTCGGCCCCGAGCACGTCGACACCCTCCTGACCCGGTACGAGGTCGGCTACGCCCTGGGCCGGCTCGGCCGCTGGAACGAGGCACTGAGCGTGTTCCGCCAGGTCGCCGCCGCCCGCGAGCGCGTCCTCGGCCGGGACCACCCCGACGCCCTCGCCGCCCGTTACGAGACCGGCATCGCGCTCGGCCGCACCGGCCGCGCCGCCGAGGCCCTCGACCTCTTCCGGGCCCTGGTCCGCGACCGCACCCGGGCCTACGGCGCGGCCGACCCGGAGACCCTGCGGGCGCGGCACGTCCTCGGCGTCAACCTGGGCCGCCTCGGCCGCTGGGAGGAGGCGGCGGCCGAAGCCCGCGAGGTGGGTGCGGCCCGTGCCAAGGCGCTGGGCGCGGAGCACCCGGACACCCTGGTCAGCCGCCGCGAACTGGCCGTCGCACTGGGCCGGCTCGGCCGCTGGGACCTGGCACTGCCCGTCTACCGGGAGCTGTCCGGGATCCGCGAGCGTTCCCTCGGCGACGAGCACCCGGACACCGTCCTGGCCCACGCCGACGAAGCCCACTGTCTGGAGCGGCTGGGCCAGGTGTGTTACCAAGAGCCATGACCGTCAACGCAGGCTCCACGGGTTTCGCGCACGACGTGTACGACGCGGTGATCGTCGGAGGCGGCCACAACGGCCTCGTCGCCGCCGCCTACCTGGCCCGCGCGGGCCGCAGCGTCCTGGTCCTGGAACGGCTCGGGCACACCGGCGGCGCCGCCGTCTCCACCCGGCCCTTCGCCGGGGTCGACGCCAGGCTCTCGCGCTACTCCTACCTCGTGTCCCTGCTCCCCGGGAAGATCGTCCGGGATCTGGGGCTGCGGTTCCGGGTGCGCCGGCGCACGGTGTCCTCGTACACGCCCTTCGAACGCGGCGGCCGCCCCGGCGGACTCCTCGTCGGCGGCGGGGAGGACCGTACGAGGGAATCCTTCGCGCGGCTCACCGGCTCCGACCGGGAGTACGAGGCCTGGCGCGCCTTCTACGCCACCACCGGCCGGCTCGCCGCACGGGTCTTCCCCACCCTCACCGAACCGCTGCCCACCCGGGCGGAACTGAGGGCCCGGATCGACGACGAACAGGCCTGGCGGATGCTGTTCGAGGAGCCCCTCGGCCGGGCGGTGGAGGAGCGCTTCGCCGACGACCTGGTCCGGGGCGTGGTCCTCACCGACGCCCTGATCGGCACCTTCGCCGACGCCCACGACCTCTCCCTCGCCCAGAACCGCTGCTTCCTCTACCACGTCATCGGCGGCGGCACCGGCGACTGGGACGTGCCCGTCGGCGGCATGGGCGCGCTGACGGACGCCCTGGCCGACGCCGCCCGCGCGGGCGGCGCGGAGATCGCCACCGGGCACGAGGTGCTGCGCATCCACACCGACGGGACCTCCCCGGCCGAGGTCACCTTCCGGACGGCGAACGGCGAGGGCGGCGTCGTCGGGCGCACGGTCCTGGTCAACGCCTCCCCGAAGGCGCTGGCCGAACTCCTCGGGGAGGACCCGGACCCGGTGCTGCGGGCCCCCGAGGGCGCCCAGTTCAAGGTCAACATGCTGCTGCGTCGGCTGCCCAGGCTGCGCGACGCCTCCGTGGACCCCCGCGAGGCGTTCTCCGGCACCTTCCACATCGCCGAGGGCTACGAGCAGCTGCAGCGCGCCCGCGCCGAGGCCGCCGCCGGGGAACTGCCGTCCGTACCGCCCTCGGAGATCTACTGCCACTCGCTGACCGACCCCACGATCCTCGGACCGGAACTGACGGAGCAGGGCTGCCAGACGCTGACCCTCTTCGGACTGCACACCCCGGCGCGGCTGTTCGAGAAGGACAACCGGCAGGCCCGCGAGGTCCTGCTGACCGCCACCCTGGCCCAGCTCGACGCCCACCTCGCCGAGCCGATCACCGACTGCCTGGCCTTCGACGCCGACGGCCGGCCCTGCATCGAGGCGAAGACCCCGCTGGACCTGGAGCAGGAACTGCGCCTGCCCGGCGGGCACATCTTCCACCGCGACCTGTCCTGGCCGTACGGGGAGGCGGGCCGGTGGGGCGTCGAGACCGGTCACCCCAACGTCCTGCTGTGCGGGGCGGGGGCGGTCCGCGGCGGCGGGGTCAGCGGGATCCCGGGACACAACGCGGCGATGGCGCTGCTGGACCGCTGACCACGGCCGGGTCCGGCCGCCCGGACCCTGCCGGAGCCGCCGCCGGACCTCGGCCGGACGTCAGTCGACCCGGTGTGGCTCGATCACCACGATCGGGATCACCCGGTCCGTCTGCGCCTGGTACTCGTCGTACGCGGGCCACTCCTTGACCATCACCGGCCAGTAGGCGCGCTGTTCCTCGGCGGTCGCGGTGCGCGCCGTGCCCTGCATGACGTCGGGGCCGACCTGGATGCGCACCTCGGGGTGGGCGGTCAGGTTCCGGTACCACAGCGGGTGTTCGGGGGCGCCGCCCTTCGAGGCGACCAGGAGGTAGCGGCCGTCGGCCTCGCCGTAGATGAGCGGGGTCCGCACGGGGTTGCCGGAGACCCGGCCCACGGTGGTGAGCAGGAGGGTCCGGGTGCCGCGCCACTCGTGCCCCTCGGCCCCGTTCGTTCCGACGTACTGGCGGAGGTGGTCGAGCTGCCAGCTGCCCGGCCTGGGGTCGGTGGGGTGGTCCCAGTCGATGTCGCTCGTCACGTCGTTCTCCCTGCCTTCGATTGCACGTCGACAAACTCGACAACGAGCCTCAACGCCCCTGGGCACGGCGGACATTCCCCCCCCGCCCCGTTCGGCCCGGGCAGGGTGAAGCCGTTGAACAGGTCGTCCAGGGCGCGCAGTGAGGCCCCGGCGGGGACGGCGCGGAAGGCGAGGTCGCGGGCCGCGACGGCCAGTGGGTGCCGCAGGGCGGCGACCCGGCCGGCCCGGCGGGCACGGACCCGGATGGCGTCCGTCCGGGCGAGCCGGGCCCGGGTGTAGGCGGCCAGGGCGGCCGGTACGTCGGGCCCGGCGAGGAGGTGGGCCAGCACGACGGCGTCCTCGACGGCCTGGCAGCCGCCCTGCCCGAGGTTGGGGGTCATGGCGTGCGCGGCGTCGCCGATCCAGGCGATGCGGCCGTGGTGCAGCCGGGGGAGCCGGGCGGCGAGGTCGTACAGGTCGTGCTGGAGCACCTGCCCGGGGTCGATCCGCTCCAGGAGGGCGGGGACCGGGTGGTGCCAGGTGCCGAAGCGGCGCAGGAGTTCGGTGCGGACGTCGGCGGGCCGGTACCCCTCGGGGACGACGGCCGTGGCGTAGGCGTACAGCCCGCCGTCGGCGAGCGGGACCGTCCCGAAGCGCTCGCCGCGCCCCCAGGTCTCGGCGGCCGCGATGCCCGCGGGCGCCGCCCCGGCGGGCAGCACGGTGCGCCAGGCGGTCTCGCCGCTGTAGCGCAGGCCGGGGTGGTGGGGGAAGTGCCGGCGGCGGAGCGGGCTGTGGATGCCGTCGGCGGCGATGACCGCGTCGGCGGTGAGGTCCCCGGAGGCGGTACGGACCACCGCGCGTCCGTCGCCCTCGTCCACCGCGGTGACGGCGGCCCCGTACCGCAGGGCGCCCTCGGGGAGCGCGGCGGCCAGCGCGGTGGTCAGCGCCGACCGGTGCAGGGCGAGCGGGGTCCGGCCGAAGCGGGCGGCCAGGGCGGCGGGGTCGGCCCGGCTGAGGCGGCCGCCGCCGGGGCGGCGCAGGCTCATCGCCATGGCGGGGGCGCTGCCCGTGCCGGGGGCGGGGTCGAAGCCGATGGCCTCGAAGGCGCGCAGGGCATTGGGCGCGAGGACGATGCCGGCGCCGACGGCGGCGGGCCCCTCGGCCCGTTCGCACACGGTGACCTTCCATCCCTGGCGGCTCAGGGCCAGCGCGGCGGTGAGACCGCCGATCCCGGCTCCCGCGACGACGGCGTGGCGCTGGCGTACGGACATGGCGCGGCCTCCTGCGTCCGGCAAGGACCCTCTACGTCCGTAGAGGGTTCGCTGCTCACTCTACAGCTGTAGAGTGGCTGCATGTCCACCCCGGAACCCACACCCGCGCCCGCATCCGCATCCGCCTCCGCCCCGGACCGCCGGACGCTGATCGCGGACACGGCCATCGGCCTCGTCGCCTCCTCCGGCCTGCGAGGCCTGACGCACCGCGCCGTCGACGGCGCCGCCGGGCTCCCGGCGGGCAGCACCTCGTACTACTTCCGCACCCGGACCGCCCTGATCGCCGCCTGCTACCGCCGCCTGGCCGAACTGAACGTCTCGGAAGGCCCGCTGAGCCCGCCGGCCGACCGCGACGCCGCCGCCCGGGCACTCGGCGCCCTGCTGCACCACTGGCTGACGGCCGGCCGCGAACGCCAGCTGGCCCGCTTCGAGCTGAGCCTGGAGGCGGCCCGCAACCCGGAATTGGAGCCGGACCTGAGGGAGGCGGGCCTCGCCGTCCGGGCGCGGGCGGCCGCGGTCCTGGCGGCACTGGGCGCCCCGGAGCCGCAGGAGAGCGCCGAACTGCTGGCCGCCTGGACGGACGGCCTGCTCTACGACCGCCTCGCCGGCGCCCTCGCCCACGCCCGCCCCGCCCCGGACCCGGCCGAACTCACCGCCACCGTCCGCCGGATGCTGGATGCCGTCCTGGGCCCGGCCGTTTAGGATCCCGGTCATGATCGCTGAACTGCAGTGCGTGGTCCTGGACTGTCCCGACCCCCTCGAACTCGCCCGTTTCTACGGGGCGTTGCTGGGCGGCGAGGTCAACCGCCCCGACCGTCGCTGGACCTGCGACGACCACTGGGCCACCCTGCACGCCCCCACGGGCGCGGTCCTGGCCTTCCAGCAGGTCCCCGGTCACCTCCCCCCGCGCTGGCCCGACCCCGCCCACCCCCAGCAGTCCCACCTGGACCTCGCCGTCCCGGACCTCGACGCCGCCGAACACCAGGTCCTCGCCCTGGGCGCCACCCTCCTCGACGCCACCCCGTCCGCCCGCG
The DNA here is from genome assembly GCF_002028425.1 of Streptomyces katrae. Lineage (GTDB taxonomy): Bacteria > Actinomycetota > Actinomycetes > Streptomycetales > Streptomycetaceae > Streptomyces > Streptomyces katrae_A. The sequence goes on along the minus strand of NZ_CP020042.1, from coordinate 968,784 downwards.
GCTGGCGCGTCTACGCCGACCCCGCGGGTCATCCCTTCTGCCTGATCCAGGAATCCGCCTGACCCGTCCGGGACACCACCCGGGCCGGCGGGGGTCATGAGTACCGGTACTCATGCGCGGCAGGGGGCCGCCCCGGCAGGGTGGCGGCATGACACGCGCACCGCTCGACGCCCCGCGCCCACGGCGCCACTGGCCCTGGTCCCACAGGACCTCCACCGGCGCGGACGTCACCGTCGCCGTCCTGCTGTTGCTGCTCGAAGCGGCCGTCTTCGTACTCGTCCTCTTCGGGCACGGCATGGAGGGATGGGCCGCCCAGGGCGACCCCGAGCGGATCGAGGCCGCGGACCTCGCGGGACGCGTCTGGATGTCGCAGTTCCTCGTCGCCATGCTGGTCCTCGCCGTTCTCGCGATGGTGTCGCGCGCCCGTTGGACGGTGGCGTCGCACCTCCTCGCGGCCGCGGTGGCGGCCGCCCTGCTCGTCCTCGCCCAGCACGACCACGACCGCTCCCATCCCCGCCCGGCGCCGCGCCCCGGCCCGGAGTACGTGCCCTGCTACAGCGGCAGCGGCAGGTGCAACTGACGGTTGGACGTTCCACCGAAGCGCACCGGTCTCCCTGGTCGGGACCGCGCATTGCCCGCGCCCGGGCACGCGGGTTTGGCTGGGCAAGATCAACGGGGAGGGGACACGCACATGACTTCGATGCTCAACGGCTGTACGCCCTGGCCGGAGGAGTTCGTCGACCACTACTGGGCGGCCGGCCACTGGCAGGGCAACACCCTGGACAACCTGCTGCGCGGCTGGGCCCTCCAGTACGGGCCGCGCACCGCGCTCGTGCACGGCGGCGCCCGGCTCACGTACGCGCAGCTGAACCGGCGCGCGGACCGGATGGCCGCCGGGTTCCGGGGGCGGGGGCTGCGGCCCGGGATGCGGGTGGTCGTCCAGCTGCCGAACGTGCCGGAGTTCTACGTCACCGCGTTCGCGCTGATGCGCGCCGGGCTGGTCCCCGTGTTCTGCCCGGTCTCGTACGGCGAGCCCGAGGTGCCCGAGCTCGTACGGCTCACCCAGGCCGTCGGATACGTCGGCCCCTCGGCCCACGAGGGCTTCGACCACACGGCGATGGCCGCCCGCACCGCGGCCCGGTGGCCCTTCCTGCGGCGGGTGTTCACCTACGAGACGCCCGGCACGGAGTCCCCGTACGGCGGCCTCACCACCGACCCGTCGAACTGCCAGTACGCCCCGCTGGCCTCCCTCGACGCCCCGCCGGAGCCGGCGCTCCCGCTGAGCGCGGGCCAGGTGGCGTTCCTGCTGCTCTCCGGTGGCGGCGGTCTCGTGCCGCGGACCCACAACGACTACGCCCACCAGGTGACCGCCGCCGCGGAGCTGCTGTCCCTCACCGAGGAGGACGTGTACCTCGCCGCCCTGCCCGCCGACGCCGACCTCGCCCTCGGCGGCCCCGGCGCCCTCGGCACCCTCTCGGCAGGCGGCACCGTGGTCCTCGCCGACACCCCGGACCCGGCCGTCTGCCTCCCCGCCCTGGCCCGGGAACGGGTGACCGTCACCACGCTGCCCCCGGACACCGCCCGGCAATGGCTCGACGCCCTCCCCGTCGCGGGTTCCGCGTCGCCGCGCCTCGTCCAGATCTGCGGGGCGCCCCCGGACCCGGCCACCGCCGAACGGATCGGCACGGCCCTGGGCTGCCGCGTCCAGCAGGTGTTCGGTCTGCCCGAGGGCCTCCTCACCCTCACCCGCCCGTCCGACCCGGCCGCCACCGCCCTCGCCACGCACGGCCGCCCGCTGTCCCCGGACGACCAGATCCGCCTGGTCGACGCCACGGGCGCCCCCGTCCCCGACGGGGGCCCCGGCGAACTCCTCACCCGGGGCCCGCACACGGTCCGCGGCTACTACCACGCCCCCGACCGCGACGCCCGCTCCTTCACCCCCGACGGCTACCTCCGCACCGGCCACCTCGCCCACCGCACCCCGGACGGCGACCTGGTGGTGACGGGCCGCCGGAACGACGCGGACTGAGGGGGCCCGACGGGGGGGCGACGGGGCCCGAGGCCGTACGGGATCGCTCCCGCCTTCGGCGTAGTCCCTTCCTGGCGATGTGCCCGGATGCCTCGAAGCCGGGCACGAAGGGGCGACCGAGCGCAGACCGCTTAGTGTGCGTCGTTGAACTCCGGCGGGGCTCTCTCAAAGATCGCGATCGACCGGAACCGGAGTCGGAACTGGGCTAGAAAGATCAGTATGGAACTCACCCAGATACGCCTGTTGGTGTCCGACTTCCCCGCCGTCTACCGCTTCTACCGCGACGTGCTCGGACTCAAGCCGCAGTTCGAGGCCGAGAGCGGCCCGTACGCCAAGCTCAGCCCCGATACCGGACACGCCGCGATCGCGCTGCAGGATCGGGCGCAGATGGCCGGCGTACTGGGGCGGTTGGGGGCGGAGCCGGAGGGATACCGCTCGCTGGTGGCGCTGCGGGTGGACGACCTCGACGCCGCCCATGCCGAGCTCACCTCGCGGGGGGCGGAGTTCACCCGGGACCCGGGCCCGATGGGCGACCGGATACGGGTCGCGTACCTGGAGGACCCGGAAGGGAATCTGATCGAGCTTCAGGAGTGGCTGGCGCTGCGCGAGCAGGCTGGTACCGCGCCGGCGTAAAGGTGCCGCAGCGGGGTCCGTCTGCGACGAGCCCCCGTCGCGAGGCCCGAGACCCGACGTGTGGCCGTCGGGCCTCGCTGCGGTGGGCGAGCGGCTGGGCCGGGGGTCGGAACTGTCATGCCCCGCCCGCGACCAGGCTGCGGCCGAGTCCGGCTGCCGGGCCTACCCGTCCTCGTCGATGACGGACCAGCAGTGGGCGATTGTCGGGCCACACCTGCCTTCACCAGCCAATACGGGGGGAGAGAGGCGGCCGGCCGGAGAAGCATCCGCGCCGATTGGTGCTCGACGCGATCTTCTACGTCGTGCGCGGCGGCATCCCGTGGCGGCAGTTGCCGCGCGGGTTCCCGCCACCGATGACGGCGTACGGGATCTGCCGACGCTGGGTGCGCGACGGATCATGGCAGCGCCTCCACGACGCTCTGCGCGATCAGGTACGCGTACGTCAGGGCCGCAAGCCCCTGCCCACCGCAGCGGTGATCGACTCACAGTCGGTGCGCGGAGCTGATACGGTCCGTACCAGCAGTCGCGGGTACGACGGCGGCAAGCGGGTCAACGGGCGCAAGCGGCACATAGCAGTCGACACGGGCGGCCTGCTGCTCGCCGTGGTCGTCACGATGGCCGGCCTCCAGGACCGGGACGCGGCCTTCCGATTGCTGGCCTCGCTACGCTCCACGTGCAGCACGATCACAGTGGTCCGGTCCGGCGGAGGATATGCAGGGCGCCTGGCGACCTGGGCGAAGGCGGTCCTGAACCTCGCTGTGGAGGTAGTCAAGCGCACCGACGACATGAAGGGCCTCGTGGTGCTCCCGCGACGTTGGGTAGTCGAGCGCACTTTGGCGTGGATCAGCAAGCACCGCCGCTGCGTCCGTGACTACGAGACCCGTCCCGAGCACCACGAGGCCGTGGTCTCCCTTGCCATGATCATGGTCATGTCTCGCCGACTCGCCCGCGGATGACCTCCACGAGCGAGTTCAGCGACGCCCTCTTAGTCCGACGAGCGGGTCCAGCCCGTGGGTTCGAGGCGGGCGGCGTCCGTGGGGCGGTCTTCGGAGAAGAGGAGGGCTCGGGGTTCGGAGACGCGGATGACGTCCACGTAGACGCCGCGGCCCACGTAGCGGCCCGTTGCCGTGTGGCGGAAGCGGAGTCTGACCTGGCGGCCGGCCCAGGCGGGGAGGGGGGCCTCCAGGCGGTGCCAGATGCGGCCCGACCAGCCGCCCGCCGAGCCCTCCGGCCACTGCTCCGGGGCGCCGCCCGTGGTGCGGACCGTCGAGAAGGGGACGGGGTGCCAGGTGGCGCCGTCCGCCGAGGCCTCCAGGTGGAAGGCTCCGGCCCCGGGGACGGTGTCCCACCAGACCGCGCAGCGCAGCCGGGCTTCGGCGGTGGCGGGGGTCAGCGGGGGGAGGGTGAGGGTGCCCGAGCCGCCGGTCTCCATGCCGGAGAACCACGCCGGGCCGCCGTGCCTCGTGCGGACCGGCACGGCCCGGGCGAAGCGGTTGCCGGTGGCCACGCGGGGCGCGCTGCCGGCCCGCCAGGTGCGGACGGGGTGCACGGAGTTGCCGAGGAGGACCAGGAAGGAGTCGGTGGAGGGGTCGAGGACCAGGGAGGTGCCGGTGAATCCGGTGTGGCCGGCCGAGTGGGGCGTGGCCATGGCGCCCATGTACCAGTGCTGGTAGAGCTCGAAGCCGAGGCCGTGGTCGTCGCCGGGGAAGGCGGTGTTGAAGTCGGTGAAGAGGAGTTCCACGGAGGCGGGGCGCAGGATGCGGCGTCCGGCGTAGGCCCCGCCGTCGAGGAGGGTGCGGGAGAGGACGGCCAGGTCCCAGGCGGTGCCGAAGACCCCGGCGTGGCCCGCGACCCCGCCGAGGGCGTACGCGTTCTCGTCGTGGACCTCGCCCCAGACCAGGCCCCGGTCCAGGCCGGACCACGGCGGGCGCTGCACCTCGGTGGCGGCGATCGCACGGCGCCAGGCGCGCGGGGGGTTGTAGCGAGTGCGGTGCATCCCGAGCGGAGCGGTGATCTCGTCGTGGATCAGGGTGTCCAAAGTGCGGCCGGTGACCCGTTCCAGGAGCAGCTGGAGCGTGATGAGGTTGAGGTCCGAGTAGCGGTACACCGTCCCGGGGGTGTCCTGCGGCCGCACCGACCACAGCAGCCTCAACTGCCCCTCGCGGGTGGACTCCTGGTAGAAGGGCGCCCAGGAGCGGAGCCCCGAGGTGTGCGTCAGCAGCTGCCGGACGGTGACGGCCTCCTTGCCGCCGCCCGTGAACTCCGGCAGGTACCGGTCCACGGAGGCCTCCAGCTCCAGCCGGCCCCGCTCCATCTGCTGGACGGCGATGATGGAGGTGAACAGCTTGCTGAGGGAGGCCAGGTCGAAGACGGTGTCCTCGGCCATGGCGATCCGCTCCGCGGCCGGGAACTCCTTCGGCCGGTCGGTGCGCCCGTCGTAGTCCGCGTACCGGACGGCGTCCCCCATGGCCCGGTGGAGGGCGACCGTGCGGCCGCGCCCCGCGAGGACCACCGCCCCGGCGTAGTAGGGGTGTTCGGGGGAGGGACCGAGGAAGCGCCGGGCCTCCTGCGCCACGCCCTCGAGGTGCCGGTCCAGCAGCCCGGCCTGCCGCGCGGACCCGTACCGCAGGCGCAGCCCCTGGAGGGCCCGCCGCTCGGCCGGCCCGCCGGCTGCCCCGGCGGACCCGCCCGGGAGCGCCGCGTGCAGCACGAGCACCCCGCCGAGCGCGAGCAACCGAGCCCCGAGCCGCCGCCGGCTCAGCGCCGGCGCGGGGTGGGAGGGGTCCCCGTGGCCCTCCCCGCACCTGGCCGTGGCCTTGGTAGCGGTCGTGGTCGTGGTCTCCGCCCCGGTCCCGGCCCTGGTCCCGGTTCCGGTCCCGGCCCTGGTCCCGGTTCCGGTCCTGGTCCCGGCCTCGGCCCCGGTCCTGGTCCCGGTCCCGGCCTCGGCCCCGGTCCTGGTCCTGGTCCCGGCCCCGGTTCCGGCCCCGGCCCTGGTCCCGGGCTCGTTCCCGGTCCCGCTCGCGGCTTCGGCCCTGGCCTCGGTCGCGGGATCCGTCCGGGTGCCGCTCCGGGTTCCGGGCCGTGCTGTCGTGTCGTCGGTCGCCGGTCCGTCCGGCTTTGCGCCTGCCCCCGTGACTGCCGCCATGATCGGCCTCCTGTCCGCTCCGAACTGCCCGCCGCGCGCCGTCCGGTGTCATCGCCCGTGCCGTGTGCGGGGCCCGTCGTCCGCCTACGGCCCGGGCGGTCGGGCCCCGGGCCGCCACGGGGGCCGGTCCCTCGCCGCCCGCCGCAGGCGTTCCGCACGCTACTGGGTATCTGCCCCTCCGCCGCGTACCCTCCGCACGGGGCGGCCCGCAAGAATCTGACACTGCATCAGAAAATCTCTTCCCTCGGCCGCCCCGCTGCGGCATCCTCACGCCCATGGAGACGGAGCTCAGCAAGAAACTGGGAGTCGAGCACGCCATCTTCGGGTTCACGCCCTTCCCGGCGGTCGCCGCTGCCATCACCCGCGCCGGCGGGTTCGGTGTCCTCGGGGCGGTCCGCTACACCGCACCCGACGACCTCAGGCGCGACCTCGACTGGATGCAGGCGCACACCGACGGCAAGCCCTACGGCCTCGACGTCGTCATGCCCGCCAAGAAGGCCGTCGACGGCATCAGCGAAGCCGACATCGAGGCGATGATCCCGGCCGGGCACCGCGCCTTCGTCCGCGACACCCTCGCCAAGCACCACGTACCCGAGCTCGCCGAGGGAGAGGCCTCCGGCTGGCGGATCACCGGCTGGATGGAGCAGGTCGCCCGCAACCAGCTCGACGTCGCCTTCGACTACCCCGTCAAACTCCTGGCGAACGCCCTCGGTTCCCCGCCCGCCGACGTCATCGCGCGCGCCCACGACCACGGGGTCCTCGTCGCCGCCCTCGCCGGCAGCGCCAAGCACGCCCGCCGCCACGCCGAGGCCGGCATCGACATCGTCGTCGCCCAGGGCTACGAAGCCGGCGGGCACACCGGGGACATCGCCACCATGGTCCTGGTCCCCGAGATCGCCGAGGCCGTCGCGCCGCTCCCGGTCCTCGCCGCCGGCGGCATCGGCAGCGGCGAGCAGATCGCCGCCGGACTCGCCCTGGGCGCCCAGGGCGTCTGGCTCGGCTCGCTCTGGCTGACCACCACCGAGGCCGAACTCCACTCCCGCGCCCTCACCGAGAAGCTCCTCGCCGCCGGTTCCGGCGACACCGTCCGCTCCCGCGCCCTCACCGGCAAACCCGCCCGCCAGCTGCGCACCGAGTGGACCGACGCCTGGGACGACCCGGCCGGCCCCGGCGCCCTGCCCATGCCGCTCCAGGGCCTGCTGGTCGCCGAGGCCGTCTCCAGGATCCAGAAGTACGAGGTCCGCCCGCTGCTCGGCACCCCCGTCGGCCAGATCGTCGGCCGGATGAACAGCGAACGCAGCGTCCAGGCCGTCTTCGACGAGCTCACCGCCGGTTTCGAGCGCGCCATCGACCGCATCAACCGCATCGCCGGCCGGACCCGAGAGGTGTGAACCGCATGAGTGACCAGCCCCAGCCCCCCAACGGCTTCTGGGCGCAGGCCGCCGCCGACCCCGCACGCGCCGTCCTCGTCACCCCCGACGGCGAGGAGTGGTCCGCCGGACGGCTGCACGCGGACGTCAACCGCCTCGTCCACGGCCTGCGCGCCGCCGGAATGGAGAAGGGTGACGCCTTCGCCGTCGTCCTGCCCAACGGCGTCGAGTTCTTCACCGCCTACCTCGCCGCCTCCCAGGCCGGCTTCTACCTCGTCCCGGTCAACCACCACCTCGTCGGCCCCGAGATCGCCTGGATCGTCTCCGACTCGGGCGCCAAGGTCCTCATCGCCCACGAACGTTTCGCCGAGGCGGCCACCGCCGCCGCCGACGAGGCCGGGCTCCCCGGCGGCCACCGCTACGCCGTCGGAGCCGTCCCCGGCTTCCGCCCGTTCGCCGAACTCCTCGACGGACAGAGCGCGCAGCCCCCCGCCGGCCGCACCCTCGGCTGGGTCATGAACTACACCTCCGGCACCACCGGACGCCCGCGCGGCATCCGCCGCCCCCTGCCCGGCAAACTCCCGGAGGAGACCTACCTCGGCGGGTTCCTGGGCATCTTCGGGATCCGTCCGTTCGACGGCAACGTCCACCTCGTCTGCTCGCCGCTCTACCACACGGCCGTGCTCCAGTTCGCGGGCGCGTCCCTGCACATCGGCCACCCGCTGGTGCTGATGGACAAGTGGGGCCCCGAGGAGATGCTGCGGCTGATAGACCGGCACGCCTGCACGCACACCCACATGGTGCCCACCCAGTTCCACCGCCTGCTCGCCCTGCCGCAGGAGACGAAGGACGCCTACGACGTCTCCTCCATGCGGCACGCCATCCACGGCGCCGCCCCCTGCCCCGACCACGTCAAACGGGCGATGATCGACTGGTGGGGCCGGTGCGTGGAGGAGTACTACGCGGCCAGCGAGGGCGGCGGGGCCTTCGCCACCGCCGAGGACTGGCTGAAGAAGCCGGGAACCGTCGGCAAGGCCTGGCCGATCAGCGAGCTCGCCATCTACGACGACGACGGCAACCGGCTGCCGGCCGGCGAGCTCGGCACCGTCTACCTGAAGATGAACACCGGCGGTTTCAGCTACCACAAGGACGAGGGCAAGACGAAGAAGAACCGCATCGGCGACTTCTTCACCGTCGGCGACCTCGGGCTGCTCGACGAGGAGGGCTACCTCTTCCTCCGCGACCGCAAGATCGACATGATCATCTCGGGCGGGGTGAACATCTACCCGGCCGAGATCGAGTCAGCCCTCCTCACCCACCCGGCGGTCGCGGACGCCGCCGCCTTCGGCATCCCGCACGAGGGCTGGGGCGAGGAGGTCAAGGCCGTCGTCGAACCAGCCGAGGGCTTCGAGGCGGGGGAGGAGCTGGCCGCCGAGATCCTGCGCCACTGCGAGGGGCGGCTGGCCGGCTACAAGCGCCCCAAGTCGGTCGACTTCATCGAGACGATGCCCCGCGACCCCAACGGCAAGCTCTACAAGCGCCGCCTGCGCGACCCCTACTGGGAGGGCCGCGAACGCGCGGTGTGACGGACCGGCGCACGAGAGAGGGAGCCGAGCGGTGGGACAGATCCGGAATATCGCGAGAAGTGCCACTCCAGGGCCGCGGCCGCGCGCCTAGTGCCGCACCCGGGCGGCCGGTCTGGCAACTTGGCAGACATGAGTACGGCTACGCGCAGATCCCCCCTGACCGACTGGACGCTCCTGGTCCCCGTGGCGGCACTCGTCGCGCTCGTCCTCAGCTGGGGCCGCGACCTGCCCGGGGCCCTGGTGGGGCTGGTCGCGCTGTGCCTGGCGGGTGCGGTCCTCGCCGCCGTCCACCATGCCGAGGTCGTCGCCCACCGGGTCGGCGAGCCCTTCGGCTCGCTCGTCCTCGCCGTCGCCGTCACCGTCATCGAAGTGGCCCTCATCGTCACCCTGATGGCCGACGGCGGCGACAAGACCGCCTCCCTCGCCCGTGACACCGTCTTCGCCGCCGTGATGATCACCTGCAACGGCATCGTCGGCCTGTCCCTGCTCGTGGGCGCCCTGCGCAACCGGGTCGCCGTGTTCAACGCGGAGGGCTCCGGCGCGGCCCTGGCCACCGTCGCGACCCTCGCCACGCTCAGCCTGGTCCTGCCGACCTTCACCACCAGCAAGCCCGGCCCCGAGTTCTCCAGCGCACAGCTCACCTTCGCCGCCGTCGCCTCCCTGGCCCTCTACGGGCTGTTCATCGCCGTCCAGACGGTCCGCCACCGGGACTACTTCCTGCCCGTGGCCACCCCCAAGACCCCCGGCGGCGACGAGGAGCACGCCGAACCGCCCACTGCCCGCGCCGCCCTGACCAGCCTGGGCCTGCTGCTCGTCGCCCTCGTCGCGGTCGTCGGCAACGCCAAGGCCGTCTCCCCGACCATCGAGAAGGGCGTCGCGGACGCCGGACTGCCCCACGCCGTCGTCGGTGTGATCATCGCCCTGCTCGTCCTGCTCCCCGAAACCCTCGCCGCCGTCCGGGCCGCACGCCGCGACCGCGTCTAGACCAGCCTCAACCTGGGCTACGGCTCCGCCATCGCCAGCATCGGCCTGACCATCCCGGCCATCGCCCTGGCCTCCGTCTGGCTGAAGGGGCCCCTGCTCCTCGGCCTCGGCCCCACCCACATGGTGCTGCTCACGCTGACCGTGGTGGTCGGCGCCCTCACCCTCGTGCCCGGCCGCGCCACCCTCCTCCAGGGCGGGGTACACCTCGTCCTCCTCGCCGCCTACCTCTTCCTCGCCGTCAGCCCCTAGGGCCGTGGGCACCGGACGTCCGCCCGCCGCGCCGATCTTGACCTGGCGGCGCGGCGGGGCGAGGATCGCGCCATGACGCCAGTACGGCACCACACGGTCGACGGACTCCTGCGGGCCGCCGCGCGGCGGCACCCCGACCGGACGGCCCTGCGCTACCGCCGGCGGACCTGGACCTACGCGGAACTCGACGCGGCGGTCTCCACCGGCGCCGCCGTGCTGCGCGAGCGGTACGGGCTGGCCGCGGGGGAGCGCGTCGCGGCCTTCGCCCACAACTCCGACGCCTACCTGATCGCCTTCCTCGCCTGCGCCCGGGCCGGGCTCACCCACGTCCCGGTCAACCAGAACCTCACCGGCGACGACCTCGCGCACATCCTCGGCGACTGCGCGAGCGCCCTGGTCCTCGCCGACCCCGGCCTCGCGGACCGGGTCCCCGGCGGGCACACCGTACGGGCGCTGCGCGACGCCCCCGGTTCCTTCCTCGCCGAGCTGGCCGAACCCCGGCCCCACGAACCCTCCTCGGACCCCTCGGCCGTCGTGCAGCTGCTGTACACGTCGGGGACCACCGCCCTGCCCAAGGGCGCGATGATGACGCACCGGGCACTGGCGCACGAGTACGAGAGCGCGATCGCCGCCCTGGACCTGGCCGAGGGGGACCGCCCCCTCCACTCGCTGCCGCTGTACCACTCGGCGCAGATGCACGTGTTCCTGCTGCCCTACCTCGCGGTGGGCGCGGACAACACCGTCCTGGACGGGCCGGCCGCCGAGGAGGTCTTCGACCTGGTGGAGGCGGGCCGGGCGGACAGCCTGTTCGCGCCGCCGACGGTGTGGATCGCCCTCGCCAACCACCCGCAGTTCGGGCAGCGGGAGCTCGGCGCGCTCCGCAAGGCGTACTACGGGGCCTCGGTCATGCCCGTCCCGGTCCTGGAGCGGCTGCGGGAGCGGCTGCCGGGGCTGGGTTTCTACAACTGCTTCGGGCAGAGCGAGATCGGCCCGCTGGCCACGGTGCTGCGACCGGACGAGCACGAGGGGCGGATGGAGTCCTGCGGGCGGCCGGTGCTGCACGTGGAGGCGAAGGTGGTCGACAAGGACGGCGCCGAGGTCCCCGACGGCACGGCGGGAGAGGTGGTGTACCGCTCGCCGCAGCTGTGCCTGGGCTACTGGAACGACGCGGAAGCCACCCGAAAGGCCTTCCGGGACGGCTGGTTCCGCTCCGGTGACCTCGCCGTCCGGGACGCCGAGGGCTACTTCACGGTCGTCGACCGGGTCAAGGACGTCATCAACTCGGGCGGGGTGCTCGTCGCCTCCCGGCAGGTGGAGGACGTGCTCTACACGCACCCGGGCGTGGCGGAGGCGGCCGTCGTCGGCCTCCCCGACGAGCGGTGGATCGAGGCGGTCACGGCCGTCGTCGTGCCGCGCGGGGAGGTCACGGAGACCGAGCTGATGGCCTATGCCCGCGAACGGCTCGCCCACTTCAAGGCCCCCAAGCGGGTCCTGTTCGTGGAAGCCCTGCCGCGCAACGCCAGCGGGAAGATCCTCAAACGCGAACTCCGCGACCGCCTCGGCGCCGCCTGACGCTCCGCCGGAGGCCGGGCCGGGCCCCGCGCGGGGCCCGGCCCGGCCTGCTGAAGGCGGTCAGGCGTCGAAGTCGGTGCCCCGGCTGACGGGTTCCCAGGTGCGGGCCTCCTCGCGGGCGGCGTCGGCGTGGGCGAGGATCGCGTCGAGGGCGTCGTTGCCCAGGGCCAGCCGCAGCGGGGTCTCCTCCGCGTCCAGGGCGGCCAGGATCGCGGCGGCGGCCTTGACCGGGTCGCCGGGCTGCTTGCCGTCGCTGTCGGGCAGTCCGGTGCGCACGGCGCCGACGGTGTCCGCGTAGGCGGGCAGGACGCCGGCCGACTGCTGGAGCGCGGCGCCGCCCGCGAAGCCCGTACGGAAGGCTCCGGGCTCCACGATCAGCGTCTTGATCCCGAACGGCGCGACCTCGCCGCGCAGTGCTTCGGTCAGGCCCTCCAGGGCGAACTTCGTCGCCGAGTAGGCGCCGACGCCCGGGAAGGACAGCCGGCCGCCCATGCTGCTCATCTGCACGATCGCCCCCGACTTGCGCTCCCGCATGTGCGGCAGCACGGCGCGGATCAGCGCGGCCGGGCCGAAGAAGTGCAGCTCCATCAGATCGCGCAGCTCGGCCTCGGAGGTCTCCTCGACCGCTCCGATCAGGCCCCGGCCGGCGTTGTTGACGAGGACGTCGATCCGGCCGAACCGGTCCACGGCCTCGGCGACGACCTGTGCGGCCCGCGCCGTATCGGTCACGTCCGCCGTGACGGGGACGAGCCGCTCCGGATGGGCGGCCGCCAGGTCGTCGAGGGCGGCGGGCCGGCGGGCCGTCGCGACGACCGTGTCCCCGGCGGCGAGCGCGGCTTCCGCGAGGGTCCGTCCGAAGCCCGAGGACGCTCCGGTGATCAGCCATACCCGCCCGGTGGCGGCATCCTGTGCAGACATCAATCCCCCTGATATCAAACGGTGTTGTGGGTGGTCGGCGTGATCCTGCCATGCTCGCGCCCGCCGCGCTCACTCCTGTCCCGGATCACGAGAAGGGTCCTCGCCGGAACCGTGGAATCCATTGGCCCGCAGTCGCCGCCGGGTGAAGTGCTCGTGCGCCAGACGGCCCACCAGGGCGCCTCCGTAGACCACGAATCCGACACCGACCAGCCAGGACTGGACGACCAGCAGGGTGCCGAACGGGCCGTACGTGACGGCGTTCGAGGCGATCAGGGGGGAGAACACCAGCTGCGAGAAGACCCGCAGGCCCAGCAGGCCGACACTGGTGGCCACCGCCCCGGGGAAGAGCGCGGCCCAGCGCACCCGCCCGCCCAGCAGCAGCCGCCCGGAGCTCCAGAAGAACAGGCAGGTGCCGACCAGGTCGCTGACGGTGCCCACGACCGCCCCCGCCGTGCTGGTGGAGGGCGCCGGGATCCCGACGAGCAGCGCCAGGTAGCAGACCAGCAGGGCCAGCCACACCACATGCCGCCACATGGTGTGCCAGCGGGCCGTCGGCAGGTCCCACACCTTCTCGTAGCCGGTCTGCACGGCGGAGCCGAAGGTCAGTCCGAACACCGCCAGGGCGGCCAGCCCGAAGGCCGTCGTCCGCTCCAGCGCCAGGTCGGCCGCCCCGAACAACAGCTCGACCTTGGCCCGGGAGGCCGCGGTGACCCCGAGGGCCTGGCCCAGCCAGCGGCCGAAGCCCGAGCCGCTGCCGGGCGCGGCCGCCGCCACGACCACCAGCAGGGGGACGAGGGTGAGGAACCCGAGGGCGGCGAAGCCCATCGCCCGGTGCATCAGTTCGATCTCGCGGCCCCGGCTCCAGGCCAGCCCGGCGGGGGAAGCCAGGAACCGGTCGTGCAGCTGCCGGAAGATCGAGGTCACACCCCATCCCCTACCCGGACTGGCCCGGAGGGTCCCGGAAGCCGCGCCGAAGTGGGGCCGAAGGGGTGGCCCGCCGGCCCGCCCGGCGTGTCCGGGCACGACCCCGCGTCCGCGCGAGCCTGTGGTGTCCGGGGCTTCGGTGTCCCGGCCTTCGGCGTCTCAGTGTTCCCCGGAGCCCTCCCCGGCCTCGCGCAGGTCCTTGATCCGCTTGATCTTGCCGACCGAGCGCTCCAGACTCTCCGGCTCCACCACCTCCACCCCGACGGACACCCCGATCCCCTCCTTGACGGCCCGCCCCAGCTCCGTGGCCGCCGCTCTGCGCTGCCCGGCGTCTGCCTCCCGGCGCGCCTCCACCCGTACCGTGAGGGCGTCCATCCGCCCCTGCCGGGTCAGCCGCAGCTGGAAGTGCGGGGCCAGGGCGGGGATGCGCAGGAGTATCTCCTCGATCTGGGTCGGGTAGAGGTTCACCCCGCGCACGATGATCATGTCGTCGCTGCGGCCCGTCACCTTCTCCATGCGGCGGAACGCGGGCCGGACCGTCCCCGGCAGCAGCCGTGTCAGGTCCCGGGTGCGGTAGCGGATCAGGGGCATGGCCTCCTTGGTGAGGGAGGTGAACACCAGCTCGCCGAGCTCGCCGTCCGGCAGCACCGCACCCGTCAGCGGGTCGATCACCTCGGGGTAGAAGTGGTCCTCCCAGATGTGCAGCCCGTCCTTGTGCGAGGCGAACTCCTGCGCCACGCCCGGCCCCGTCACCTCCGACAGGCCGTAGATGTCGACGGCGTCGATGCGCAGCCGGTCCTCGATCTCCCGGCGCATCTCCTCGGTCCAGGGCTCCGCGCCGAAGATCCCCGTGCGCAGGGAGGTCGAGCGCGGGTCGATGCCCTGGCGCTCCATCTCGTCCAGCAGGGTGAGCATGTAGGAGGGGGTCACCATGATGACCTCCGGCCGGAGGTCCTGGATCAGTCTGACCTGGCGGTCCGTCATGCCGCCGGAAGCGGGGACGACCGTACAGCCCAGCCGCTCCGCCCCGTAGTGGGCGCCGAGGCCGCCCGTGAACAGGCCGTACCCGTAGGCGACGTGCACGATCTGGCCGGGCCTTGCGCCCGCGGCGCGCAGCGACCGCGCGACGACATCGGCCCACGCGGCGAGGTCCCCGTCGGTGTAGCCCACCACCGTGGGCCGGCCGGTGGTGCCACTGGAGGCGTGCAGCCGGCGGACGTCGCTGCGGGGGACGGCGAACATCCCGAAGGGGTACTGCCCGCGCAGGTCGGCCTTGGTGGTCAGCGGGAAGAGCGCCAGGTCGGCCAGGGAGCGGCAGTCGTCGGGATGTACCCCCGCCTTGTCGAAGGCCTCGCGGTAGAAGGGCACGCGGTCGTAGACGCGGTGCAGGGTCGCCCGCAGCCGCTTGAGCTGGAGCGCCGCCAGTTCGTCGGGGCCGAGCCGCTCCGCCGCGTCGCCCAGCTCGCCGAAGTCCTGCCGCCCCGGCTGCCCTCCGACGTCTCCGATCTCCCCGATCTCCCCGAGCTGTCCTTGATCTTCGTCGTTGCCGAGTTCCGCCTGCGCCGCCATTGCCGTCACCTCACCGAGGACCAACCACCCCAACCGAACGTTCATTCGGTAGATTGCCCGAGCCCGGCCCGCAAATCAATGACTCGAACGAGTGATCGTCTGCTGGGATGGGTCCATGCATGTATTCACCACGTACGACGGGACCGAACTCGCCTACCACGTCCAGGGTGACGGCGAGCCGCTGATCTGCCTCCCCGGCGGGGCCATGCGGGCCTCCCGCTACCTCGGCGACCTCGGCGGACTGACCGCCGGGCGCCGGCTCGTCCGGCTCGACCTGCGCGGCACGGGCGACTCCGCGATACCGGTGGACGAGGCCACGTACCGCGTCGACCACCAGGTGGCGGACGTGGAGGCGCTCCGCGTCCACCTGGGCCTGGAACGCATGGACCTCCTCGGCCACTCGGCGGCCGGCAACCTCGCCATGCTGTACGCGGCCGCGCACCCCGAGCGGGTGGGACGCCTCGTCCTGGTCACCCCCACCCCGTGGGCGGTCGGCCTCCACATCACCGCCGGACACCACCTGGACGCGGCCCGCCTGCGGCCCGCCGGCGAGCCGTACGACTCGGCGGTCGAGGCCCTGCGGAGGCTGCTGGCGGGCGAGGGTGCCGACAAGGACAGGGACCTCGCCGCCCCGCTCTTCCACGGGCGCTGGGACGACGCAGCCCGGGCCCTTCACGCGGCCGGGGCGGCGGAGCGCAACGACAAGGCCTCGGCGGCCTTCGCCGCCGACGGGGCCTTCGACCCGCCCGCCACCCGCGCCGCCCTGGGGCGGTTCGCGGGGGAGGTGCTGGTCATGGCCGGCGAGCTGGACGGCAGCCCGCCGCCGGTGCTCGCGGCGGAACTGGCGGGGCTCTTCCCCGCCGGCGTCCTCGACGTCCAGCCCGGCGCCGCGCACTTCCCGTGGCTGGACGACGCCCCCCGCTTCGCGGCCCGCGTAGAACACTTCCTGTCCACAGGCACCTGACCGCCCCGCCCCCGCCCCCCGCCCTGCCCTCGGGCCTGACCCCGGCCGGGCGGGGCCTTCGGGGTGTCAGGCTTCCGTGGCTGCTTCCGTGGCTGCTTCCGTGGCCACCGTCTTCGCCCAGCGGTAGTCCGCCTTGCCGCTCGGCGAGCGCTGGATCGCGGGGGTGATCACCAGCTGGCGCGGGATCTTGTACCCCGCCAGGCGGGTGCGGCAGTGCTGCTGGATCTCCTCCAGCGTGGGCTCCGGTGCCCCCGCGCGTACCTGTACCACCGCGGCCACGTGGTTGCCCCAGGTCGGGTCCGGGACGCCCGCGACCAGGGCGTCGTACACGTCCGGATGGGACTTCAGCGCCTGCTCGACCTCCTCCGGATACACCTTCTCGCCACCGGTGTTGATGCACTGCGAGCCCCGCCCGAGGACGGTGACGATGCCCTCCTCGTCGACCGTCGCCATGTCGCCCAGCAGCACCCAGCGCTCGGAGCCCTTCCGGAAGAAGGTCTCCGCGGTCTTCACCGGGTCGTTGTAGTAGCCCAGCGGAACGTGCCCGCGCTGGGCGAGCCGTCCCGGCACGCCCACCGCCACCGGCTCGTGCGTCACCGGGTCGACCACCTGCGTACGGTCGTTGACCTGGAGGCGGAAGCCCTTCTCCGGGCCGGAGTCCTCCGTGGCCCGCCCGTTGGAACCCGACTCCGACGAACCGAAGTTGTTCAGCAGCACCACGTTCGGCACCAGCCGCTGGAACTCGGCGCGCACCGACTCCGACATGATCGCCCCCGAGGAGGAGACGCTGAACAGGGAGGACAGGTCGGTCCCCTTCAGCGGCCCGTTGAGGGCGTCGATCAGCGGCCGGAGCATCGCGTCGCCCACCAGCGACACGCTCGACACCCTCTCCTTCTCGATGGTGCGCAGCACCTCCTCCGGCGCGTACTTGCGGTGGATCACCACCCGCTGGCCGTAGTTGAAGGCGATGAACGAGGTGAGGGTGGAGGTGCCGTGCATCAGCGGGGGAGCCGGGAAGAAGGTCAGACCGGCGCCGCGCGCCGCGACCCGCTCCGCCAGCTCCTCGGGACGCTTGACGGGCTCTCCCGAGGGCTCCCCGCCGAACAGCCCGGCGAAGAACAGGTCTTCGGCCCGCCACATCACGCCCTTGGGCATGCCGGTCGTGCCGCCGGTGTAGATGATGAACAGGTCGTCGGGGCTGCGCGGCGGGAAGGCGCGCTCGGGGGACCCGGCCGCCTCGGCGTCCCGGTACGCCACCGGCGCGATCGCCGGCTCGGGCGCGCCGGGGGGCGTGGCGCCGACCCGGACGAGGTGGCGCAGCCTCGGCGTCTGGGGGAGCGCGGCCGCGACCCGTTCGGTGAACTCGCCCTCGAAGACGAGTGCGGCCAGGTCGGCGTCGTTGTAGAGGTAGACCAGCTCCTCCTCCACGTACCGGTAGTTGACGTTCACCGGGACCAGGCGGGCCTTCAGGCAGGCCAGGACGGTCTGGAGGTACTCGACGCCGTTGTAGAGGTGCAGCCCCACGTGCTCGCCGGGGGTCAGGCCGCTGTCCGTGAGGTGGTGTGCGACGCGGTTCGCGGCCGCGTCCAGCTCCGCGTACGTCAGGCGGCGCTCGGCGCCGGTCCCGGGGTGGTCCACGTACACCAGCGCCTCGCGGTCGGGCACCACGTCCACGACCGACTCGAACAGGTCGGCAAGGTTGTACTCCACCGTTCCTCCTCCTGACCCGGACCGGGCGGCCGGTCTGCTCGGCGGTCATTAGAGCGTCGCCCGGCGCAACTGGGAAGGGCGCGTGCCAAGAAAACTGACTGGTCGTCAGAAAACCCTTGTACTGCACCCTGCCCTCCTGCAACCTGTTCTAGGTCTCGAGACGGGAGGACGGCAATGGGTGGGACGGAACACCTCACCGTGGACCGCCAGGGCGCCACGCTGGTGCTCACCATGAACAGGCCGGAGGCGAAGAACGCGCTCTCGCTTCCCCTGCTCGTGGGGCTGTACGACGGCTGGCTGGAGGCGGACGCGGACGACGGGATCCGCTCGGTGGTCCTCACCGGCGCGGGCGGGGACTTCTGCGCCGGAATGGACCTCAAGGCGCTGGCCGGGAAGGGCATGGCGGGCGACCGGTACCGCGACCGCCTCAAGGCCGATCCCGACCTCCACTGGAAGGCGATGCTCCGCCACCACCGGCCGCGCAAGCCGGTGATCGCGGCGGTGGAGGGCTACTGCGTGGCGGGCGGCACGGAGATCCTCCAGGGGACCGACATCCGGGTCGCGGGGGCCGGGGCCACCTTCGGGCTGTTCGAGGTCAGGCGAGGGCTGTTCCCGATCGGCGGCTCCACGGTGCGGCTGCCCCGGCAGGTCCCGCGCACGCACGCGCTGGAGATGCTGCTCACCGGGCGGCCGTACTCGGCGCAGGAGGCGGAGCGGATCGGGCTCGTGGGGCGGGTGGTGCCGGAGGGGACGGCGCTGGAGGCGGCGCTGGAGGTCGCCGAACGGATCAACGCGTGCGGGCCGCTGGCCGTGGAGGCGGTGAAGGCCTCCGTCTACGAGACGGCCGAGATGACGGAGACGGAGGGGCTGGCGGCCGAACTGGTGCGGGGCTGGCCCGTCTTCGACACCGCCGACGCGAAGGAGGGGGCGCGGGCCTTCGCGGAGAAGCGGGCCCCGGAGTACCGGCGGGCCTGACGCGCCCCTGGCCGGGTGGGCGCGGCCCTGCCCGGCGTGGGCGCGGCCCTGCGGGGCTGCTCCCCCACCCACCCTTCCCCCGTTCCCCGGCGCTGCGCCCCGCACCCCGGGCGCGGGCCCGCCCCGGTGGCGGCCCGTGCCCGTCCCTTCCGTCGTCCCCCTACCTTCCGAGTATCGGAGGCCACCCATGACAGCCGCGTCCCCGCCCGAGGTGCTGCGTGCGCCCCTCGTCGTCGAGTTCCCGTTCACCCGCTCCCTCGGGCCCGTGCAGAGCGCCTTCCTCACCGGGCTCCGCGAAGGCGTCGTCCTCGGGGTCCGGACTTCCGCCGGGCAGGTGATGGTGCCACCCGTCGAGTACGACCCAGCCACCGCCGAGGAGTTGCGCGAGCTCGTCGAGGTCGCGCCCACCGGGACCGTCACCACCTGGGCCTGGAACGGCGAGCCGCGCCCCCAGCAGCCCCTCGCCACCCCCTTCGCCTGGGCGCTGGTCCGGCTCGACGGCGCCGACACCGCCCTGCTGCACGCCCTCGACGCCCCCGGCCCCGAAGCCGTGCGCACCGGCATGCGCGTCCGGGTGCGCTGGGCGGCCGAACGCACCGGCGCCATCACCGACATCGCCTGCTTCGAGCCGGAGCAGGAAGCGGAGGAAGGAGAGCGGCAGGGCGGCGCCGTCCCGCACGACGGGGTGTTCGACGAGCCCGTCACCGGGATCGTCGCCGAGGCCCGCCTGGACTACACCTACAGCCCCGGCCGTGCCCAGACCGCCTACATCAACGCCCTCTCCGAGCGGCGGACCGTCGGCGAGCGCTGCCCCTCCTGCCACAAGGTGTACGTCCCCCCGCGCGGCGCCTGCCCCACCTGCGGGGTCGCCACCACCGACCGGGTGGAGGTCGGCCCCGCCGGTACCGTCACCACCTTCTGCATCGTCAACATCAAGGCGAAGAACCTCGACATCGAAGTGCCGTACGTGTACGCCCACATCGCCCTCGACGGCGCCGGCCTCGCCCTCCACGGCCGGATCGGCGGCATCCCGTACGACCAGGTCCGCATGGGCCTGCGCGTCGAACCCGTGTGGACCGACGGCGGCCGCTACCCCGACCACTACCGCCCCACCGGCGAGCCGGACGCCGACTACGACGCGTACAAGGAGCTCATCTGATGCCGAGGCAGAGCAGGCACGCACGCGACGTGGCCGTCGTCGCCTTCGCCCAGAGCGACCACCTGCGCCGCAGCGACGAACTCAGCGAAGTCGAGATGGTCATGCCGGTCCTGCACCAGGTGCTGGCCGCCACCGGCCTGAAGACCGGCGAGATCGGCTTCACCTGCTCCGGCTCCAGCGACTACCTCGCCGGCCGGGCCTTCTCCTTCACCATGACCCTCGACGGGGTGGGCGCCTGGCCCCCCATCTCCGAGTCCCACGTCGAGATGGACGGCGCCTGGGCCCTCTACGAGGCCTGGGTCAAGATCCAGACCGGCGAGGCCGACACCGCGCTCGTCTACGCGTACGGGAAGTCCTCCCCGGGCTCCGTCCGCGACGTCCTCACCCGCCAGCTCGACCCCTACTACCTCGCCCCCCTGTGGCCCGACTCGGTCGCCCTGGCCGCCCTCCAGGCCCGGGCGCTCATCGACGCGGGGGAGACCGACGAGCCGGCCCTCGCCGCCATCGGCGCCCGCAGCAGGGCCGCCGCGGCCGGCAACCCGCACGCCCAGCTCCGCGGCGCCGTCCCGCAGGGCGGCTACCAGGTGGCGCCCCTGCGCACCGGCGACTGCCCGCCCATCGGCGACGGCGCGGCCGC
The DNA here is from genome assembly GCF_002028425.1 of Streptomyces katrae. Classification (GTDB taxonomy): domain Bacteria; phylum Actinomycetota; class Actinomycetes; order Streptomycetales; family Streptomycetaceae; genus Streptomyces; species Streptomyces katrae_A. Next base: position 948,360 of record NZ_CP020042.1, on the reverse strand, counting down.
CGTCATCCTGGCCGCGGGCGACACCGCCCGCCGGCTCTGCGAGCGGCCCGCCTGGATCACCGGCATCGACCACCGCATCGAGGCCCACGGCCTGGGCCTGCGCGACCTCACCGACTCCCCGTCCACCCGGACCGCCGCCGAGCACGCCGGCCTCTTCGACGCCCCGGTGGACACGGCGGAACTGCACGCGCCGTTCTCCTCGCAGGAGGTCGTCCTGCGCAAGGCGCTCGGCCTCGGCGAGGACGTGACGGTCAACCCCTCCGGCGGCGCCCTCGCCGCGAACCCCGTCATGGCCGCCGGCCTCATCCGCATCGGGGAGGCCGCCGCCCGGATCCAGCGCCGGGAGTCCGACCGGGCCGTCGCCCACGCCACCTCCGGCCCCTGCCTCCAGCAGAACCTGGTCGCCGTCCTGGAAGGGGACCGCGCATGAGCACACCGGGCACCGTGGAATCCGTGCACAAGGAGCCCGTCGCCGTCATCGGCGTCGGCCAGACCAAACACGTCGCCGCCCGCCACGACGTCTCCCTCGCCGGCCTGGTCCGCGAGGCGGCGGTCCGCGCCCTCGCCGACGCCGAACTGACCTGGGCGGACATCGACGCCGTCGTCATCGGCAAGGCCCCCGACTTCTTCGAGGGCGTGATGATGCCGGAGCTCTACCTCGCCGACGCCCTCGGCGCCGTCGGCAAGCCGATGCTGCGCGTGCACACGGCCGGGTCGGTCGGCGGGTCCACCGCCCTCGTCGCCGCCAACCTCGTCGCCGCCCGCGTGCACCGCACCGTCCTGACCCTGGCCTTCGAGAAGCAGTCCGAGTCCAACGCCATGTGGGGGCTCTCCCTCCCCGTCCCCTTCCAGCAGCCGCTGCTGGCCGGCGCCGGCGGGTTCTTCGCCCCGCACGTGCGCGCGTACATGCGGCGCACCGGCGCACCCGACACGGTGGGCTCCCTCGTCGCCTACAAGGACCGGCGCAACGCCCTGAAGAACCCGTACGCGCACCTCCACGAGCACGACATCACCCTGGAGAAGGTCCAGGCCTCGCCCATGCTCTGGGACCCGATCCGCTACTCCGAGACCTGCCCGTCCTCGGACGGGGCCTGCGCGATGGTGCTCACCGACCGGGCGGGCGCGGCCCGTTCGCCCCGGCCGCCCGCCTGGGTGCACGGCGGGGCGATGCGCAGCGAGCCGACGCTCTTCGCGGGCAAGGACTTCGTCTCCCCGCAGGCCGGGAAGGACTGCGCCGCCGACGTCTACCGGCAGGCCGGCATCACCGACCCGCGCCGCGAGATCGACGCGGTGGAGATGTACGTCCCCTTCTCCTGGTACGAGCCGATGTGGCTGGAGAACCTGGGCTTCGCGCAGGAGGGCGAGGGCTGGAAGCTCACCGAGGCCGGGGTCACCGAACTCGACGGCGACCTCCCCGTGAACCCCTCCGGGGGCGTGCTGTCCACCAACCCGATCGGCGCCTCCGGCATGATCCGCTTCGCGGAGGCGGCCCTCCAGGTCCGCGGGCTGGCCGGGGAACACCAGGTCCCGGACGCCCGCCGGGCGATGGGCCACGCCTACGGCGGGGGCGCGCAGTTCTTCGCCATGTGGCTGGTCGGGGCCGAGCAGCCGGGCACCTGAGCGGGGCGGAGGGCACGCACGTCCACGGGTGACGGTCCGTGGTCTGTGCGGCACCCGCCGCGATGGCTACTGTGGGCCTCCGGACGACGACGTACCGGGAGGAGCAGGCAGATGGCCGAGAGCACGACCACGCGGACCCTCGCTGACCGGGGCAGGCCCGAGCTCGATCTCAGCGGGGCCGACTGGCAGCCGAGCAGCCGGGGGGCGGGCGACCTTCAGGTCGCCTTCGTGGAGGGCTTCATCGCGATGCGCGACAGCGACCGCCCGGGCGACCCGTCACTGGTCTTCGCCCCGAACGGATGGCGCAAGTTCGTCCTGGGCGCCAGGGCGGGCCGCTTCGACCTGACCTAGTGCTGTGGCCGGAAAGGTTTGCCGGTTCGCGGTGTCCGGTGCGGTGCATCGCAAGGCGGAGGGCCGCGGCTCGTACTGGACGTACTTGCGCGGCCGACAACGCAGCGAGGTGCCGTGCCGGGCGCCGTGAGGCGGTGAACCTTTCCGGTCACAGCACTAGGCGGGCTCGGGCGCGTCGCCGCGGGCGGTCAGCCGCAGGGCGACCTGGAGCTCGTGCTCCCCGGAGACGGTGCCCAGGTGCTCGCCGGAGAAGGCGTCCTCCAGCACGGCGCGGACCTGGCGGACCGGCTCGGCGGCGCCGTCCAGTTCCGCCCGCACGGCCGAGGCCGGCCGGGCGCGCAGGCCCGCGCCCGGCACCCGGCTGCGGACGTCCACCGTCACCGCCCAGATGTTCGGGGCCGTCACGGGACTCACGGCGGCCCCCGCAGGGACCGGGGCCGGCGGGGTCATCCCGGGGAACGCCTCCGCCAGGACGCCCAGCACGGCCTCGGCTCCCTCCCGGTCGCAGTGGCTGACCAGCACGTTCACCTCTGCCTCCCCCGAGGGCCCCTGCGGGGGCGCCTCGGGCAGCCGCGCCGCGTCGACCCGCGCGGGGTCGGCCGCCGGGCCCGCCCCCGTGCCCGTCCGGGAGGGCACCCCGGGCGGCCGGCCGTGTTCGTCCACCATCGCCCCCGCGTCCGGGAGCGGCACGCCGTCCCGCTCGGGGTCCTCGTGCCCGTGGTTCACGTCCATCCTTCGCCTCCGGATCGGGGCACGGCCCCGCGCGGAGCCCGGGACCGGCCGTTGACCGGCACGTCGCGGTGCCTCACCTGGCTGCTGTCCGCTGCCGTCCGCCCCAAACCCACCGACGGGTCCCGGCCCGCCGCCGCGCCGGAACGCCCGGGAAGCCCGCCCCACCGGGGAAACCGGCCCCGCCACCGAACGGCCCTCCGCGACCCCGGCCTGCCCACCCGTGCCCGGTCGGCCGCGCGCACGTGCGGCGCCCCGGCAGCGGACACCGCGCCGGCCCTGACGGCATTCGCCCGCGGCGCAACCTCACCCGGACCGCCGCCCGTACGGGGCACAGTGGGCGGTATGGATCACCCCACCAGGCTCAGCGTGTTCCGCAGCGAGGCCGCGGCCTACGACAAGGCCCTGCGGCGGGCGGCCGACGGCGGCCGGGAAGGCCCACCGGTGCCGTCCTGCCCCGGCTGGTCCCTCGCCGACCTCGCGGGACACCTCGGCAGCGTCCAGCGCTACCTCACGCACATCCTCCGCGGCCGCCACACCGAACCCCCCGACCCCACCGACCCCGCCCTCTACGAGCTCCCCGAGGACCCGGCCGTACGGGCCGCCTGGCCCCGGCACGACGCGACCCCGCACCGCGGCCCCGTCCCCGTCCCCGCGGAACTCTTCGACTGGTCGGCCGAGGCCGCCCGGCAACTGGCGCACGTGCTGGAGGAACTGGGGCCGGACGTCCCGGTGTGGAGCTGGTCGGCCGAGCGCACCAGCGGGTTCTGGACGCGCGTGCAGACCATCGAACAGGCCGTCCACCGCTGGGACGCGGAGTCCGTCACCGGCGACCCGGCCCCCTTCGACCCGGCCTTCGCCGCCGACGCGGTCGCCCAGACCTTCGAGGTCATGGTCCCCGCCCGGCGCGGCTGGAAGCCCGCACCGGCCGGCACCGGCGAGCGCTACCGCTTCCGCCGCACCGACGGCACGGAGTCCTGGACGGTGGAGTTCGCCGGGGACGAGGCGCGCCTGGAGCCGGGCGGGAGGGGACCGGTGGCCGTCGAAGCCGCGGGCAGGGCCTCCGACCTCACCCTGTTCCTCTGGCAGCGCATCCCCGCCACGGCGCTGGAGGTCACCGGCGACCCGGCCCTGCTCGACCGCTGGTTCACCCTCGTCCCCCCGCCTGAACGGCCCTGCACGGCCCCGAACCGTCCCGCACGGCCCCGAACGAGCCCGGGCGGCCCCCCCCTCAGGGCCGCTCGCGGAAGGAGCCGACGACGGGGGAGCGGCGCAGGGCCCGGGCCACCGCGACCAGGTCCGGGCCCTCGGCCGCTCCCGGCGCGGGGGCACCCTCGGATCCCGGCGCGGCGGCGGCCGTCCCCCGTCCGCCGCCGCCCGCACCCGCCCCCGCGAGGGCCACCGCCGGTACGCCCCGGCGCAGGCTGCGCACCGCCACCACCACCGCCACCGCGTCGGCCGTCGCCGCCGCCTGGGCGGGCGTCTCGCGGCGGGCCAGCGCCTCGGCTAGGGCCCGGCCGCGGACCCCCGGGTCCATGTACGGCTGGAGCCGCAGCAGCCCGTCGCTGATCAGCGTCCTGCGCTGGACCAGGCGCCGGCTCAGCGGCGTCCGCCGGGGCAGCCGCAGTGAACCGGTGTCCAGCCCGGCCAGTTCGCGCACGAACGGGGCGAGGGAGCGGTACTGGCGGTAGTCCGTCCACAGCACCTGTGCCGCCTGGCCGGCGTGCGGGAGGATGAAGCCCACCGCGACGAACAGGGCGCACACCGAGGCGATGGGCGGGGCCACGTACGTGCTGAGCCAGTCCAGGTCGTGCCCGGTCCAGCGGGCCACCACCGCGACGAGCTTCACGGCGTCGTAGGCGAGGTTCAGGACGAACCCGATGACCAGGAACACCAGTCCCGCGCGCAGCCACCCCGTCACCTCGCGCAGCCAGCTCCGGATGACCGTCGCGGTGATCAGGCAGGCGGCGGTGTGGGCCCCCAGGTACAGCAGGATGTGCTCGCGCATCCAGGGGGTGTTGGCGTAGTAGGTGTCCAGGTCCCGCAGCCGCTCCACCGGCACGTCGGCGAAGGCGAACGTGAGCCACAGGCCGGCGACCACGGACGCGTACACGGACCAGATCGTCCAGATGGTCCGCCGCACCCGCCGGGGGTCGCCCCCGCGCCAGTGGATGACCATGACCAGGCAGGAGGCGCAGAACATCGTCAGCAGCGAGTAGACCAGCGGCGCCGCGAAGTTGCTGACGCCCGTCGAGCTGTTGAGCAGGGCGAGGGTCTTGGGCCGGCCGAAGTAGAAGACCGCCGAGCCCAGCAGGAGCAGGCCGCCCAGGGAGCGCACGTTCGGGTCTATCCGCCAGAACCTCATGATCACCGGAAGGCGGATGGCCAGGGCCAGGGTGAGGATCGCCGCCGGGATGAGGTAGGGGATGTAGAACTTGTCCGAGGTCAACGTCAGCCGATCGGCCCGCGGTAACCCAGCGCGTGGCCTATCCGGCCCGCCACGCCGTCCCTGCGCCCGGCACCGGAGGGCTCCCCGCCCCCCAGCCACGGCCGGCACCGGTCCCCGAGCATCAGGCCGAACCGCTCGGCCTCTATCTCCTGGGCGTCCTCGTAGTGGGAGCGCGCGGCGACGCTCGCGTAGGTCAGGGAGGAGGCGTCCGGCAGGGACCGGGCGGCGTCGGCCGCCCGGTGGCCGTGCTCACCGCAGTGGCCCGCGTTCATGTGCCACAGCTCGTGCCCCAGGATGACCAGTTGGTGGTCCGGGGTCGTGTACTTCTCGACGACCACGATGTCGTACTTCTCCATGTTCAGCCACAGGCCCGAAGTGGTCAGCTCGGTGGGGAAGCGCTCGAAGCGCAGCACGATGGGCCGCCCGCCGCGGGTACGGCTCATCGCGTCGCACAGGGCGCGGAAGAGGGTCTGCGGATCCGCCGGCGCCTCCAGGTCGAGCGAGGAGGTCAGCACGGCGCACAGCTTGCGCATCGAACGGGACAGGTTCACCGGGCCACCCCCGCGTGCCGCTCGGCGGACAGCATCCCCGTGATCATGCCCAGCAGCAGGGCCTCCTGCGTACGCGTCAGGGGTCTTCCACGGGTGGAGACGGAGACCAGGCCGTACTGGTCCACGAGGTCGGCCATCAGGTTGCCCGATCGGTAGTCGAGGGATTCGAGGGTGGGCCGCAGGGCCCGGCTCACGGCCTGCGCCGGGGTGTCCGTCAGGAAGGAGGGCTCGCGGCCGAAGAAGGCGGCGAACGCCTTGCAGTGGCGCAGGTGCGGCGGCTTGCGCCCGGACACCAGGGCGTCGACCCAGCGGGGCGGGGCGCCGATGGCGGCCGCGATGTCCGCGGTGCGGTAGTGGCGGCCGCCGGTGTCGCGGGAGACCGCGTACAGGAACGCCGCCCGCCGCCGGACCCGCTCCTCGATCCCCCCGGGCGCGGGGGCCTCCTCGCCGCGCAGCAGGGCCACCGTCACCTCCAGGGGGACACCGGCCCGCTCCGACAGGGCCCGCGGGTCGAGGACGGCCTCCACGTCCAGTCCCCGCTCCCCGGCGCGCCTGCGTATCCGTTCGAGCGTCAGGGCGAGGGGGAGCGGCGGATCGCCAGCAGACACGGTCATCCGTCGTGCTCCCATACGTCCGAGGCCGCCTGTGTGCCCGGGAGGGCGGCCGGCCCCCCGGCCATCGAGATCCCCACCTGCGGATCGTAGTCGCCGATTCGAAAACGATCGCGGACGGGTGGCGGGGACGGACAGCAAGATACAGCCACGAGGGCCGGTGGCGGCAGGAAAAAAAGCAGGCCCGGAGCCGGGCGGGCAGTAAGGAGTATGGCGGACGGACGCCCCATACCCGCAGGTCCGGGACGTTTGCGACGCTCCGCCCCGCGCAGGCGGCCGGAGCACCCCGGGGCCGGAAAAACCCGCGCGGCCACGTACCATGGGCCGCATGTCCTTCCTCCGCCGCCACCGCGCCGCCACACCCGCCGGCCCGGACTTCGACGTCCTGGCCATGGACCCGGGGGACTGGCCGGGCAACCTCGGGGCCGGGCTGCTGCCCGCCCCCGACGGCAGCTGCCAGGGCGTCTTCCTCCGCTACGACCTCTTCGGCGGACGCGGCCCCGCGATGATCATCGGCAACCTCCCCGAGGGGTCCCCGGCCCGGGACCTCGCCGAGGGTCAGGTGCCGTTCGAGGTGGCCCAGCTGCTCGACGCCCTGGAGAACGACGAGGAGGTCGAGGTCACCGGCACCGAGGACTGCCCCGTCATGCAGGGCGACAACCTCCTCATCGTCCGCAAGGTCAAGCTCTCCGAGGGCCGGATCTCCTGCGTCCAGTTCGACCGCAGCGACAACGTCCTCGTGACGATCGCCAGCTGGGACCGTCCCATCACCGACGACCTCTACGCGCTGCTGAAGCCGCTCCCCGCCGAGCTCTTCCAGCAGGGCTAGGGCCCCGGCCGGGAGTCCCGCCGGAGCCGCCCCGCCGTCAGGCGGTGTCCGCGATGTCGTTCGCCGCCACGTAGCCGAAGGTCATCGCGGGCCCGATCGTCGACCCGGCCCCCGCGTAGCTGTGCCCCATCACCGCCGCGCTCGCGTTGCCCGCCGCCCACAGGCCCGGGATCACCGATCCGTCCGCCCGCAGGGCGCGGGCCCGGGCGTCGGTGACGATGCCGCCCTTGGTCCCCAGGTCGCCCGGCACGATCCGGAAGGCGTAGAACGGCGGGGCCCACACCGGTGCCAGGCAGGAGTTCGGAGTAACGTTCGGATCCGTGTAGTAGTGGTCGTACGCCGTGTCCCCGCGGTGGAAATCGGGGTCGGAGCCGCTCCACGCCTGGGCGTTGAAGCGGTTCAGCGTCGCCCGCAGCGCCGCCGCCGGCACCCCGATCTGCCCTGCCAGCGCGTCCCAGGTCCAGGCCTTCTTCGCGGCGCCCGCCTCGTACCACTCGTCCGGGAAGGGCAGCGTCGGCAGGATGTCCTTGAACAGGTACCGGTTGCGGTAGTTCTGGTCCACGATCAGCCAGGCCGGGATGTGCGAGCCCGTCGCGGCCCGGTCCTTCTCGTACATCACGTGCACCACGTCGCTGTACGGCGCCGCCTCGTTCACGAACCGCGTCCCCGCCCGGTTGACGAGCAGGCCGCCGGGCAGGGTCCGCTCCGCCAGGCAGAAGTACGGCTCCCCGGGCAGCGGGATCGAAGGCCCCCACCAGGCGTCCTCCATCAACGCCAGCGCGGCGCCCGCCCGCTGCCCCGCCAGGATCCCGTCGCCGGTGTTCTCCTTCGCGCCCACCGACCACTCGGTCCCGATCGGCTGCTGCTGGTACCGCTCCCGCATCGCCGCGTTGTGCTCGAAGCCGCCCGAGCCGACCACCACGCCCCGCCGGGCCCGGACCACACCCCGCACGCCCTCCTTCTCCACCACCACCCCGGTGACCGCCCCGCCCTCCTGGACCAGGTCGACCAGCGGACTGTTCAGCCACACCGGCACCCCGACCCGCATCAGCCCGGCCCGCAGCCCGGCGGCCAGCGCCTGGCCCATCGTCAGCGGCTTCTGCCCCAGCAGCGCCGCCTTCGTGCCGCGCGCCAGGCACTCCGTGGACACGGCGAGTCCCTTCGCCGTGACCGCCGCCAGGTTGAGCCACTTGTAGTCCTGGCTGAACACCACCATCCCGGCCGGCACCGGCATGTACGGCGGGTTCAGGTGCGCCAGCTCGGCGCCCAGCACGTTCCCGTCGATCTGGTCCGGCTCGATGGAGCGGCCGTTCGGCAGGCCGCCCGGCAGGTTCGGGTAGTAGTCGCTGTAGCCGTCCATGAAGCGGAACCGCAGCGGGCTGTTCGCCATGACGAAGTCCAGCATCCGCGGGCCGTTGGCCAGGAACGCCCGCTGCCGCTCGGCCGGCACGTCCGGCCCCACCACCGCCGACAGGTACTGCGCCGCCTTCTCCGGGGTGTCCGGCACCCCCGCGCCCAGGATCACCGAGTTGTTCGGCAGCCAGATCCCGGCCCCGGAGCGCGCCGCCGAACCGCCGAAGGCCGGGGCCTTCTCCACCACCAGCACGCTCAGCCCCCGCCCGGCGGCGGTCAGCGCGGCGGTCATCCCCGCAGCCCCCGAGCCGACCACCACGACGTCGTACTCCCCGAGCGGGGCCCCGTCGGCCCGGGCGGCGGCTCCCGGCAGTACGGCGGCCGTGAGCACCCCCGCCCCGGCCCCGGCGAGGACCGTCCGGCGGGAGGGGAGGGCGGGACGCCCCGGGTCGGCGCTTGCGGACGTGGACACGGCCTCGGTCATGGGCGGGCTCCAGTGGTGTGGGAAGGGGCGGGGTGCGGTCTCCTGATGCTGAGCCAGAAAAGGTGTTCGGGGGATCATGTGATGTCAAGGCACGCGTGCCGGGGCGATCCGCTCCAACGGCCGGAATCCCGTGGTCCCCACCAGGTGTGGGGACCACGGGATTCCGGTACGGCGGGAGCGGGAGGGGTCAGCGCGTGCCGACCGCCGCCCGGACCGCTCTGCGGGCCATGCCCGCGTCGTCGTGGAGGCGGCGCAGCAGCAGGCGCTGCTCCTCCCCCGAGGAAAGGGCCCCCGCGGGAAGCGGCTGGGTCGCGGGCGCCGCCAGCATCGAGCGCTGCACGGCCGTCTCGCACATCCGGATCTCCCTGGTCAGCACCAGCATCAGGTTGACCAGGAAGGCGTCCCGGGCCGCCGGACCGGCCGACTGCGCGAGCCGGCTGATCTGGCTGCGCGCCGCCGGGGCGTCACCCAGCACCGCCCACAGGGTGGCCAGGTCGTAGCCCGGCAGGTACCAGCCCGCGTGCTCCCAGTCCAGCATCACCGGCCCGGCCGGGGACAGCAGCAGGTTGGACAGCAGCGCGTCACCGTGGTTGAACTGCCAGGGGACGCCCGCCATCCGCAGCCCGTGGAGCAGCTTCTGCAGGTCGCCGTAGTCCCGGTCGGTCAGCAGCCCCAGGTCGTGGTCCCGGGAGATCCGCCGGGCGTAGTCCACCGGGTGGCCGAACAGATCGGTCGGCGGACGCCACTGGTTGACCCGGCACACCGCGGCCAGCGCCGCCCGTACGTCGGTCCTCGGCGGTGCCTCCACGGGATGCCGCTGGAGGGCGGCCACCCGGCCGGCCATCCGCTCCACGACCAGGACGCAGTTCTCCGGGTCGGCGGCGATCAGCCGGGGCACCCGGACCGGCGGGCGGTGCCGGACGAAGGTCCGGTACGCCGCTATTTCGTGCCGGTACCGCTCGCGCCACTCGGGCGAGTGGTCCAGTAAAACCTTCGCGACAGCGGTCATCCGTCCTGTCGTCCCCACCAGGAGGACCGACCGGCCGCTGCGCCGCAGCACCTGGACCGGGGCGAACTCCGGACAGATCCGCTGGACCGACGCGAGCGCGGTGCGCAGCTGCGCGCCCTGCGGTCCGGACAGGTCGATTCTTCCGCTCAGCGGCTGCGATCCGGCCGCCGGCATCCGCCGTGCCCGTACGGCGCCCTGCGCCGGGACGGGCTGGCGGCCGGGTTCGAGGGAGATGCCGCCGCCCCCCGCCTGGAGGGTGCGGTGCGGGCGGACCGGGGCGGACACGGAGGACGTTGCTGCGTACATGGCGTTTACGGTTCCCTTCGTGCGCCGACGAGTTGCGTACGCCGCCCCGCCGGATCCCGTGCTTCACCCTGGGGAGTTCCGCCGGTGAACCGGGTCGGGGAGGCGCATTCCTACCTGACACCCGGCGGCAGGTGGCGAACCACGGGGCGTGCCCTGGCGAACCCTGGCGAATAGTCCACGGGGAACTGACAGGGGGTTACTGTCAACTCAGCCGAGAACCTGGGGGCTTGACGTGAGCAAGGGTCCAAACACCCGTCTGAACGACCTGTTCGGCCTGGCCGGCTGGTCGAAGGGCGAACTCGCGAGGATGGTCAACCGGCAGGCGGCCGCGATGGGCCACCACCAACTGGCCACCGACACCTCGCGGGTGCGGCGCTGGATCGACATGGGGGAGACCCCGCGCGAACCGGTGCCCACGGTACTGGCAGCACTGTTCACCGAGCGGCTCGGTCGTGTCGTGACCATCGAGGACCTCGGGTTCGTACGACAGCGGCGCACCGCCAGACGGCAGCCGGACGGGGCGAAGGAGAACCCCGACGGAGTGCCCTGGGCGCCCGAACGCACAGCCGCGGTCCTCACCGAATTCACGGGAATGGACCTCATGCTCAACCGTCGCGGCCTGATGGGCGCGGGCGCCGCGCTCACCGCCGGCTCAGCCCTCAGCAACGCCATGTACGACTGGCTGCAAGGCGATCCCGCCACCGCCAAGGACTCGCAGCGCTTCGGCGACCCCTACCAGGCCGACCCGGCGGGCTACGACCGCTACGAGGCCGCCCCCATCGGCTCCCAGGAGATCGAGGCCCTGGAGCGCTCGGTCGAGGTGTTCCGCGCCTGGGACGCCTCCAGAGGCGGCGGGCTCCAGCGCAAGGCCGTCGTGGGCCAGCTCAACGAGGTCGGCGGGATGCTCGCCTACCACCACCCCGACCACCTCCAGCGCAGGCTGTGGGGGGTGGCGGCCAACCTGGCAGTGCTGGCGGGCTGGATGTCGCACGACGTCGGCCTCGAACCCACCGCCCAGAAGTACTTCGTCATCGCCGCGCACGCGGCCCGTGAGGGCGGGGACCGCCCGCGCGCCGGCGAGGCGCTGTCGCGGGCCGCCCGCCAGATGGTCCACCTGGGCAAGCCGAACGAGGCCCTGGACCTGATGAAGCTGGCCCAGGCCGGCTCCGGGGACCAGACCCTGCCGCGCACCCGCGCCATGCTGCACACCATCGAGGCCTGGGCGCAGGCCGCCATGGGCAAGGGCCAGGCCATGCGCCGCACCCTGGGCGAGGCCGAGGAGCTGTTCGTGTCCGACAAGGGCGACGTACCGCCGCCGTCCTGGATGCAGCACTTCGACGAGGCCGACCTGCACGGGATGCAGGCCCTGGCCTACCGCACGCTCGCCGACCACGACGCCTCGGCCGCCCCGGTCGCGGCGCGGCACGCCCGGGAGGCGCTGCGGCTGCGCGGGGACGGCCACCAGCGCTCGCAGATCTTCGACTACATCTCGATGGCCTCGGCCTGCTTCATCGCCGACGACCCCGAACAGGCCGACCGCTACGCCCGCCTGGCGCTGGTGTCGATGAACGAGACCTCCTCGCACCGGACCTGGGACCGGCTCCGCGAGATGTACCGGCTCACCGGCCAGTACGCGGGCTACGGGCGCATCGAGGACCTGCGTGAGGAGATCGAGCAGGCCCTCCCCGACAGCCCGTCCCCGCGCGTCGCGCGCGGTGCGCGGGCGGAGGTCTAGGGGGCCGGTGCCGCGGGCCGTGGCGGAAGGGGACGGGAGCGGACGGCGGACGGGGCCGCGCCTCGGGCGCGGCCCCTCGGATCGGACCGTGGTGCGGACCGGCCGTCAGCCGCCGATGCGGGCCACCAGCACGCAGGCGTCGTCCTCGCGCTCGTTCTCGCCGAACTCCTCCGTCACCATCCGTACGCAGTCGCGCGCCGAGCGCGCCGTGGAGAACCGCGGTGCGAGCGCCAGCAGCCGCTCCGTCTGGTCCGCCCGGCTGAACCCGATGCCGTGCGGCGTCAGCCCGTCGGTGTACAGCACGAGTACGTCGCCCAGCTCGAGCAGTTCCTCGGCCTGCCCGTACACGGCCCCCGAGGTGGCCCCCAGCAGGACCCCCTCCGGCGGCTGGAGCGCCCGCCCCTGGCCGCGGCGGAAGAGCAGCGGCGCGGGATGCCCGGCCTGGGCCCAGGAGAGCAGTCGGCGGTCGGGGTCGTAACGGCAGCAGACGGCCGAGCCGAGGGCCGGTTGCGCGGAGGTCTCCAGCAGCTGGTTGAGCCAGCCCATCAGCGGGCCCGGCTCGATGCCGGCCATGGCCATCCCGCGCAGGGCGCCGAGCAGCATGGCCATGCCGGAGGTGGCGCTGACCCCGTGCCCGGTCAGGTCGCCGACCGTCAGCAGGGTGCGTCCGTCGGGGAGTTCGAGCGCGTCGTACCAGTCGCCGCCGATCAGGGTGCTGGTCGCGGAGGGCAGGTAGTGCGCGGCCACGTCCATCGTGCCGGCCTGGTCGTGCGGGAACCGCAGGGAGCCGCGCCACGGGGGGAGCACGGCTTCCTGCAGCTCGACCGCCAGCCGGTGCTCGGTCTGCGCGATCTCCCGCTGGCGCTGGAGCGAGTCACGGGACTCGCGCTCCGCCCGCTGGCTCCGGCGCAGTTCGCTGACGTCGCGCAGCACGGCCCACATCGAGGCCGTGCAGCCGTCCGCGTCGAGGACCGGCTCGCCCCTCATGTGCAGCGTCCGGACGCGGCCGTCGGCCCGGACGATGCGGAACTCGCCGTCTATCGGCTTGCCGTCCACCAGGCAGTCGGTGACCATCGCGGTCAGCAGCGGCTGGTCCTCGGAGAACAGGGTGGAGCCCAGCTCGTCGAGGGGGAGCGGTCCCGCCTCGGGGGAGCGGCCGAAGATCTGGAACAGCTCCTCGGACCAGGTGACCTCGTCCGTCAGCAGGTTCCACTCGGCGCTGCCGACGCGGGTCTGGCGGTCCTCGGAGGGGGTCTCCGGGAGGGCCGGGGGGAGTTCGACCTGCTCGGGCGCGGGCGGCAGCCCTTCCTTGAGCTGGCCCAGGTGCTGTCCGAGGTCGTCGAGGTGGTGCACGGCGAGGTCGCAGAGGGCGCGCTGCCAGCGGCCCTGGGCGTCGTCGTCGTCCACGACGGTGTCGCGGCGCACGGCGTCCACTTCGCCGCGCAGCCGGCGGGTCTGCGAGATCAGCGCGTCCACGGATCCCGGCTCGGGCGGCTGCGCGGAACGGTCCGCGTACAGGTGGGACGGCATGAGCACTCCGATACAGGCGCGGCGATACAGGCGCGGCACGACCAGGTCTGAAAGGAAGGACCGGTTACGACTGTGGCACAGCCCGAGACGGCCTGTAAGGCGTTTGGCAACATCCGTAACGTTCTTGCTCACGGCATATGCCGAAGGCCTCCTGATTGCCTCCGGTCCGTACGAACATTTCCGGTCAGTATCGGAGTGCTGGTGCTCGGTCCCGTCAGACGCTCAGCGGTACCGCGTGGATCTCGTCGGCGGGGTGTCCGGCCCGCTCGTGGATCTTCTGGACCGCCTCCGCCGAGGGGGCCTCGGACAGGCAGTAGACCTCGCCGGACGAGGGGTCCGCCCAGGCGCGCTGGAACGTGACCTTCTCTTCCGACTGGATGGCGAGGTCCGCTTTGTGGGCTTCCATCAGCTGGTCCGCGGTGATGCCCTTCATACCGTGGTGGACATCCATGAACTGGGCCATCGCCGTACACCTCCTCACGTGTCGCAACCGCCTACGGCGCTGCTTCCATCGTCCGCCCGTGGCCGGAAATCGGCCTTCCGGGCGGGGCGGCTCGATCGTACGGGCGAGATGTGCGAAGCCCGCGGCCCGGCGGGGCCGACGGGAGGCCGGGACCGGTGCCCGCCAGGGGCACCACTCGAACGAAGGACCCCGTGCGTCACCTCCGCTTCCCACCCCTCCGCGTGATCGCTACCCTACGTGTCGGTAACGAGCCGGTGCGGTCCGCTTCTTCGCGCGGGCCGGGGGAGGGTGGGACGGGCCAGATGGCAGTGGAGAGCAGTACGCCGACGGGGCGGGACGGGAGCGGCCACAGCCGCAGGTCCTTCCTGACCTACCTGGTCGCGGCCCCGACCCTGGCCCTCGTCACCCGCGCCGGCGCCGACGCCGTGGCCCCGCAGCCTGCGCACGCCGTGGTCCCGAGCCTGCCCGAAGTGGCCGACCTGGTGGACCTCGGGGACCTGTTCATCCTGGCCGGCGCCCCGACCTCGTCCCTCCTGGCGCTCGTCGTCGAGGAGGACGGCACCATCCGCTTCCGGCTGCCCCGCGAGGAGGTCGGCCAGGGCCTGACGACCGCCGTCGCGATGCTGGTCGCGGAGGAGCTCGACGCCCCGCTGGAGCGGGTCCGGGTGGAACTGGACGACGCCCGCCCCGAGCTGCTGTTCAACCAGCTCACCGGATCCTCCAACTCCATCCGCTCCCTGTACGGGCCCGTCCGCCAGTGCGCCGCCACCGCCCGGGCCCGCCTCGTCGCGGCGGCCGCCGCCCGCTGGAACCTCCCCGCCTCCGCGCTGACCACCGCGGGCGGCTCCGTACGGGCCGCCGACGGGCGCACCGCCGGCTACGGCAGCCTCGCCGCGGCCGCCGCCGCGCCCGGCCTCGTGGTCCTCGGCGCCACGCCCAAACCGGCCGCCCGCCACACCCTCGTCGGCACCCCGACCAGCCGCATCGACGCCCGCGCCATGGTCACCGGCGCCCAGCGCTACACCCTCGACCTCGACGTACCGGGCGCCAAGCCCTGCGTGGTGCGCCGACCGCCCAGCCTCGGCGGTACCGTCCGCTCGGTGGCCAACCGCGCGGCCGTCCAGGGCATGCCGGGGGTCCTGCACGTGGTGACGGTCCCCACCGGGGTCGCCGTGGTCGCGGAAACGTTTGGCCAGGCCCTGGACGCCAAGGCCGCCCTCCAGGTCGAGTGGGGCCCCGGCCCCGCCGACCAGCTCTCCGACGAGCAGGTCCGCGCCAAGCTCCGCGCCGCCACCCCGCCGCTGCTGGTGCCGCCCCTGCTCACCCCGTACGTGGACGCCGAGTTCGACTTCGCCTTCGTCAGCCACGCCGCGATGGAGACCAACTCGGCCGTCGCCGACGTCCGCGACGACCGCGCCGAGATCTGGTCCGGCCTCAAGTCCCCCATCGTCGCCCGCGAGACCATCGCCGCCGACCTCGGGCTGCCGCTGGACAAGGTGAAGGTGCACGTGGTCCAGGCCGGCGGCTCCTTCGGCCGGCGCCTGTTCTTCGACGCCGCCCTGGAGGCCGCCCGCGTCTCCAAGGCCTGCCGCCGCCCGGTGAAGCTGATGTGGACGCGCGTGGACGACACCCGGCACGGCCGGATGCGCCCCGCCACCCACCACAAGATCCGGGCCACCCACCTGCTCGGCGAGGTGCTCAGCTTCGAGCACCGCGTCGTCGCCGCCGAGACCGACTTCCGGCACGGCCTCGGCGAGATCATCACCGCCACCGCCGCGAGCCTGCCCTCCGGCATCGGCAACGCCACCCTCGCCCAGACCCTGTTCCTGACCACCGTGAAGTCCCCGTACCACTTCGGGCTCACCACCCAGGCGCTGAACGAGGTGCCGACCGGCATCCCCACCGGCTCCTGGCGCTCGGTCTACTCGGCCAACACCCGGGGCGCCGAGGAGATCATGGTCGACGAGCTGGCCGCGGCCACGGGCAAGGACCCGTACCGCTTCCGCCGCACCTTCCTCAAGACCGACGCCCAGCGCGCCGTGCTCGACAAGGCCGCCACCGAGGGGCAGTGGGGGCGGGCCCTCCCGGCGGGCTGCGCGCAGGGGATCGCCTTCCACGAGGAGTACAAGTCGCGCACCGCCTGCCTGGTGGAGATCGACGCCCGCGACCGCGAGCACGTCCGCGTCACCCGGGCGGTCATCGCCGTCGACGTCGGCCTGCCGGTCAACCCCCGCGGGCTGGAGGCCCAGATGATCGGCGGCCTCACCGACGCCATCTCCACCACCCTGTGCGCCGGACTGCACCTGGACAAGGGACTCCCGCTGGAAGGCAGTTACAGCCAGTTCCACTGGGCGAAGCAGCGCGACACCCCGAAGGACGTCCGGGTCTTCGTGCTCCCGGCTACCGGAACCGAGCCGGGCGGGGCGGGCGAGCTCGGCCTGCCCGCCGCCGTGGGGGCCATCGCCAACGCCTGGGCCCGGGCCACCGGTTCCAAGCCGCGCAGCTTCCCCCTGGACTTCGACGTCGACTTCACCCCCTACCCGCGCTGACCCCTGGAGTACGCCGCCGTGCCCTCGCACACCTTCACCGTCAACGGCCGCAGTGTCACCGTCGACGCGCCCGACGACCTCCCCCTGCTGTGGGTGCTCCGCGACCTGCTCGGGATCACCGGGCCCAAGTACGGCTGCGGGGTGGACGTCTGCAAGGCCTGCACCAGCCACCTCGACGGCGTGGACGTCCGCCCCTGCGTGGTGCCGGTCTCCGCCTGCGCCGGCAAGCGGGTCACCACCATCGAGGGGCTGGCGGACGGGGACCGGCTCCACCCCGTCCAGGAGGCCTGGCTCGAACAGGACGTCGCCCAGTGCGGCTACTGCCAGCCCGGGCAGATCATGGCCGCCGTGGCCCTGCTCCAGCGGACCGCCGAGCCCACGGACGAGGACATCGACGCCATCGCCAACATCTGCCGCTGCGGCACCTACTTCCGCATCCGCGAGGCCATCCGCAGCGCGGCCGCCCGGATGTGACGGCCGCGGGCCGGGCCGACGGATGCCACCACGGCCGTCTCCTTGCGCAAGGGCCGGCCGTCCCGCACGGATGACCGCGCGGCGGCCGACCGGATCACCACCGCAGCGCCCCGTCAAGATCGCCCCTGGGCCGTCCGGGGGACGCCGACCCGGCGGAGCACCCGCCCTGAACGTCTGAAATCCGCTGGAAGTGGATATCCATCGCGGAATGAGGCGAATCAATGCGAAACGCTTGCTGGTCGGTGAGCCGCTCGACACCGCGCGCCTGGGCGAGACCCTGCTGCCCAAGCGGCTCGCGCTGCCCATCTTCTGCAGCGACCCGCTCTCCTCCGTGGCCTACGCCACCGAGGAGATCCTGCTGATCCTCGCCCTCGGCGGAGTCGCGCTGCTCCACCTCGCGTGGTACGCGGCCGCCGCGATCGTCTTCCTGCTGGTGGTCGTCGTCGCCTCCTACCGGCAGACCTGCCACGCCTACCCCGGCGGCGGCGGTGCCTACGTCGTCAGCTCCGAGAACCTGGGCCCCACCGCGGCCCTCACCGCCGCCAGCGCCCTGCTCGTCGACTACGTGATGACCGTCGCCGTGTCCGTGGTCTCCGGGGTCGCCGCGATCACCTCGGCGATCCCCTCCCTCAACGACCACCAGGTCGCCCTCTCCGTCACCTTCGTGGTCCTCCTGACGCTGATGAACCTGCGCGGGGTACGGGAGTCCGGGCGCGTCTTCGCCATCCCCACCTACGGGTTCGTACTCGTCATCTACGTCATGTTCGCCGTCGCCGCCGTCCGCATCGGCACCGGCGCCACCATCCGGGCCGAGTCCGCCCACCTCCCGATCGACGCCGCCGGCACCTACACCGGCATCGCCGTCGTCTTCCTCGCCCTGCGCGCCTTCGCCTCCGGCTGTACCGCCCTCACCGGAGTCGAGGCCATCAGCAACGGAGTGCCCGCCTTCCAGAAGCCCAAGGCGAAGAACGCGGCGACCACGCTCGCCGCGATGGGCGTGCTGTCCGTGACCATGTTCGCCGGGATCACCGCCCTCGCCATGGCCTACCGGGTGCACGTCGCCGCCGACCCCACCGAACTCGGCCTGCCCCCGGGCACCCCTATGTCCACCGCCCTCGCCCAGATCGGCCGCGCCACCTTCGGGGACCTGGACTTCCTCTTCTACCTGCTCCAGGCCGCCACCGCGGGCGTCCTGGTCCTCGCCGCCAACACCGCCTTCAACGGCTTCCCGATGCTGGCCTCGATCCTCGCCAAGGACCACTACGCGCCCCGCCAGCTCTACAACCGCGGCGACCGGCTCGTCTACTCCAACGGCGTCGTCCTGCTCGCCCTCGCCGCCATCGCCCTCATCGTCGCCTTCGACGCCCAGCTGACCCGCCTCATCCAGCTCTACATCATCGGGGTCTTCGTCTCCTTCACCCTCTCGCAGGCCGGCATGGTCCGGCACTGGCGGCGCGCCCTCGCCGACCCGGCCACCCCGCGCACCGGGCGGGTCCACATCCACCGCCGGCTCGCCATCAACGCGGTCGGCGCGCTGATGACCGCCGTGGTCCTGGTCATCGTCCTGATCACCAAGTTCACGCACGGCGCCTGGCTGGTCGTCATCGCCATGCCCGCCCTCTTCGCCGGCATGAAAGGGGTCCGCCGGCACTACGACCAGGTCGCCGGACAGGTGGCCGTCGCACCCGGCGACCGGCCGCGCAAACCGGCCCGCCACCACGTCGTCGTCCTCGTCGCCAACGTCCACGCGCCGACGCTCAAGGCCCTCGGCTACGCCCAGGGGCTGCGGCCCGACACCCTCAGCGCGCTGTCCGTGGCCGCCGACGAGCAGGAGGCGCAGCGGCTGCGCCAGGCCTGGGCGGAGATCGACCCCGGCATGCCGCTGAAGGTGCTGCACTCGCCGTACCGCGAGGTGGTCGCACCCGTGGTGGCGTACCTGGAGGAGGAGGCCGCGGCCGAAGGCACCGACATGCTCTCGGTGGTCATCCCCGAGTACGTCGTCGGCCACTGGTGGGAGCAGCCCCTGCACAACCAGAACGCGCTGCGGCTCAAGGCGAGGCTGCTGTTCACCCCGGGCATCGCGGTGATCGACGTGCCGTACCTGCTGGAGTCGGCCCGCCACCCGCATCCGCATCCGCAGGCGCCGGCCCGGCCGTAGGGTTCGCCGGGCACTCTTGATCAAAAACGAACGGGTTCCGGCCAAGCTGTCGTGCCGGACCGCGCATGTTCCCGCGGAAAATGCCAGAACCCCCTTCCGCAGTGTGGAACTTGAGTAAGTTCCCTCCTGTCACGCCGTACGACGAACGTGTGCCCAGCGCGTTCGGCCGGGAGGGGAGCCCGCGTGCCCGGGATCGACGAATGCCTGCTCGAAGCCATGGCCCTGCCGGGTGCGCGGGGGGCCGCGCTGGTCGACTGGAGCAGCGGACTGGCCCTCGGCACCGTCGGGGAGTCCCCCGTGGGCGACCACGAGACCACCGCCGCCGAGACCGCCGAGCTGGCCCGGGCGGCCGCCGAGTACGAGTCCTTCGCCCAGCCCGCCCCCGCGCCGGCGCCGGCCGGGGCGGGACCGGCGGGCCCGCCCGTGGAGGACCTGATCGTCACCACCCGCACCGGCTACCACGTGCTGCGCTTCGTGGAGACCAGCTTCGACAGCAGCGTCTTCCTCCACCTCTGGCTCGACCGCGCCGAGGGCAACCTCGCGCTCGCCCGGCACAGACTCCGCGCCCTCGCCGAAGGGCTGGTGCTCCGGTGACCACCGTTCCCGTACAGGGCCTCGCCGCCGTCTCCCCGCTGCTGACCCGGCTCGCCGCCGAGCGCGCCACCGGCGCCCTGCTGCGCGACCGCGGCACCCTCTTCCTGGAGGACGGCCGCATCGTGCACGCCGAGAGCCCCTCCACGCCGGGCCTGGACGTGCTGCTCACCACCGGCGGGGGCCTGGCGCCCGAGCGCTGGAACGAGGCCCTGAGCGAAGCCGGCGCCACCCGGCAGGTCGCCCGGTTCCTCGTGGACAGCGGGGGCCTGGCCGGCGGCGAGCTGGAGATCTGCCACCTGGCCGCGATATTCGACGCCGCCTTCTTCGCCCTCTCCCCGGGCAGCGGCCCCTCCCGCTTCCGCCGCGGCGCCACCCACTGGATCGGCTCCATGCGCTCCGTCCCGGCCGCCGCCGTGGAGCGCGAGACCCGCCGCCGCCGCGAGCTGCTCGACGCCGTGTGGCCCTACCCGCAGCTCGACACCGCCCCGGTGGTGCCCCGGCCGGCCGCGCCCGGGCAGATCGTCACCGCCCGGCAACGGGCCCTGCTCGCCCAGGCGGACGGCGTACGGACCCCGGCCGACCTGGCGTGGGTGCTGGGCCGGCCGGCCTTCCACACCCTGCTCGACGTACGAAGACTCGCGGCCGCCGGGCTCGTCGAGACACCGCACACCCGGCCGGCCCCGGCGCCGGCCCCACCCTTGCCCGACTGGATGACCCAGGCCCAACCCCCGGACGTGGCGCTGCTCCGCCGGTTACGCGACGCACTGGAGGCAAGCCTGTGAGGCTCCCGCTCCGACCGGTTCTGCGAGCCGACCGTTCCGAGCGGAGGCCGCCCGAAGGGAGGAAGGCCGACATGAACACGGTGATGCTGCCCGCCGAGGCCGAAGCCGAGATACTCGCCGAGCTCCGGCGGCTGCGGGCCCGGGTGCCCCAGCTCAGCGGGGCGCTCGCCGCGAGCGCCGACGGCCTGGTCCTGGCGCAGGACAGCGCGACCACCGAAGCCGAGTCCGTCGCCGCGCTGACCGCCGCCGCCCTCGGCGTGGCCCAGCGGCTGAGCGACTGCACCGGCCAGGGCGGCTTCCGCGAACTGCTCGTACGCGGCGAGCACGGCTACGTCGCCACGTACGCCGCGGGCGAGGCGGCCGTCCTCACCCTGACCGCCGAGCCGCGCGTCAACGTCGGCCGCCTCCACCTGGAGGCGCGCCGCTCCAGCCTCCGGATAACCGAGCTCATCGAGCACAGCCTGGGCCGCAGGTCAGGCCCCGAGGCGCCGGCCCCGGACCGTCCCTGACCGCTCCCGGCCGACAGGCCAGAACCAGCCAAAAAGCAAACGACTGCAAAGGAATCCCCCATGGCCAACGTGGAAACCGCCCTCAAGGAAGCCACCACCAGCATCGAGGGCGCGATCGGCGCGGCCCTCGTCGACTACGGCAGCGGCATGGCCCTCGGCCACGTCGGCGGCGGCAAGGACCTGGACCTGACGGTGGCCGCGGCCGGCAACACCGACGTGGTGCGGGCCAAGGTCCGCACCATGGAGATGCTCGGCCTGAAGGACGAGATCGAGGACATCCTGATCACTCTCGGCAGCCAGTACCACCTGATCCGGCTGATGAAGGGCCGCAACAGCGAGGGCTTCTTCCTCTACCTCGCGCTCGACCGGAACAGGGCCAATCTGGCCATGGCCCGGCACCAGCTGAAGAAGATCGAGGAGGGCCTGGAGGTCTGACGGCTCCGGCGGGCGGCCCGCGGAGGGCCGTGACGGCACGGTGGCGGGCGGCTGAATTCTTTGCCGCCCGTCCCGGCGGACCGAGCGATATGTCCGAGATGGGTCAGCTTTATCATCCTGTTACAGAGTAAGATGCTGTAATTGGCTGATCATCAACCCGGTCGACAAAGATAAAAACGCTGGAGAACCCGTCACCCATGCCCCCGCGCCTGAGCATCGTCGTTCCCTCCTACAACGTCGAGCTCTACCTCGACGAGTGCCTGGAATCCCTTGCAGCTCAGACGTTCGACGACTTCGAAGTCGTCATCGTCGACGACGGGTCCACGGACAGCAGTGCGGTCATAGCCGAGGCCTTCGCTGAGCGTGACAAGCGCTTCCGGGTCGTCCTGCAGAAGAACGCCGGCCTCGGTGCCGCGCGGAACGTAGGCTTCCGGCACGCCTCGCCGGACAGCGAGTACGTCGCCTTCGTCGACAGCGACGACACCATGCCCCCGGACGCCTACCAGAAGCTGATCGACGCCCTCGACGCGAGCGGCTCCGACTTCGCCGCGGGCAACGTCAAGCGCTTCCGCTCCGTCGGCATGCAGCAGTCCTGGGGCCACCGCGTCGCGTTCGCGAACACCCGCCTGAAGACCCACATCTCCAAGTTCCCGGCGCTGGTCACCGACCGCACCGCCTGGAACAAGGTCTACCGGCGCGGCTTCTGGGAAGAGCACGGCTTCCAGTACCCCGAGGGCATCCTCTACGAGGACGCCCCCGTCAGCATCCCGGCGCACTACTTCGCCACGAGCGTCGACGTGATCAGCGACTGCGTCTACCACTGGCGCGTCCGCGAGACCGGCGAGCGGTCCATCACCCAGCGCTCCACCGACCCGGTCTCCGTGATCGACCGCGTGACCTCCGTCCGCCTGGTCCGCGAGGCCCTGCTCGGCAAGACGGGCGAGAAGTACGCCCGCTACCTGCGCGACTACGACCACAACGTGCTGAGTGAGGAACTTCCGCTCATCTACAAGTACGTCGCCGAAGGCGGCGACGACTTCCGCGCCGCCTTCGTCAAGGAGGTGGGCGGCCTCATCCGCGAGATCGGCACCGGACCGTGGAGCGACCTCACCGTCGCCGACCGGCTCAAGGCCTACCTGGCCCGCGAGGGCCGCGTCGAGGAGTTCATCGCCCTCCTGCACCACCAGCGGGACTTCTCCTACAGCGTGCCGGTCAAGGGCCTGGCCCGCCCGCAGGCCGACTACCCCTTCCTCAAGGCGCCCGTCCCCCCGAAGCTGCTGACCCTCGGCCCGCGCGAGCGCCGCGTCGTCAGCCGGCTGGAGCAGGCCGCCTGGAGCGACGGCAAGCTGCTGCTGCGCGGCTACGCCCTCCCCGGCCACATGGGCGCCGAGAGCCGCCTGGCCTCCCGCAAGATGCTGGTCTTCCGCGAGCAGGGCAAGCGCCGCCGCACGGTCGTCCCCACCCGCACGGTGGCCTCCCCGATGGCCACCGTGAACTCCCCCCACCTCGCCCTGCGGCACGCAGACTGGGCCGGCTTCACCGCCGTCGTCGAACCCACCCTCTTCCAGTCCGGCGGCAAGTGGCGCGAGGGCATATGGACCACCTCCATCGCCGTCACCGGCCCCGGCGGCCTGCACCGGGCCCGCCTCAAGGGCGGTGAGCACGACAGCGGGATGAACCCGCCCGCCTACTGGGCCACCCCCGACGTCCGCATCCTGCCGACCGTCACGGGCGTCCTCACCGTCCAGGTCGAGATCGTCCGCGCCCGCGTCCTGGACGTCCGCCCCCACGGCGACGACGCCCTCGAACTGACCGGCGAGCTGGCCCCCGGCGCCGGCGAGGGCATCATCCTGCGCGCCGAACACGCAGGCACCGGCGCGGGCCTCGACATCCCGCTCGCCCTGGGCAGCGCCGCGTCCGGCGGCCGCGTCCCCTTCACCGCCGTCGTCCCGCTCGCCGGACTCGGCTCCGTCGCCCCTGCCACGCGGGCTCCCGGCGAATGGACCCCCGAAGCCTGGACCCTGACCGTGGTCCGCCCCGACGGCACCCGCCACCCCCTGGTCCACGACGAACGCGGCGGCTTCGCGGGCCTGGCCGTACCGCTCCCCGGCGAGGACACCGACCTCGCGGTCTTCGCCAAGCGCGCCAAGAGCGGCCACCTCGTCCTCTCCGTCCAGCCCTCCCCGCCGCTCGTCGACACCGTCTCCGCCGAGAACGGCACGCTGACCCTGCGCGGCACCTTCCGCGCCCCCGCGGACAGTGCCGACGAGCCGTACGAGCTGGTCCTGCACGACCACCACGGCACCGAGTTCAGCTACCCCGTCACCCGCGACGGGGACCGCTTCGAAGCCACCTTCGAGCCCGTGCTCCCCGAGCCGTACGCCGGCCGCACCACCCTCCCGCAGGGCCGCTGGTGGCCGACCCTGCGCCCGGTGAGCCAGGGCGGCACCACCGCCGGCCTGCTCGGCGTCGACCGCGGAGCCCCCGTCCAGCTGATCGCCCCCGCGCTGACCACCGGCCCCCACCCGGTCACGGTCCTGGGCCGCCGCATGCGCGTCGAGGCCCGCCACCACGACCGGATGGCCCTGGTCAGCGACCCGCTGCTGAGCCCGCACGACCGCTCCCGCTACGCCCAGCGCGTCGCCCGCGACGAGACCTACCCGGCGCAGCGGCAGCTCCCGGTCAAGGACCTGGCCGTCTACGACACCTTCCGCGGCAACGGCGCGGGCGACTCGCCCCGCGCCATCCACGAGGAACTCGTGCGCCGGGGCGAGAAGCTGGACCACGTCTGGCTGGTCCGCGACGGCCGCGCCGAGGTCCCGCCGACCGCCCGTGCCGTCCAGTACGGCAGCCTGGAGGCCTGGGAGGTCCTGGCCCGCGCCCGCTACTACGTCGTCAACGACAGCGTGCCGATGACCTTCCGGCGCCGCCCGGGCCAGACCGTCGTCCAGACCTGGCACGGCACGCCGCTCAAGCAGATCGGCTACGACTTCACGCACGACTACTACACCAGCCCCGAGGTGCTGGAGGGGCTGGCCCACGACAGCGCCCAGTGGACGCTGCTCGCCTCCCCGAGCTCGTACGCCACCCCCATCCTCAAGCGGGCCCTCGGCTACGACGGCGAGGTCGTCGAGTCCGGCAGCCCGCGCACCGACGCGCTGGTACGTCCCGACGCGGAGCGGATCGCCGAGGTCCGCAGGCGGCTCGGCCTGCCCGAGGGCAAGAAGGTCGTCCTCTACCTGCCGACCTGGCGCGAGAACCGCGAGGACTGGAGCGGCGGCTACAAGCTCGACCTGCGCATCGACCTGGCCGCGGCCCGCCGCGAGCTCGGCGAGGACCACGTCCTGCTCGTCCGCGGCCACCACCTGGTGAAGGAGCAGCTCCGCGACGGCGTGCGCGACGGGTTCGTCGTGGACGTGTCCCGCTGGCCCGACACCACGGACCTGCTGCTCGTCGCCGACGTGCTGATCTCGGACTACTCCTCCGCGCTGTTCGACTTCGCGCTGACCGACAAGCCGATCCTGCTGTTCACGTACGACCTGGAGCACTACCGCGACACCCTGCGCGGCTTCACCTTCGATCTGGAGGAGAAGGCCCCCGGCCCGCTGCTGAAGGACTCGGCCGCACTGATCGAGGCCGTCCGCGACGCCGACGCCGTGGCCGCCCGGTTCGCCGGGGCGCGGAAGGCGTTCCGCGCCGAGTTCTGCGACCTCGACGACGGCCGCGCCGCCGAGCGGGTCGTCGACCGGATGCTCCAGAAGTAGCCGTGTAGCCCGGACGGGTGAAAGTACGGACCGGCCCCGCGCCCACCGATGAGTTCCGGGCGCGGGGCCGGTCCGTATGTGGGGGAAGGCCGCCCGGCCTTCGCCCACCCACCACCTGGAGGCAGCGGCCATGACCAGCAACGGCTTCACCACCTGTCTGTGGTTCGACGGCGACGCGGAGGCCGCCGCCGACTACTACCTCTCCGTCTTCAAGGACGGCCGGATCCTGCGCACCGTCCGCTACACCGAGGCCGGCCCGGGCCCGGCCGGGGAGGTGATGGTCGTCGAGTTCGAGATCAACGGCCAGCGGTTCATCGGACTCAACGGCGGCCCCCAGTTCCCCTTCACCGAGGCCATCTCCTTCCAGATCCACTGCTCCGACGAAGCCGAGGCGGACTACTACTACGCCGCGCTGACCGGCGACGGCGGGCAGGAGTCGGCCTGCGGCTGGGTCAAGGACCGGTTCGGGGTCTCCTGGCAGGTCATCCCGCCCGGCGCCATCGACCTGATCAGTGACCCGGACCCGGGCCGGGCGGCCCGCGCCACCGCCGCGATGTTGCAGATGAAGAAGCTCGACGTGGCGGCCATGCGGCGCGCGGCCGACGGGGAGGAGAGGGTCTAGGCGAACCGGGCCAGGAGGGCCGGGAGGGCGGTGCCGATCGGCTCGCGGATCACCTCGTCGGCCAGGGAGTCGTACGGGGTCTCCTCCGCGTTGACGATGATCAGCCGCGCCCCGGCCTCGGCCGCCATCCCGGCGAGCGAGGCCGCGGGCTGCACCTGGAGGGTCGTCCCGACGGCGATGAACACCTGGCAGCCCTTGGCCACGGCCACCGCCCGCGCCAGCACCTCCGGGTCCAGCCGCTCCCCGAACATCACGGTCGCCGCCTTGAGGATCCCCCCGCAGGCCGTACAGGCCGGATCGGGCTCCCCGGCGGCGACCCGGGCCAGGGCCTCGTCCATCCCCGAGCGGGCGTGGCAGCGGGTGCACACCACCGACCGGGCCGTCCCGTGCAGCTCGAACACCTTGCGCCCGGGCATCCCGGCGAGCTGGTGCAGCCCGTCCACGTTCTGCGTGATCACCCGCACCGGGGTGCCCGCGCGCTCCAGTTCCGCCACGGCCGTGTGCGCCGCGTTGGGCCGGGGCGCGAGGGCCCCGATCTCCGCGCGCATGAGCCAGGAGCGGCGGCGGACGTCCGGATCGGCCATGTAGTACTCGTACGTCACGAGCTTCTCGGCCTCCGGATCCCGGCGCCAGAGCCCCTGCGGCCCCCGGTAGTCCGGAATCCCGGAATCGGTGGACATCCCGGCCCCGCTGAACACTGCGACAAGCTGCTTCCCCATGCGCCGACCCTAGACAGCGCCCGCCCCGGCCCGCGAACGATTTCCCCTCCGGGGCCGCCCCGGCAAGGCACCCGGAGCCGGTCGGCGCAAGCGGAGGGGCGTTTCTGCGGTGAATCTCCACGCCCACCGGAGTGAGAACCTGCCTCGCCCCCGGCAGACGGGCCCGGCCGCCGGTTACATACCGGACATGACGCTCACCCCACACCGCTCCGGCGCCCTGCTGCTCGCCGCCGTGTCCGCCCTGATCACCCTGGTCGCGTCGTCGGCACCGGCGGCCGCCCTCGCCGATCCGCAGCCCGGCCGGCTCCGGGTGCACGCCCCGGACGATCCGCAGCCCCGCCGGCTCCAGAGGCACACCACGGAGGAGATCACCAGCTTCCTGCGGGCCTTCTACGGCAACCACGGGCCCTCGGAACAGGACCGGGTCAACCGGGTCTCGCAGCTGCTCAAGGACAAACAGGCGCATTTCCCGGAGACCGACGTCCTGCTCTGCCGCCCGGGCACCCCGCAGTCCATCACCGTCGGCCAGGCCACCGCCGCCCCGTCCGCATTCGTCGGCTGGGCCACCGTCACCACCACCTGGCCGTCCGGGGTCACCGACACCTTCACCGCGTACGTCCGCACGGACTCCCGCCCGATCACCCTCGACGACGTGATCTGCGCGGGGTGAGATCCGGGGTAGAACACCCGGCATGACACGCTTCGAGATCACCGGCGCGAGCGCCGCCGACATGGAGATGCTGCGCACCTGGGCCGACGGGGAAGGCTGGAACCCGGGGGACAGCGACCGTTTCGCCTTCGCGGTCGCCGACCCGGAGGGCTTCCTCGTCGGACGGCTCGACGGGGACCCGGTCGCCTGCATCTCCGCCGTGCGCTACGGCAGCGGCTTCGGGTTCATCGGTTTCTACATCGCCCGCCCCGACGTGCGCGGCCGCGGCTACGGCATCCGGCTGTGGCGGGCCGGGATGGAACGGCTCGACGGACGGCTCGTCGGCCTGGACGGGGTGGTCGAGCAGCAGGACAACTACCGCAAGTCCGGGTTCCGTTCCGCCTGGACGAACATGCGCTACCAGGGCGTTCCGGAGCCCGGGGACGACCGGGGGGTGGAGATCGTGGACGCGGCCTCGCTGCCCTTCGCCCGGCTCGCCGCCTACGACCGGTCCTTCTTCCCCGAGGCGCGCGACGCCTTCCTCTCCGCCTGGACCTCCCTGCCCGGCCGGACCGCCCTCGCCGCCGTCCGCGACGGGCGGATCGAGGGCCTGGGCGTGGTCCGCCCCTGTAGCTCCGCCACGCGGATCGGCCCCCTGTACGCGGCCACACCGGAGGTGGCCGCCGCCCTGGTGCGGCGGCTCGCCGGGCACGCCCCCGGCGGGGAGGTTGCGGTGGACGTGCCCGACGTGAACCCGGCCGCGGCCGCCGTGGCGGCCCGGCTGGGGCTGGTCCCGGCCTTCGAGACCGCCCGCATGTACACCGGCCCGGCGCCCGAGCTGGACCTGTCCGGGCTGTACGGGGTCACCAGCCTCGAACTGGGCTGAGGGGCCGGGGCCGCGGGGGCCGGGCGGCGGTCGGCGGCGCCGCCCGGCCGGTCCGCGGGGGTGTCACCCCTACGCGGGGGCTCAGATGCCGAAGAGCACGCCGGTGCTGCTGCGCAGCCCGCAGGGGTTGCCGAAGGTGTAGGTGTAGCTCATCCGCTTCCCCTGCCACACCCCGTCGGCGGTGACCGTCACCGGGTTCCACTCCCGGGTGCACGCGGAGTCGGGGCGGGGAGCGGCGAGCGCGTCCAGCGACGCCCCGTTCGCCTTCAGCTCGGCGCAGGCGGCGGCCGGCGAGGGGTGCGTTCCGCCCGGGCGCGGCGCGCACACGAGGGTCACCGCGCGCAGTACGGTCCCGCCGACGGCGTCCTGACCGGCCGTCACGCTGACCACGAGTGCGGAGGGGGCGTACAGGCTCTGCGTTCCGGCCGGTGCCGCGTCGGCGGCTCCGGTCCCGGCCAGGGCGGTGAGGGCGGTGAGCGCCATTGCTCCGGAGGCCAGTCCCAGACTCCTGGTGATGGACCGCATTTCGAACACTCCTCGGGTCGGTGTTTCGGATAGCGGACGGGAGTCTTGCCCATCCGGGGTGAGAACGCCCGTTCGTACCGCCATTTCTCGTCACCGTTCGTGAGCGCATGAGTGCAGTCCGCAGCGACCTCCGTCGTCGTGACCTGTGAAGGAGGGATTCCGGGAATCGGCCGAACACCTTCCCCGCGCGGGACCCGTGAGGGGCCGGTGTGACGGGTGGGAAGCGCCTCCGGGGGGCCGGGGGCCGCCCCGAGGAGTCAGCGGGTGGCGGTCGGGCGGGGGGCGTAGAGGTCGAGGAGGCGGGTGCGGGTCTGCTGGAGCCGGACCGCGAGGATCCGCCCGACCCAGTGGCCGATGGCCGAGCCGAAGGCCGGGTCGGCGTCCATCAGCATCCGGACGGCCGCCCCGTCGAACTCGTAGGCCCGTACCGGGGTCATGGCCTCGGCGCTCAGCTGCCAGGTGTACGGCGGGAACAGCCAGGACCAGCCGACGAGCTCGCCGGGCCCGAGGCTCTCGACGGCCGCGGCACCCCGGTGGCCGCCGGAGGGCAGCGGGACCTCCAGGGTCACCGTGCCGGAGCGCACGATCCAGAAGGCCTCCGCCCGGCCGCCCTCTTCGAAGATCCGGGCGCCCTCGGGGAAATTGACCTCACGTGCGTAGGACATCAGCCGGCCGCGGTGTTCGGCGGACAGTACGGCGGCGATCCGGATGGGGGAAGGTGTGCTCACGACGGCCTCCGTTCAGGACCCCCCGCAACCTTCTGGTCCCCCCAGTGTCGCCGACCCGGGCCGGAAAGCCGCATACGGCGGACCACCGGCCGCCCGGCCCCGCCGGCGCGGGCGCTCCCCGGTGCCGTCTGGCCCGTGAGCCAGGCCGCGCCCCGGTCCTCCCGGGGCGCACTCGCGCCGCTGCCCCCGCGAGGCCGCCGCACGGCGCCACGGCCCGCCGCGGACGCCCGCCACACCCTCGGCTCGCGTTCCCGGGCGTAGGCCCTAGTCGTCGGCGTTGGCCTCCAGGCAGGCCAGTTCCATCGCGTCGAGCACCGCCTCGTGGCTGCGCCCGCTGAGCTCGGCCACGTTCTCGATCTGCGCCGTCGCCCAGGCGGCCAGGGTCATCACCAGCACCCTCAGCCCGTCCGTACCGTGCTCGGCGAGGATCGCGTCGGCCACGGCCATGGCGTCCTCGGGCACCCGTTCCGCAGGCTCCAGCCCGGCGAGCCCGCGCAGCATCGCCAGCGTGCGGCGGGAGATCTCCGGGGTGATCTCCGCCAGCCGCATGTCCTCTTCCTCGTCCATCAGCCCCGCCCTCCGGTCCTTCGGCCCGACCCCTCAGGGCACGGTAGAGCGGTCCGGCGCCGGCCGGGGCGGTTTTGCCGGGGGTCACCCATGGGAAGGGCCCGCGCGGGCCCGCCCCGTTGACGCCCGGGGACCGGGGTGCGCCCGTACCTTCCCTCCCGAGCGACCGGCCGGTAACTTGTCCGCCGCAGCCGCCCGGACGGGGGCGGCCGGATCGGGCGGGAGCCAGATGAAGAGCCTCGTACGGGTGCTGTCGATCGTGCTGCTCCTGGCGGGCGGCGTCGTCCTGCCGGGCGCCGCCCCCGCACTCGCCGCCGCCCCGGCCGCCCCGGCCACGGCGCCCGCCGCCTCCGACCCCGCGCCGTGGACGCCCCCGCTCTCGACCCGGGGCCGGTACATCGTCGACGCCCAGGGCAACCGCTTCCGCCTGCGCTCCGGCAACTGGGACGGCGCCCAGGGCTCCTGGAACGGCTCGGGGAACATCGCCGACCCCGCCAACCACCACGCGGGCCAGGACTCGCACGGCATCCCCCTCGGCCTGGACCGGGTGCCCCTGCCCGCACTGCTGGCCGACTTCCGCGCGCTCGGGCTGAACAGCGTCCGGCTGCCCTTCTCCAACGAGATGCTGCACGCCACCGCCCCCGTCCCGGACGCGGCCGTCGCCGCCAACTCGGCGCTGCGCGGCCGCACCCCGCTCCAGGTCTACGACGCCGTGGTCTCGGCCCTCACCGACGCGGGCTTCGCCGTCATCCTCAACAACCACACCGGAACCACCCGCTGGTGCTGCGGTCTCGACGGCAACGAGCGGTGGAACAGCAGCCGTTCCACCGCCCAGTGGGCCGACGACTGGGTCTTCCTCGCCCGCCGCTACCGCGACAACCCCCGCGTGGTCGGCGCCGACCTGTACAACGAGGTCCGCCGCGACACCTGGGACGACCCCAACTGGGGCCTGGGCGACGGCCACGACTGGCAGGCCGCCTCCGAGGAGGCCGCCGACCGGATCCTGACGGAGGCCAACCCCAACCTGCTCATCGTCGTCGAGGGCATCAACTGGACGGGCATCCCCGCCGACGGACTCCCGCACGGCCGCCCCGCCCTCACCCCCGTCCGCACCCTCTCCCACACCCTCGTCGTCTCGAACAAGCTGGTCTACTCCGCCCACTTCTACGGCTACACCGGCCCCCACCACAGCGGCGCCACCGGCCTCGGCGAGACACACGACGCCCGCTACCAGGACATGAGCCGGGCCGAGCTCGAACAGACCCTCTACGACCAGGCGTTCTTCGTCTCCGCCGAGACGGGCGCCCACTTCACCGCCCCGGTGTGGATCAGCGAGTTCGGCATCGGCGCCGACGAGACCGGCGCCGCCCCGCGCGCCTGGTTCCAGAACATGACCGGCTACCTGGCCGCCTCCGACGCCGACTTCGCCTACTGGCCCCTCGTCGGCTGGAGCACCACCGCACAGGGCGCTCCCGGCGGCGACAGCTGGGCGATGCTCCGCTACGACAACACCGGCCGACGGTGGGGGTCCCCCCGGACGGAGTCCGGGGGAGGGGTCCTCGACCCCGCAGACTGGCGCACCGCCCCCTGGACCGCGCTCGTCTCGGCCGCGGGCCGCACCGGGCCGGTCCCCGCCACCACCGCCTGGTACCAGCTCAGCACCGACCACCGGGACCAGAACGCCTCGCTGCTCACCCGCGCCGCCGGGGACTGGGACAGCGGCGCCCGCAAGGCCGTCTGCCCCGACGGCGCGCGCCTGGCGGGCCTGAGCCACACCGGCGGGCGCGGGCTGTGCTCCACCTCCGACCTGCGCGCCCCGGGCGGCGGCCAGACCGTGGTCCGCGACGAGACGTACGTCCCGGCGGGCGGGGACTGGGCCACCGGCTACACGAAGCTCCAGTGCCCGGCCGGGCAGTTCCTCACCGGGTACAGCCTGCGCGGCGACCGGGTCTCGGCGGCCCTGTGCGCCCCGGCCCGCGTCCCCCTCGCCGGCGCCGGCCGTACGGTCTGGTTCGACCGGGGCGACGCCCGCCCGGCCGGGAACCCGGGCGGGGACTACGCCTCAGGCCACTACAAGGGCCAGTGCCTGCCCACCGAGTACGCGGCGGGCATCGCCTTCACCGCCCGGGCCGGTTTCCGCCCCTCCCCGGCATCCCTGCTGTGCCGGGCGCTGCCGGCCGGCTGAGGGCCCTCCGGCCCGGCCGCCGTTCGGCATGCGATACGTCAAGTCTGGTGCCCGGTGCGGGAATTCGACCTAGGGTGCGCCCGTACGGACAACGGACACACCGAACTGGGGGGTTCATGCGCAGATCCAGAGGGCCGGCAGCCGCTCTCGCCCTGTCCCTGGCCGGCACGGGGGCGTTCGTGGGGCTCGGGCTCGCCCCGCAGGCCGCGGCCGTCACCCCGCCCGTGGCCTTCACCGCCGACGCGCTGCCCACCTGGCAGCCCAACGGCATCGTCTGGGCCCTCGCCGAGGCCGGGGGCACCGTCTTCGCCGGCGGGACCTTCTCCGCCGTCCGCCCGCCCGCGGGCGGGGCCGGCAGTGAGCGGCCGGCGGTGAACTTCGCCGCCCTGGACGCGGCGACGGGCGCCCCGACCTCCTGCACCCTGTCCTTCACCATCGGCAGCGGCACCGCGACCGTCCGCGCGCTCACCCTGTCCCCGGACAAGAAGACCCTCTACGCGGGCGGCTACTTCGGCGCCGTCAACGGCACCCCGGTCTCCAGCATGGCCGCCATCGACGTGGCCACCTGCACCGTGAAGCCGTCCTTCCGCCCCGCCTTCGCGGCCACCGTACGGGCCATCGCCGTCACCGGCGACACCGTCTACGCGGGCGGCGACTTCCTCAACGTCAACGGGCAGCCCAGGCAGCGCTTCGCCGCCGTCGCAGCCGCGGACGGCGCGCTGCGCCCCTTCACGGCGAACGCGGACGAGCCGGGCCGTGCCGTCGAGGTCACCCCGGACGGCAGGAACGTCCTGCTCGGCGGCGACTTCTTCACCGTCAACGGCACCAGCACGCACGCCCTGGCCGTCGTCGACTCCGCCACCGGCGCCCTCACCAAGGGCTACCCGGGCTTCATCGAGACCAACTCGGTGGTCAAGGACATCGCCACCGACGCCACCGGCTTCTACACCGCCAACGAGGGCACCGGCGGCGGGGTCTTCGACGGCCGCATCGCCCTCGACCTCTCCGACTTCGGCCAGCGCTGGCGCGACACCTGCCTGGGGGCCACCCAGGCCGTGCTGCCGTACCAGAACGTGCTCTACAGCGCCTCGCACGCGCACGACTGCTCCAGTGTCGGCGAGTACCCCGACGGCCAGCGCCACCACCTGCTGGCGCAGCCCACCACCAGCGTCGGCAAGCTGGGCTGGGCGCCCGACACCAACGACGGCGTCGGCGAGGGCATCGGGCCGCGCGTGATGACCGTCGGCTCCAAGGGCGGTACGCAGTACCTGTGGGTGGGCGGTGAGTTCACCACCGTCAACGGGACGGCCCAGCAGAGCCTCACGCGCTTCTCCTCCACCGGTGACACGGGTGCCCCGACGGTTCCGCTGGCCGGCGCGGCGAGCGTGCGGCCCGGCGAGGTGCAGGTGCGCTGGCGCACCAGCCTGGACCTGGACGACAGCGCGCTCACCTACCGGATCTACCGCAACGGCGCGGCCTCCCCGATCGGCACGGTCACCGCCGACTCGCTGTTCTTCAAGCGTCCGCAGGCCTCCTGGACCGACACCACCGTCCAGCCCGGCCAGTCGTACACCTACCGGGTGACGGCCACCGACGCGGCGGGCAACACCAGTGCCCTCTCCGCCCCGGCGAGCGTGACCGTGCCGACCTCGCCGGAGGCCTACGCCAACCAGGTCCGGGCGGACGGCGCCCAGCTGTACTGGCGCTACGACGACGCCGTGCTGCCGTACGTCGCCGACTCCTCCGACGGCAACCAGGCGGGCGTGCACCACAACGGCCCGGCCCTGCGCCAGAGCCCCGGGGCGGTGGCCGGCGCGAGCACGGCGATCGCCTTCAACGGCACCGACGCCCACGTGTACGGCGACCGCCGCCAGACGGTGGGCAGCACCTACAGCATCGAGACCTGGTTCAAGACGAACACCACCCGCGGCGGCAAGCTCGTCGGCTTCGGCAGCCGGCAGATCAACGGCAGCAGCCAGTACGACAAGCACGTCTACATGACCGACGACGGCCGGCTGGTCTACGGGGTCTACACCGGCGCCACCCGCACCATCACCACCGCCGCCGCCTTCAACGACGACAAGTGGCACCACGTCGTCGCCACCCAGGGCCCCGGCGGCATGACCCTGTACGTGGACGGCGTCCAGCGGGGCACCCTGAACGTCACCACCCACGAGAACTACACGGGCTACTGGCGCGTCGGCTTCGACGGGCTCGGCGGCTGGCCGGACCGCCCCACGAGCGAGCACTGGGCCGGCCTGATGGACGAGACGGCCGTCTACCCGACCGTCCTGAGCGCGGCGCAGGTGCAGAACCACTACGCCCTCGCCTCCGCCCCGGCGGACTCCACCGTCCAGGTCACCGCGGCCGAGGACACCTACGCCAACGCGGGCGCCCCGGACGCCAACTACGGCACCTCCGGCTCCCTGGCCGTCCGCGGGACCTCCCTCTACACCAGCTACCTGCGCTTCGACCTGCCGGCCGCCCCGGCGGGCAAGGTGCTCAAGTCGGCCACGCTCAGCGTGAAGACCAGCACCATGGCGGGCGCCGGCACCACGGACACCGTCTCGGTGGTACCGGTCACCGGCGCCTGGACGGAAGCCGGGACCACGTACGCCAACCGCCCGGGCACGGGCGCCCCGGCGCTCGGCGCGTTCCCCGGGATCCCGGACGGCTCGGCGGTCCACACCGCCGGGCTGAACACCGCCGCCGTGGCCGGCGCGCTGGGCGGCCCCTACAGCCTGGCGCTGACCAGCGCCGGGACCGACGCCCTGTGGCTGTGGTCCTCGGAGGCGGCGGCGGGCGAGGCGACGCCGCGGCTGGCGCTCACCTTCGGCGCGCCCTGACCGGGCCCTGCGCCGGCCGCGCGGTGGCGCAGCGGGCGCAGGTGGTGGTCGACGGCGGGCCGGCCGGGGCGGACTGCCCCGGCCGGCTCCCGGACCGAACGGGGCGCGTCCGGCAGCCGGGCCAGGACGCGGCTCCCCGAGCTCGTCGCCGCCGCCGCAGTGGCCGCCGAGGGGGCCGTGGAGCAACCGGCCGTCGGCGACACCGCCCTGGTGCGCCCGCACACCCGCGTCCCCGCCGACAAGACCCCGCCACCGGCCGGGCCGCCGACCCTGCCTCACCCTCCGGGGTGGGGCGCGCCCACTTCCAGGAAGCGGCGCCCGCGCGGACCCCGGTAGACCAGGCAGTCCCAGCCGTGGCGCTCCAGCTCCGCCGCGCACGCCGCCAGACGCTCCGCCTCCTCCCCGGCGGCGCCGCTGCCGGGCGGGCCCGCCCAGGTGACCTCGACCAGCCCCCGCGCCCCGGACGCCACCCGGTAGCCCGTGCGGCTGCGGCGCCCGCCGGCGTCCACCGCCGACGGCGGGAACCCCGCCGCCTCCAGCACCAGGGCCACCGCCCGCGGTATCACCCGCAGCTCCCACGGGGCGGGCGTGGAGGTGGATCCCGTCAGCAGGCGGCGGATCTGCAGCAGCCCCTCGTACGCGGTGCGCAGCTGCGCCGCCCGCTCTGCGCCCGACGGCTCCGCGCCGTCGCCCGTCGCGGGCTCGAAGCCCTGCCCCTGGGGATCCGCCACCACGCCCGCCCTCCCTCGCCTGAGTACCCCGGTCCAACGGCCTGAGTACCCGCGCCGATTCCCCGTGGCGCCGCTGCTGCTGGAATGACGGCATGACCTCGCGATCCCCCCGCCCCCGCCTGCAGCGCTTGACCTGCGCGGGCTCCGCCCTCGCCGTGGCCCTCGTACCGCTCGCGGTCGGGATCCTGGCCGCCAAGGGGATGGGCGCCGACCCGCACGCCCCGGTCAACGCCCTGATCACCGGCGGCGGGCGGCGTGCCGGGCTGCCGCGCGCCGAATGGAGCCGGCGCGGCCACGGCGCGGTGCGCCGGCTGCGGACGGCCCGGCAGACGGCCCGGCGGACGGTGCGCGGCCGGTGCGCGGCGCTCAGGAGGCCGACGGCTCCTGGAACTCGGTGACCCAGCGGTCCCGCTCCTCCGGGCAGGCCGGCGTGCGCCGGTCAGCTGCCGTACTGGCGGACGCAGAGGTCGACGATGGACGGCGGGAGCGTCCCCTCCGCGGACTCGCACAGTTCCTCCCCGCGCGGCACGGGAGGGATCGCGCGGCGCGGGGGCGCGGGCTTGGGGGTCTGGCGCGGCGGGGCGGGGCGGGCTTCGCCGCGCGCGGGGCGGGCGGGCGGGCCTTGCGGACGGGGGGTGCCGGGGCGGGGGCCGGGTCGGGGTCGGGGGAAGGCTCCGGGACCTCGCCCAGGGGGAGGGGCCGGGCGGGCGGGGCCGGGGCGGGGCGCCCGGCGTCCGGAGCCCCGGCGGGCGGTGCGGAACCCCGGGCGGGGCGCGGTGCACCGTGCTCCGGGCCGACGGAGACACAGCCGGCGCTCGCCAGGAGGGCCAGGAGGGAGAGGGGCAGGGCGGCCCGGCGCAACAGCACCCGACCACCATGCCGTAGTCCGGGCCGGAGCCGTGGCGCCCGTCACGCATCCGGGTGAAGCGGGAGTGGCGGGGGAACCGCCCCGCACCCACGGAGAACCGATTCTCCACAGGCCGGACGGAAAGCGGCCGGACGGCCGCAGAATGGGCACGAACGCGATCGGCACGGCACGGCAGTGCGGGCGACGGGGGAGGCGCGACCCCCGGGACCTGGTGCCGCCGTGCCCCTCCCCCAGACTCCGTCCGGGGGGACCCCCAACCGTCCGTCCGCCTTCACCCCGTACGGAGTGCCGAGCATGACCGAACCAGCCGCGTCCAGCGTTCCCCCGTCCAGCGTTCCCCCGTCCAGCGTTGCCCCGACCCGCGCTCCCCGGTCCGCCGTTGCCCCACCCGGCGTTCCCCGGTCCGGCGTCCGTCCCGCGAAGGGGTGGGCGGCCGTCGCCGCCGTCTCCCTCGCGATCTTCTGCCTGATCACCTCCGAACTCCTGCCCGTCGGACTGCTCACCTCCGTCGGCGCCGACCTCCGGGTCTCCGACGGCACCGCCGGCCTGATGGTGACCGTCCCCGGGCTCGTCGCCGGCTTCTGCGCGCCCCTGGTCACCGTCGGCGCCGCCCGGCTCGACCGGCGGCAGGTGCTGTGCGCGCTGATCGGCCTGATGGCCGCCGCCAACCTCGCCGCCGCGCTCGCCCCCGGCTTCGCCGTCGTCCTGGCCGCCCGGCTGCTCGTCGGCATCAGCGTCGGCGGGTTCTGGGCCATCGCGGGCGGCCTCGCCGTCCGGCTGGTCCCCGCTCACCGGGTCGGCCGGGCCACGGCCCTGATATTCGGCGGTGTCCCCACCGCCTCGGTGCTCGGGGTCCCCGCCGGCACCCTCCTCGGCGAACTCGGCGGCTGGCGGACGGCCTTCGCGGCCGTCGGCGCCCTCGGCGCGCTCACCCTGGCCGCCCTGCTCCTGCTCCTGCCCGCCCTGCCCCCGGCCACGCCCGTCACGTTCGCCGAACTGCCCGCCCTGCTGCGGACAGACGCGGGGGTCCGCACCGGGGTGACCGTGACCTTCCTGGTGGTCACCGGCCAGTTCGCCGCCTACACCTTCGTCCGCCCCCTCCTACGCGACGTCTCCGGCGTCGACACCGGTCTCGTCAGCACCCTGCTCCTCGGCTACGGCCTCGCCGGAGTCGCCGGCAACTTCCTGGCCGGACCGCGCGACCCGCGCCGCACGCTGCTCACCGTCAGCGCCACCCTCACGGTGGTGCTGGCGCTGACGGCCGTCCTGCCGGGGCCCGTCGCCGGGACCGGGCTGCTGATGCTCTGGGGCCTGGCCTACGGGGGCGTCTCCGTCAGCCTCCAGGGCTGGATGCTCAGGGCCGCGCCCCGGGCCGCCGAGGCCGCGTCCGCGCTGATGGTGGCCATGTTCAACTTCGCCATCGCGGCGGGGGCACTGGCCGGCGGACTCGCCGTGGACCGCGTCTCGGTGCCCGCCGCCCCGCTGACGGGTGCCGCCCTGATGCTCCTCGCCGCCCTCACGGTGACCGTCCACCTCCGCCGGGGCCCGAACCCGAACCCGAACCCGGGTCCGGGCCCCGGCGCGGAGGAAGGAGAACGGATGGATGGGGCGGATCGGACACGCGGCTTGACCGGAGCGGCCCCGGACGGACAGAGTCCGCTCAAGAACGACCACCTGAGCCGCACTTCGGAGACGCCCCAGATGCCGATACCCGTCCGCTCCCCGCTCACTCCGCCGGCCCCGGGAGCGGGCCAGGCCCCGGCCGCGCGGCGGCGCAGGGCCTGACCGGCGCGTGGGGGCCGGTGCCGCACCGCCGCGCCGACCCCGACCGTGCCGGGAGACAACCGTGTCCCCACACCCCGATGAGAGCGGGCCCGAGCCCGACGACCGCCTGTTCGTCCGCCCCTACGTCGCCGCGCCCGAGGGCCCGTCCGGCCCGGCGTACCCCGCCTGGCCGACGGTCCCGGAAGCGGGGGAGGAACCGACGCAGCCCCTGCCACGGGTGCCGGCCGCAGCCCAGGCCGTCCCGGTGGCGGCCGGGGCCCGTCACGCGCCCGGACGGCGGGGGAGCCGGCTGCCCCTGGCCGTCCTCGCACTGGTGGTGCTGGCCGCCGGGGCGGGAACGCTGGTGTTCCTGACGAGCGGGCCCGAACCGCAGGACCCGGCCCCGGTCCGCCCGGACCTGGCCCTGCCGGCGCTGCCCGCCCGCAGCCCGGGCGCCGGGGACCCCGAGGTGCGCGCCCAGGCGGCCACGGCGAAGCCCTCGGCCTCCGCCCCGACGCGCAGCCCCTCGGCGTCCCCGTCCAGCGCGAAGCCCTCGACCAGCCCCACGACCGGCGCGCCCGGCCGGCCGACCCAGCCGCCGGACTCCGGCACCCTGCGCCCGGGCGACAAGGGGCCCGCGGTCAGGGAGCTCCAGGAACGGCTCTACGGGCAGGGGTTCACGTACGTGCGGATCACCGGGGTCTACGACGGCCAGACCAAGCGCGGGGTCTCCCAGCTCCAGCGGGACCGCGGCATCAAGGGCGACCCGAACGGTGTCTACGGCCCGGCGACCCGAGCCGCCTTCGGCTGAAGCCGGGGGCCGGCCGGCCCGCGCGGCCCGGCGGTTCGGTGTACCGCGCCCGGGGTCAGCGGCCGCCGGAGACCCGCAGGACCGCCCCCGTCGTGTACGAGGCGTCCGCCGACAGCAGCCACGCGATGGCCCCGGCGACCTCCTCGGGCCGTCCCGGCCGCCCCAGCGGGATCGTGGCGGCCGCCCGGGCGGGGCGGTCCGGGTCGCCCATCGCGGCGTGCATGTCGGTCTCGATGATCCCCGGCGCCACGGCGTTGACCCGGATGCGGTCCGGCCCCAGCTCCTTCGACAGCCCCACGGTCAGGGCGTCGACGGCCGCCTTCGTCGCCGCGTAGTGCACGTAGTCCCCCGGGCTGCCCAGGGTGGCGGCCGCGGAGGAGACGTTCACGATGGCCCCGCCGCCCTCCGCCATGTCCCGGGCGGCGCGGCGGCAGCACAGCAGGTACCCCAGCAGGTTCACCTCCACCACCCGGCGCAGGTCCTCGGTCCGGGCGTCGGCGAGACGGCCCAGCGGGCCGGTCACCCCGGCGTTGTTGACCAGGCCGGTGACCGGCCCCAGTTCGGCCCGGGCCACGTCGAAGAGCCGTTCCACCTCCTCCTCCCGGGAGGTGTCGCCCCGTACCGTCAGGCACCGCGCGCCCGCCGCCCGTACCCGCTCCGCGACCGCTTCGGCGGCCTCCTCGTCGCGCGCGTAGCCCAGCACCAGGTCGTGGCCCTCCGCGGCGAGCCGGACACAGGCGGCCGCGCCGATCCCCCGGCTGCCTCCGGTGACGAGGGTGACGGGTCGGCGTTCCATGGCTCCTCCAAGACGTGCTGCGCCGCGGCCGGTTGCCGGGCGCGGCGCAGGCTAACACCCGAATATCCGGTGGACCAGCGGAAATGGCGGCCCCGACAGTGGTCCGGCAACCAACACCGACGACCCGAACCGAGGAGCCGCCATGTCCACCCTGCGCGTCACCGTGGAGGAACTCACCATCCACCCGCATCCGAACGCCGACGCCCTGGAGCTGGCCCAGGTGGGCCTCTACCGGGCCGTCGTAGCCAAGGGCGCCTACCGGACCGGGGACTTGGCCCTCTACATCCCCGAACAGGCCGTCCTGCCCGCCGCCCTCATCGAGGAGCTGGGCCTCACCGGCCGGCTGGCCGGAAGCTCCCACGACCGGGTCCGGGCGGTCCGGCTGCGCGGAGAGCTCTCGCAGGGGCTGGTGTGCCGGCCCCGTGCGCTCGACGGGACGGACCTGGAGCTGGCCGCGAAGGAGGGCACCGACTTCGCCGAGGCCCTGGGCATCGTCAAATGGTCGCCACCGGTCCCCACGTCGATGAGCGGAGAGGTCGAGGCGGCGCCCGGGCTGCTGCCCTGGGTGGACATCGAGAACCTGCAGCGCTACCCGGGGATCTTCGAGCCGGGGGAGCCCATCGTCCTGACCGAGAAGCTTCACGGCACGGCCTGCCTGGTCACCTATCTGGCCGAGGAGGGCCGGGTCCTCGTCTCCTCCAAGGGCTTCGGCGCACGCGGCCTGGCGCTCAAGGAGGAGGAGCGCAACGTCTACTGGCGGGCCGTCCGCGGCCACGGCGTCGAGCGGGCCGCCGCCCGGCTCGCCGAGCGGCTCGGCGCGACCCGGGTCGGCATCTTCGGCGAGGTCTACGGAGCCGGCGTGCAGGACCTGCCGTACGGGGCGCAGGCCCGGGCCGCCGACACCCCGCCCGGGTTCGCCGTCTTCGACGTCTGCGCCGAGATGGACGGGCAGGTGCGCTGGCTGGACCCGGCGCAGGTGCTGCAGGACGGCGAACTCCCGCTGGTGCCCCGGCTCTACACGGGGCCCTACGCCCTGGAGACCGTGCTGGAGCTGGCCAGTGGGCGGGAGACCGTCTCCGGGCGGGGCCTGCACCTGCGCGAGGGCGTGGTCATCCGGCCGGCCACCGAGCGGTACAGCCCGGTCGTCGGCGGCCGGGCCATCGCCAAGGCGGTCAGCCCGGCCTACCTGACGCGCAAGGGCGGCACCGAGTACGAGTGAGCCGGCGGCCGGTTCCGGCGCCGCCCGTGTTGCGCCGGGGCCCGCCGCCCGGTTCGTGGTGGGATGGGGAAGGGGTGGTTCCGCCGGTTCACCGAGAGGGCACACCCATGTCACAGGAACCCCAGGACGGTCGGCCCACGATGCGGGCGATGGCGTACGAGACGTACGGCGGGCCGGAGGTGCTGGCCGAGACCAGGCTCCCGGTCCCCAAGGTCGCCCCCGGCGAGGTCCTCGTCCGCGTGCGGTGCGCGGGGGTCAACCCCGTCGACTGGAAGATCATGGCGGGCGGTCTCGACGGCCTCATGGACGTCGTGTACCCGGTGGTCCCCGGCTGGGACGTGGCCGGGACCGTCGAGCGGGTCGGCATCGACGTCCCCGAGTTCGCGGAAGGCGACGAGGTGATCGCGTACGCCCGCAAGGACTATGTGCACGGCGGCACCTTCGCCGAGTTCGTCTCCGTTCCCGTACGGGCCCTCGCGCGCAAGCCCGCCTCGCTCGACTGGCGGCAGGCGGCCGGCCTTCCGCTGGCCGGGCTCACCGCCTATCAGCTGCTGACCCGCCTGGGCACCGGCGAGGGGGACACCGTCCTCGTCCACGGCGCCGCGGGCGGGGTCGGCTCGTTCGGCGTGCAGATCGCCCGCGCCCTCGGCGCCCGCGTCATCGGCACCGCCTCGCCCCGCAACCACGACCGGCTGCGGGAGCTGGGCTGCGAGCCCGTCGCCTACGGGGACGGGCTCACCGAGCGGGTCCGGGCCCTGGCCCCGCAGGGCGTGAGCGTGGTCGCCGACTTCGTCGGCGGGGTGCTGGACGTCACCACGGCCGTGCTCGCCGACGGCGGCCGGCACGCCTCCATCGCCGACCACACGGTGCTGGGGGCGGGCGGCCAGTGGATGTGGGTCCGCCCCGTCGGCGAGGACCTTGCGGCACTGGCCCGGCTCGCCGACGAGGGCCGGCTGACGGTCACGGTGGCCGAGACCTTCCCGCTCTCCGGCCTCGCCGAGGCCTTCACCCTCAGCCAGGCCGGCCACACCGCCGGAAAGATCGTCATCGACCTCTGACCGTGCCGCCGCCCCGGCCGGGTCCGCGCGGGACGCCACCAGGGCCTGTCGTCAAAGTCCCGTCGTCGCCCGGAGGGCGGCCCCGCGCCGTCTGGTGCGTGCTCCCGGTGCGGCGAGAGTGCGTGCCTGGGGGCACCTCCCAGCGGTAGCTGGGGGAGCGTCGCGGGGCAGGCGGGACTTTGACGACAGGCCCTAGCGGCAACAACGGCAGCACGGCCGGGAGTTCGGCCGCCCGCCCCGGCCCGCGGAGGGCCGGGGGAGCGGATGTGCGGCCGCCACCGGCTCAGGGCAGGTCCGGGACCTCGCCGCCGTCCGCGCGGGTCACCGTCACCCCCGGCAGGGTCGCCGCCCAGGGGCCCGTGAGGGCGGCCAGGGCGGTGGCGTCCGGCGGGGCGGACCCCAGGCCGACCGCGTAGCGGGCCAGGGTCCCGGAGCGTGCGAAGGGGCGCGGCCAGGCGTGGGCCTCCGGGAGCCCGGCCTCCTCCAGGGCGGCGAGCAGTCCCCGCATCCGGCCCCGCGCCCGGCCCAGGTGCTCCTCGAACTCCCGCGCCGTGTCCGCCCGTACGCTCACCACCGCCCAGGCGGCGTGCCGCCGGTGCGGCGGGGCCGCCGGCAGCAGTCCCTCCGGCTCCGCCTCCAGCCGCTCCCAGGCCTCGTACAGCTCCCGGACCAGCAGGTCCCGCAGGCCCGCCCCCACCTGGGCGGTGCAGCTGCGGACCGGAGCCGAGGGCGTCAGGACCGTGACCGGGTCCGGACCCGGAGCGGCGTCGGCCTCCGGGTCCAGGGACACCGGCTCGCTCCAGTCCCAGGCGGCCCACGTCCCGAAGAACTCCCGCCGCAGCGCCGCGGGCGACCGGTCCGCGGCCTCCCGTACCGTGCGCGCCGCCAGCACCGTCCAGGCCAGCCCGGGCAGGCCGCCGAAGGGCGCCGAGTCCAGCCCCCGGGCCCGCGCCCAGGCCTTGACCTCCCGCGCCAGCCCGGCGAAGGCGGCGTGCTCCGCGCCCACGGCCGCCCGTACGGCTTCGGCGTCGGAGACGGCGCTC
The DNA here is from genome assembly GCF_002028425.1 of Streptomyces katrae. Lineage (GTDB taxonomy): Bacteria > Actinomycetota > Actinomycetes > Streptomycetales > Streptomycetaceae > Streptomyces > Streptomyces katrae_A. The sequence continues at coordinate 905,058 of NZ_CP020042.1, read as the reverse complement.
AGCGCCACCGCGGCCGCCTCGCCGAGCTCGGCCCGCCGCTCCACGGCCCGGGCCGGATCCAGCCCGCCGGCCCCGACCACCACCAGGTCCACGTCGAGCCCGGACGCACGCAGCCGCAGCCCCGGCACCCGCGCCCCCGTCACCTCCCGCAGCCGCTCCGCCTCCGGGAGCGCGGCCGCCACCCGTGCCCGCACCGCCCCGGCGTCGGCCGCCCCCGGCAGCACCGCCACCAGGTCCAGGTCGGCCCCCGCCAGGGCACACCCCATCGCCCGCGACCCGGCCACCCGCACCACCGCCCCGGACAGCGCCCCCGCGAGCCGCGCGGTGATCCGCTCAGCGTCCCCCACACCCACGACGCCGCCCGCCGCCCGGGAGCCGGAAGCCTTCCGGGCGTTCTCCGGACCGCCGGCCTCCGCCGGCCGAGGGGGCTCCGGGGCTCGGGGGCGCGACGGCTCCGGGGGGTCGGCCGGTTCGCCGGGCGTTGCCTCCGGTTCCGCCCACCGCCAGGTGCCGGTACCCAGTTCCACGACCGCCCGGACCCGCATCGGGCCGTCCCCGCGTCGCGACAGCACCGCCAGCTCCCCGACGCGGGCCGTCCGCCCGCCCGGTCCGAGACGCTGCGCGAACTCCCGTTCCGCGCGCCGGGGGTCCCCGCTGCGGCCCAGCGTCAGGTGCGGGGTCCATCCCGTGGAGCGGCCCCGGCAGCCCGGGAAGCGGTCGGCGAGGGCCCGGCGCAGCTCCTGCCAGGGGCCGTCCCCGCCCTCACCGGCCGCCGGGTCCAGCCACAGCACGGCGTCCTCGCGGCGCCCGAAGGAGTGCACGCCGTCCAGCCGGGCAGTGAACGGCCGCCCCTGCGCCGCGGCTTCGGCCAGCAGGGGCAGCGCCCGCGCGAAGGAGGACTCCGGTACGAAGCCGAACAGCAGGTTGACGTGCGCCGGCCAGCGCGCCACCCCGGGGTCGTGGGCCCGGCGCAGCTCCTCGACCGCCGGATCGTGCGGCGGGAGCCAGGCCACGGCCGTCCGCGTGGTCGCCGCCTCGCCCGGCAGCGCGTCGCCCGCGTCGGTCGCCCCATACTCCACGGTGGCCTCCACCCCGAAGTGGTCGGAGGGGAACAGCCCGTCCGGCGCGGGGGAGTCGCCCCGCAGCGCGGCCTCCCGCACCCGGGCGCCCGCGCCCGAGGAGAGCAGGATCCGGTCGATCCGGCCCGCCCGTCCCGTCAGGGAGCCGACCGCGGCCAGCGGATTGACCCCGGGGTCGAAGGTGGGCGTGTCGTCGGCGGGGCCGTGCACCTCCGCCCAGGCGTCCCGCAGCCCCAGCGCGGCCGCAGGCCCCTCGGCGCCGGTGCGGCCGTCGTTGAAGTCCCCGAGCAGCGCGAGGCCCGCACCGATCCCGCCCAGCCCCTCGGCCAGGCGGGCCAGTTCGGCCACCCGGCGGCCCGCGCCGTTCTCGGAGTGGTCGCTGCTGAGGTGCGTCGCGGCGACGGCCAGGGGTCCGCCGGCCGTGTCCACGGCGACGGCGGCGACCGCCTTGTGCCGGCCCAGCACGTGCAGCCCCGCCTCGCGCACCGGAAGCCGGCTCAGCACCAGCAGCCCGCTGTCCGCCACGTCCGCGCCGTCCGGATCGGTGCCCAGGGTGTACCCGGACCGCACCCACGGCTCGGCCAGCAGCAGGGCGAGCAGGGCCGGTTCCACCTCCTGGAGGGCGATCACATCGGCGTCGGCCGCCGCCAGGTCCGCCAGCAGCATCGGCCTGCGCCGGGCGGTGGCGATGCGGGGGGCGTCGTACCGGTCCCACAGGGTGTTCCAGGTCAGCAGCCGCACCCGGGCCGGCGGGTACGCGGCCGGACCCGCCTGGACCGGCCGCCAGGCGCCGTCCGCCGGGTCCCAGGCGTGCGGGGTCCGCGCGGTGAAGAAGGGCTCGGGCAGCACCCGGCGGCCGCGCACCCGCCCGGCCGTCGTCGAGTCGATCAGGTCCAGCCCGCGGGCCCGGTCCCACACCAGCTCGCCGTCGGCCTCGACGAACAGCACCCGGTGCCAGGGGATGTCCCCGCCCGGCACGAAGGAGGGCAGCGGCACCCGCTTGGGGGCGGCCCCGCGCTGGAGCAGCCCGAGCGTGAACCGCGCCGGATCGAAGCGGGGGTCCCAGCGGACCTGGTGGTAGAGCTGTTCACTGGTGCGCATCAGAACGCCTCCCCCTCACCGGTCGCCGCCAGGGAGCCAGCCGTGTCCTCGACCGTGCCGCCCGCCCCGACGTACCAGGTCCGGTGCGCCTGCCCGGGGTAGGGCGGGCTGAACCGGCGCAGCTGCGTGCCCAGTACGGGCTCCGGCACCGGGTGCGGGCGCACCGCGTTGCGCCGCCGCAGCTCCTCCTCGCCGACCAGCGCCACGACCCGGGTGACCAGGGCGTCCCGGCGCCGTGCGACGGCCCCGGCGAGGCCGCGCTGCTGCTCCGTCAGGGAGGTCGCGTCCCACACGACCGTGCCCCCGGCGGCCAGGGCGCGGTCGAGCCGGTCCAGGCCCTCCCGCAGCACCTCGGGGTTGGCCCGCTGGTCGGCGCGCGCACCCCGGGCCTCGCGCAGGTCGTCCAGGGCGATGTACGCGTCCACCCCCGTCAGGGTCCGCGCGAAGGTGCTCTTCCCGCTGCCCGAGGGCCCGCACAGCTGGACCAGCCGCGGGTACGCCGCCCCGTCCCGCCACCGCCAGGTCGCGGCCACGGCCTCCTCGACGGCGGCCGAGGCGGCGGAGGCCGCGGCGGAGGCAGACACGGTGGAGGCAGAGACGGTGGCAGACGCGGCGGACGTGGTGTGCGCGGCGGCCAGCGCACCCCGGCCGAAGGCCTCGCGTGCCTCCGCCCAGCAGCGGTCGGCGGCGTCGGGGTCCAGAGCGCCCAGGGCCTCGCGCATCCCGGCCCGCAGCGGGCCCAGCGGGTCCGGCCCGAGCAGGCCGGCCTCCTCGGCGCACAGCGCGGACCACTCCACGCACTCGGCCTCCCCGGCCGACAGCTCCGGCAGGGCCGCCGCCAGGGCGTGCAGCACCCCCAGGTCGGCCGCCGCGGCCAGCCGGACCAGCCCGGCCCGCCGCTCCTCCTCCGGAAAGGGCCTGCGCAGCACCGGGTACAGCCCCACCAGGTCCGCCACCCGCCGCGCCGTCCGCATCCCGAGCGGCCCCGCCGCGAGCCGGGCCCCGAGGGTGGCCCGGGGCTCGCGGCGCAGGGCGGCGGCCAGGACGCCGGCCAGCCGGGCCTCCCCGGTGCGCCCGGCGCCGTCGAGCCGGGCCGTGACCGCGGCGACGGCCGCCTCGTCCTGCGGGGGGACCGCCGCGTCCATGCCAAGGGCGGACAGCAGCCCACCGGCGTCGGGGTCCGCCCCGGAGCGGACGGCCCACAGCGGGGCGGCGGGGCCGAGCCCGTTGACCACCACGGGCGCGTACATCCAGTGCGTGTCGGTGCGCACGTGCCCGCCGCGCACCCACTTGGCCACGTACCGCCCGAAGTCCGCACGGTCGAAGCCGGCCGTCGTACGGACGACGTACCCCTCCTGCCGGGAGGTGTCGATCCGCAGCCGGCGCAGGGCGCGTTCGTCGTAGGTCCCGCGCCACAGCACCCGGGGTACGGGGACGCCGAGACCGTGCAGGAACCGGACGGTGCGGTCCCAGTCCAGGCAGTGGTCGCCGTCCCACACCGAGAACCCGTAGAACCAGCTGTCGAGTTCCCCGTAGCCGAGCGAATGACGGGCGTACACGTTCTCCCCGCAGATCCGCCGGCCCTCCGGTATCCGCGGCCCGATCCGGCCCTGGAGGGCCTTGACCCAGGCACGGGAGGGGTGGTGGCCGGAGTCCAGGGAGCGGGCGTGCAGCCCGTCCGCGTACAGGGTGGTGTTCTCCCCGTCGAGCTTCTCGGTGACCACCACCTCCCGCCCGGCCAGCGCTGCCGTCCCGCGGGCGCGCACGTCGTCCGCCGTGGCTCCGGGGGACCACGGCAGGTGCGCGGTGCGGGGGTAGTGCGTACGCATCGCGGACTCCTGCTCGGGGACGGGTGTCCGGTCACTGTAGGTATCCGGAGCGGGGGCATCCACCCATTTCCCGTGCGGCCGGGGGGCTGTCAGTCGAAGAGGTCGAGCTCGTGGAACTCCAGCCCGTCCGCACCGAGTCCGGTGTTCTCCGCGTGCTCGGCCATCCGCGCGGCGTACTCGGGATGTCCGGCGAGCGAGGTGTAGGTGTCGGAGTCCAGGTCCAGGACTTCGGCCAGGTCCGCGAGGTACACGTCGAGTCCGGGATACATCACGGCCACGTACGGCAGGTCGTCGATGTCGGTCACCAGTACCGGGTACTCGCCCGTGGAGTCCGGGGAGCCCAGGTAGAGCAGGCGGCGCGAGTCGCAGCCGCCGACCAGTGGCAGGCACACGGCGGGCAGCAGCTCCTCGAAGTCGCCGAACATGGAGGCCATGCCGTCGCCGGAGCCGTACATCCACTCCGCCGTCGCCCCCAGCCCCCGGTCGCCGAGGACCGGCTCGGACGGGTCCTCGTACCAGCCGACGCGGGCGAGCCAGGAGCCGTCGAAGGCCAGCCAGCGGCGCAGGCTGGGCGGCAGCGGCCGGCCGCCGGGCAGCGTCAGCCGGTCGAGCACCTCGGGCGCGACCGGCACCGGCTCGTCGAGGTCCGGGGCCTCGCAGGTGGGCCAGCCCTGCTCCCGGACCCGTTCGATCACCCGGTCGATCAGCGCGGCGCCGTGCATGTTCTCGTTCATGCGGTGCACTGTGCCAGGGGCCACCGACAACGCGGTGCCCGGCCCGGTCACTAGTGGCAGAGGGCGACGATCGCGGGGTCCACCCGGCCCTTCGCGGCCTCGCACAGCGCGGACATGTCGTACGAACGCCGGGGCGCGGGCCGGGAACCGTCGTGCACGGGCTTGCGGGCGCGCGGCTTCGCGGCGGGGGTGCGGTGGGCCGTGCGGGCGGGGGAGACGCGGCGCGGAGGACGGTCGTCGGAGCGGGGCGGGGCGGCGGGCGGGGCCTGCCGCCCGGTCTCCGCCTCCGGGGCCCCGGCGGGGGCCGCCTCCTCGGCGGGCGGAGCCTCCCGTGCCTCCGGGGCGGGCCCCAGCGGCAGGTCCGGCGCCGACGGCGGCCGGGGCCTCCACGCCGTCCGGACCGCCGCGGGCTCCTGCCGGGGAGCCTCGACGGGCGCCGGCGGCCGTACGGTCACACACCCGGCGGCCAGCATGAGGACGGGGACCCAGAGCGGGAGGGAGGGGCGCGACGGCATCCGCCCACCCTGCCGTACCGGAGCACCGCCCGGCGCCCCCGCTCACACGAAGGGGTGAGTACGGGGCCGCATACGTGGTCGGACCAGCGACTTTCACATCGCCAGCCCGCACGACGGACCGTATCAAGATCGACATAATCGGGCAATAAGGAGGCCCGGAAGGTATGGCGGGTGGTGAAGCGCGGGCGGTCCCGACCACCCGGGGCCCGCCGTAACCCGACGGCCGCGCCCGCTGTTGCACAGGCGGTGGACCCACCCACGGTGAACGGAGTGCCCATGCCCCAGCTGACCGACGACCCCGGACGGACGGGCACCCGGATGACCCCGGCGGAGTACGGGGCCTCGCGCGCCGCCCTCTGGACCGGAGCGGTCGTCCTCGTCACCGACACCGACGGGCGGGTCCTCGTCCAGAGCGTCGACTACCGCCCCGACCGGTTGCTGCCCGGTGGCGCGGTGGACGCGGGGGAGTCCCCCGCGGCGGCCGCCGCCCGCGAGGTGCGCGAGGAGCTGGGGGTCGAGGGGCGCTACCCGCGCGGGCTCGCCGTGGACTGGATCCCCGCCGGTACCGCCGGCTTCCCGCCCGAGACGCGCTTCCCCGGCGAGATCCTGCACGTGTACGACGGCGGCACCTGGAGCCCCGACCGGATCGCGTCCATCCGGCTGCCCGCCCAGGAGATCACCGGCATCGACTTCGCCGAGCCCGCCGACCTGCCCGCCCTGATGGAGCCGGGCGACGCCCGCCGCGCCCTGGCCGCCCTCCGGGCCCGGATCAACGGCTCCGGGCCCGCCCTGCTGGAGGACGGCCGCCCCACCACCCCCACCGCCCTCGACCGGCTCGGGGTCCTGCGCACCCGCCGCGTCCCGCAGCACGGCACCTGGCACCCCGGCCCCGTCCCCGCGCACCTGCCCGTACGCGGCCACTCGGGCTGGCTCTTCGCCCCCGACGGCCGGGTCCTGCTGCTCGTCGCCCGCGCCACCGGCGCCGCGCACCTGCCCGCCCCGAAGGCGGAGCCCGCCGTGGCCGCGCTGCCGCTCGGCTACCGGTACGCCGACCGGGCCGCCCTGGCCCGCACGGCGGCCCGCCTCACCGGGCTCGCCCCGGCCGGGGACCCGGCGTACGCCCGGCTGCTGGCCACCCCGGAGCAGGTGCGCGAGCTCAGCGACTGGGGGCCGGCGGGCCCGCAGGAGATCGCGGCGGTCCACGCGGCCCGCACCCAGCTCGGCCTGCCCGTCCCGCCCCGCACCCCGCCCACCGAACTCCCCGAGCAGGGCCTGCGCTGGTGAGCTGCCTGCGGAGCGGCCCCCGAAGCGGACCCCGGAGGTGACGGACCGGGCCGGGGGCCCGGAAGCCCATGATCGGCGCCTGCGACCATGTGTATCCGCCACACATCAGGAGCGTCGACATGGCATTCGAACACCATCGCGTCGTCATCACCGCGGCGGGGCGGGACTTCGGCCGGACCCTGGCCCTCGGCTTCGCCGCGCGGGGCGCGGAGGTCCACCTCTCCGCCCGCACCCCCGAAGCCGCCGCCCGCGTCCGCGAGGAGATCATCGGGCAGGGCCACGACCCCGCCCGGGTCCACGCCCACGCCTGCGACCTCACGGACCCGGCGTCCGTACGCGCCTTCGCCGCCGCGGTCGCCGCCCGCAGCGGGCACATCGACGTCCTGGTCAACAACGGCGCCCGCTACCAGCACGGCCCGGACCTGCTCTCCGCCTCCGACGAGGACGTCGTCGAGACCCTCGCCTCCGGCGCCACCGGCACCGTCCTCGTCACCAAGGCCTTCCTGCCGCTGCTGCTGGAGTCGGACCGGCCGGACATCGTCACCATGGTCTCCGGCTGCGGCGAGCACGGGAACCACCGCTCCGACGCCCACGACGCCTTCTACGCCGCCAAGAGCGCCCAGGCAGGCTTCACCGAGACCCTCTCCCGGCGGCTGCGCGGCCGGGGCGTGCGGGTGATCTCCCTCTACCCGCCGGACTTCGACAACCACGACCCGCTGTCGCCGGCCTGGGAGGACGCCCCGCGCACCGCGAAGGACCCCCTCACCGCCCAGTCGCTGGTGGACTGCGTGTTCTTCGCCGTCGGCCAGCCCCGGGACTGCTTCATCAAGTCCTTCCACTTCGAGCAGGTCTGAAGGCACGGGCAACGGGCCCGGACGGCGCCGCCGGGACCGGACCCCGCCCCGCGCGCGGCCGGGCCGGTCGTGTGGAATGGAGGGCATGGGGAGCAGCGAGACACAGACGGGCGGGGCGCCGGGAGGCGCCCCGCGGACGCCGGCCGCGCGGCCGGCACCGGGGGAGCACCGGGAGCCCGCCGGCCGGCCGCAGGGCGTCCCCGCCCCGGACCGCTGGCGTTACGCCCGCCACCTCGACCGGCTCGCCGCCGCCGGGGCGGCCGGTGTGGCGGGCGAGGCCGGGGCGGTGGCCGCCGTCCTGCGCGACCCCGACCCGGTGATGGCGCAGAGCGCCGTGGTCACCCACCTCGACCGCCGCGCCGTGCGGCTGCTGCCCGACGCCGGGTTCTGCGACTGGGCCCGCGCGCTGCGCTCCGTACTGGAGGGCCACGCGTTCCCGGCCCGCCGGCTGCGCGAGTGGACCCTGCTCAAGGCCATAGCGGGCGGCGGGAGTTGGTCCGCCGCCGAACTGGAGGCCGCCTCCGACTGGTGCCAGCGCACCGCGGTCCTGTCGCCCGCCTCCGACGAGGCGCTGGCCCTGCTGGCCGCCTCCGGCCGGACCCGCCGCGTACGCAACGCCGCGGCCCGGCGGCTGCACCGGCGCGCCACCCTCTGAACGGAACGATCAATACCCCGGATGGCTCGCCATACGGCTGTTCGGGGGTTTAAGGTCTCCTTTACCCGGCCGGGTATCAGCGTTGGACCGATGCCATTCCGCTGGAGGATGACTCTCCGTGTCGCACGTTTCTCAGGCTCCCGTCACCACCCCGGACACCGAGCCCGCACCGCCCGCACCCCGGTCGTTCGACGAGGTCAAGGGCTGGTTCTCGGCGTATGACCAGGTGCTCTTCGACTGGTTCCTGGCCCGCCAGAACGACACCGGAGAGGCGAAGGGCGACCTCCTCGAACTGGGCGCGTTCATGGGCAAGAGCGCGATCTTCCTCGCGAAGTACCTGCGGGAGGGCGAGGAGTTCACCGTCGTCGACCTCTTCGACTCGCCCGCGCCCGACGGCGACAACCTCGAAGAGGTGCGGGACTCCTACCCCACCCTGACCCGGCGCGGGTTCGAGGCCAACTACCTCGCCTTCCACGAGGAGTTGCCGACCGTCATACAGGCCCCGACCTCCGTCGTGCCCGACCGGGTCCGCCACGGCAGCTGCCGCTTCGTCCACATCGACGCCTCCCACCTGCACGAGCACGTGGTCACGGACATCGCCTCCTCGAAGGCGGTCGCCGCCCCCGGGGCCGTCGTGGTCTTCGACGACTACCGCTCCGAACACTGCCCCGGCGTCGCGGCCGCGGTCTGGGAGGCGGTGGCCGTCGGCGGACTGCGGGTGATCGCCGTGTCCGCCTCGAAGCTCTACGCGACCTGGGACGACCCCGAGCCCCACCAGAAGGCGCTGCTCGGCTGGCTGGACGGCCGCACCGACCTGTGGCACGGCGTGGACACGGTATGCGGCCGCCCGCTGGTGCGCATCGGCGACCACGGCGTGGCCGCCCCGTCCGCGCCCGAGCCGCTGCACGCCCCGGCCGAGCCGGTCGCGGCGGTGACCCCGCCGCCCGCTCCGAAGCCCGCCCCCCGGCCGGCGCCGGGTGCCGCCTGGCGCGCGGTGGCCAAGGACGTGCTCCCGCCGGTGCTCACCCGGGCGATCGTCACCGCCCGGCGCCGCCGGGGCTGAGCCGCCGGGGTGTCCGGCAGGTCAGGGCCGGACACCCCGGGCCGTACCGGCCCGGCACCGCTGACGGCGCGCGCGGCCGGCGGCCCCGTATCGCTGACGGGCCGGCGGGGTCAGAGCCCCTTGCGGACCCGGGCCGCGCGGCGGGCCTCCGCGGCCTGGCGGGCCTCGATCGTCTTGCGGGACTCCTTGCCCCGGCCGGTCCGGCCCGGGCGGGTGCCGAGTCCGCGGAAGCCCAGCTCCGTACCGCTCGGGCGGCCCTTGGCGTCGGTCGGCAGGGCCCCGGACAGCGGCACCCCCGACGGCTTGCGCGCGCCGGTGATCCGGCTCAGCGCCGCCTCGCCCGAGCGCACCTGGGTGATGGTGGGCCGGATCTTCGCGTCGGCCATCAGCCGGACCATGTCGCGCCGCTGGTTGGGCGTGACCAGGGTGACGACCTTGCCCGACCCGCCCGCGCGGGCGGTGCGCCCGCCGCGGTGCAGGTAGTCCTTGCTGTCGGCCGGCGGGTCCACGTTGACCACGAGGTCCAGGTCGTCGATGTGGATGCCGCGCGCGGCGACGTTGGTCGCGACCAGGACCGTCAGCTGCCCGTCCTTGAACTGCCCGAGGGTCTTCGTGCGCTGCGGCTGGGACTTCCCGCTGTGCAGGCCCTCCGCCCGTACGCCCATGGCCCGCAGGTGCTTCACGAACTGGTCGACACCGTGCTTGGTGTCCAGGAACATGATCACCCGGCCCTCGCGCGCCGCGATCTCGGTGGCCGCCGAGACCTTGTCCGCCGCGTGGATGTGCAGCACGTGGTGGTCCATCGTGCCCACCGACGCCGACTGCGGGTCCACCGAGTGCGAGACCGGGTCCTTCAGGTAGCGGCGCACCAGCTGGTCGACGTTGCGGTCCAGGGTGGCCGAGAACAGCATGTGCTGCCCGTCGTGGTGCACCTGGTCCAGGAGCTCGGTGACCTGCGGCATGAAGCCCAGGTCGCACATCTGGTCCGCCTCGTCCAGCACCGTGATCCGCACCCGCTCCAGGTGCACGTCGCGCCGCTTGACCAGGTCGCTCAGGCGTCCCGGAGTGGCCACCACGACCTCGGCGCCGGTGCGCAGCGTTCCGGACTGGCGGCCGATGGACAGTCCGCCGACGACGGTGGCCATGCGCAGCTGCAGCGCCTCCGCGTAGGGGGCCAGGGCCTCGGTCACCTGCTGGGCCAGCTCGCGCGTGGGTACGAGCACCAGCGCCAGCGGCCGCTTGGGCTCCGCCCGCCTGCCCGCGGTGCGCGCCAGCAGGGCGAGGCCGAAGGCGAGGGTCTTGCCGGAGCCGGTGCGGCCCCGGCCGAGGACGTCACGGCCGGCGAGGGAATTGGGCAGCGTGGCCGCCTGGATCGGGAAGGGCTCCCGCACCTCCTGGGCGGCCAGGGTCTCCACCAGCTCGGCGGGCAGACCGAGTTCGTCGAACGAGTCCACCGGCGGCAGGGCCGCGGTGGCCGTCCGGGGCATGGCGAACTCGCCCTGCGGGCCCAGGGTCCGCGGGGCCTTGCCGGCGCCGCTCCCGCCCTTGGAGCGGGAGCCTGCCGGCGCCGCGGCCTTGATGCCGAAACGCCCGTGAGCTGACGGGTTCTTCATGCAGAACCTTCCGTGAGGAGAACCGAGCGCGCAGGGGAACGGGTCCCACACGGCGACGAGCCGGGGTCCGTACCCTTCGGTACGGTCCCCGGCTCGTCGTACGCGTCCGCACCGGGCGAAACCGCCCCGCGCCTGAAGTCCTGGCCCATTTTACCAGCGGGCCCGCCGGGGCGGCGGGGGCGCGGGGCGGGACGCCCGTCCCGGGGCCCGTCATATCGGCCGGGTGTTCGAAACGCCCCGGTTGGCGGCGCCCGGAGTGTGGTGCGCGGGACGGGTGGGCAGTATCGAGACGGCCGCGCAGGCGGCCCGAGTGGAACGTCGAGTAAGGATCAGTACCGATGGCAACTGGCACCGTGAAGTGGTTCAACGCGGAAAAGGGGTTCGGGTTCATCCAGCAGGACAACGGCGGCCCCGACGTCTTCGTGCACTTCTCCGCCATTCAGGCGCAGGGCTACAGGTCGCTCGACGAGAACGCCCTCGTCGAGTACGAGGTCACCCAGGGCTCCAAGGGCCCCCAGGCGGAGATGGTGCGGCCGCTCTGACCGCACCCCGCGCACCCCGCACCTGACAGCGGCCCCCGCCGGCCCGGCCGGCGGGGGCCGCCGCGTCACTCCGGGGTCCGCGCGTCCTCCCGTACGGTGATCGCCGAGACCGGGCAGGCCCGCGCCGCCTCCCGGACCATCGGGCTGCCGTGGCCGCCCTCGCGGCCGGGGAGCACTTCGCTGAGCCCGTCGTCGTCCTGGGTGAACACCTCCGGAGCGGTCAGCACGCACTGGCCCGCGCCGATGCAGACCTCCCGGTTCACGGAGATGCGCATGCCGCTCACCACTCCACCGGCAGCTCGACCATGCCCTGGATGGTGTCCCCGGGCTTGAACGGGATCGTCTCCGGATCGGCGGCCAGCCGCAGGCCGGGCAGCCGGTCGAACAGCGTGCCGAGCGCGATCTCCATCTCCGCGCGGGCCAGGTTCTGGCCCAGGCACTGGTGGATGCCGAAGCCGAACGCCAGGTGGCGGTTGGACCCGCGGTGCCAGTCGAGCACGTCGGGGTCCTGGAACGCCGCCTCGTCGCGGTTGATCACCGACGTGGAGAAGACCACTCCGTCGCCGGGCCGGATCGTGACCCCGCCGACCTCGATCTCCTCGGTGGCCAGCCTCAGCATCCCGTCCGCGATCGACAGGAACCGCATCAGTTCCTCCACCGCCCCCGACAGCAGCGAGGGGTCGGCCCGCAGCTCCGCGAGCTGCTCGGGGTGGCGCAGCAGGGTGAAGGTGCCGAGGGAGATCATGTTGGCGGTGGTCTCGTGCCCGGCGATCAGCAGGATCGCCGCCAGCGAGACCAGCTCCTCGACGTCGATCTCACCGGTCTCCAGGCGGGTGCCGATCAGCTCGTCCAGCAGCCCCTCGCCCGGCTCGGCGCGCTTGCGCAGGATCAGGGCCCTGAGGTAGCCCTGCAGCTGCGCACGGGCGTCCTCGACGTCGGCGGGTCCGGGGCCGCGCAGCAGCCGCCGCGACTGGGCCTCGAAGAACTCGTGGTCCTCGTACGGGACCCCCAGTAGCGCGCAGATCACCATGGACGGCACCGGCAGGGCGAAGGCGCCGACCAGCTCGGCCCGCGGGCCCTTCGCCACCATCGCGTCGATCAGCCGGTCCACGGTCTCCTGGATCCGGGGCCGCAGGGCCGCCGCGCGCTTGACCGAGAAGCTCGGGATCAGCATCCGGCGCTGGGTGTTGTGGACGGGGTCGTCCTGCCCGAGCAGCGCGGTCCGCTGCCGGGTGATCCCCTTGAACCGGGCGCTGGGCAGGGGGAAGTCCTCGTGGGTGCGGTCGGTGGACAGCCGCCCGTCGGCCAGCAGGGCCCGCGCCTCGGCGTGGCCGGTGACCATCCACACGCTGCGGCCGTCGAAGAGGGTGACCCGGGTCAGCGGCCGGGTGTCCCGCAGCGGCTGGTAGGCGGCCGGCGGGTGGTACGGGCAGGTGCGGTCCTGCGGGAAGGAGAGGGCACCGGGCAGGGTTTCGGACATGGAGAACAACACCTCGCAGGGGCTGGTTCCGTTTTGCCGGCTCCATTACATGCCTCAGGCACCTATCCTACCTATGCCACTTTCGGCCAGCCTGCCCGAGTTCACCCTCAGGGAAACGCCCGGGGCCCACCGGACCAGTGGGGCAGGGGGGGGACAGAGGGGCCGGCCCCCCGGGCTGGACCCCCGCGGCTAGACCCCGGCGTCTTCCAGCAGGGTGCGCAGTTCCGCCGCCGTCATCGGGCCCGCGTGGGCCGCCACCGCCTCCCCCGAGCGCAGCAGGACCACGGCCGGGGCGCCCGTCACCCCGTGGCGGCGGGTCGTGGCCGGGCAGCGGGTGATGTCCGTGCGGACGACCGTCAGCCGGGCGCCGTACTCCTGCGCCACCTCCTCCACGACGGCGTCCAGCGCCCGCGAGGGCCCCACGGCCTTAGGCCAGCTGCCGGTGAAGTAGGCCAGCACCGGTGTTCCCTGCGCCATACCGGTGATGAAGTCGAATTCCTGGTCCTCCAGGGGCCGGTGCACCCGACGGTTCATGGGCGGCGCTCTCCTCGTTCGTGCCTGTGCTCACCGCCAGCCTAGGCGCAGCGGCCGGACGGCCCGTTGTCAGTGGTGGCTGTGATCCTGGGGGCATGGACCTCAGCACACCGCGCCGGAGGGTGTACGGCGCCGACCACGACGACCCCGATCCGGGCCCCCGCCCCGGCCGCGCCTACGGCGAGCTCGTCGGCGGCCCCCTCGACGGGCTGCTCCTCGACGTCACCGGCTGGAGCCCCGCCCGGCTGGCCGAAGAGGCCCGCCTGCCCACGGAGATAGGCCGCTACGGGCCGGGCGGCCGCGCCCACTACCGCCGCCGCGCCGCGGACCCCGGCCGCTGGGACTGGTCGGGGGACAGCCGCTAGACCCCCTTGCCCGCAGTCGGCCCGAACAGCACGCCGGTTTCGCCGGAAGGGCCCGGTTCGGAGAACATGAAGCATCGCCTGGGGAAGGAAGTGACCGTGGGTCACCTTGTCATGAGCACCGGCAGCATGCGCGAAGCGATGAGGCTGCTCACCGCCGTGGAACGCACACCCGGGCAGGAGCGCACGCTCGCCACCGTCCGGGAGAAGTGCCGGACCGTGGACGGGCGGCTGCACAGCCAGGGCATCGACCTCGAGGTCTCCGTGGCCCAGGCCCTGGAGGAGCTGCTCGACGGCACGGTCCGCGCTGCGCAGGGCCCCGGCTACCACCACGCGCTGCACGCGCTGATCTCCGCGCACTTCTCGGACACCCACGACCTCGGGGACTGGCGGCGCCAGTCCTGGTTCTGGACGGTGGACGAGGAGGTGTCGCGCGCCGGGGTCCCGGACCGCCTGGCCATCTCCCGGATCCTCACGTCCGGGCCGCCCGTCCGCCTGCCGCCGGCCGGTGACTCCACCCCCTGGATGGGCACCTTCCCGACCGAACTGGCCGCCGAGTTCGTCGCCGCGCACGAGGCGGTGCTGGCCCGGCTGGACCCGGAGGTACGGGAGACCGTCGAGGTCTTCCTCAAGGCGATCCGCTGCGAGGCCGAGGAATGGGCCTCCGCGCAGGAGGACGCGCGGCCCGGCCAGGACACGATGTTCTTCTGGTGCGCCTGAGGGGCCTCCCGCGCGCCCGATGGCCCGCCCGGAGGATTCCCCCAAGAATTTTCCCGGGACCTGTCGATCCGGGCCCCTTCCGTTCGACGCAGGGGTGAGAGGCGGGGAGAGCCCCCGCCCACCGCCACCGAGGAGTCACCATGCCGCGCTTCCTGACGCTCATCCGCATCGACGAGCAGGACCTCCCCCCGAAGGACTTCCCGCCGGAGTTCGAGCAGCGCATGGGCGCCCTCCTGGAGGAGGTCACCAAGGCCGGCGTCATGCTCGACACCGCCGGACTGCTCCCCACCGCCCAGGGCACCCGCCTCGACTGGTCCGGCGGGAAGACCAGCTTCACCGACGGTCCCTTCACCGAGACCAAGGAGGTCGTCGGCGGGTACGCCCTCCTGCAGTGCAAGGACAAGGCCGAGGCCCTGGAGTGGACCAAGCGGTTCCTCGAAACCCATCCGACGTCGTGGCACGTGGGCGCCGAGGTCCGCGAGATCCAGGAGATGTAGTGACCACGGCCGGGGCGGTCGAGACGGTGTTCAGGATGGAGTCGGCGCGGATCATCGCCGGCGTCACCCGGATCGTGCGGGACGTCGGCATCGCCGAGGAGCTCGCCCAGGACGCCCTCGTGGCCGCCCTCGAGCAGTGGCCCGCCTCCGGGATCCCCGACCGGCCCGGTGCCTGGCTCATGGCCACCGCCCGGCACCGGGCCGTCGACCTCGTCCGCCGCAGGGAGACGTACGCCCGCAAGCTCGCCGAGGTCGGCCGGGCCCTGGAGGACGTACCGCCGCCGGCCGAGCCCGCCGACCCGGACGACATCGACGACGACCTGCTCCGGCTGGTCTTCACCGCCTGCCATCCGGTCCTGTCCACCGACGCCCGGATCGCGCTCACGCTGCGCCTGGTTGGCGGGCTCACCACCCAGGAGATCGCCCGCGCCTACCTGGCCCCCGAGCCCACCGTCGCCCAGCGCGTCGTCCGCGCCAAACGTGCCCTGGCCAAGGCCGGGGTGCCCTTCGAGGTGCCCTACGGCGCCGACCGGGCCCAGCGCCTGGCCTCCGTCCTCGAGGTCATCTACCTGATCTTCAACGAGGGCTACGCGGCCACCGCCGGCGACGACCTCCTGCGCCCCGCCCTCTGCGAGGACGCGCTGCGCCTGGCCCGGCAACTGGCCGCCCTGATGCCGGACGAGCCCGAAGCGCACGGGCTCGCCGCACTGCTGGAGTTCCAGGCCTCCCGCACCGCCACCCGCACCGGCCCCGACGGCGAACCGGTCCTGCTCGCCGACCAGAACCGCGCCCGGTGGAACCGGCTCCTCATCCGGCGCGGGGTCGACGCCCTCCAGCGCGCCGGCAGCGGCCCCTACTCCCTCCAGGCCGCCATCGCCGGCTGCCACGCGGCCGCCGTCCGTTACGAGGACACCGACTGGACCGCCATCGCCACCCTCTACGGGCGCCTCGTGCTCCTGCTGCCCTCACCGGTGGTCGAGCTGAACCGGGCCGTCGCCGTCTCCATGGCCGACGGCCCCGCGGCGGCCCTGCCGCTGGTCGACGCCCTCGCCGCGGAACCCGCCCTGCGCTCCTACCACCTGCTGCCGAGC
Source organism: Streptomyces katrae (assembly GCF_002028425.1). GTDB lineage: Bacteria > Actinomycetota > Actinomycetes > Streptomycetales > Streptomycetaceae > Streptomyces > Streptomyces katrae_A. The sequence continues at coordinate 889,105 of NZ_CP020042.1, read as the reverse complement.
GTACGGGGGGACCTCCTGGAGCGGCTCGGACGCGCGGCCGAGGCCCGCGCCGAGTTCGAGAGGGCGGCCTCCCTCACCCGCAACACCCGCGAACGGGAGCTGCTGCTGGGCCGGGCCGCCGCCCTGCGCCCCCTCAGCCCCTGACCCGCGCCGCCCGCGGATCCGGCTCAGGCCGCCGCGGGGCCGTCAGCCCGACCGGCCGGCGGAAGCCGCCCGTGCGGGCGACGCACTGCACCGTCCGGCGCAGCGCCTCCTGGAAGTCGTCCATCGTGCGCCGCGCGGCCGGGGTGTCCACGTACAGGGAGTTCATGTGCAGCCCGTCCGCGTCCCGCTGGAACCACGAGCAGGTCCCGTTGCCGGTCGCCGACCACACGTGCGTGGTCGGCCGCCACTCCTCGTGCCGCTCGGCGCCCGGACAGCGGCGCATGTCGATGTACGAGAAGAAGTTCACCGCGTACGGCCAGGACCGCAGGGCGAACTCCTCCGGGGCCAGCAGCTCCCAGGCCCGCACGAACGGCACGTCCAGGTGCCGCATCATCTCCCGGAACCCCTCCTGGACCCCGGCCGTCACCTGGGCGAAGTCCTTGCCGGGGGAGGCGTCGAACTCGATCGGCAGGGTGTTGACGAACCAGCCCACCGAGTTGGTCCACTTCTCCCGGCCCCGCTCGCTGACCGGCATGAACCCCCGGTACACCCCCGGCCCGCCGGCCTCGCGCAGACACACGGCGACGGAGGCGAGCAGCCCCATGAACGGCTTCGCCCCGGTCTCCCGGCACACCTTCTCGAACACCTCGGCCTCGGCGGCGTCCAGCAGCGAGGAGGCCTCGTTGACGATGGGGTACATCCGGCCCGGCTCGACGCCCAGGTCCAGCGGGCAGCGGGGGAAGAACTCCCCGCCCCGCCCGATGAAGGACTTCCAGTAGTCCAGCCGCTCGTCTTCGGCGTCGATGGACAGGTAGCGGCGGCGCTGCTCGTCGGCGAAGTCCAGGTAACTCGGCGCCGGCGGCAGCTCGGGCTCCTCGCCGCGCAGCAGCGCCTCGTAGGAGGTCAGCACCTGGTGGGCGACGACCGGCATCGACATGCCGTCGCAGACGATGTGGTCGAACGCCAGGTAGACGGTCGCGGAGTCGGGACGGACCACCGCGCCCATCACGAACAGCGGCCACGACAGCGTGTCGATGCTCTGCTGGAACCGCTCCGACAGGAACGCCCCCAGCCGCCCGGCCGAACCGTGCGCGGCCACCTCCTCGGCCTCCAGGGCGAGTTCGGCGGCCGGCAGGGGGGCGCAGGACACCTCCCCGGCCAGCCGCAGGAACTCGCACCGCAGCACCTCGTGCCGCTGGACGAAGCCCAGCAGGGCCCGGGCCAGCACCGCCTCGTCCAAGGGGCCGTCGATCTCGAAGGTGACGGCCACGAAGGACGCGACCCGGTCGCCGTCGGCGCGGCTCTCCTCGGCGACGGTGAAGTGCTTGTCCTGATTGAACGAAGCCCTCCGGTCCGCCGCGCCCGGGGCGGTCGTGGAGCGCAACCGCCACTCGACGAGGCGCCCCGGCGCCACCTGGTGCATCTCCAGCGGAAACTGCCGCATTCACGCCATCCCTTCGTCCCCCGAATCAGCCCCGAGCGCCTAACGACACCCGGACCGCGGAGGTGACGCCCTCACCCGCCGCTCCCGTCCCGGAGCCCGCGCCGCGTCCTGCCCGGGGGTCCCGGCGCGTGCCCCAGCCGGTCCCAGAGGTCCAGCAGCAGACGTACGGAGCGCGACCCGGCGGCGAGCTCCCAGGTGCGGCCGTCGGCGGCCCACCGGTCGAGGAGGTGCGCCAGGGCGGAGTCGCAGAAGGCGACGTGGGCCGCGTCGAGGACCAGACGGCGGGCGCCGAGCGCCGCGCCCTCGTCGAGCAGGGCCCGCAGGGGCAGGCAGCTGTAGTGGTCGAACTCCCCGGCCAGGGTCACGGAGAGGACCCCGCCGCCGAGCGAGGACCGCACGCGGGGGAGCGGCGGACCGGCCGGACCCGGCGGGTCGCCGGGAGCGGGCGGGGCGGTCGACGGGCCCCGGGGCGAGACGCCCCGGGGGACCGGGCGCGGGGGAGCGGCCGGGACCCCGGCCAGGCAGGTCAGGTGGGCGTCTATCGAGTGTATGGGGGTGTTCACGCCCTTCCAACGGGCCCCGCCCCGGGCGGGAACCGGCGGCCGGGCGCACTTCACCCGCGTGGCCGTGGGACCGGGGCGGGCGGAGGCAACTGGTGGGCGCGGCGCTGCTCCGGCGTGGGCGGGTGCAGGACCCGCCCCGCCGCCAGGCGCAGCAGCGGCCCCGCGCCGTCCCGGGGCACAGGGGTCCACAGCCGGACCGTGCGGTCGCGCGAGGAGGTGGCGATCCGGCCGCCGCCGGGGGCCCAGGCCACCCCGTTGACCCAGTCGGCGTGCAGTCCGGCCACGGCGACGGGCGCGGCCGCCGCCGGGTCCCACAGCCGCAGCGTCCGGTCCCGGGAGACGGAGGCGAGCCGGGTGCCGTCCGGGGACCAGGCGATGTCCTGGACCCGGTCCTCGTGCCCGGCCAGCAGGGCGAGGGCCGCGGCCGGTCCGTCCGCGTCCGGGTCCCACAGGCGGACGGTGCGGTCCCGGGAAGCGGTGGCCAGCAGGCGCCCGTCCGGCGACCAGGCCACCTCCCAGACCTGGTCCTCGTGACCCTCCAGGGTGCGCAGCCGCTCACCCGTCGCGGTGTCCCAGACGATGACCGTACGGTCCGTCCCGCAGGTCGCCAGCCGGCCGCCGTCCGGCGACCAGGACGTTCCGGTGACCCAGTCCCCGTGCCCGCGCAGCACCCGCGTGGGACCCCGCCCGGCGGCGTCCCGGAGGTGGACGAGGCCGTCACGCGCGGCCGTCGCCACCCGGGTGCCGTCCGGGGACCAGCACACCGACGACACCCATGCGCCGTGCCCGCCCGGAAGCTCGGCCGCCGGGCTGCCGTCGCCGTGCCACAGCGCGGCCACGCCGTCGTGACGGCCGACGGCGAGCAGCGACCCGTCCGGGGACCAGGCGAGGTCCCCGCACTGCCCCGTGGCCAGGACCTGCGGCGGCCCGAACTCCGGTGCCCGCCACAGCCGGACGGTCCCGTCCTCCGAACTGCTGGCCACCCGGCCGCCGTCGGGCGACCAGGCGACCTGCCACACCGACTCGGTGTGCCCGCGCAGCACGGACGGCGGCGCGGCCGGCTCCCAGACGGCCAGGGTCCGGTCCCGCGAGGCGGTCGCCAGCCGCCGGCCGTCCGGGGTCCAGGCGACGGCGTGCACGGCGTCCAGGTGCCCGGTGAGCCAGAGGGCGGCGGCCTCGCCGTCGGCCGCGGCCCCGTCCCGGAGGTCCCAGATCCGCACGTTGCGGTGCCGGTCGCCGGCGGCGAGCCGGGTCCCGTCCGGGGACCAGGCCAGGCAGTCGATCCCGTCCATGCTCGACAGGGCCCGCACCACCCGGCTCGTGCCCGGCTCCCGGAGCACCACCGTGCGGTCGGCGGAGGCGGAGGCCAGCAGGGCGCCGTCGGGGGACCAGGCCAGGGCCGTCACCGCGTCCCCGTGCGCGGGCCCGCACGGCACGGGCTCCCCGCCGGCCGCCGGCCAGACCCGCACGGTGCCGTCCTCCCCGGCGGCGGCGATCCGGCCGCCGTCGGGCGACCAGGCCGCGCTCCACGGCGTCCCGGCCGCCGGGGCCCGCAGCGCTCCGGCCGGGGTGAACGAGGCGGTGTCCCACAGCCGGAGCTCCCCGCCGGCCCCGGCCGACACCAGCCGGCGGCCGTCCGGGGAGAACGCGAGGGCGCCCGGAGCCTCCCCGTGCCCGCCTCCGGGGAAGGGCAGCCGCAGACCGGCCACCCGGCGCCAGGTGGCGGTGTCCCAGACGGCGAGCCGGGCGTCCCGCGTGGCGCAGGCCAGCAGGGCGCCGTCCGGCGACCAGACCACCGTACGGGGCCACTCGCCCGGTACGTCGAGGACGACCGGCTCCGCACGGCCCCCGTCCGGCCCGCCGTCCAGGCCGTCCGTCCGCCAGACCCGCACCCGGCCGTCCCCGGCGCAGGCGGCGAGCCGCGACCCGTCGGGGGACCAGGCCGTCCCGGTCACCGCCGCGCCGAAGTCCCCGCGCACCGCCCGCAGCAGGGACCCGTCCAGTGCGGTCCGCAACGCCTGGAGGGCGGCCGGGGTCGGCGCCCACTCCGTGACCGCCGCGAGGGCGACGGCGACGGCCGTCTCCGGTTCGCGGCTCTCCAGTACCCGGGCCGCCACCGCGTCCGCCGTACGCGCCCGGGCCGCACCGTCCGCCCGCGTGCTGCGCTCCACGTACTCCGCCACCAGCGCCGGCACCTCCAGCCCGGCAGGGGCCCGGCCCTGCCAGGCACGGGCCGCCGCCAGCCGCTCCCCGGTCAGCAGGAAGGCATCCCCGCGGCCCGCGAACTCCCACTCCTGGGCCCAGCGTTCCCACTCGCCGCGCTGCCGCAGTTCGTCCACGTGCCCGGCGACGGCCCGCCGCAGGGGCGGCCAGCGGCGCAGCAGGGCCTCGTGGGCCAGGTCCAGGACCCCCGCGTCGGAGGTCAGCAGCCGGCCCGCCACGAAGGCGTCGGCGATCTCCCGCTCCGGGGCGGTCAGTTCGGAGCGCGGGACCCGTCTGCGGACGGGCTCCTCGCCCCGTACCGTGACCAGCCGCAGCAGGGTCCGCACCACCGGGTCGGGCCCGGGTCCGGTGTCCGCGTCCGGTCCCAGCAGCTCGGCGCGGATCCGGTCGGCCTGCCCGACGAGCGCCCCCGCGACCCCGCCGGCCTCCCGGTAGTGCGCGTACCCGATCACCGACCCGGGGCCGCCCGCCAGCCGGTACAGCTCCTGGAGGGTGAAGGCCAGCAGCGGCAGCGCGTCGCCGCCCCCGCAGTCGTCGACGATCCGCGACACCAGGCCCGCCTCGAAGGAGACCCCGGCGGCCGCGGCCGGCCGGGCCACGACCTCGTGCAGCGCCTCCCGCTCCAGGGCCCCGATCACCACCGGATCCCGTACCAGGAAGGCCAGTTCCGCCTCCAGGAACCCGGTCAGGAAGTCGGAGCGCAGGGTGCCCACCAGCCAGAGCCCCGGCTGCCGGGCCAGTTCCCGGCGCACCGCGGCCACGAAGGCGGCCCGCTCGCGCGGCCCCGACAGGGTCAGCAGTTCCTCGAGCTGGTCCACCACCAGCACCCGGGGCCGCCCGTCCGCCACGGCCCCGTCCAGGGCCCGCCGCAGGGCGCCCACCGGGTCGGTGCCGGGGGTGATCGCCGGGTACGCGGTCCAGCGCGAGCGCCGTCCCGTGAGGGCGGGCAGCAGCCCGGCCCGGACCAGTGAGGACTTGCCGGAGCCGGAAGGCCCGACCACGGTCACGAACCGGTTCGCCCGGGCCGGGGCAGCCGGGTGCAGCCGGGCCACGAGCGCGGCGGTCTCCCGCTCCCGCCCGAAGAACACGGCCGCGTCCTCCTCCCCGAAGGCTTCCAGCCCCGGGTACGGCGGCTGCCCCGCGGTCCACGTCACGGGCGCCGCCACCGGCCGCCGTTCCAGCCACCGCAGCCACAACTGGCCGCCGACCAGGGCGAGGAGCCCGATGCCGACCAGGGGTATGGACCACTGGCGCAGCAGCCGCAGCGGGAGCGGCACCTCGCCCTCCACGTTGGTGGCGTAGTTGGTCGCGATCCCGAGCAGGGCGCCCACCAGCATGAGCAGGACGTCGAGGACGAGGGCGAGCGGTCGTCGTTGCATGACGCCAGAACCTAGCCGCGCGCCCCCGGCCCCGCGACCGCCGGGCGCCCAACGGGCGCACCGGTGGCGGTGGTTGACCGTACCGAGGGCTCAGAGCAGGGCGGAGTCCCGTACGCCGATGGCGGACATCGTGCGGTCGACGGTCTCGCGCTGCTCGCCGACCGGTGCCACGTAGGCGACGGCGGCGCGCGCGGCCTCCTCGCCCAGGGTCCGGGTGATGGCCCAGGCGCCCAGGTACAGCGAGGACATGCAGCCGCCCGCCGTGGCGACGTTCCCCTCGACGTGGAAGGGCTCGTCCAGCACGGTGACGCCCAGCTGCTCGACGAACGGGCGGGTCGTCAGGTCCGAACAGGCGGGCCGGCCGGCGAGGAGCCCGAGCCGGGCGAGGACCAGCGCGCCGGAGCACTGCGAGCCGATCAGCTGGCGCGAGGGGTCGAGCGGCAGCATCGACAGCAGCCGGTCGTCCGCGATCACGTCGCGGGTCTTGATGCCGCTGCCGATCAGGACGACCTCGGCCTCCCGCACGAATTCCATCGGGCGCTGGCCCGTCACCTCGACGCCGTTCATCGACGTCACCACGGGGGTCGGCGTCGTGATGAAGGCCTCCAGGCCGTCGGGCCGGCAGCGGTTGACCAGCGCCGAGGCGATGAAGCTGTCGAGCTCGTTGAACCCGTCGAACGTGACCACCGCTACCCGCATCACCACTCCTTCGGACCGTTCTGCCGGACCTCCATGATCCCGGGCCGCCGAGCGGTCCGTCATGCGATCACGCGCGTCCGGTGGCCTGTTTGCGCCCTTCCGTCCCCCGGTCCGCCACCGGCACCAGCTGGCCGGTGGCGGCGAGCGCGAGCCGGGAGAACAGGGTGCCCGAGAAGCCGAACAGGAGCGCGATCGCCAGGGCGATGGGCCGGGCGGGGGAGCCCCAGGAATTGTCCAGAAACACCCGCCCCAGGAGGTTCAGTTCGGGGTCGGCGAGCATCCGTACCAGCAGCAGCCCGCCGGGTGCCGCCAGGGCCCCGCCGACCGGCGCCAGGACGAGGACGCCCCAGGAGGCGGGCCGCTGCGCGCGCATGACCCCGACCAGCGGGGACAGGAACCCGCCCAGGCCGCCCAGGAGGAGCGAGAGCCGGTGGTCGAGGACCTGCCGATCAGCAGCACCGCCCCGAGGCCGATGAGGGCCAGCCACAGGGCGATGCGCTGGAGTTCGTACTCGCGCTCGAAGGCACCGTCCTCGCGTTCGGCGAGCCGCTCGGTGACGGCGATCAGCGCGGCCCGTCCGGCCGCCGGGTCACCGGTGGGTGCGGCGAGTTCCCGCGCGAGGCCTTCGTCGGCCGGGTCCCGGCCGTCCTCCAGGCGCAGCCGCAGCGCGCGGGCGCGCAGGGCGGTCTCCTCAAGGTCCTCCAGGCGCAGGAGCTGCGCCTCGGCCTCGTGCAGCACCCTCCAGGCGGAGGCCAGTTTGGACAGCGGGATGGCGACGACCCAGCGCCGGGGCAGCAGCCGCCACGCTACCTGCCCGTTGCGCTCCAGGCGGTCCAGCCGGTCGGTGACCGCCTTCAGCACGGCGGCCCGAACGGCCGTGTCCGCCCCGTCCGGGGCCGCCCGGGCCGCGCAGACCCCGGCCCGGACCCGGCAGCCGTGCAGGCGGGCCTGGAGCAGCCGGTAGCGCGGGGCCGCGATCAGCCCCCGGCTGGTGATGTAGACGACCACGAGGTAGCAGGCGCAGACCAGCCACAGCGCCCAGCGCCCCTCCCCGGCCACGTACGCGACGAACATCCCGGCCCCCTCCGCGACTTCCCCGGCCGGCTCCATGCTCCTACGCGGCGGGGTCCGCCGTCCCCGGTTCCGCCTCCCCGGCCACCGAGGACCGCAGGGCCCGCGCCAGGGCCGTCGCGTACGGCTGCGGGGAGCGCAGCGGAGCGGCGACGCCGAGGTGGCGGGCCGGACGGGGCGGGGCGAGGGGCACCACCGCCGTACCGGGGGGCGGGGCCAGGGCGATGTGCGGGACGAGTGCCACGCCCACCCCCGCCCCGACCAGGGTCTGGGAGAAGAAGTAGTCGGTGGTGGACGCGGCGATCCGCAGGTCGAACCCGGCCCGGTCCGCGTAGCGGCGCAGGAAGGCCTCCGTCTTCATACAGCCCAGCACCCAGCGGTCGGCCGCCAGTTCGGCCGGCTCCAGGGCCTCCCGCTCCGCCAGCCGGTGCCCGGCGGGCAGGACCGCGTACAGCGGGTCCTCCAGGAGCGGCAGCCAGGACAGCCCGGTTCCGGAGGGCAGCGGGCCGTCGAAGTGGTAGGCCAGCGCCAGGTCCGCCGCACCGGCCCGCACCATCGGGAGCGAGGCCTCCGGCTCGGCCTCCAGCACCGTCAGCTCCACCTCCGGGTGCGCGTGCACGAAGGCGGACAGGGCACCCGGCAGCAGGTGGCGGCCCCCACTGGTGAAGGTGGCCACGGTCAGCCGCGGCCGGCCGGCGGCCAGCCGGTCGATGCGCGCGCGGACCCGGTCCAGTTCGGCGGTGACGGTCTCGGCCGTCTCCACCAGCAGCCGGCCGGCCTCGGTCAGGGTGACCCCGCGCGTGCTGCGCTCGGCCACCGGGTGGCCGAGGCCGCGCTCCAGCGCGGCGATGTGCTGGGAGACCGCCGAGGGGGTCAGCCGCAGGGCCGCTGCGGCCCGGTTGAAACTGCCGTGGTCCGCCACGGCCCGCAGGACGCGCAGCCGGTGCACATCGATCAAGGGTGTTCCTCGGGGCTGGGGGGTTGGGGCTCGGGGCTCGGGGCCGGCCAGGGGGGCCGGGCGCCCGCGCTGGGACCCTACAGCGGTGCGGCCTGCATTCCGGGCAGCCGGAGGGCGGCTCAGCGCTCCCCGCCGCCCGGGTGCCGCTCCAGCGGGGCGGTTACCGCCGAGTTGCTCACACTGAACGTGACGCTTCCGGCCCGGTAGCGGTCGTCGGACCACTCGATGGGGCGGCCCGTACGCGTGGCCGATACATGACGTTGGCGCAGCAGCGGGCTGCCGCGCCGGACTTCCAGCAGCCGGGCGTCCTCGCTGCCCGCGGCGAGCGCGTCGATCAGGTGCTCGCCGTAGTGGGCCACGACCCCGCAGTCCGCCGCCAGGCCGTCCATCACCGACCGGCAGTCCTCCGGCATGGCCTCCACGGCCTCCGCGACCCAGTCCGCGTAGGCGGTCCGCTCCACCATCACGGGCTCCCCGTCCAGCAGCCGCAGCCGCAGCACGGCCAGGACCTCCGTGCCCGGTGCCAGGGCGAGCCGTTCCACCTCCTCGGCCGTCGCGGGCCGCCGGGCCCGCGACAGGAAGCGGCTGCTGGCCTCGTGGCCGATCCCCTCGGCCCACTGCGCGAAGCTGTTCAGCTCCCCGAAGCTGTGCCGGCGCTCGTGGCGCAGGACGATCCTGCGGGCCCCCTGGCTGGAGCCGACCAGCCCGTCGGCGGCCAGACCGGCGACCGCCTGGCGGACCGTGCCGCGTGAGGCGGAGAACCGCGCCGCCAGCTCGCTCTCCGAGGGCAGCCGGGCGCCCACCGGGTAGGCGCCGGACAGGATCTCCCGGCGCAGCTCCTCCGCGATCTCCAGATACCGGACCGTGCCCATGCCGTTCGTCCCCCGCTCGCCCTGGTGCGGATCCTCCCGCAACGCCACTCATGATCATTCCAGCAGGTTCTGTCACGACTTCTTTCGGTCAATCTCGTGTTTTCTTCGAGCCGTGCTCCACGGTCCAGGCGCCGTTCACCGTCCGTACAGCCGGCCCGGGCGAACTGGGGCCAACTTGTTCAGACAAGTGACGCCTGGCAAGTGAACCCCCTTCGTCTCCGGGAGAGACCGTGTTCCGTTCCTCCGCCCGTCGCGGTGCGGCCGTCCTGCTCAGCGCCGCCGCCCTCGCCACCCTCGGCGCGTGTGGCGCCGCCCCCGACCAGCCCGCCGCCGGTGACGGCGCCAAGGGCAAGGCCCAGCCGGCCACCGCAGCCTCCGCGGCCGACCTCGGCGGCATGGACGCCCTCGTCGCGGCCGCCGAGAAGGAGGGCCAGCTCAACGTGATCGCCCTGCCGCCGGACTGGGCGAACTACGGCGAGATGCTCAAGGCCTTCCAGGCCAAGTACCCGAAGATCAAGGTCTCCAGCGAGAACCCGGACGCCACCAGCGCCGACGAGATCGCCGCCGTCAAGTCCCGCAAGGGCCAAAAGCGCGCCCCCGACGTCCTCGACCTCGGCATCGCCTTCGCCCGCAGCGGAGCCGGCGAGAACCTCTTCGCCCCCTACAAGGTCACCGCCTGGGACAAGATCCCCGCCTCCCAGAAGGACGCGGACGGCCGCTGGTACAACGACTACGGCGGCTACGTCTCCATCGGCTGCGACGCCGCGAAGATCCCCACCTGCCCGCAGACCTTCGCCGACCTCCTCAAGCCCGAGTACAAGGGCAAGGTCGCCCTCAACGGCAACCCGACCAAGTCCGGCTCCGCCTTCGGCGGCGTCTACGCGGCCGCCCTCGCCAACAAGGGCTCCTTCGCCGACATCCAGCCCGGCATCGACTTCTTCGGCCAGCTCCGCAAGAGCGGCAACTTCATCCCCGTCGAGTCCACCCCGGCCACCGTCGAGAAGGGCGAGACCCCCATCTCGATCGACTGGGACTACCTCAACGCCGGCTACGCCGAGCAGTTCAAGGGCAAGGGCGTCGACTGGAAGACCGTCGTCCCCGCCGACGGCGTCTACGCCCAGTTCTACTCCCAGGCCATCAACAAGGACGCCCCCAACCCGGCGGCCGCCCGCCTGTGGATGGAGTTCCTCTACAGCACCCAGGGCCAGAACATCTGGCTGGGGGGCCACGCCCACCCCGTCCTGCTCCCGGACATGACCCAGGCCGGCACCGCCGACAAGGACGCCGTCACCAAGCTCCCCCAGGTCCAGGGCACCCCGTCCTTCCCGGCCTCGACCGAGCTCGACAAGGCCAAGGCCGTCCTCGCCGAGAAGTGGGACAAGGCCCTCAGCTGATGTCCGCACCCACCACCACCCCTCACCGTGAGGGAACCGCCGGCGGCACCACCCCCCGCCGCCGGCGGCGCGGCCCGCGCACCTGGCTCGCCGCCCTCCCCCTCCTCGTCTTCACCGGGCTCTGCTTCGGCATCCCGCTCGGCGCCATCGCCTTCGGCGCGGTCACCCGCACCGACCCCGACACCGGCGCCACCCGGGCCACCGGCGAGCACCTGGCCCGCTCCCTCCAGGGCCCCTACCTCGGCTCCCTGACCGGCAGCGTCCAGCTCTCCGCCCTGACCGCCCTCATCGCCACCCTCCTCGGCGTGCTGATCGCCCAGGCGCTGGTCACCTCACGCTCCGCCGCCCTGCGCTCGGCGGCCCTGACCGCCTCCGGCGTCCTCGCCAACTTCGGCGGAGTCCCGCTGGCCTTCGCGTTCATCGCCACCGCCGGCATCTCCGGTGTGGCCACCCAGCTCGCCGACCTCACCGGCCTGGGCTGGGACCTGTACTCCTTCACCGGCCTCACCGTGGTCTACCTGTACTTCCTGGTCCCGCTGATGGTGCTGGTCACCGTCCCCGCCCTGGACGGGCTGCGCCCCCAGTGGCGCGAGGCCGCCCAGAACAACGGGGCCACCGCACTGCAGTTCTGGCGCCACGTCGGCCTGCCGGTGCTCGCGCCCTCCCTGCTCGGCGGGTTCGTCCTGCTCTTCGGCACCGCCTTCGCGGCCCACGCCACGGCGGCCGCCCTCGTCGGCGGCTCGGTACCGCTGGTCACCCTGAAGATCGCGGACGCCCTCTCCGGCAACGTGCTGACCGGCCAGGAGAACGTGGCGCTCGCCCTCGGCCTCGACATGATCCTGATCGCCGGCCTGGTCATGGCGGTCTACCTGCCCCTCCAGCGACGGAGCGCCCGATGGCTGCGATGACCGAGACCGCCGAAACCGCCGAGTCCGCCGAGACGGCCGAGACGGCCAAGACGGCCGAGACCGTCCCCGCGGCCGTGCGGGAGGCACCCGCCGCCCGCGCGGGGGAAGCGGTCCGCCGCCGTCCGCGCCCCCGCGTGTGGCGCGGCGCCGTGCTCGCCCTCGCCGGCGCGTACTTCCTGCTCCCGCTCCTGGCCTCCTTCGTGTTCACCGTGCACGTCCCCGGCCAGGGCGTCACTTTCGAGGCCTACACCGAACTGCTCGGCGCCGACGGGTTCTCCCAGAGCCTGCTGCTCTCGCTCGGCCTGGCCGCCGCCACCATCGTGCTGTCCCTCCTGCTGGCCGTGCCCGCGCTGATCGCCGTCCGCATTGGCTCGCCCAGGCTGCGGCCCGTGGTCGAGGTGGTCTGCATGCTGCCGCTGGTGGTTCCGCCGATCGCCCTGGTCACCGGGATCACCACCGTGCTGCGCTGGGGGCCCGAGCACCTCTCGCGGACCCCGCTCTACCAGACCTTCATCGCCGTCCAGGACGAGCGGTTCCCCGTCGTGCTGGTCCTCGCGTACACCGTGCTCGCGCTGCCCTTCGTCCACCGCTCGCTCGACGCGGGCCTGCGCGCCGTGGACGTGCCCACCCTGGTCGAGGCCGCCCGCAGCTGCGGCGCGAGCTGGCCGTACGTGGTGTGGCGGGTGCTGCTGCCGAACCTGCGGACCTCCCTCGCCGGGGCGGCCTTCCTCACCCTGGCGCTGGTCCTCGGCGAGTTCACCATCGCCTCCCTGCTGGGCTTCCGGCCCTTCGCGGTGTGGATCGTCTCCATCTCCGGCGCCCAGGCCCGGATGTCGGTGGCCGTCTCCATCCTCAGCCTCCTCATCACCTGGCTGCTGCTGCTCGTCCTCTCGCGGGCCGGTACCGCGCCGTCCACCACGGCCTCCGCCCCCGCCACCTCCCGCAAGGAGTCCTGACCCGCATGTCCACCACCCTGACCGAGGCCGGGAAGCCGGCCGAGTCCGCCGCCACCGGGGGCGCCCGCGTCGAATTCCGCGGCCTGCGCCGCGCGTTCGGCCCCACCACCGCCCTCGACGGGCTCGACCTGACCGTCGAGCCCGGCGAACTCCTCGCCCTGCTCGGCCCGTCGGGCTGCGGCAAGACCACCGCGCTGCGCGTCCTCGCGGGCTTCGAACACCCCGACTCCGGCGACGTGCTGGTCGACGGCGAGGACATCACCCGGGTCCCGGCCAACCGCCGCGACGCCGGGATGGTCTTCCAGTCGTACAGTCTCTTCCCCCACCTCAACGCCCGCGAGAACGTCGCCTTCGGCCTGCGCGTACGGGGCGTCCCGGCGGCCCGCCGCCGCGAGCGCGCCGCCGAACTCCTCGACCTGGTCGGGCTGCCCGACCACGGCGCCCGCTACCCGCACCAGATGTCCGGCGGCCAGCAGCAGCGCGTGGCCCTCGCCCGCGCCCTGGCCCTGCGCCCGCGCGTGCTCCTGCTCGACGAACCCCTCTCCGCCCTGGACGCCAAGGTACGGGCCAACCTGCGCGAGGAGATCCGCCGGCTCCAGCTCTCCCTCGGCATCACCACCGTGTTCGTCACCCACGACCAGGAGGAGGCCCTGTCCATGGCCGACCGGGTCGCCGTCCTCAACGCCGGGAAGCTGGAGCAGTGCGCCGCCCCCGCCGAGCTCTACGAGCGGCCCGCCACGCCCTTCGTCGCCGAGTTCGTCGGCACCATGAACCGGCTCCCGGGCCGCCTCACCGGCGACGGCCGGGTGGAGATCGCCGGCACCCGGCTGCCCGTCGACGGGCCGGTCCCCTCCGGCTCCGACGTCGAGGTGCTGGTCCGCCCCGAGAACCTCACCGTCACCGCCGACGAGGAAGGCGACGCCACCGTCACCTCGGCCTCGTTCTTCGGCGCCGTCACCCGCCTCCACCTCGACCTGCCGGGAGGCACCCGGGTCAAGGCCGACGTCCCCTCCCGGGACGCGGGCGGGCTCACCCCCGGCGCACGGGCCACCGTCGCCATGGCCGAGCGTCCCGTGCTCGTCGTGGCGAGGGCGGCGTGAGCGGACCCGCCGCCGTCCTCTTCGACATGGACGGCACCCTCGTGGACACCGAGGTGCTGTGGTGGGAGACCACCGAGGAGGTCGCGGACCGCCTCGGTCACCGGCTCGGTCAGGCCGACGCCCCCGAGGTCGTCGGCCGCGCGGTCGCCGACACCGCCGCCCACCTCGTACGGATCACCGGCGCCGCCGACGCCCGGGCGGTGGCGGACGAGCTCACCGAGGGCTTCCACGGCCGGGTCGCGGCCGGCGCCCCCGTCCGGCCCGGCGCCCAGCGCCTGCTGACCGCCCTTCAGGACCAGGGCGTGCCCTTCGCCCTGGTCAGCGCCTCGCCCCGGAAGGTCGTCGACCAGGTGGTGGGGGGCGCGCTGGCGCACGTCCCGTTCGCCTTCACCCTCTCCGCCGACGACACCGTACGCACCAAGCCGCACCCCGACCCCTACCGCGAGGCGGCCGGCCGCCTCGGGCTGGAGCCGGGGGAGTGCGTCGCGGTGGAGGACTCCCCGGACGGCGCGGCCTCCGCCGAGGCCGCGGGCTGCCCGGTCCTGGTCGTGCCCTCCCTGCTGGACGTCCCCCGCTCGGCGGCGCGCACCTTCGCGTCCTCCCTGGAGGAGGTCACCCCGGAGCTGCTGCGCGGGCTCAGGCGCACAGCCCGATGATGTCCCGGATCCCGTCGGCGTAGGCGGCGCTCACGCTGCCGGGCCGGCCCGCCAGCCCGCCGCGCAGCCCCGGCAGGCCGGCGCGGACGAAGGCGGCGCACTGCCCGTAGAGCCCCGCCTCGTACGCGGATCCGTCGTCCAGGGTGGTCAGCAGCGCGAGCAGGGTCCGCAGCAGGGCCTCACGGGTCGCCAGCCGGGGCGGTCCGGCCGACCAGACGGCCATCAGGACCGCACAGGCCGCAGGGGCGGGCGGGCAGAGTCTGGACCGGGCGAAGACATGCCCCTCCAGGGCGTGGAAGGCCGCCGGATGCCCCTCGGCGGCATGCCACAGGGTGTCCTCCAGATGGCCTGCCGAACGGCCGCAGCCGCACTCGACGGACGCCCAGTCGTGCCGTGCGATCTCGGCCGCCACGGCGGCGGGCACCAGCGGGCTGCTGCGCGCGGTGTCCTTGTCCTTCCCTCTCATGAGCCCCAAGTATGGGAGCGGGCGCGGGGCCGGTCGACCACCCCGTCCCGGGGGCGGACGCGGCCGCCGCCCGGGCGCCCGGCCCGGCCCCCGCAGCGGCGACCCCACGGGCACGGCACGCACCCGGGTTTCGTCCCGCGTACGCTCTGCGACGTGCCCCGATCCCGCCTCCACCGCGTCGCCGTCCTCGTCCTCGAAGGCGCCAAACCGCTCGACGTCGGGATCCCCGCGCAGGTCTTCAGCACCCGCGCGAGCATGCCGTACGAGGTCCGGGTGTGCGGGGCGGCCCCCGGGCTGGTCACCGGTGGCGACGGCCTGTCCTACCACGTCTCCCACGGCCTGGAGGCGCTCGAATGGGCCGACATCGTCTTCGTCCCCGGCTACCGTTTCCCCGACCGGGACGACCCGCCGCGCGAGGTCGTCGAGGCGCTGACCGCCGCCCACGGCCGGGGCGCCCGCCTCGCCGCGATCTCGACGGGCGCCTTCGCGCTCGCCGCCACCGGGCTGCTCGACGGCAAGCGCGCCACCACCCACTGGCACTACACCCGGGCGCTGACGGCGAAACACCCCCTCGTCCGGCTCGACGAGAACGTGCTGTTCGTTGACGAGGGCAGCGTCCTGACCTCGGCCGGCGCCGCCTCGGGCATCGACCTGTGCCTGCACATCCTGCGCCGCGACCTCGGCGTCGCCGCCGCCAACCACGCGGCCCGGCGTCTGGTGGCGGCCCCGTACCGCAGCGGAGGCCAGGCGCAGTACCTGCCGCGCAGCGTGCCGGAGCCGCTGGGGGAGCGGTTCTCCGCCACCCGTGAATGGGCGCTGCACCGGCTGGGCGAGCCCCTGACCCTCGACGTGCTCGCCCAGCACGCGGCCGTGTCGCCCCGTACCTTCTCGCGGCGCTTCGCCCAGGACACGGGGTACACGCCGATGCAGTGGGTCATGCGGGCCCGGGTCGACGTGGCCCGCGAGCTGCTGGAGCGCTCCGAGCGGAGCGTCGAGCAGATCGCCGCCGACGTGGGCCTGGGCACCGGCGCGAACCTGCGCCTGCACTTCCAGCGGATCCTCGGCACCACCCCCACCGAGTACCGGCGCACCTTCACCCGGGGCGAGTAGCCCGCGCGACGCCGGCCGACGGGTGGGCGAGACGGCGAGATGGCGAGATACTTGCGAACCGTGGCGATCTCGCCACTGTCGTGGGCGGGTGGCGGGAGCGAACCTGGGGACGAACAGAAGGGGACACCGCTCATGACTCGCATCGCCATCAACGGATTCGGCCGCATCGGACGCAACGTGCTGCGCGCGCTGCTCGAACGCGACAGCGACCTGGAGGTCGTGGCCGTCAACGACCTCACGGAGCCGGCCACCCTCGCGCGGCTGCTCGCCTACGACTCCACGGCCGGCCGGCTCGGCCGCCCGGTGACGGTCGACGGCACCACCCTCGTGGTCGACGGCCGGCGCATCGCCGTCCTCGCCGAGCGAGAGCCGGAGCGGCTGCCCTGGGCCGAACTCGGCGTCGACATCGTGCTGGAGGCCACCGGCCGCTTCACCTCCGCCGGGGCCGCCCGCGCCCACATCAAGGCGGGCGCGAAGAAGGTGCTCGTCAGCGCCCCCTCGGACGGCGCGGACGTGACGCTCGCGTACGGCGTGAACACCGGCGCCTACGACCCCGAGCTCCACACCATCGTCTCGAACGCCTCGTGCACGACGAACGCGCTCGCGCCGCTGGCCTCCGTCCTGGACGAACTGGCCGGCATCGAGCACGGGTTCATGACGACCGTGCACGCCTACACCCAGGAGCAGGCCCTCCAGGACGGCCCGCACCGCGACCCGCGCCGGGCCCGCGCCGCCGCCGTGAACATCGTGCCGACCACGACCGGCGCGGCCAAGGCGATCGGCCTCGTGCTCCCCAACCTCGACGGGAAGCTGTCGGGCGACTCGATCCGCGTGCCCGTCCCGGTCGGCTCGATCGTCGAACTGAACACGACGGTCTCCCGGGACGTCACCCGCGACGAGGTGCTGGCGGCCTACCGCGCCGCCGCCGAGGGCCCGCTGGCCGGGGTGCTCGAGTACTCGGAGGACCCGCTGGTGTCCTCCGACATCACCGGCAACCCCGCCTCCTCCATCTTCGACTCGGAGCTCACCCGCGTCGACGGCCGCCACGTCAAGGTGGTCGCCTGGTACGACAACGAGTGGGGCTTCTCGAACCGCGTGATCGACACCCTCACCCTCCTGGCGGGCTGAGACCTCCTGCCCCGGTCCTCCGTCCAGGACCGGGGCAGGTTCACGTCAGGTCTGCCGCGCGGCCGTGGCGGCCCGGCTCAGGGCCAGGGCGGCAAGGGCCTCGGGGGCGCCGGCCTGGCCGCGGATGCCGGGGAAGGCGTTGACGTCGACGATGAGGGGCCCGTCGCCGGTCGCGATGACGTCCACCCCGTACACGTCCAGCCCGAAGACCTCGCCCACGCGCAGGGCCAGCGCGGCCCAGCCGTCCGGCAGCCGGTCCGGGCTCCGGGCCGGCTCCTCGCCGCGGACGGCGAGTTCGGAGCGGCGCAGGCCGGCGAAGACCTCGTCCCCGACCACCCACAGCTTGTGGTCCCAGCCGTCGTTCGGTGCGAACGCCTGCGTGATCACCGGCTCCCCGCCCCAGCGCGGTTCCAGCTCCCGCAGCGCTCCGGGGCCGTCGAGGCGGACCACCAGGTCGTCCTTGCGGCTGCGCCGGCTCTTGGCCACCAGCGGCCACCCCAGGTCCGCGGCGGACCCGAGGAGCGACAGGGAGGCGAAGGTGCGGGTGGCCGCGAACGGGAGCCCGGCCCCCCGGGCCAGTTCGGCCATGCCGGTGCGGTCCTGGCAGCGCTCGGTGGCGGCGGCGGAGTTCAGCACCGGCGCGCCCGCGTCCTCCAGCGCGCGGGCGAGTTCCAGCGCCGCCGGGGTCCGGGCCTTGAGCAGGTACACGTCGGCGGTCGCTGCGGGGGCCGCGGCGGCGCCCGCCCCGGGGTGCAGCACCTCCACCTCGTGCCGTCCGCCGAGCAGTGCGGCGGTGGCCGCCAGCAGCGGGTGCCCGGGGTCCGGGGTGATCAGGCCGATCCTCACGCGCCGTCCCCCGCCCGCGCCGACGCCTGCGCCGGGATGGCCACCGGCAGGGAGTACGGCCGGGCCGGCGGGCACAGCGGCGCGGACGCCCGGCCGCCGCCCGCGCGGGCCAGGTCCAGGACGGCTCCCGCCACCCGGGCCGCCGCGTCCGGAACCTGCCGGAAGCTCGGGAAGTCGTTGACGTCGACCACGACCGGCCCGTCGGGGCCCAGCAGCACGTCCACCCCGTACAGGTCCAGCCCGTACACCTCGCCCACCCGGGCGGCGATCCCCGCGACCTCGGCCGGCAGCGGCACCCGGCGCTCGCGGACGGCGGCGTCGGGGTGCAGGGGGGAGCAGCGCTCGGTGGCGTGCAGCTCCCCGTTCACGCAGTACACCTTGATGTCGGTCCCGGGGTTCGGGACGTAGGGCTGGGCGATGAGCACGCCCTCGCCCGCGAGTTCGGGGAGCAGCGCCGCGAGCCGGTCCGGCGAGGGCACCAGGTGCACCCCCCGGCCGGAGCTGCCGTCGGCCGGTTTGACCACGAGCGGGTAGCGCTCGTCCGGTATCTCCGCCAGGAGTTCGGGGCGGGCCACCGCGTACGTGGGCGGCAGGGGGAGCCCCCGCGCGCTGCCGAGGGCGGCGGCGAGCGCCTTGTCCCGGACGCCGCGGATCGAGCGGGCGTCGTTGACGGTGGTCACCCCGGCGGCGGCCGCGGCCTCCAGGAGGGTGAGCCCGGGCCCTCCCGAGACGGTCTTGAGCACCCAGGCGTCGTGCGTGCCCGCCCGCACCAGGTCGGTCATGCGCAGCAGTGAGCCGCCGGGCCGCACGACGTCCACCCGGTGGCCCCACGCGGTCAGCTGACGGATCACCTCGTTCGGCATGCCGTCATGCCGGTAGTGCTCCTCCACCAGGAAGCAGAGCCTCATGGATCTTCCCCATATTCGCCGGACGTCCGCCGTCGGTCCCGTCCGGCGAGTTGTGACGTCACAGGATGCCACGGCATAGCCCCGAAACCGCTCCAGAAGCCACCTTAGTGGGCGCTACACAGCGTGATCTTTGTCAGGGGCTTTCCTAAACGATCACCAATCCTCTTATAGTGATGCCTCGTTGCCGCAGGAACCCTCACTTCCGTATACGCCCCTTTCTTGAGGCTCTGATTGATGACGGCGTCGCCCTCTCCCCTCCGCCCCTCCGCGCTCGCCCTGCTGGTCACGGCGGTGGCCGCGGGCACCATCTCCGCGGCGGCGGTGGCCGCGGCACCGTCGGGGGTACGCCTCCCACTGGCCTGGTTCGCCGCCTTCGGCACCCTGCTGCTGGCCCTCGCCGCCTACGCCGTGACCTGGTGGGCACGCACCACCCGGCAGCTGCGCGGCAGCCTGGCCCTCCTCGCCGGGGAAGTCACCACCCGTGACGCGTACATCGCCCGGCTGACCGCCGACGCGGCCCGCGAGAGCGCGGACCTCTCCGCCGAACTCGCCCGGCTCACCGCGGACCACAGCGCCCAGATCGCCCGGCTCACCGCCGGGCACGCGGCCGAGACAGACCGGCTGACGGCGGCCCGCACCGCCGACGCGGCCCGGCTCACCGCCGCCCACGCCGCCGAACTCGACCACCTGGCCGCCGCCCAGCAGGCCACCCGCGAGCGGCTGGGCGAGGAACTGCGGCGCGCCCAGTCGGGCCGGGCCGCCGCCATGGCCGCCGCCGCCAACGCGGCCGGCCGGATGCAGGCCCTGGCCACCGGAATGCTCGCCGACCTGCGCGAGATGGAACACAAGCACGCCGACGAGGAGGTCCTGGGCGACCTCCTGCACCTCGACCACCGCACCGCCCAGGCCGGCCGCCTCGCCGACTCCATCGCCGTCCTCACCGGCGCCCGCTCGGGCCGCCGCTGGGCCAAGCCCATCGTCATGGAGTCGATCCTGCGCGGCGCCATGGGCCGCATCGGCGGCTACCAGCGCGTCCGGCTGCACTCCACCAGCACGGCCGCCGTCGCCGGGCACGCCGCCGAGGGCGTCATGCACGCCCTCGCCGAGCTCCTCGACAACGCCGCGAACTTCTCCCCGCCCACCGCCGAGGTCCACGTCTACGTGGAGGAGGTCCCGGCCGGGATCGTCATCACCGTCGAGGACAGCGGCCTCGTCATGAGCGAGCTCCAGCTGCGCCGCGCCGAACAGGCCGTCGGCGCCGAGACCCTGGACCTCGCCGGGCTCTCCGGCACCCGCCTCGGCCTGGCCGTCGTCGGCCGCCTCGCCCGCAAGCACGGCCTGACCGTCTCCTTCCGCCCCTCCGCGCGCGGCGGCACCGGCGCGCTGATGAGGATCCCGGAGGAGCTGATCAGCCACGCCCCGGCCGAACCCGTCCCGGCCCCGCCGCTCCTCGCGGCCCCGACGGCGGGACCGGCCCCCACCGCCGGACCGGACCGCGCCCTCGCACCGGGCCGCGCCCCCGCAGCGGACCGCGCCCCCGCGCCGGCGGCCCCCGCGCCCGCCCCGCGCCCGGAGGCCGGAGCATCGCCTGGCGGCCCCGCCGACCCCCACGACCCCGGACACGCCGGCCCGGCCCCGGTCCTCGGCGAGAGCGGACTGCCCCAGCGACGGCGCGGCCGTGCCCTGGCCGCCGCCCACCCCGAAGGGCCCGACGCCGCGTCACCGGCGCCCCGCACCCAGAGCGCCCCCACCGGCGCGTCCCGGTCCGCCGCCCGCTTCGGCAGCTTCCGCCAGGCCGTGCGCGACGCGCCGGCGCGGCAGCAGCCCACGAATCCCCCGCACCCGGAAGGCGACACGAGATGACCGGCTCCACCACCGACGAGAAGCTCAGCTGGCTCCTGGAAGGACTCCTGGAGCGCACCCCCGGCGCCCGGCACGCCCTCGTGCTCTCCCGCGACGGCCTCAAGCTGTGCCGCACCCCCGAGCTCTCCGTCGACCAGGCCGACCAGCTCGCCGCCATCGCCGCCGGTATCCAGAGCCTCTCGCACGGAGCCTCCATCGAGTTCGGCGACGGAACCGGCGGAGTCCGCTCCGCCATGGCCGAGTTCTACGGCGGGATCCTCTTCATCGTCGAGGCCGGCGAGGGCGCCCACCTCGCCCTCGTCGCGGCCGAGGACGCCGACGCCGGACTCGTCGGCCACAACATGTCCGAACTGGTGGAGCAGCTGAGCGAGCATCTGACCGCCAGGCCCCGGGGTTGAGCCGCGTCCGGCCGGGCCGGGACGACTCCCCGGACCGGCTCTACACCCTCACCGGCGGCCGCAGCCGCTCCGGCGGCGACGCCCTCGACCTGGTGACCCTCATCGTCGCCGAATGCGACCCCGTCCCCGGGATGCAGTCGGAACACGCGGCCATCCTGCGGATGTGCCGCCACCCCACCGCCGTCGTGGAGGTGGCGGCCGAACTGGGCCTGCCGGTGTCGATCACACGGATCCTGCTCGCCGACCTCCTGGCCGCCGGCCGCGTCAGCGCCCGGCACCCGCGGGCCACGGCGTACCGCCTTCCCGAACCCGAACTCCTGGAGCAGGTGCTCGTTGGACTCCGCAACCTCTGACCCGGGCGCGCCCCGGCAGGCACTCAGCACGACCGCCGACAACGGCCTGAAGATCGTGATCGTGGGCGGCTTCGGCGTCGGCAAGACCACCATGGTCCGCTCGGTCAGCGAGATCCGCCCGCTGAACACCGAGGAGACGATGACCCAGGCCGGCGAGGCCGTCGACCACACCGAGGGCATCGCCAGGAAGACCTCCACCACCGTCGCCTTCGACTTCGGCCGGATCACCCTCGACGCCCGCAACGTGCTCTACCTGTTCGGCGCCCCCGGCCAGGAGCGGTTCTGGTTCCTGTGGGACCGCCTGTTCTCCGGCACCCTCGGCGCGGTCGTCCTCGTCGACACCCGGCGGCTCGCGGACTCCTGGTACGCCATCGACCGCCTCGAACACCACGGCACGCCCTTCGTCGTCGCCTGCAACGACTTCGGCGGGCCCGCCCACACCCCCGACCAGATCCGCACCGCCCTCGACCTGCCGCCCGAGGTCCCCCTGCTGTTGTGCGACGCCCGCTCCCGCGAGTCCAGCAAGCAGGTGCTCATCTCCCTCGTCCAGCACCTCCAGCACCTCCGCAGCCTCCAGCCCCTCTCGTAACAGCCCCCGAGCCCCCGAGCCTCCGAGCCTCCGAGCCCCCCGAGCCCCCGAGACCAGAGCCCTCCACCGAGGGCCGTCCCCCGCACCCTCCCGGAGCCCCCGCAGTGACCAGCCCCGAGCCCCAGCCCGTCTACCTCGGCGGACCCCGCTTCCAGAGCGACCCCGCCGAGCTCTACCGGGAGATGCGCCGCGACCACGGCGCCGTCGCCCCCGTCGTGCTCGACGGGGACGTCCCGGCCTGGCTGGTCCTCGGCTACCGCGAACTGCACCAGGTCACCAGCGACCCGCTGCTCTTCTCCCGCGACTCCGGCCTGTGGAACCAGTGGGACCGCATCCCCGCGGACTGGCCGCTCCTGCCGATGATCGGCCGCAAGCAGGGCTCCGTCCTCTACACCACCGGCGAACGCCACCGCGAGCGAGCCGCCGTCATCAGCGCGGCCCTCGAATCCGTCGACCCCTTCGAACTCAGGGGCCACGCCGAACGCTTCGCCGACGAGCTGATCGACGGACTCTGCGGCAAGGGCTCCTGCGACATCGTCGGCGAGTACGCCATGCTGCTGCCGCTGCGCGTCCTCGCCCGCATCTACGGCTTCCCCGACGCACAGGGCCCCGGCCTCGTCACCGCCATGAACGACATGATCAACGGCCGGGAGGGGGCCCTGGAGGGCCAGCGCCACCTCGGCGAGTCCATGTACGCGCTGCTCGCCGCCAAGGCCGAGGCCCCCGGCCCCGACGTCGCCTCCCGGATGCTCGCCAACACCGCCGGGTTCACCCTCGTCGAGGTGGCCCAGGACCTGATGGTGATGATGGCCGCCGGACACCAGCCCACCGCCGACTGGATCGGCAACTCGCTGCGCCTGATGCTCACCGACGACCGCTTCGCCGCCTCCCTCGCCGGCGGCCGCCACAGCGTCGGCGAGGCCATGAACGAAGTGCTCTGGGAGGACACCCCGACCCAGAACGTCGCCGGACGCTGGACCACCCGCGACACCAAGCTGGGCGGCCGCACCATCGCCCGCGGCGACCTGGTCCTGCTGGGCCTGGCCGCCGCCAACGGCGACCCGCACGTACGCGCCGACACGGGCGCCCTCACCGGCGGGAACAACGCCTTCTTCTCCTTCGGCCACGGCGAACACCGCTGCCCCTTCCCGGCCCAGGAGGTCGCCGAGGTCATCGCCCGGACCGGCATCGAGGTCCTCCTCGACCGTCTCCCCGACGTCGACCTCGCCGGACCGGCCGCCGAACTGACCCGGCGCCCCTCGCCCTGGCTGCGCGGCCTGACCGCGCTCCCCGTGACCTACACCCCCACCCCCGCGCTTGGAGCCATCCGATGAGCTGCCCGATCGACCACACCGGCGCCGTCCCCGCCGCCGCCCCGATCACCCTCGACCCCCTCGTCACCGACCTCGACGCCGAGAGCGCCGCCCTGCGCGCCGCCGGCCCGCTGGTGCGCGTCGTCCTCCCCGGCGGAGTCGGCGTGTACGCCGTCACGCACCACGCCGAGGCCCGCGCCCTGCTCACCGACCCCCGGGTCGTCAAGGACATCGACGTGTGGGGCGCCTGGCAGCGCGGGGAGATCCCCCTGGACTGGCCGCTGATCGGTCTGGCCAACCCCGGCCGCTCGATGCTCACCGTCGACGGCGACGAGCACCGCCGCCTGCGCGGCCTCGTCGCCCAGGCCCTCACCGCCCGCCGCGTCGAAAGGCTCCGCGCCGGCATCGAGGCCCTCACCACCGAGGCCCTGGACAAGCTGGCGGGCCTGCCCGCGGGGGAGACCGTCGACCTGAAGGCCGCCTTCGCCTACCCGCTGCCGATGAACGTGATCAGCGAGCTGATGGGCGTGGACCCCGCCGAACACCCGCGTCTGAAGGCCCTGTTCGAGAAGTTCTTCTCCACCCAGACCCTTCCCGCGGAAGTCCCGCAGATGATGGCGGACCTCGGCGCCCTCTTCTCCCGGATCGTCGAGTCCAAGCGCGCCAACCCCGGCGACGACCTCACCAGCGCGCTCATCGCGGCCTCCGAGGACGGCGACCACCTGAGCACGGAGGAGATCACCAACACCCTCCAGCTGATGGTCGCCGCCGGCCACGAGACCACCATCAGCCTGATCGTCAACGCCGTCGTCGCCCTGGAGAGCCACCCCGAGCAGCGCGCCCTCGTCCTCGCGGGCGAGGTCCCCTGGGAGAACGTCATCGAGGAGACCCTGCGCTGGGCCACCCCCACCTCCCACGTCCTGATCCGCTTCGCCACCGAGGACATCGAGGTCGGGGACCGGATCCTGCCGAAGGGCGAAGGCCTGATCGTCTCCTTCGGCGCCCTCGGCCGCGACGAGGCCCGGCACGGGGAGACGGCGGGCGCCTTCGACGTCACCCGCACGCCCAACCGCCACATCTCCTTCGGCCACGGCCCCCACGTCTGCCCCGGCGCGGCCCTCTCCCGCCTGGAAGCCGGCGTGGCCCTCCCGGCCCTCTACGCCCGCTTCCCGCACCTGTCCCTCGCCGTCCCGCGCGCGCAGCTGCGCAACAAGCCGGTCCTGACCCAGAACGACCTCTTCGAACTCCCCGTACGCCTGCACCCCTGACCGGCGGAGGAATATCGAATGGCAGTCGTACCGGAGCCGTTGGTAGGTTGATCGCGTGCCGAAGCTGAATCAGATCATCGCAGTCGAAAAGGGCGTCAAGTCCAAGTCCCTCCAGGAGCTTTCGCAGGCTCACCACGACGTGCAGAAGCCCGCCCTGCTGGCCGGCATCTCGCGGACGTACCAGCCCAAGGACGAGGAGGGCGAGCAGCTGCCGCCCGAGTCCACCCGGGTCCAGGTCAAGGCGGAGGACGTGCTGCGGGCGACGGCCACCACCCTGACCCGCCTGTTCGACGTGACGGCGACCAAGGACTGGGCGAACCGCACCGCGGCCGCCGACGTCGTCGTCGACGGCAACGTGCTGCTCGCCCAGGTGCCGGTGCCCTACCTGCTCTTCCTGGAGAAGCAGCTGACCGACCTGCACACCTTCGTGCGCAAGCTGCCGGTCCTGGACGCCTCGGAGTCCTGGAACCTCGACCCCTCCACGGACTCCTGGAAGACGGAACCCGTGCGCACCATCCGCACCAAGAAGGTGCCGCGCAACCACGTGAAGGCGGAGGCGACGGAGAAGCACCCGGCGCAGGTCGAGGTGTACTACGAGGACGTCGCGGTCGGCTACTGGACCACGGTGAAGTTCTCCGGCGCCCTGCCGGCCCGCCGCGTCAACGAACTCCTCGACCGGGTGGAACGGCTCCAGCAGGCCGTGAAGTTCGCCCGCGAGGAGGCCAACGGCACCGAGGTCACCGACCAGCGGGTCGGGGACGCGGTGTTCGGCTACCTGTTCAGGTAGCCCCCAGAACGCCCCCTGTAGCGCAGGGGGTGCGCGAGAGCGCAAGCTGAAACCGAAGTTGAAGCTGAAACAGGGGCCGGCCCGAGTGCAGCCCCTTGAATCTCAGACTATCGCTCCAGTCTCAGCATTCGCCGCCGAACACCGGATCGACCGAGCAGGGACGATCACCGACGGATGGGGGTTCAAGTCCCTCCTGCGCCTCTGTCATGGCGCGGTAGTTCAAAGGCAGAACACGTCGGCCTCAAGATGATCCCCGCTCTTAAACGCCGCCGGTGTGCGCAATTGGGTGGCACACAGGGGCCCGGGAATTGGACATATTCCCGGGCCCCGTCACCATGTCCGGGCCGGTCGGCGGCACACCGTACGACTTCCCGGTGACGCCGGCTGCGACCGCAGGAGGACGGGGCCTCCGCCTCCGTGCCGACGAGCCGCGCCCGCCGGCCGCCTAGGCTCCCCGGCATGATCACCAGACGCCGCACCGCGGCCGCCGCAGCCTTACTCGCCCTCCTGCTCCCCGCCCCGCTCCTGGCGGCCTCCGCCGCCTCCGCCGCGCCCGCGGCCGCCGTGGACGCCCGCACCGCCGGGCCCGAACTCCCGGCCCCCACCGGCCGCTACGCCGTCGGCTCGGAGGACCTCCACCTCGTGGACCGCAGCCGCACCGACCCGTGGGCGCACACCGGCCCCCGCGAGCTGATGGTCACCCTGCGCTATCCCGCGCAGCGCGGCACCGGCCGCAACCCGGCGCCCTACATGAGCACCGAGGAGGCCCGGCTGATCCTCGCAGACAAGGGCCTCGACGCGATCGTCGACCCCGCCGCCTTCGCCGCCACCCGGGCCCACGCCCGCGTCGGCGCCCGGCCCGTCGACGGCCGCTACCCGCTGATCGTGCTCTCGCCCGGCTTCACCGTCCCGCGCGCCACCCTCACCTCGCTCGCCGAGGACCTGGCCTCCCGGGGCTACGTCGTCGCCGCCGTCGACCACGCCTACGAGAGCGCCGCCACCGCCTTCCCCGGCGGCCGGATCCTGACCTGCCTGGCCTGTGACCAGGCCCAGGGCCCCGGCGGCCGGGAGGCCGTCACCGACACCCGGGCCAAGGACGTCTCCTTCCTCCTCGACCGGCTCACCGGCCGCCACCCCGCCTGGCGCCACGCCGGCTTGATCGACAGGGGCCGCATCGCCATGGCCGGCCACTCCATCGGCGGCGGCGCCGCCCTCGCGGCCATGGCCGCCGACCAGCGGATTCGCGCGGGCGCCGACATGGACGGCGGCCTGCCCGTGCCCTATCCCGCCGCCGGGACCGGCGGGCGCCCGTTCATGCTGTTCGGTTCGGCCGCCAGCGCCCCCGGCCAGGAAACCGCCGGGAACTGGTCGGGGGCGTGGCCGCACCTCGACGGCTGGAAGCGCTGGATCACCATCGACGGCACCGACCACTTCGGCCCCACCGACTACCCGGTGCTGCGCGACCAGCTCGGCGTGCCCCACCCCGAGGCGCCGCTGCCCGGCGCCCGCACCCTGGAGCTGACCCGGACCTACGTCGCGGCCTTCTTCGACCAGCACCTCAAGGGGCAGCCCCGGCCGGTCCTGGACGGCCCCCGCGCCGACGCCCCCGAGGTCCGCTTCCACAACCCCTGACGACCCGTACGGGGCCCCGCTCCAGCGGGGCCCCGTCCTCACACCGGCACGGACACGAACGTCCGCCCCGACTCGTTCTCCACCAGCACCGCCCTCACGTCCGACGGGTCCACGGCCGCCGAGCCGTCCAGGGCCGCTCCCTTGCCCTCGCCGTGCTCCGCCGTGCCCACGACCCAGCCGCCCGCCGTGGACCGCGTACCGTCCCGGGAGACCACCACCAGGCGGCACCGCTCCCCGGCCGGCACCCCGGTCACCGCCGCCCGCACCCGGACCCACCTGGCCGCCGGGGTCACCTGCACGGTCATCCGCGCCCCGGTGCCCGGATCCGTCGCCGACGCCACCCTGGTCCCGGCCGGCGGCGACGGCGGCGCCGACGCGCTCGGCGACGGCGGCGGGGGCAGCGCGGCCGTACTGCCGGCGTCCCCGCCGAGCCGGGCCCCGGCCCAGAACACGGCCGCCAGCGAGGCGGCCGCCGCCAGTCCCGCCACCGCGCCCCGCCACCGGGTCCGGGCCGCCCGCTCGCCGCGCACCTGCCGCAGGGTCCGCTGGAGCAGCAGGTCGCCGCCCTGCGGGGGCCCGTCGAGGAACGCCTCCTCGGGCACCTCGCCCAGGACGCTCTCCATCTCGCGCAACGCGGCCACCTCCTCCCGGCACCCCGTGCAGTCGCCGACATGCTCCTCGACGCGCCGTACGTCCTCCTCGTCCAGGACACCGAGCACGTACGGTCCGAGCAGCTCCTCCTCGTGCTGCCGCGCGTTCACGCCACCACCTCCCGCAGTCCGCCGGGCTGCTGGGGCGGCCGGCCTGATCGTCTGTTCCCGCCGAACTCCTCGGCGCCGCCGTCCGTGAACACCGCGCGCAGGGCCTTGAGCGCATAGTGCGAGCGCGACTTGACCGTGCCCGCCGGAATGCCCAGGCGGTCGGCGGCCTCGGCCACGCTGTGCTGGCGGTAGTACAACTCCGTGAGCACGTCCCGGTGTTCCGGCGAGAGCCGGTCCAGGGCGCCCAGGACCGTCATCGTGTCCACCACGGACTCCGCGTGGTCGCCCGCCACGGGGGGAGCGGCCGCCGTACCGGAGACCTCCGGCGGCCGGGCCGCCCGGGCCCGGTACCGGTCGGTGATGATGTTCCGGGCCACCGTGAGCAGCCAGCCGCGCACCGAGCCCTTCCCGTTGACCAGCGCGTCGGAATGCCGCCAGGCCCGGATCAGGGTCTCCTGGACGACGTCCTCGGCGGCGGCCCGGTCGCCGGTGAGCCGCGTGGCGTACGCGAGCAGGGCGTTGCCGTGTTCCTCGTAGACCGCCCTGATCAGAGCCTCGTCGGTCGAGCCCCGCCGCGCGCGGGGCCACAGTGGTCCGGCCATTCACGCTCTCCGTCCGCCTCGTGCCTCCTGGTGCGGTCGGAACACGCCCCGGACGCGGCGGCGGTTCACGTGACCTGCGTCACTCACATCCGGCAGGCGCGGCCCTCGTTGAGGCAGGCGACGACCTCCTCCATCCGCGGGTCCGTCATCACGTTCACGAACATCGCGTGGTCGGTGAGCGGGCTGTGCCGCTGCTCGGGGAAGGAGTCCAGCGCCAGCGGCACCCCCGGCGCCACCGCGTACGCCAGGGAGACCCGCAGCTCGGGCACCGGGAAGGTGCCCTGCGCGCAGACCCCGGAGGCGGCCGGGAACGCCAGGTGGGAGCGGTGGTCCGGGGCGGCGGTGTCCAGGCCGTTCCAGCAGCTGGGGAAGACCAGCGTACGGGTGACCAGCTGGCCCGCCGGACAGCGCGGGTAGCCGGTGGTGGACCGGTCCGGCAGGCCCGAACAGCCCCAGCGGGCCCGGACCCCGGCGCCCCCGCCCGCCGTGTACGCGACGGCGTCGCCGGTGATCGCCCGCAGGAACCGGGGCATCGCCACCACCTCGCTCACGGGGCTCCCCCGGAACTCCACCCGCACCGAGGCCTCCCGCAGGATCTCGCCCGCGTTGCCGTGCCCGGCCGCCCCCTCGTGCGGTCCGCTCCCGGACCGGTCCGTGCGGCGCAGCACCGGCCAGTAGTACACGGAGCGGTCGCCGCCCGTACAGCTCGTCGCGGCGGCGGCCAGCGAGGCGTCGGTGGACAGGGCGTCCGTGGACAGGTTCCCCACGTACGCGTGCGTGTGGTGGGCGCCGGCCCGCACCCCCGGCGAGACCACCAGGTTGTCCTCGTTCCAGTGCCCTTCCTCGTTGCGCCCGCACTCCACCTCCACCGTGCCGGTGGAGGCCCCCGGCCCGGGCGCCGGTCCGGCGGGTCCGGGCGGCACGCGGCGCAGGTCCACGTACGGGCCCGCGACGGAGGCGGGCGCCGCCGCCCGTGAGGCGCCCAGGACCGCGGCGGTGAGTCCGAGGCCGAGCACCAGGCAGGCCAGCAGCAGCGGAAGCCGGTGTACCTTCCCCAAGGGGTTCCCCATGGCGGTCACGGTCGCCGGTGGTTCGTACAACCGTCAACCGGGCGAGCGTACGAGCCGCGCCCCCTTCCCTCGTAGGTCGGGACGGCGGGCGCGAAGCGGCGTACGGGAGTTGGCGCGCGGGGTGCTTGCCCGGCCGGATCCCTGCGGACAGAGTTCTCGGTATGACACCGGACGACCTGCTGCGCGACTTCGCCCGCACCCGGGCCTCCCTCGACGGAGAGGAGGTCGTCTACTGGTGGAGCGGCGACGTCCACTCCTGGGCCCCGGGCGAGCCCTACCGGCGCCTCTTCGGCTTCGAAGGGGTCAACGTCTCCCGGCTCCTGGCCGACGAGGAGGAAGGCGGCTACCGGCTGCTCTCGCGCGAGGCCGCCTTCTACCTCGACCCCGCCACTCGGGAGATCCTGGAGACCTGGCAGGAAAAGCCCGTGGTCCACGTCTGGAACGACCCGGCCAACCTGCGCCTGCGGCCCTTCCCCGTCCCCCGGACCGAACTCGGCGGCCAGGTCTGCTTCAGCCTGGAGATCCCCCTCGCCTACCCCTCCCCGCTGCCCGTCGCGCTCTACCCGCTGAACTCCGCCGACGACACCTACCGGGCCCTGGAGCTCTTCCAGTTCTTCGCCCCCGCCGAGGCCTTGTCAGGCGGGGCGCCGAGCGTCCCGGCGACCATGTCCTGGACGCGGATGTCCCCCTGGCTGCCCTGGATGGAGCAGGGGCAACGCCCTGGCGGCCTCACCTTCCACTGCCGGGGCGTGAAGCTCGGTTCCTACGCCGAGGTCCCCGAGCGCACCCGCGCCTACATCGGCGGCCGGCACCCGGAGTTCGCGCACGCCCCGGAGAAGTGGAGCGAGCCGAACGAGACCAGCTGGACGTACTTCCGCGCCCTCCACCCGCGCGGCAACCCCGAGTAGTCCGCCGGCCGCCCGGGCGGTGGGGGCGGCCGGCCACTCGTTGCGTGCAGATTGCACAGGTGTTTCACAGGGGTTCCACAGCCTTCCCCAGGGTCCGGACAAGGGTTTTCCCTGTATCGGGTTCATCCCCGCGTTGCCTACTGTCTGCCCACCGGCGGTCTTCCGCACCCCGAACTGCCCCCGCACCAACCCCACATGGTGTGAAGCCGTCCGTGGAGGCGCGGATCGCCGGTACACGCAGTCGCCCAGCCCCGCCGTTGCGGCCGGGCGACGAGAAGCGCGCGGCGGCGACCGGGGCGGTATGACCAGCCCTCCCGGTCCCGCGGCGCCGGTTCCACCTCCCACACCGCACACACCGGCCGCTCCGGCCTGCCCGGAAACGGCTCGTAAAGGGGAACACCGTGCACGCACCCCGACGACGGCTCATATCCGTCGTGGCCATGTCCGTCACCCTCCTCGCAGGCTCCGCCACCGCCGCCGTGGCCGTGACCCCCGCGAGCGACCCGGCCGCCCATACCCTCCCGAACGCGGCGGCCCCCGCTGCCCCGGCCACCGCCCCGGTCGAGAACCTGATCGTGGGCTACAAGTCCTCCGCCCCGGAGGCCGGCTCCAACACCGCGGCCGCCGACGACGCCAGCGCCAAGGGCAAGAAGGCCGGCAAGAAGGCGAAGTTCGACCGCCGCCTGGGCACCGGAGCCGCGCTCGTCAGCCTGGGCGGTGCGACCGCCCCGGCCGACGCCGCCAAGGTGATGGACCAGTTCCGCGCCGACCCGGACGTCGCCTACGTCGAGCCCGACTCCCGCGCCTATGCGATGAGCACCCCGGACGACACCGAGTACGCCAAGCAGTGGGACCTCTTCGAGCCCACCGCCGGCATGAACGTGCCCGCCGCCTGGGACAAGACCACCGGCTCCGGCGTCACCGTCGCCGTGATCGACACCGGCTACGTGGCCCACTCCGACGTCGCCCCCAACATCGTCGCCGGCTACGACTTCATCTCCGACTCCACCGCCGCCCGCGACGGCAACGGCCGCGACAACAACCCGGCCGACCAGGGCGACTGGAGCGCCGCCGGCGAGTGCGGCACCGGCTCCAAGGCCAGCGACTCCTCCTGGCACGGCACCCACGTGGCCGGCACCATCGCCGCCGCCACCAACAACGGCAAGGGCGTCGCCGGCATCGCGTACAACGCGAAGATCCAGCCCGTCCGCGTCCTCGGCAAGTGCGGCGGCGCCACCTCGGACATCGTCGACGCCATCACGTGGGCCTCGGGCGGCACCGTCGCGGGCATCCCGGCGAACGCCACCCCCGCCAAGGTCATCAACATGAGCCTCGGTGGCTCCGGCACCTGCAGCGCCAGCTACCAGAACGCCATCAACGCCGCCGTCGCCCGCGGCACCACCGTCGTCGTGGCCGCCGGCAACAGCAACGCCGACGCGAGCTCCTTCACCCCGGCCAGCTGCAACAACGTCATCACCGTGGCCGCCACCAACCGCACCGGCGACCGCTCCTTCTACTCCAACTACGGCGCCAAGGTGGACGTCTCCGCCCCCGGCGGTGAGACCCGCCGCGCCACCGACACCCCCGGCACCGTCACCACGCCGGAGAACGGCATCCTCTCCACCCTGAACAACGGCACCACCACCCCCGGCGCGGAGATCTACAAGCCGTACCAGGGAACCAGCATGGCCGCCCCGCACATCGCCGGCCTCGCCGCGCTCCTCGTGGCCGCCAAGCCCTCCCTCACCCCGGCGCAGGTCGAGGCCGCCATCAAGGCGGGCGCCCGCCCGCTGGCCGGCACCTGCACCGGCGGCTGCGGCGCCGGCCTCGCCGACGCGGCCGCGACCGTCAACGCCGTGACCTCCACCCCCAGCACGCCGTTCTTCGAGAACACCGCGGACTTCGCCATCGCCGACAACACCACGGTGGAGAGCCCGATCACCGTCAGCGGTGTGACCGGCAACGCCCCGGCCGCCCTCAAGGTCGGCGTGAACATCGCCCACACCTACATCGGTGACCTGAAGGTCGACCTGGTCGCCCCCGACGGCACCGTGTACACCCTGCACAACCGGGCCGGCGGCAGCACCGCCAACATCAACCAGACCTACACCGTCGACGCCTCCTCCGAGGTCGCCAACGGCACCTGGAAGCTCCGCGTGAACGACAACGCGGCCGGCGACACCGGCAAGATCGACTCCTGGAGCCTCGG
Organism: Streptomyces katrae; assembly: GCF_002028425.1. GTDB lineage: Bacteria > Actinomycetota > Actinomycetes > Streptomycetales > Streptomycetaceae > Streptomyces > Streptomyces katrae_A. The sequence goes on along the minus strand of NZ_CP020042.1, from coordinate 856,527 downwards.
CTTCTGATCCCCGCCGGACCCCACGCACCACTGCCCGGTCCGGACGCCCGCCGGAGTCCCCCACCTCCGGCCTGACGGGGCGATAGTACGGACCAACCCAGCCCGTGGACCTGCCGATACCTCCCGTACCGGCAGGTCCGCGGCGCATTCCTGTCGCCCGACTGAATTCTGCGTCACAATCCGGGTCCGCCGGGGGGCGGACCTCGTATTGTCGCCTCTCACAGGAAGGGCAGGACCGGGGAGCGAAGGGCTGGTGGCTGTGCGTGGCGGCGACGGGGCACGCTGACACCAACGTCGGACACGGCGTACTCATCGAGGCCGTCGGCCGCGCGCTGACCACGCACGGCCGCGCCGTCCTCACCGGCCCCGCCGGAGCCGGCAAGACCGAGGTGGCCCACGCCGTCGCGGCCGCCGCCGAAGCCCGCCGCGAGACCGTCCTGCGACTCGCCCCCGAAGCCGCCGACCGGCACATACCCGAGGCCTGCGCCGCCGCCCTCCTCGCCCGGGTCCCCCGCCCCGTCCTCGACCGCCTCGCCGGACCCCAGCGCACCGCCATCGCCCTCCTGCGCCGCGAGACCGACGCACCCCGCGCCGGACGCGACCACGTCGCCCTGCGCCTGGCCCTCGCCGAGGTCCTGCGCACCCTCGCCGCCCCCGGACCCCTCCTGCTCCTCGTCGACAACGCCCAGTGGCTCGACGCCGAGAGCGCCGACCTGCTCCGCTTCGCCCTGCGCCTGACCCCGCCCCGGGTGCGGGTGCTCGTCGCCGAACGCGCCCAGGACGGCGCCCCCGCCGCCGAAACCCTCTGCGGCCCCGGCGCCCCCGCCGTCCGCGTCCCCGCCCTCGGCGCCGACGAGGTCGCCGAACTGCTGCTCCGCCACGGCCTCCCCGCCCGCCTCGCCGGCCGCATCCACCAGGCCAGCGGCGGCAACCCCCGCCTCGCCCTCGCCCTCGGCCACTCCCTCGCCGAAGCCGCCGGGAGCCAGGGCGGCTGCGCCCACCACGCCGACCCCCTGCCCGTCTCCGGCCAGGCCCGCGAGGTCGCCCGCCGGCTCCTCGCCGAAGCCCCCGCCCGGACCCGCCCCACGCTGCTGCTCGCCGCCCTCGCCACCCGCCCCACCACCGCCCTGCTGCGCCGCGCCGGCCGCCCCGACGCCGAAGCGGAACTCGCGGAGGCCGAACGGGCCGCCCTGGTCACCGTCGGCGAGGACGGAGCCGTCTCCTTCACCGCCGGCGCCCTGCCCACCGCCCTGGCCGCCGACGCGGGCTGGCCCGAACGCTCCGCCGGGCACGCCGCCCTCGCCGCCGCCGTCGGCGACCCCGTCCAGGCCGTACGCCACCGCGCCCTCGCCGTCGACGCCCCCGACGCGGAACTCGCCGCCGAGATCACCCGCGCCGCCGACGCCTGCCGCCGCCGCGGCCAGCGGGCCCTGGCCGCCGAACTCGGGCTGCTCGCCGCCGAGCGCACCCCGGCGGACCTGCCCGCCGAAGAACTCGCCCGGCTCGTCGCGGCCGCCGAGGACGCCGGCTGGGCCGGCCGCGCCGACCTCGCCCGCCGTGCCACCCGCGCCGTCCTCGCCCGGGACGCCTCACCCGCCCAGCGGGTACGGGCCCGGCTCGCCGTGATCGACGCCGCCGGGCAGGCCCTGGCCGCCCTCGACGAGACCTTCGCCTTCGCCTGCGCCGAGGCCGACGCCGCCGACGACCCCTCCCTGCTGGCCGCCGTACAGCTGCGCATCGCCTGGAAGCACAACCTCAGTGACGGGGACCCCGTCCGCTCCCGGGACGCCGCGGCCGAGGCCGGGGCCCTCGCCAAGGCCGGGGGAGACCAGGTCGCCGAAGCCATGGCCCTGACCGTACGGGCCCGTATGGGACGCATCCTCGCCGACCCCGACGCCGAGGACATCCTGGCCGAGGCCCTTGCCCTGCCCGCCCCCGAGGTCCCCCTCGGCATGCGCAACGCCCCCCAGTACCTCGCCGTCCGCCACGCCCTCTTCGACGACCGGCTCGCCGACGCCCGCAGCCGGCTCCTCGTCCTGCTCCCCGCCGTCCAGCGCACCGGCTCCGCCGAGGACGTCTTCGAGGTGCTGCGCAGCCTCACCGAGGTCGAACTGCGGCGCGGGGCCTGCGTCCTGGGCGCCGCGCACGCCCGCCGCGCCCTGGAACTGACCATCGAGGCGGGCCTCTCCCCGGGACCCGCCTGGTACGTCGCCGCCACCGCCGAGGCGGCCGGCGGCAGCTTCGCGCGGGCTGCCGCCTACGCCCGCCGCGGCATCCGCGCCTCCGAGGAGGAACACGACCAGGTCTTCCTCTCCCGGGGCCTCTACGCCCTCGGCACCGTCGAACTGGCCACCGGCGAGGCCGCCAAGGCGGTGGCCACCCTGCGCCGGGTCGCCGAGCTGGAGGAGGCCCAGCAGGTGGTGGACCCCTCCATCCTGCGCTGGCACGGGGAGCTCGCCGAGGCCCTGGTCGCCGCCGACGACCCGGCCGGGGCCGTAGCCCTCCTCGATGCGGTGACCCCCGTCGCCCGCGCCCTGGGACGCACCCCCGTGCTCGCCGCCCTGGACCGGGCCCGGGGGCTCGCGCTGTCGGCGCAGGGCGAACCGGAGCCCGCCGTCGCCCTGCTCCAGGCCACCGTCCAGCGCTTCGAGGCCCTGGGACTGCCCCTGGAGCGGGGCCGTACGCTGCTCGCGCTGGCCCGGGTGGAACGCCGGCGCCGCCGCCGGGCGCCGGCCCGGGCCGCGCTGCGCGACGCCGCCGAGGTGTTCGAACGGGCCGGGGCGCAGCCGTGGCTCGCCCTGGCCCGGGAGAACGCCCCCGAGACCTGCGTCCCGCACCCGGGGGCGGCGGCGCTGACCGACGCCGAGGCCCGCCTCGCCCTGCTGGTCGGCGGGGGCGCCAGCAACCAGGAGGCGGCCGCGAAGCTGTTCCTCAGCGTCAAGACCGTCGAAGCCCGGCTCACCCGGATCTACCAGAAGCTCGACGTCCGCTCCCGGGCCCAGCTGGCCACCGCGCTGCGGGGCCACTGAAGGGGTCAGCAGCTCAGGCCGGCCCCCGGGGTGACGCCCAGCAGCCGGGTGAAGGCCTGGTACTTGTCCACCCGGCTCTGCACCTGCGCCGGGTTGCCGCCGTTGCACTCCAGGGCCCCGTTGATGGAGCGGATGGTCTCGCCGAAGCCCGCTCCGTTGACCATGGCCGCGTGCGCGGTCATCGTGCCGGGGCCGTTCTGGGTGTTCCAGTACCAGAGCGCCGTCTTCATCGCGACGGCCGGGTCCTGCTCGACGAGGTAGGGGTTGGCGACCAGGTTGATGCCGAGGGCGTCGCCGGCGGCCTTGTAGTTGAAGTTCCAGCTGAGCTGGATGGGGCCGCGGCCGTAGTACGCCGCCTGGCCGGCCGGGCAGCCGTAGGGCTGGGAGGCGTCGCAGTAGTGCGGGTAGTTGGCGGTGTTCTGCTCGACGATGTACACCAGCCCGCCGGTCTCGTGCGAGACGTTCGCGAGGAAGGCCGCCGCCTCGCGCCGCTTGACGGTGTCGTCCCCGGTGTGGGCGAACGCGGGGCATGCGGAGAGCGCCGCGACCAGGCCGTTGTAGGTGGAGAAGGGGTTGCGGTCCGGGAACATCTGGTTGAACTGGGCCTCGCTGACCACGAACCCGGACGGGTTCCCGGTGCCCGGGGTCTCGCCCTGTCAAGGTCTAGACCAAACTTCATGTGCGGCGCGGAGAAACGCCGGAGCGGCGTGGCGACCGCGTCGCCACGCCGCTCCGGAACCGCTGGATCAGCTGCCGGCCGACACGTTCCCGGACAGGATCGGGATGTTGGACAGGATGTGCGAAAGGGTCTCGTCACCCTTGGCCTGGGTGGAGTTCTCGGTGCACTGCTGGTTCTGCGGGTTGGAGGCGATCGCGATGTCCTGGATGCCGACGTTGACCGCGGAGAGCACGGACTGGACGTTGACCTTGGCCGGCAGGGCGACGCAGGCCTTGTTCAGCGAGCCCTGGATCGCGCTGAGCTGGGGGCTCATCGCCCCCGAGGTCTCCTGGTTGCCGTAGATCTGCTGCGAGCCGTTGCCGTTGACGGTGTTGACGCCGTTGTCGTTGCCGATCGCCATCGCCGGGGAGGCCGCGAGGGCGCCCGTGCCCAGGATGGAGGCGGTGACCGCAGCGGTGGCCATGAACTTCTTGAGCATTGGTGATCCTTCTGTCGCATGAGCTGTCCCCGGCGGGACGTCTGGATCAACTGCGCCCGGCGCCAGGGGTTATCGCCCGTCACCCGAGCGGCCCAACGGCCCGTCCGGAACGGATGCTCGGACGGCTGCTCAGACGGGCGGCGCGGGAGCTTCGGCGCCGCCCCCCTCGCGGATCGCCCGCAGTGCCGCGATGTGCAGTGCGTAGGGGTCGCCGTGCGCCGCCGGGCTGCCGGTGAGGGTGTACCACTCGTCCGCGTCGGTGTACTGCACCTCGAAACGGACCGTGCCGTCGGGGCCGCCGGTGGTGCGCAGCGTCAGCGGGCCCGTGATGACGCCGACCTCGTCGGTCATGGCCCCGCCGGGGCCGGCGAGGACCTCGTCCTGCCACTGGTACTGGCGGGGGCCGGTCATGCGGCGCAGGTGTCGATCATGGTGGTCAGCATGGCCCTCTCGGCTTCGGTGACGGTCAGCCCGTAATGGGATTTGACGGTGGTCCAGGCGCGCCCGTACTGGCACCAGCTCGACTTGTCCGAGGGCTGCCACAGGTCGGGGCTCTGGTCGCCCTTGGAGCGGTTGGAGGCGGCCGAGACCGCCAGCAGCTGGGGGCGCGTCAGGTCGTTGGCGAAGGCCTTGCGTTTGGCCGCGTCCCACGCTGCCGCGCCCGAGCGCCAGGCCTCGGCGAGCGGGACCATGTGGTCGATGTCCAGCTTCGACGCCTCGTTGACGGTGACCCCGTCGTACAGGCTCTTCCAGCTGCCCTTCACGGCCCGGCACTCGGAGTCGCGGGCGACGTCCTTGCCGTCGCGCTGGAGGACGACCTCGCGGGTGTCGCACTTGTCGCCCTGCTCGGCCCAGTGCGTGAACTTGTCGCGACTGTACCCGGCCATCGTGCCGGGCCTGCCCGTCGGCAGGGCCGCCAGCTGGGCGCGCGCGACGGCCGCGCCCACCATGCCGGGCAGCACGTCGCCCGGGGCCGGCTTGGCGTCACCGGCCGGGGGCGCGGAGGAGGCGGACGGTGCGGGGCTCGCGCTCGCGGCCGGCCCGTCCGGGGCCTTCCCGTCCCCCTGGCCCTTCGGGCCGCCGCACCCGCTCAGCCCGAGCAGCAGCACCGCGGCCACCGCCCCGGCGCGCACCCCTGTCTGACGACCCATGACAACCCACCCCGCCCTGACGGAACCCGCACACCGACCCGGGAAGACTACCCATAACCGGACAACCAACCCCGCACCGGCCCCGGGACGCGGCGCCGCGCCCCCCGCCCCTGTTCACCCGCCGTGCCAGATCCTCCGGTACGCCTCCCGGTAGCCCTTCGGGTCCCAGGACGCGGCCCCGCCGCTGTTGCCGGCCGTCACCACGTGGACCGGGGCGACGTAACCGCTGGCGGGCCGCCCGGCGAAGGCGCGGTTGAACTCGTCGACGGCCTGCCACCCCTGCTGGGACAGCGGTTCGGGGACGGTGGCCGCCTGGAACCCGTGGCTGTTGATCCGCTGGAAGGCGGACGGGTCCCCGTCGCCCGCACCGATGTTGAAGGGCGGCCCCCCGCCCGGGCGTCCGGCGGCGCGCAGCGCGGGGGCGGCGTCGGCGAAGTACAGGTCGTTGATGGCGACGGAGTCGGTCCACCGGTCCCCGAAGCGCGCCAGGAGCGAGGAGACCTCCTGGGGGGTGCGCTGCCCGGCGTCCGGGATGGGGATGTTCTCCGTGGCGAGCACGTCCACGCCCGGGCAGCCGGCGAGCCGCCGTCCGATCAGCTCCGCCTTGGTGCGGGCGAAGGGGATGGAGTCGTCGGTGAAGACGACCACTCCGGCCGCGCCGCCGGAGCGGGCGATGACCCAGTCCGCGCTGATCCCCGCCACCTCCTCCACCCTGGTGGTGATGTTGGTGAACAGCCGGGGCTCCGTGCTCGGGCCGGGGGAGCCGACCGCGTGCCAGCCGATCAGCGTGATGCCCTGGGCCTGCGCGTGCGCCGTCTGCTGCTCCGTCAGCCGCGGGTCGAAGCCGCCGATGACGATGCCCGAGGGCCGCAGGGTGACCGCCTGGCTGAGCGCGGCCTGGATGCCCGCCGGGCTGCCGTCCCCGTCGATCACCCGGACCTGCCAGCCGATGGCGGCGGCGGCCTCCCGGACCCCTTCGGCAACCCCGGCCACCCCGGGGTTGGTCATGGTCTGGGCGACGTAGACCAGGGACTTGCCGGGGACCGCCGCGGGGCCGGTGGTGGGCCCGTTCCAGCCGGTGTCCGTCTGCTCGGCCCGCCGGACCGCCTCCTTCGCCCGGGCGAGCGCAGCCGGGCAGCGGGCGCCCGGGGCGGTGGCCGAGGGGTGCGCGGAGCCGCCGCCCCCGCAGCCCGCTGCGAGGGCGGCGGCGGCCCACAGGGCCGCGGCCGCGAGGAGGCGTTTGCGGTTCGGGTACACGGTGCTCCTGATCAGGGATGCGCGGGGGCTGGTGGTGCGCGGGTGGCCGGGGGGAGCCGTCATCGGCGGGAGGGGCGGGACCGGCCGCCGCGGGGCGGGCGCGCAGCCGTCGCCGCGCCGCGTACCCGGCCAGGCCGACGGCCAGCAGCAGCGTCCCGCCGTTGAACAGCGGGGTGGCCCAGAAGTCGGCGCCGAGCTGGCCGATCCCGGCGAGCCCGACGGCGAGCACCCCGACCGCCACCAGGGTCCCGGGTGCGTTGGCCCGGCCGGGTCTGACGGTGGTGGAGCCCAGCAGGGCGCCGACGAACGCGGGCAGCAGGTAGTCCAGTCCGACGCTCGGGTTCCCGGTCTGCTGCTGCGCGGCGAGCAGTACCCCGGCCACCCCCGTGACCAGGCCCGAGGTGGCGAACGCCCAGACCGAGTACCGGCGGATGGGGATCCCCAGGACGGCGGCGGCACGGGGGTTGGAGCCGGTGACGTACAGGTACCGGCCGAAGGGCAGCCGTTCCAGCACCGCCCACAGCAGCACGGCGGCGGCCAGCACGTAGAACGCCGGCAGCGGCAGACCGAGGAACGTGGTGTCGTACAGGGCGGTGAAGGAGGGCGGCAGTCCCTGCGGGCCGGGCACGATGCGGCTGCCCTTGGTGAGCCATCCGGTGAAGGCGTACATGATGCTGCCGGTGCCCAGCGTGGCGATGAAGGAGTCGATCCGGGCGAACTCGACGACGATCCCGTTGACCGCGCCGGCCAGCGCTCCGCCCGCGACCACGGCCAGGCAGGCCAGTGCCCAGGGCGTGCCCGTGTCGACGACGAGGTGCATCACCAGGACGTGGGCCAGGCCCAGACCGTAGCCGAGGGACAGGTCGAACTTCCCGGTGGCGATCGGGACCGTGGCCCCCAGGGCGAGCAGGGCGGGGATCGACTGGTTGGACAGGATCGAGGACACGTTCTCCCGGGTGGGGAAGGTGTCCGGCAGGGCGAGGGAGAACGCCAGGAAGAGCAGGAGGCCCAGGGCCGGCAGGCCGTAGCTGCCGACGACGTGCCCGCGCGGGGACCAGCCGCTCACGGAGCCCCCGCAGGTCCGGTGATCGCGGGCATGGCCGAGGCGGTGCGGGTGAGTCCGGCCGGGGTCAGGCGGGCGCCGGACAGCTCGGCCGCCACCGATCCGCGGACGAAGACCAGCGCGCGGTGGCAGAGGTCCGCGACCTCCTCGAAGTCGGTGGACACCAGCAGGACCGCCGTCCCGTCGGCGGCCGCCCCGTCGAGCATCCGGTGGACCGCGGCCTTGGCGCCCACGTCCACGCTCGCGGTCGGCTCCTCCAGGACCAGCAGCCGCGGGTGCCCGCGCAGCCACCGGGCCAGGACGACCTTCTGCTGGTTGCCGCCCGACAGGGTGGCCACGGGCACTTCGGTGTCCCGGGGGCGCACCGCGAACCGTTCGGCCAGCGCGGCCGCCTCGCGCCGCTCGCGCCGGGGCCCCAGCCAGCGCCAGGCCGGCACCCCGGCCGCCCTCGGGTTGGCCAGGAGGTTCTCCCGGACCGTCAGGTCGGGGGCGCAGCCCTCCTCCTGTCGGTCGGCGGCCACGAAGCCCACGCCCCGGCGCACCGCCCCGGCCGGTCCGCGCGGCCGGTACGGCCGCCCGTCGAGCAGGACCCGCCCGCCGGACAGCGGCAGCACCCCGGCGAGGGCGCGGCCCAGGTGCGCGTGGCCGGCGCCGGTCAGCCCCACCATGCCCAGGATCTCCCCGGCCGCCAGCTCCAGGCTGACGGGCCCGCCGCCTTCGGTGCTCACGGCGTCCAGGCGCAGGACGGGGGGCCTCCCGGGCGGCGGCGCGGTGCGGGCCGGGCGCCGGGGTCCGGCCGGGGCGCCGCCCGTGATGTCCCGGACCAGCCGGCCGGGGTCGTATCCGGCGAGGGGCCCCCGGGCGGCCGTGCGTCCGTCGCGCAGGACGGCGAAGCAGTCGGCGACCCGGTGGACCTCGTCGAGCCGGTGGGTGACGTAGAGGATGCCGTGGCCCCGGTCGCGCAGGGCGTGCAGGACGTCGAAGAGGCGGGCGCAGTCGGCGGCGGGGAGGGTGGCGGTGGGCTCGTCGAGGACGAGGAGGCGGGTGTCGCGCGCGACGGCCCGGGCGATGGCCACCAGGGAGCGTTCGGCGGGGGCGAGGGAGGCGACGCGGGCGGCGGGGTCCAGATGGCCGGCGACGGCCGCGAGGGCGTCGGCGCACCGCTCCCGGGTGCGCCGCCAGGAGATCAGGCCGAGGCGGCGCGGGTAGCCGGTGCCCAGGGCGGTGTTCTCGGCGACGGTCATCCAGTCGACCAGGCCGGGGTCCTGGTGGATGAAGGACATCGCCGCGCGGGCGGCTCCGGAGCCGAGCGGGTGCCCGGCGACGCTCACCTCGCCCGCGTCGGCCCGGTGGACCCCGGCGAGCACCTTGATGAGCGTGGACTTGCCGGCGCCGTTGGGGCCGAGGAGCGCGAGGACGCTGCCGGCGTTCAGGTCGAGGTCCACCCCGTCCAGGGCGAGGGTGCCGCCGAACCGTTTGCGCAGACCCCGGATCCGCACGAGCGGCTCCGTGTCCGGGTGCGGTGGGGCGTCGTACTCGTCATGGGCGTCGTGCACGGGACGTCTCCGGGGCCGGCCTCGGACCCCCGCACGGGAGGGCGGGACAGGGGGATGCTACTGGCCGTCGGTGCTCATTCCGGGGTACGACGGACGTTATGCGGCATCCAGGGCGCATTCGGCCCAGATCACCTTGCCCCGCGGGGTGTAGCGGGTGCCCCAGGCCTGGGCCAGCTGGGCGACGAGGAACAGGCCGCGGCCGCCCTCGTCCGTGCTGGCCGCCCGCCGCAGGTGGGGGGCGGTGCTGCCGCCGTCGGAGACCTCGCAGATCAGGTTGCGGTCGCGGATGAGGCGGACCCGGATCGGCTCGCCCCCGTAGCGGATGGCGTTGGTGACCAGCTCGCTCAGCAGCAGTTCGGCCGCGAACGCGAGCTCCTCCAGCCCCCATTCGGCCAGCCGCCGGGTGGCGGCGGCGCGGACGTCGCAGACCCTGGCGGGGTCCGCCGGCAGTTCCCAGTCGGCGATCCGCTCGGCGGGCAGGGTGTGGGCGCGGGCGACGAGGAGGGCGATGTCGTCGTCGGGGTGTTCGGGGGCCATGGCGTCCATGACGGCCCGGCAGGTGTCCTCGGGGGCCCGGTCCGGGTGGGCGAGGACGCTCCGCAGCCGGTCGAGGGAGACGTCGATGTCGCGGTGCCGGTCCTCCACGAGGCCGTCGGTGTAGAGGACCAGCGTGCTGTCCTCGGGCAGCTCGAACTCGGCCGTCTCGAAGGGCAGTCCGCCCAGGCCCAGCGGGGGACCGGCGGGCAGGTCGGGGAAGGTCACGGCGCCGTCGGGGTGGACCAGGGCCGGCGGGAGGTGGCCCGCCCGGGCCATGGTGCACAGCCGCGTGGTGGGGTCGTAGACCGCGTACAGGCAGGTGGCCCCGACGACACCCGTGCTGCCCGGGGCCTCGTCGCCGCCCTCCTCCCGGTCCAGGCGGACCAGGAGGTTGTCCAGGTGGGTGAGGAGCTCGTCGGGGGCGAGCTCCAGTTCGGCGAAGGTGCGGGCGGCGGTCCGCAGCCGGCCCATCGTGGCGGCGGCGTGCAGTCCGTGGCCGACGACGTCGCCGACGAGGAGGGCGACCCGGGTGCCGGAGAGCGGGATGACGTCGAACCAGTCGCCGCCGACCCCGGACTCGGCGGGCAGGTAGCGGTGGGCGACCTCGACGGCGCCCTGTTCGGGCAGGCCGCGCGGCAGGAGGCTGCGCTGGAGGGCCAGGGCCAGGTTGTGCTCCCGGGTGTAGCGGCGGGCGTTGTCGATGCACAGGGCGGCGCGGGCGGCGAGCTCCCCGGCGAGCCGGGTGTCGTCGTCCCCGAACGGGGCCGGGTCCTGGGAGCGGTAGAAGCTCGCGATGCCCAGCAGCACCCCGCGGGCCAGCAGCGGGACGACGATGAGGGAGTGCACCCCGTGCTCCAGGAGCCGGCGGGCCCGTTCCGGGTTCTGGGCGATCCAGCCGGCCGCGGAGCCCAGCTCGGGCTCCAGGACGGGGTGCCCGCCGGTCAGGCAGCGCATGTGCGGGGTGCCGGGGAGCAGCCGCACGTGCTGCCCGGCCGGGTAGAAGGGGCAGTCGTCGCGGATGCCGTGGACCACCGTGCGGTGCAGCTCGGCCCCCGGGTCGGCGGACTCCTCGCCGTGCAGGACGGACTCGGGCAGGTCGACGGTGACGTAGTCGGCCAGCCGGGGGACGGCCGTCTCGGCGAGTTCCAGGGCGGTGCGGGCCACGTCCAGGGTGGTGCCGATGAGGCTGCTGGCCTCCGCCAGCAGTTCCAGGCGCCGCCGGGCCGCGACGGCGTACTTGCCGACCTCGGGCTCGCCGACCAGCACCAGGCCGCGGAACGCGTCCGGCGGCCGGGACGGAGACGCGGACGGGGACGCGGACGGGGCGTGGGGGCCGGGCGGGCCGGCGCCGATGACGGCCTCGACGACCATGCCGTCCACCCCGGTGCCGCTGGTGAGCGGGCGGCTGAGCAGGGTGGCCTCGCCGCCGTGGGGGAGGGCCACGCCGAAGGCGCCCCGGCGGGCCGAGGAGATCAGCTCGGTGGCCCGCTCCCTGAGGACCGCCCGGTCGTGCGGGTCCAGGCCCGGTGCGGCGGGGCCGGGCGGCACCGCCGTCCCGTCCGCCGCGCCGGGCCCGGCCGGGGCCGTCCCGGCGAGCCGTTCGGCGTCGAGGTAGGTGTGCAGCAGGCCGCGCTCGCGCTCGGCGCTCTGGGCCATCAGCCGCCGCTCGATCGTGCCGACCGCGCGGCCCAGCAGGACCGGCAGGTCCGGGTGCTCGTAGGCGTAGGGGTAGCCGAAGCAGAGCACGCCGACGATGTGCCCGCTGAGCTGGTCGCGGATGGGAGCGGCGCAACAGGCGTTCGACTGGGCGCGCTCGGCGAAGTGCTCGGCCCGGTAGACCTGCACGGGCCGGCGTTCGGCCAGTGCGAGGCCGATGCCGTTGGTTCCGCCGTACCGCTCGGCGAAGACGAAGCCCGGCTGGCTCTGGATGGGGGGCAGGCTCCGGGCCAGGGAGGGCTCGCCGAAGCGGCGCTGCAGCACCATGCCGTCCGCGTCGGTCACCGAGATGTTCATCCGGCTGCCGGAGAACCGCTGCTGTAGCTCGTCGAGGACCGGTCCGGCGGCCCGGACGAGCCGGCTGTCGGGATCGAAGTCCTCCCGGTAGGGGAGATCGGACTCGTCGGGGGAGAGCCCCAGCAGCCGGCAGCGCAGCCAGGAGTTCAGAATGGGCCCGCGCACCGTGTCCTCCACCGGATCGCCCCCCAGGAAGCGCTCACGGGAGCGTGCCGGGCCGGTCTGGTCTCCCGTGACCCCCATCTGCATCACTTCCCTGCCGGGGTGAACCCGGCCGCTTAGGGATGATCGCCGTGGTCCGTGCCGTGTGCTCTGGTCCGTGCGGTGAAACGTCAATCAGTGCGTTTCGAGTATATTCCGGGTGTTTTCCCCCTTCACAGGACGGCGACCGGATTGACCGGCGACCCCGTCCCGCCCGGCACGTTCAGGGGCGTCACGACGAGCAGGAACGCGTACCGTCCGGTTCCGGCGCAGGCGGCGGACAGCCCCTCCAGGTCCAGGTTGTCCAGCAGGGGCACCCCCATGGCCGTGAGCGCGAGGGTGTGGACCGGGGAGTGCACGCCCTCGACCGGCGAGGGGCGCAGGTCGCCGTCCCCGTCCGAGCCCAGCAGACTGATCCCCCGCTCGGCGAGCAGGGGCACCGCGTCCACGTGGAATCCCGCGCTCGCCGCGTCGAGGTCCCACGGGCCCAGCTCCCGGCGGCGCCGGAAGCGGCCCGTGCGCAGCAGCACCGCGCAGCCCTCGTCGATCTGCGCGCCGAGCGCCCGTTCCGCGGCCAGCACGTCGCCCGCCCGCACCGCCCGCCCGGGCTCCAGCCAGCCGGCCCCCAGGACGGCGGGCAGGTCCAGCAGCACGCCCTTGGTGACGAGCGGCCCCAGGGCGGCCACCGAGCCGAAGCGGGCGCCGCCCGAGCCGACGGAGTCGCGGGCCGGGCGGCCCCCGTAGAGCTCCCCCCGGTAGGCGATGTGGCACAGCGCGTCGAGGTGGCTGACGGACTTGCCGTGGTAGTCGGCGCCGAGGAAGTCCTTGTGGGCGGTCGGCTCCGGGGACTCCACGTCGCCCAGGTCGGTCATGTGGTGCAGGGCCGGCCGAGGGTTGTCCGGGGCGGGCCGGGTGTCCCACGGCCGCCCGAGCGGCACCGTCGCACCGTCGCGGACCAGGGCCGCCGCCCGCCGCACATGGCCGGGGGTGACCCGGTTCCAGGCGCCCCGGGCGGCCGGGTCCCAGCGGCCCCAGGTGCGGACCTCGGCGAACAGGGCGTCGAACTCCTCCCGGGAGACCCGGGGGACCTGGGCGGGGTCGGTGCTCATGCGGGGGGGCGCTCCGGTGTCGCGGGGGCCGGCGGCGGGCCGTTTCCGCATCCCTACCCCCTGCGCCGGGCCCCCGGACGGCGGTCCGGCGCGACGCGCCGCACGAAGTGGCGGCCGTACGCCCGGGCGGGGCAGGCTGGACACATGAGAGCGCCCTGGCGCTCGCCCCCGGGACCGGGAGCCGGCGGCCACCACCAGATCCTCTTCGCCCTCGCGCAGGCACTCCCCTTCGCGGTCGCCCTCGTGGTGCTCGTCGTCGAACTCACTCCCGCGCACGCCGTGTACTCCGGCCCGCTGCTGGTCGCCACCCCCGCCCTCGCTGCGGTGGCCCTCGGCCCCGCGGGCACGCTCGCGGCGGCCGGACTGGCCCTCGCGGTCAGCGTCGTCACCGCCACGTACAACCACGCCTGGGGCGGCCAGCAGGTCTACACCAACCTCCTGGCCCTCGTCCTCGTGACCACGGCCAGCGTCATGACCAGCCGCACCGTCCGGACCCGCCGGGACCACGAGCTGGGACAGGTCCGCCGGATCGCCGAGGCCGCCCAGGAGGTCCTGCTGCGGCCCGTGCCCGCCCGGCTGGGTCCCGTACGGGCCGCCAGCATGTACCTGGCCGCCGAGACGGGCGCGCAGATCGGCGGCGACCTCTACGACGCCGTCCAGACCCGGTACGGGATCCGGCTGATCGTCGGGGACGTCCGCGGCAAGGGACTGCCGGCCGTGCGCGCCGCCGCCGTCGTCCTGGGCGCCTTCCGGGAATCCGTGCACTACGAGGACGACCTGGTGGAGGTCGTCCGGCACTGCGGGGCGGCCCTGCGCCGGGACGCCGCCACCCCGGGCGCGGGCCTGGCCCAGGGGGACGACGTCCTCCTGGAGGGCTTCGTGACCGCGCTGGTGGCCCAGGTCCCCGACACCCTCGACGTCCAGGTCGTCAACCGGGGCCATCCGCCCCCGCTGCTGCTGCGCGACGGCGAGGTCCGCCCCCTCGCGCCCGCCGTCCCGCTGCCGCCGCTCGGCCTGGAGGAGTTCATCAGCGGTCCCCCGGGGAGGACGGACAGCTATCCGTTCCTGCCGGGGGACCGGCTGCTGCTGCACACCGACGGGGTCATCGAGGCCCGCGACGGCGACAACGCCTTCTTCGACCTGGCCGGGGCCATGGAGAAGCTGTGCGACCGCACCCGGCAGTCCTTCCTGGAGGGCCTGCGCCAGGCCCTGCTGCGCCATGCGCGGGGCCGCCTGGCCGACGACGTGGCGGTCGTCCTGGTCGACCGGGTCGGCTGAGCGCCGCTTTTATCCGCCGACCGCGGCCCTGTCAAGTCCCGACTTTCCGGAACGTGACCCTGCCGTGCCCGCTGGGGCTTACTTGAGGAGCGGAAAGGAAACGAGGAAACAGGAAAGAGAAGGAAATCCTCCAGAAGGAATTCCCGATCGATCCCCTCACCGCACCGCCCCGAAATTGCGGGGCACCCCGATAAATATCAGGCACAGTCAGGAGAAAGTCATGAACCGCAAGTTTGACACCACCGGCACCGTTCGTCCGACGCGCAGGGGATTCCGTCTCGCCACTCTGGCGGCCGCGGCGGCCATCGTCACCGGAGGCGTCGTTCTCCCGGCCTCGACGGCCATGGCGGCCCCCACTCCGTCCCACGTGGTCACCGCCCTCCCCCACGGCGGCGGCAAGGGCGGGGACGGCGGCGACGGCGGCGGCGGCCTGATCGGCGGCGGCGGTGGCTCCGGCGGCTCCGGCGGCGGCAGCGTCTTCGGCACCGGAGGCGACGGCGGCAAGGGCGGCAACGGCGGCAACGGCGTCCTCTCCGGCGGTGGCGGCGGCGGTGGCGGCGGTGGCGGCGACGGCGTCATCGGCGGTAACGGCGGCGGCGGCGGCAAGGGCGGCTCCGGCCTCTTCGGCGGGAACGGCGGCGGCGGCGGCAGCGGCGGCGACGGCATCCTCAAGGGCGGCAACGGCGGCAAGGGCGGCGGCGGCGGGTTCGGCGTCTTCCAGGGCGGCAACGGCGGCAAGGGCGGCACCGGCGGCCTCGGCATCTTCGGCGGCCTCGGCGGCGGCGGTGGCGCCGGCGGCGGAAGCATCTTCTGACCGGCCCCGGCATGACGGGGTGGAGGCCCTCGGGCCTCCACCCCCCCACCCCCCCCCGATCCCATCCCATCCTCTGACTCGAACGTTCTCTGAACGGAGAAACCCCCATGTTCACGATCCCCTTCCAGCGTCCGCTCATCCTGGCCGCGGCCTCCCTGGCCCTCGTCACCGGTACGGCCTGCGCCGCGCAGGCGGCGGTGTCCCACACCCCGGCGGCCACCAGCGCCTCGGCCCCCGGCCTGCAGACCTCGGACTGCGTCCTGGGCGGCGCGGGCGGCGCGGGCGGCGCGGGCGGCGAAGGCGGAAAGGGCGGCGAGGGCGGCAAGGGCGGTCAGCCCGGCCAGCCGGGCGAGCCCGGCAAGCCCGGCGGAACGGCTTGCCTCGGCTTCGGCGACCTGCCCGACAAGCCCAAGTCGGAGCTGACGGTGGTGGACAAGGTGCGCATCGTGCTCACGGTGATGGCCGCCGACGACTCCAAGGCGATGAAGGACAAGATCGCCGACAAGTACAAGATCACCACCGAGCAGATCGACACCTGGAAGAAGCAGTACCTCGACGGAGACTGGTTCGCCCTGATGAGCGGCTCCGCCGGCTGATCAGTCGAGGCGGGCGAGCCGAAACGGAAAGGCTCCCGGGCGCCCCGGCCCGAAACGGCCGGGGCGCCCTGCGCATCCCGATGGAAAAAGACTTCTCAGCCGTAGCGGAAACCGTTCCCCAGCAAGGAAGAAATGCCATGCGTGTACGTTCTTGGAAGCTTCGTCTCGGTCTCGTCGTCTCCACCACCCTCCTCGGCGCCGGAGCCCTCGCACCGATCGCCTCCGCCGCCCCGGCCGCCCCGGCGGTCCAGCCGGCCCAGGTCCTCGCACACCACGGCTCCGGCTCCGGCAGCCCGGTCGGGAAGATCTTCGGCGGCTCCGGCACCGGCACCGGCGGGGTCAAGATCGGCAACGGCAGCGTCCGCGTCGGCGACAACGTCTGCGCCGGCCGCTGCAACGGCACCGTCAACGGCACCAACGGAAGCAACGGCGGCGTCTGCGCCGGCCTCTGCAACGGCAGCGCCAACGGCGGAGACGGCACCACCGGAACGGCCGGCGGCAACGGCACCGACGGCGGCAAGGGCGGCATCTGCGCCGGCGTCTGCCGCGGCAGCGCCAACGGCGGCAACGGCGGCAACGGCGGCGACGCCCCTCCCGGGGGCGACGGCGGCGACGGCGGCCGGGGCGGCAACGGCGGCATCTGCATCGGCGTCGGCTGCGAGAGCAGCGGGTCCGGCGGCCGCGGCGGCAACGGCGGCTCCGACTGACCCCGGGCCGAAGCACCCTCGGACGTCCTCCGGAGCACCCGCCCCGGAGGACGTCCCGTGCGTAGGGCGCCCCCCGACGACGAGGGGCACCCCGGAGCACCACTCGATAGACTTTCGATGACGAAGAGCGGCCCGCCGCGCCCCCAGCGCGACCGCGGCGGCCGGGTGAGGGCGGCGCCTGATGGGCACGGCATCCAATCTGCACCTGTACGCGGGCCGGGCCTCCGGGCTCATCGGCCGGCAGATCGCCGGCTACCTGGTCGAGCGCATGATCGGCCGCGGTGGCATGGCCGTCGTCTACCAGGCCAGGGACCTGCGGCTGGACCGCACGGTCGCGCTCAAGCTGATCGCCCCCGAACGCGCCCGCGACGAGACCTTCCGGCGCCGCTTCACCCACGAATCACGGGTGGCCGCCTCCATCGACCACCCCCACATCGTGCCCGTCTTCGAAGCCGGCGAGACCGACGGCGTCCTCTACATCGCCATGCGCTACGTCGCCGGCCTGGACCTGCGGGCCCTGCTGGACCGGGAGGGACCGCTCCCCGTCGCCACCGCCCTGCGGATCGTCGGCCAGCTGGCCTCCGCGCTCGACGCGGCCCACCGCCACGACCTCGTCCACCGGGACGTCAAGCCCGGCAACGTCCTGGTCGCCGCGGGCACCGACAGCGACCACCCCGAGCACATCTACCTCACCGACTTCGGACTCACGAAGAAGGCGCTGTCACCCACCGGTTTCACCACCGCCGGGGAGTTCGTCGGCACGGTCGACTACATGGCACCCGAGCAGATCTCCGGCCGCCCGGTGGACGGCAGGTGCGACCTCTACAGCCTGGCCTGCGTGGTCTACGAAACCCTCGCGGGCGGGCCGCCCTTCGGACGCGACACCGACCCGACCGCGCTGCTGTGGGCGCACCAGTACGACCAGCCCCCGCCGCTCACCGGGAAACGGCCGGACATCGCCCCCGCCGTCGACGAGGTGCTGGCCAAGGGCCTGGCGAAGGTGCCCGAGGACCGCTACGACACCTGCCTGGAGTTCGTCGCCGCCCTGCGCGCCGCCACCGGCACCCCCGCCCGCCGCGTCGACGCCGAGCCCGGGCCCGGGCACCCGCCCACCGAGGTCTGCGTGATCCCCGAGCCGCCGCAGGAGCCCCCGGCCTGGGCCCTGCCCGTCTTCCGCGCACAGCACGACGGCCCGTACGGCGCGATGCCGTACGGGCCGTAGGGCCGGGAGACCGGGGGGCCGGTGCCCTGTGGGTCAGAGGCCCAGCGAGATGGCCAGGCGGGTCAGCTCGGCCGTGGTGTTGACACCGAACTTGGCGCGGATGCGGCGCAGGTAGGCGTCGACGGTGTGCTTGGAGAGACCCATGTGCCGGGCGGCCTGGAGGTAGGTGCACCCGGCGGCGATGTGGCGCAGCGCCTCCTGCTCACGCGGGGCGAGAGAGGTGGAGGCCGAGTTCGAGGTCGAGGGGGCTTCGACGTGCTCCAGGACGAGGGTGAGGCTCATGGGATTTCCTCCGCCGTGTCGGCTCGGTCATCGCTGCTGCTCACACCCTTGGAAGCAGAGGGACATATATCGGAATGTCGCTGTATGTCCCTGTTAAAGAGCTTGCGGGCGCCACTTCATGGAGTTGTCCGTCGACTGTCACAGGCGCGTCACAGGGAACCGGAACACGGAACCCGGAGCCGCACCACGCCCTCCCTCAGAACCCCACGAGGGACTGCTCGGCCCAGATGGTCTTGCCGGTGGGGGCGTGCCGCGTGCCCCAGCGCTCGGCCAGCTGGGCCACCAGCAGCAGCCCCCGCCCTCCCTCGTCGAAGGTCCGGGCCCGCCGCATGTGCGGGGCCGTACTGCTCGCGTCGGAGACCTCGCAGATCAGCGTGTCGTTCTCGTGGATCAGGCGCAGCTGGATGGGCGGCCGGCCGTAGCGGATGGCATTGGTGACCAGCTCGCTCACCACCAGCTCGGCGACGAACGAGGCCTCGTCCAGCTCCCACGCCGTCAGCTGCTCGGTGGTGTACCGGCGGGCGTCGGCGACGACCGAGGGATCCGACGGCAGGTCCCACACCACCACCTTGTCGGTGTGCAGGGCCCGGGTCCGGGCCACCAGCAGCGCCACGTCGTCCTCGGGACGGCGGGTCAGCAGCGCCGTCAGCACCCGGTCGCACACCGTGTCCAGCGCCGCGGCGGGCTTGGTCAGCGCGGAGAACAGGGTGTCCAGGGCCTCGTCCAGGTCGCGCTCCCGGATCTGGAGCAGCCCGTCGGTGTACAGGGCGAGCAGACTGCCCTCGGGCAGCTCCACCTCGATCGTCTCGAACGGCAGGCCCCCCAGCCCGAGCGGCGGCCCGGCCGGCACGTCGAGCAGGTACACCGAACCCTCCGGGGACACCACGGCCGGCGGCGGGTGCCCGGCCCGGGCCACGGTGCAGAGCCGGGTCACCGGGTCGTAGACCACGTACAGGCAGGTCGTCCCGATGCCCCCCGCGGACTCCTCGGGCGCGTCCGGATCGGCCTCGTCGGCGGACAGGTGGATGATCAGGTCGTCCAGGTGGGTCAGCAGCTCGTCGGGCGGCAGGTCCACGTCCGCGAGGGTGCGCACGGCCGTCCGCAGCCGGCCCATGGTCGCGGAGGCCCGGATGCCGTGCCCGACCACGTCCCCCACCACCAGCGCCACCCGCGCCCCGGACAGCGGGATCACGTCGAACCAGTCGCCGCCCACACCGGCCTCACCGCCCGCGGGCAGGTAACGGGTGGCGATCTCCAGCGCCCCCTGCTGGGGGAGGGTGTGCGGGAGCAGGCTGCGCTGCAGCGTCATCGTGGTGGTGTGCTCGCGGTGCTCCCGGCCGGGCCCGTCCGGCGGCGCGGCGCCCTCGGCCGGCCGGGCGGTCAGTTCCTCGGCCAGCCGCAGGTGCTCGGGGTGCGGGGCGTGCTCGGCCGAACCGCGGTCGTGCGCGGCCAGGCACACCGCCCGCACCCGCCCGTCCCGGTCGCGCAGCGCGGCCAGCGAGGTCTCCCAGCCGTGCTCGGACCCCTCGCCCGTCAGGGGGACGAACGCGGTCAGCTGCTGCGGCTCGCCGGTCTCGACGACCAGGCGCATCCGGCGTTCCGTCTCGTCGCTCACCGGGTCCGGGGCGATCTCCGGCAGCCGCAGCCCGCGCATCTGCTCCTCGGTGAGGGAGAGGGTGCGCTGCATGCCCGTGTTGGCCCGCTGCAGCCGCAGGTCCGCGTCGAAGACCGCCAGGAAACAGGGCGACTGGGCGAACGCCCACTCGTTCAGCGGAGCCTCCCAGGACGGCTCGGCCGCACCCGGCACCGCGGACACCACCGTCCACTTGACGGTCCCGCCCGTCGACGTCCACCGGTGCGCGAGCAACGGCACCTCCACGCGCCGCCCGTCCCGGTGCCGCAGCGCCACCGTGCCGTTCCACCGGTCCCGCCCCGGCCCGGTCTCCCAGACGGCCCCGCCGTCCTCGGCCAGCAGCCGGGCCGCGGGCTGCCCCACGACCTCGGAGGAGGCGTATCCGAGCAGCCGGCGGGCGCCTGCGCCCCACTCGGTCACGACGCCGTCCTCGGCGATCGTGGCCGTGGCGGTGTACGCCGCCCCGGCGGAGCCGCTCGTCTCCAGCGGCCGATCACCGGGAAAGGTGGGAAGTTGCGCCATCGCCGCTCATCTCGCCCTCGCTAGTCCGGCCAGGGTGCTCCACTGACAAGCATGATCCGGCGGGGCGGGGAGCACCAACGCAACGCGGTGCCGTCCGCCGTGTCAGGGACCGGTGGGGGCGCCGCGTCACGGGCCGGTGGGGGCGCCGCGTCACGGGCCGGTGGGGGCGCCGTGTCACGGGCCGGTGAGTCCGCCGTGTCACGGACCCGTGAGGACGAGGGCCACGACCGCCTCCTCGGTCCGCCAGGCCATCGCCCGGCGCGGCCCGCCGAGCGCGGGAGGCCGCAGCCCCAGCAGCGGGACCCGGCGCGGCGCGGGGCCGAACACCCCGCTGCGGTCGGCCTTGACCGCGGCCTCCTTCAGCGCCCACGCCCCGGCCAGCGCCTCGGCCCGGTCCGGGCCGATCAGGGAGAGCTCCCCCGCGGAGAAGGCGTGGTCCGCGACCCGGCGCACGGCGGCGGCGGAGGCCGTCTCGCACAGGTCCACGCCCACCGGCCGCCACGCCAGCGCTGCGGCGGCGTGGCCGGGGGTGTGGCTGATGGAGACGTGCACGCGGGGCAGCGGCAGGCCGCCGACGAGGAGCTGCGGGCTGCCGTCGTCCCTGGGCAGGACCTCCACCTCCCGCGCCGGCGCCCCGAGGAGTTCGCCGGCCAGCCGCTTGGCGAGGAGGCGGCCCGCCATCCACTCGGACCGCCGCCAGGCCGGCAGCGCGCGGGCCACCCGCTGTTCGGCGGGGGAGAGGCACAGCGGCAGGTGGGTGAGGTCGGGGCGGTGGGCCACGAGCAGCCCGGCCCCGCCCCAGTGGTGCACGCGGCCCGGGGCGAGCGGCAGGAAGACGGTGTCCATGGCGGGCCCCGGGTCAGGCGGCGGCCGGCGCCGCGTCGGCGGCACCGCCGGATTCCGCCGCCTCGAGCCGGCGCAGTTCCCGCGTCAGGGCGGTCACCGTCCGGCGGATCTGCTCGGGCGTGTGGTCGCGGGTGACGAAGAACCGCAGCCGGGCCTTCTCCTCCGGGACGGCCGGATGGAGGATGGGGTTGACGCTGATGCCCTGCCGGAACAGGGCCTCCGCGAGGCGCAGGGTCTTGGCCGAGTCCCCGACGATGCACGGCACGACCGGCGTGTCGTGGCTGTCGCCGGTGTCGAGGCCCGCCGCCCGTGCGAGACGGGTGAACAGGGCGGCGTTCGCCGTCAGGCGGGCCACCCGCTCCGGCTCGGCCCGCAGCAGGCGCAGCGCGGCCAGGGAGGCGGCGGTGTCGGCCGGGGTCAGCCCGGCGCTGTAGACGAACCCGGGGGCGGTGTAGCGCAGGTACGAGACCACCCGTTCGGTGCCCGCGACGTAGCCGCCGCAGCCGGCCAGGGCCTTGGAGAGGGTGCCCGCCCAGAGGTCGACGGCCGCGCGGTCGACGCCGTGGTACTCCCCGACGCCCCCGCCGGTCGGGCCGATCGTCCCGATGCTGTGCGCCTCGTCGACCATCAGCAGGGCGCCGTGCCGGCGCTTGACCTCGATGAGGGCGGGCAGGTCGGCGATGTCGCCGTCCATGCTGTACACGCCTTCGACGACCACGAGCACCCTGCGGTACTGGTTGCGGATCTGTGCGAGGAGGGCGTCCAGGGCGGCGACGTCGTCGTGCGGGAACGGCCGGCGCGTGGCGCCGGAGAGCCGGCAGCCCTGCAGGATGCTGTCGTGGGCGAGGGCGTCGTGGACCACGAGGTCCCCGGGCCCCACGAGGTGCCCGATGACGGTGACGTTCGTGGCGTGGCCGTTGGCCAGGGCGAGGGCGTCCTCGCAGCCGAGCAGACCGGCGAGTTCCGCCTCCAGCTCCAGGTGGAGCGGGCGGTTGCCGGACAGCAGCCGGCTGGCGGACACCGAGGTGCCGTAGCGTTCCACGGCCTCGGTGGCCGCCGCCGTGACCTGCGGGTCCGTTGCCATGCCGAGGTAGTTGTAGCCGGAGAAGGAGACGAGCTCCCGGCCGTCGACCACGGTGGTGCCGGTCAGGCCGCCCTCGTGGACGAGGAAGTACGGGTTGGCCAGCCCCGTCCGGTCGAGGAGCGCGAGGCGCTCGCCGTGGCGGGCGACCTCGGGGAAGCACTCGATCCGCGTGTGCGCGTCGGGCAGCGAGTGCCCTGCGGGCGGCGGGTCGCAGCCGGGCGCCGGCCCGGCCGCGGGGGCCGCGGCCGCGGGGGCGGCGGGCGGCGCGGGGAGGGCCACCGGCGCGGCCTCGGAGGGGGCCTCCGGAGACACCTCCGGTACGGCCGCCGGTGCGGCCTCGGGGGACATGCCGGGTGCGGGGGCCGGGGTGGCGGGCCGGGCGGGGGCGGCCGGCGGGCTGAAGTCCGTCGGTGCGGCGGCTGGTGCGGCCTCGGGGGAGACCTCCGGTACGGGGACCGTGGCGGCCGGCTCCGGCACGGCCTGCGGTACGGGGACCGGGGTGGCGGCGGCGATCAGCGCGGCCAGCCCGGCGATGGTCGGCCGGTCGGCGGCCCTCTCGTCGAGGGCCCACTGCGGCCACTGCCGGGCCAGGGCCGTGAACAGGTCGGTCAGCATCAGCGAGTCGAAACCGAGGTCGTCGACCAGGAGCTGGTCCCCGCGCAGATGGCTGACGGGGAAGGCACTGACCCGGGCCACGTGCGCGAACACGGACTCGGTGACCACGTCGGCCGTGGCTCCCGCCTGGGTGGTGTCGGCCGCGCCGGAGCCGGCCGGGGGCGACGACGCCTCCGGGGCGGTCGCGGCGGGCACGGGCTCCTCGCGGGCCGGCACGCGAGGAGCGAGCGGGCCGGCGGGAGCCGGTACGGAGGCCGGCGGGGCGGGCACCCGGTCGGCGGACGCCGCCCCGACGCCGCCCCCTGCCGGCACCGTGGCCGCCGAGGTCAGGGCCGGGCCTTGCGGGGCAGGGCCGGCCGGGTCCGGTGCTGCCGGCGGAGGACCGGCGAGGCCGGTGGCGGCCGGGGCCCGGTCGGCCGGGTGCCGGCCGCCTGCGGCCTGGGCGTCCGCGGCCCGGGTTTCCGCTGCCGGAACGTCCGGGGCAGGGGCAGGGGGCCGGCCGGCGGGGGTTGTCCGGGTGGGGACCGTGGGTTCGGGGGCGGTCGCCGAGGTCAGGGCCGGGCCTTGCGGGGCAGGGCCGGCCGGGTCCGGTGCTGCCGGCGGAGGACCGACGGGGCCGGTCGCGGCCGGGGCCCGACCGGCCCGGGTGTCCGCGGCCCAGGGGTCCACAACCGGCGCGGCTGCTGCCTGAGCGTCCGCTGGCGGGGTGGCACCGGCCGTGGCGTCCACGGCCGGGCCTGCCTCAGCCGGGCCTACCTCAGCCGGGCCTGCGGTGGCCGGGCCTGCCTCGGCCTGGCCTGCCTCGGCCTGGGCCGTGTCGGCCTGGGTCGTGTCGGACGGGGCCGTGACAGTCGCGGGGGCGGGGTCCGGGGGTGTTTGTGCGGGAGCCGGGCGGGGGGACGGGAGGGCGTTCGTGAGGTGGGTGAGGAGGGCCGCCTGGTGGCGGATCATGCGCAGGAGTTCGTACGCGGTGTCGTCCGACGGAGGCTCCGTGGGCGCGACGGGCCGGGCCGTGGCGCGTCCCGCCGGGGCGGGGCGCTTGCCCGGTACCCAGTAGGACTGGGTGTCCAGCTCCGCCGGCGGCAGGTCCAGCAGCCGGCGGTGCTCGGCCGGTACCAGGCCCCGCGGGTCGACCGGGGCGCCCAGGACCGCGAGCCGGGCCAGGGTCCGGACGAAGCCGCGGCCGTCCTCCCGTTCCACCGCGTCGGCGGCGAAGAGGTGCACGTCGTCGTGGTGGTAGAGGGTGCGGCGTACCGGGGTGAGCAGCGAGCTCCCGCCGTTGACCTGGAGGAACACGCGCGCACCCTGTTCGTAGGCGGTGCGGACCGCGTCGCCGAAGCGGACCGGCGCGGACGCGTGCCGGGCCCACAGCCCGCGCAGCGCGGCGGGGTCCGCGCACCGTTCCCCGTTCACCGACGAGACGAACGGCACCACGGGAGCGACGATCCGCCGGGCGGCGAGGAGCGTGCGCACCTCCTCCTCGGCCGGGGCCAGCAGCGGGGAATGGAAGGCCCCCGCCACCTCCAGCGCCACCGTGACCACTCCGGCCCCGGCACAGGCCTCCCGCAGGGCGGCCAGGCCTTCCGCGGTGCCGCTGACCACGATCTGGCGCTGCTCGTTGAAGCAGGCCGGCCACACGCCGTCGATCCCCTCGACCAGCCGCCGGCAGGTCTCCTCGTCCGTCTGCACGGCGAGCATCCCGCCCGGCGGGCCGTTCTCCGCCGCCCGCCCCAGGGCCGCGCCCCGCCCGGCCAGCAGCCGTACGGTGTCCTCGCCGGTCAGCGCCCCTGCGGCGGCCGCCGCCGCGAACTCCCCGACGCTGTGGCCGAGGGTGAGGTCCGGGGTGATGCCGCAGTC
Source organism: Streptomyces katrae (assembly GCF_002028425.1). Lineage (GTDB taxonomy): Bacteria > Actinomycetota > Actinomycetes > Streptomycetales > Streptomycetaceae > Streptomyces > Streptomyces katrae_A. Next base: position 831,998 of record NZ_CP020042.1, on the reverse strand, counting down.
GGCGAGGAAGCGGGTGGCGGCGACCTGGACGGTGCCCAGCACCGGCTGGCAGACCTCGGTGGCGGTGAGCCGCCGCATGGCCTCCTCAGCCTGGCCGCGGGCGGAGCCCGTCCCGTACAGCAGGGCGGCCGTGTCCGGTCCGGCCACCGCGCCCAGGGCGTCGACGGCCGTACGGAACCCGGCGTACCGCTCGTAGAGGTCGCGCATCATGCCCGGCCGCTGGCTGCCCTGGCCGGGGTAGAGCAGGGCGATGCGGCGCTGCGCGGCCGGCAGCGGGGCCTCGGCGGCGAAGGCGTCGTCGCCGAGGTCACCCCGGGCGCCGTCCTCCAGCTGCCGGCGGGCCCGGCGCAGCCGCTCCGTGAACTCCTCCGTGTCGGCGGCCACGATCGCCAGGCGCGTCTTCAGCGGCTGACGCCCGCCCAGGGTGTGGGCCAGCGCCCCCAGCGGGGGCCGGTCCGCCGGGTCGAGTGCCTCGAGGGCGCCGAGCACGTCGCCGATGTGCCGGTCCAGCAGGCGGGGGCTGCCGGCCGAGAGGAGGACCAGCTGGGGCGTGCCGGCGCCGTGAAAGGGGGGCTCCGGAGGCGGGCCGGCCGGCGCCGGCGCGGGCCGCTCCTCCAGCACCACGTGGACGTTGGTGCCGCCGAAGCCGAAGGAGCTCACGGCCGCCCGCAGCGGGGCGTTCCCGTCCGCCCACGGCCGCGGGGCCTCGGCGAAGCGCAGGCCGGCCGCGGCGACGCCCAGTTCCGGGTGCGGGGCGGTGCGCGGCTGCGGCACGATCGTGCGGTGGTGGACCACCAGGGCCGTCTTGATCAGGCCCGCGATGCCCGCCGCCGACAGCGAGTGCCCGATGAGGGCCTTGCCCGAGCCGAGGTAGCACAGGCTCGGGTCGTCGTCCGGCCACTCGGTGCGCAGCCGCCGCAGTGCCTCGATCTCGGCGCGGTCGCCCGCGGCGGTGCCGGTGCCGTGGGCCTCCAGGAAGCCGACGGAGGACGGCGGGACCCCGGCGTCCTCGTACGCGCGGCGCATGGCGCGCAGCTGGCCCTCGGCCGTGGGCACCAGCGGGCCGGGGGAGGCCCCGTCGTTGGCGGAGCCGATGCCCCTGATCACGGCGTAGACGCGGTCCCCGGCGGCGAGCGCGTCGGCGAGCGGCCGGATGACGACCGTGCCGGCGCCCTCGCCGAGGACGAAGCCGTCGGCCTCCGCGTCGAACGGGCGGCACACCCCGGCCGCGGACAGCGCGCGCAGCCGGGAGAAGCCGATCAGGCTGTCGGGCGTGAGGTTGAGGTACACGCCGCCGACGACGGCGATCCGGCAGGCGCCCCGGTGCAGCTGGGCGATCGCCTGGTCGAGGGCGACGAGCGAGCCGGAGCAGGCGGCGTCGACGGCGAAGCTGGGGCCACCGAGGTCGAACTGCCGGCTCACCGTGCCGGAGGCCATGTTGAGCAGGCTCCCGGGCAGCGTGAAGGACTGCACGGTGCCGAACCGCTGGGCCTGCTCCCGGGCGGCGTCGCGGTCGAAGGAGCCGTCCGCGGCCCCCTCCTGCTCGGCCAGGGAGATCGCGCGCAGCGGGGCCGCCATCAGGTCCTTGTAGTCGGAGACCGAGATGCCGAAGAAGACGCCGGTGTTCTCCCGGTCGAAGTCGCCGCGCCCCATCCCCGCGTCCTCGAGCGCCTCGCGGGTGACGTCGAGCATCAGCCGGTGCTGCGGGTCCATGGCCCGGGCGCGCGCGGGGGGCACCCCGTAGTGGAGGGCGTCGAAGCGGTCCACGCCGTCCAGGAAGGCGACCTGGTCGGTGTAGGCGGCGTGCGTGGCCGAGTGGTTGCCGGGCTCGTGGAAGGTTCCGTGGTTCCAGCGCTCCGCCGGGACGGGGGAGAACTGGCGCTCTGCGCTCATCAGGAGCTTCCAGTAGGCGCGGGTGTCGCGGGCGCCCGGGAAGCGGCAGCCGAGTCCGGTGATGGCGATGTCGGTCATGAGGGTCTTCCTTCGGTCTTCCGTGTCGTGGTGACGGGGGAGGGGGGACGGGTCGAGGGGGAACGGGTCGGGGGGAACGGGGCGGGGCGCGCCGGGGTCAGGGCGGCGCGGGGGCCGGGGCCGGGGGCGGCGCCAGTACCGCCCGGGTGGGGCAGATGCCGGCCGGAGGGGGCGGGGGTGGCGCGGGACGGGGCGGCGGGGGCCGGGGCGCCGGCTGCGCGCCGGTCAGCGGCCAGGGCGCCCACCAGTTCCAGGAGCCCGCCAGGCGCATCAGCGCCGGTACCAGGACGCCCCGCACCAGGGTGGCGTCGAGGAGGACGCCGAGGCCGGCGCCGATGCCGAAGAACTGCAGGAGGGAGACCTGCGAGGTGCCGAAGCTCAGCAGGGTGAACGCGAGCAGGGCGCCCGCGGTCGTCACGATGCCGCCGGTGCGGGAGATGCCCGAGACGATCGACGTGGGGTTGTCCTCGCCCGCCTCGTGCGCCTCCTTGATGCGCGCGAGCACGAACACCTCGTAGTCCACCGACAGCCCGAAGACGATGCAGAACAGCAGGACCGGCATGGTCGTGCTGAGCGGCCCGGGGGTGAAGCCCAGCAGGTCGCGCAGATGGCCCGACTGGAAGACCCAGACCATCGCGCCGAGGACGGAGGCGAGGCTCAGGGCGTTCAGCGCGATCGCCTTCAGCGGCAGCAGCAGGCTCCGGGTGAAGCCGAGCAGCAGGACGAAGGTGGTGAGGGCGATCAGGTACAGCGCCAGCGGGAGCCGCGCCCCCACCGTGGCCTTGGCGTCGACCAGGACCGCACTCGGCCCGCCGACGAGGACGGTCGCGCCGGCCGGGGCCGGAGTGGCCCGGACCTCGTGCACGAGCCGCTGCGCGGCGCTCGACCGGGGATCGCCCAGCGGCACCACGGAAAGCCGCTCCGGGCCGGTGCCGTCGGAGCCCGCCCCGGCCGGGGCGTCCTGAGGGGAAGACTGCGGGGCGGCCTGCGGGGCGGGCCCGGGTGCCGGCTCCGGCAGGCCCTGCCGGAAGCCCACGCCGGGCCCGGTCACCCGGGCCACCTGCGGCAGCTGCGACAGCCTCAGGGCGTAGTCGGCCCGCTCCGACGCGGACACCGCGCCCGTCAGCACCACCGTGAGCGGGCCCGCGCCCGCCGGGTCGAACTCCTCGCGCACCAGGTCGCCGGTCCGCCGGCTGGACGAACTCACCGGCAGCGCCCGGTCGTCCGGGGTGGCGAAACCGGCGTGCGCGAACGGGGCGGCGAGGACCAGCAGCAGGCCGATCACCGGCAGCGCCGCCAGCAGCGGCCGCCGTACGACGATCCGCGCAAGCCCCTCCCACAGCCGCGAGCCCGAGCCGCTGCGGGCCCGCCGGCGCCAGGGCACGGGCCAGGCGTTGACCCGTTCGCCGAGCAGCGTCAGCAGCGCGGGCAGCACGGTCACGGCGCTGACCGCCGCGATGGCCACCACGGCGATGCCCGCGTACGCGAAGGAGCGCAGGAAGTAAGGGGGGAAGACCAGCAGGGTGGCCAGGGCGGCGGCGACCGTCGCGGCGCTGAACCCGATGGTGTGCCCGGCCGTCCGCACGGTCCGCACGGCGGCCTCGCGCGGGAGGTGTCCGGCGGCCAGCTCCTCGCGGAACCGGGAGACGACCAGCAGCCCGTAGTCGATGCCCAGCCCCAGGCCGAGCGCCGTGGTGAGGTTCAGGGCGAACACGGACACGTCCGTGACGCCGCCCAGCAGGCTCAGCACGAGCAGGGTCCCGGCGATGGCCAGCACCCCGATCAGCAGCGGCAGCGCCGCGGCCACCACACTGCCGAAGACCAGCACCAGCAGCACCAGGGTGCCCGGCAGGACGACGGCCTCGGCCCGCTTCAGATCGGACTCCGAGATGTCCTGGAGTTCGGCGTCGACCATGGCCGCACCGCCGACGTGCACGGCCAGGACCTGTCCGGCGCCGCCGTCCGGGGTGCCGGTGCCCAGTTCCTCGCCCAGCCGCCTGGCGCGCTCGCCCAGCTGCTCGCCCTCGCCGTCCAGATGCGCCACCAGCATGGCCGCGCCCCCGTCCCGGCCGCGCAGCTGCGCGGCTCCGGGAGCCGCGGACCAGTACGAGGTCACCCCGCTCACGTGCGGTTCGGCGGCGAGCCGCGCGGTCAGGGCCTCGCCCGCGCGGCGGGCCGCCGGGTCGTCGACGGAGCCGGTACGGGCCCGTGCGACGAGGACCAGATTCGGTTCGGCCCCCGCGTGCTCGGCCAGGAGCCGGGCGGCGCGGCTGGACTCGGAGCGCGGATCGTCGTAGCCCTGGCTCTTCAGCCGGCCGGCCGCTCCCGCGCCGAACACGGCGGACAGGACGAGGAAGGCCAGCGCGGCGAGGAGCACGAGTCGGGGACGGCGGGTCACGCGGTCCCCCGCACGACGGAACATGATGCCTCCGGTCCGGACGGGTGCTCCGGCACCCGACGGTGCGCGGGGCGGTGGACTTCCACCGTGCCCGGGGGAGGGGCGGGGCCCGTAGCCCCGGCTGTTCGTTACTTGACAGGCTCCCGGAGGTACGCCTCAAGCTCCGCGGCCCCCGCCAGCAGGGCCCGTCCGCGGGCCGACAGCCGGGCCCGCCAGCTGCCGAGGGCGGCCTCCAGCGGCTCCAGCCCGCCCGCCGCCCGTACCTGCTCGGCCAGCGGGGCGATCTGCTCCAGCAGGTAGCCGCCCCGCCGCAGTTGGTGGGCGAGCCGGGCGTCGCGCACGGCGGCCGCGTCGTAGCGGCGGTATCCGGTCAGCGGATCGCGGGGCGGGCGCACCAGCCCGGCCGCCTCCCACTTGCGCAGGGTCGCGGGCCGGACCCCGAGCTCCCGCGCGAGGGAGCCGATGAACCGGCCGCCGGCCCCGCCGGCCCTCCCCCCGGCCTCCGGCGCCGTGTCCGCGCCCCCGCCTTTGTCTGTGCCTGTACCCGTCTCCGCGCCGGGCGGGGGAGCCAGGTCGCGCAGGGCCCGCTCCACGGCTTCGAGCGTGCGCCGGTCCTCCGCCAGCTGGGCATGGCTCAGGTCGATGAGGCGGAAGGCCTCGTCCACGGCTTCCCGGTTCACCGCCCGCATCACCGCCGTCGCCGTCGCGTGGCCGTGGCCGGGCACCAGCGCCAGGAACGCGGCCAGGGCCAGAGCGTGCCTCGGGGTGTAGGCGCGGTAGCCGTTGCCGCCGCGGGCGGCGGGCGGCAGGATCCCGGCCTCCTCGTAGTTCCTGACGGCCTGCGTGGACAGACCGTGCGCCCGCGCCAGGTCGACCGGCCTGAGCTTCCTGCCCCTTTGAAGGTTCTCTTCCACGGGACCGACAATACCGGCGGTGGTAGCGGGCAGAGCTTCGCCAAAGTTTCCACCGAAGGTTCAACGATAGCGTTGAAGGCATGGCAATCGACATCAAGGACACCACCCGTACGCTCGACGCCGCCGCCCTCATGGAACTGCTCGGGACCCGGCCCCGGCTGCTCGCCCTGGGCGAGCCCACCCACGGCGAGGAAGCCCTCCTCGAACTGCGCAACGACCTCTTCCGCCGGCTGATCGAGGAGGAGGGCTACCGGACGGTCGCGATCGAGAGCGACTGCCTGCGGGGCCTGGTCGTGGACGACTACCTTGCCACCGGCGAGGGCACCCTCGACGCGGTCATGGAGCAGGGCTTCAGCCACGGGCTCGGCGCCTCCGCCGCCAACCGCGAGCTCGTGCGCTGGATGCGCCAGTACAACGCCGCCCGGCCCGCCGCCGGCCGCCTGCGCTTCGCCGGCATCGACGGCCCGCTGGAGATCACCTCGGCCGAGAGCCCCCGGCGGGCCCTCACCGCCCTCCACGGCCTCCTCGCGGCATCGGTCGATCCCTCGCTGCTCCCCTGCGACGCCGACGCGCTCGACCGCCTGCTCGGCGCCGACGGACCGTGGACCGACGAGGGCGTGATGTGGGACCCGGCGCTGTCCGTCGGGCGCTCCGCCGCGGCCCGGGAGCTGCGGCTGCTCGCCGACGACCTGGTGGAGCTGCTCGACGAGCAGGCCCCGCAGCTGATCTCCGACACCTCGAGGGAGGACTGGGAGCGGGCGCGCCTGTACGGGCGCACCGCCACCGGCCTGCTGCACTACCACCACTGGACGGCCGACCGCTCGCCGCTGCGCTGGGCCCGGCTGTCGGGGGTGCGCGACCGGATGATGGCCGACAACCTCCTCGCCCTCACCGAGCGGGGGCCGGTCCTGGTCTTCGCGCACAACGCCCACCTCCAGCGGGAGAAGAGCAGCATGCGGATGGGCGGGGCACCGATGGAGTGGTGGAGCGCCGGTGCGCTGGTGGACGCCCGCCTCGGCCGGGAGTACGCCTTCGTCCCCACGGCCGTCGGCACGATCCGGCACCACGGGGTGGACACCCCGCCCCAGGACACGGTGGAGGGGCTGCTGCATGCGCTGCCGGAGGACCGCCCTCTCGTCGACGCCCGCGGGTTGGCCGCCGCCCTCGGTGGCACGCCGCCCGCACGGCGCGTCTCGCCCTGGTTCGGCTACGCGCCGCTGGACCCGGCGCACCTGACGTCGGTCGACGGGCTCGTGTACGTACGCGACCTCCCGCCGGAGGCCGGGCCCCGGCGGGAGGTCGGACGAGCGGGCTAGTACCCGGGCTGGTTCTGGTTCTGGTTCTGGTTCTGCTGGTTCTGGTCGGGGGCGGGCGGTTCAGCGGGCCGCTCGGTCGGAGGGGGCGGGGCCTCGGTGGGAGGCGCGGGGGGTTCCGGTGCCCGGGTGGGCGGCGGCGGGGTGACGGGTGCCTGGGTCGGTTCCGGGGGCGGTACCGCGGGCTTCTCGGTGACCGGCGGCGGGGTGGACGGCGCCCGGGTCGTCGGCGCCTGAGTGGTCGGCGGCTGAGTGGTCGGCGGCCGGGTGACCGTCCGTTCGGTGGACGGGGTCACGGTCGCCGAGGGGGGCGTCGGGGTCGGGGTCGGCGTCGCTTCGGCGGTGGGGGTCGGAGTGGGCGTGAGGGTGGCCGGGGTCTCGCTCGCCGGCGAGGGGGTCGTGGGCGTCGGCGTGGCGGGGGTCTGGGTCGCCCCGGTCGGGGTGGTCGTGGGCGTGCCGGTCGGGGTGGTCGTCGGCGGCTTCACGCCCGGGGTCTGCGTCGCCGGGGGCGTGGTGCCCGGGGACTTCGTGCCCGGGGACTCGGTGGTCGGCGTCCTGGTGCCCGGGGACTGCGTCCCGGGCGTCTGCGTTCCGGGCGTCTGCGTTCCGGGCGTCTGCGTTCCGGGGGTGTGCGTCCAGGGCGTCTGGGTCCCCGGGGTGTAGGTCGTCGGCGGGGGCGGCGGGCTCGTCGGCCAGTGCCGGGGCGGGGGAGGGGCCGGCTTGTCGTGGTGGACCTGGTCACCCGTGTACCGGTGGACCCACTGCTTGTCCTTCGGGTCGTAGATGACGAAGACGTTGATCACCGTGGTCGAGCGGTTGACGACCACCACGTTCTGCGGCTGGTACCCGGGCCAGCTGGGCCCCTTCTGCCGCGGCGTGCCCTGCTGCGGGACCACCCGGCTCAGCGGGTTGCCGCAGGCGCAGCGCACCTTCGGCTCCCCGTACTTGTCCACCAGCACGGCCGTGCCCGCCTGCAGCACGGACTGGTAGCTGGTGGCGACGCCGTTGCGGTAGCCGTGGTTGGTCACGCGGGTGTCCGAACGCAGCTGCACGGGCGTGAGCGACCGCAGATAGCTCGGGACCGAGGACTCCTGCACGCCCACGACCGAGGCGAAGGCACGGTTCCTGGCGGGGTCGGCCGACAGGTAGCGGACCTGCTTCTCCACGTCGCAGCTGGCGGTGTTGCGGGTGCCGCCGTAGAGGCCCGGCTCCGAGCCCGCCACGCTGGCGATGTTGTCCCGCTTGGCGGGAGCCGTGCTGGGGGCCGCCGCGGGCAGGGCGGAGGTGGTGTTCGCGGTCGACGGGGTGTAGGGGTCCACGCCCGCGTCGTCCGTGGGCTGGAGGATGACCTCCCCGGCCGAGGCCGTCTGGCTGCCGGGGCGGCCGAGGACCACGGCCAGGACCACGGCGACGACGACGGCGGCGGTGATCGCCGCGATCCGCGGCACGGACCGCCACCAGGGGCGGTGGCCGTCCCCGCCGGAGGACGGCGGCGGTCCGCCGGGACCCGACGGCGGGCCGCCGCCCGAGGGCGGGGGCGGTGGCGGTGGACCGCCCTGGTCTCCGGACGGGCGCCCGGAGAGGGGGCCGGAGGGCGGGCCGGTGGGACGCTCTGACAGCGGTTCGGAACTCACATTCCCCTCCCACCGGGCGGGCGCAGGAACGTGAAACTCGAACGGTGTGCATTTTTTATGCAATTTCATCCGAGTTTCACACCGTTAGGGCCCATTGTGTCCCCCGGCCCCATGGGGTCCGCAAGCCGAACGGCCTACGCCGGGCCCACGCCGGGCCTACGTCGGGCCTACGCCGGGCCCACGCCGGGCCCACGTCGGCCTACGCCCAGGAGGCGGCCACCAACGACCGCCGCGCCGCCGTCAGGTGCGCCGAGGCCGCCAGCCAGGCCCACGCGTACCCGTCGGCCGACGGGTCGGTGAGCCGGCCGAAGGCGTCCCGGGGCCGCCGGTCCGCCTCCGCGACGAGGGCGGCGGCCAGGCCGGCCGCCGCCGTGAAGCCGGCCCGGCGCAACGGCCCGTACCCGGCCTCCGGCTCGGGCGACCGCGCCGACTCCGCCACCGCACGGCGGCCGCCCGCGACCCCGGCCTCCAGCAGCCGCCGTACCCGCCACAGGGGCGAGTCGGCCAGCGGATCCGGACCCGGTGCGACGGGGCCCGGCGCGGCGGCGGGGGCCTCGCCGGTGACGTGGCCGCCCTGGAGGCGGTCGTAGCCGAGGTCGGCCCGGTCCCGCCACTCGGGCGGCAGCCGCAGCGTGTACCCCGCCCCGGGCACCGGCCCCACCGCGAGCGGCCGCAGCGTGGCCGCCCGGTCCGGGTCCGGGCGGCCCAGGACCCGCAGCGCCAGCCCCGGCCAGCCGGCCAGCCGGCGCAGGTTCGCGGTGTGCGCCAGCTCCGGGTGCGGGTGCGCGGGGAGCAGCCGCAGCAGCGGCGCGTCCGCCCGTACCGTGCCGTCGGGCGACAGCTCCCGTGCGAGGACGTGGTCGCCGGCCGCGCCCTCCACCCGGACGGCGCAGCCCAGCAGGCCGGGTTCGGCGTCCTGCGCGAGCAGCCCGGCGACGGCCTCGGCCGCCGGGCGGGCGAACAGCGCGGCGACCGGCTCCCGGTCCCAGGAGAGGCCCGGCACGGGCGTGGCCCGGACCCCGCGCCCCGCGCCGAGCCGCCCGTCGGCGGAGACCGTCGCCCCGGCGATGCGCAGGCCGCCGCGCGCGAGGCCGGCATGATCGAGGACCCCGCCGCCGAGGGCCACGGACGCGGCCCCCGCACCCCTGGCGCGGGCGAGTCCGCCGGGACGGACGTCCGACAGCGAGTAGGGCACGCCGTCCGCACCGAGGAGGTGGGTGACCACGCCCCCGTAGCCGGTCGCGGTCAGCACGGGTTCCCGGCACAGGCCGTGCACCCTCAGGCTGCCTCCCGACGCGTAGGCGCGGCGGCCGCTCCCGGTCAGCCCGGGGCCGCCCGTACCGGCCGCCAGCAGCGCGGCGGTGCGCAGCAGCGATTCGAAGGCGGCGGCCAGGTCGGCCAGCCGCTCCCCGGCCCTGCGCTCCCGCGCGGCCCGCAGCCCCCGCACCACCCGCAGCGCGGCGGCCTCGGCACCGGGCAGCCCGGCCACGCGCGCGGTGTGCGCGGCCCGCAGCAACTCGGCCTGCACGACGGCACCCCCGGCGGCCACCCCGGCCGCCAGCGCCTCGGCCCCCACGGCCCACAACCCGGCCCCGGCCCGCACCTGCGCGGCACTAGGCGCGCCCCCACCCCGACCCGCCCCACCCACGACGGTCCTGGCCTCGGCGGCCCTAGGGGCGGCGCCGGGGCTGCCTGGGCCGGGGGTGCCTGGGCCTGCGGCCCCAGCACCGGCACCCGTGCCTGCGGTCCCGGCTGGGCCTGGGGTGTGGGGCCGTCCGGTGGCATCGGGCTGCTCGGCGGCTCCGGCGCCACCCGGGAGGCCGTTTCCGGCCGGGCCGGTCCTTGTGGCCATTCCCGGCGTGCCGGCGGGTCCGGCGGCCGCGGTGCCGTGGCCCGGAGGCAACGCGTCCGCATGCGGGGCGGGGCCCTCGGCCGTGGTGGCCTCCCGCCCGGCAGCGGCGACCGTGCCGGCGGGCAACGGTCCGGCCCCGGGGTCCGGGTCCGGGCCGGATGCCCCGCCGGGCCCGGACCCCGCCTCCGACCATGAGGCCGACACCCCCGCGTCCTCGCCCGGCCCGGGCCACGGCAGCGGGTCCGCCACCGGGCACGCGGCCAGGACCGCCGCGCGGTGCAGACAGCGCGGCGCCAGGAGGCAGGTGCAGGCGGCCTGCCCGGCCTCCGCGACCGCCCCCGAGGGCCCCGGGCGCAGCGTCACCACCGCGTCCTCGCCGAAGGAGACGACGACGCTCCCGTCCGCCCCGGCCTCCGCACCGTCCCGGCAGCCCTCCACGGCCGCGTCGAGCCTCTTGCGCAGCCGGGCGCTCAGGGCCTCCACGGCCTCCGCCGTCACCTCGGCGGCGACGGGCGGCAACAGCGGGCTGGTCATCGGGCCTCCCCACGGAGTCGGTCGCCCACCCAGCGGGCCAGGGCGAGAGGGCTGAGCGCGGCCACCGGCATCCCGGCCGCGACGAGTTGCCGCGCCACCGGGACCGAGTACCGGGGCGCGCCGGAATCATCGAGCGCGGCGCAGCCCAGCAGATGGGCTCCGGACGCGGCCAGCGCACGGACCTCCCCGAGCAGGCCCCCGACCGGGGCGCCTTCCTCGAAGTCGCTGACCACCACGACCAGGGTGCGGCTCGGCACCGTGATCAGGGTCCGGGCGTGCGCGAGGCCCGCCGCGATGTGGGTACCGCCCCCGACGCGGACCTCCAGCAGGAGGGAGAGCGGGTCGGCGACCCGGCCGGTCAGGTCCACGACCTGGGTGGAGAAGGCCAGGAAGTGCGTGGACAGGGTCGGAACCCCGCCCAGCACGGCCGCCGTCAGCGCCGACCAGACCACGGAGGCCTCCATCGAGCCGGAGACGTCCACCACCAGGATCAGCCGCCAGTCCGCCTCACGGGACGCACGGGTGCTGAACACCGGCCGCTGCGGGACCACGACCACCCGTCCGTCGTCGAGGCGCCGCGTGTGCGCCAGGTTGGCCCGCAGGGTGCGTGCCAGGTCGAGCCGGCCGCCGGGGCGCCGGGTCGGGCGCGGGGTGGACAGGCCCGACAGGGCCGGGCGCATCCGGGTGGCCAGCTGCGCCGCCAGCTCGTCGACCAGCCGCTTCACCAGCGGCCGCAGCCGGGCGAGTTGCTGCTCGGGCATGCCGCCGGCCAGGGAGAGCACGGAGGTCAGCAGTTCCACGGAGGGCCGCACGGACGCCGGGTCGAGCTGGGCCAGTACGTCGGTACGGCCCGCGCCCGCCGCGTCCGCGAGCACCTCCTCCCGTACGTCGGCACCGAACAGCGACTCCAGCTCCTGCGACCACTCCCGGGCCGTCGGGAAGGACGGCCCGTCCCCGCCGCCGGGCCCGGACCGGCCGACGTCCCCGGAGCCCTCGCCGCGCCCCGCTCCGTACAGCTCGTCGAGGGCGCGGGCGTAACGGTGCGCCCCTGCGGGCAGCCGGTCACGCTGGCGCCCCAGCAGCAGCCGCCACCGGTCGGCGGCCGTCAGCCGCTGCCCGTCGCCGGAGCCGGCCCCTTCAAGGGCCGCCGCCTGCGCGGCCGTACCCGTCGGCCGCGCCGCACGGCTGCGGGCCACGGCTCCCCCGGCCGTCGGGGAGGGTCGCTGCGGGTGTCCGGGCGTCGCTGCTCGGGGGATCGCGCCGCCTGGTTGCGCCGGATCGATGGAGTCCACCGCGCCCGAATCCGGGTGCGCTGCCCCTCCGGCGGCCGCCGTACTGGTCTGCTCAGCTGTACCGGTGGGGGCCGCGTCTGCGGGGTTGGTGCCCGTCGGGTGCTCCGGTTGCGGTGAGGCCGCCGCTCCGGCGGCCGGCCCGTCTGGCTCGGGCCTGCCCGGGTGGGCTGCCCTTTCGGCGGCGGCCGTGCCGGTCTGCTCACCCGTACGGGTGGGGGTTGCGTCCGCGGGGTCGGTGGCCGTCGCTGCCGCGGCGCCGGTCGCGGTCGGCTGCGCCGTGGGCGCGTGCGCCTCCGCTCCCGCGGTCGGACTGCTCGGGTCCGGGCAGGTCGGGGGAGTGCCGTCGGCGGTCGAGCCCGTCGGTTGGGTCGAACGGGTGGGCAGCGGGAGTTCCTTGAGGGCTCCCAGCCCCGCCGCGTCGGCGGCGGCCCAGAGGGCGAGCAGGGCGGCCGGTGCGTCGAGGGTCAGGTCGAGCCGGTCGCCGAGGCGCTCGGTCACCGTGTCCAGCAGCCGGTCCCGCGCGGCCGGGGACAGCGCGTCGAACCCGGCCCGCAGCGCGGGCAGCCGCTGCAGGAAGGCCTCGTCGGCCAGGCGGTCCACCCGGTCCAGCAGCGGGGTCAGCGCGGCGGGGGAGGTCTCCAGCAGCGGCCCGGCCGCGGTCAGCAGCCCGGCGATCCGGCGGGCCAGGGTGCGCCGCCCGTCGGCCGTGGCGGCCCCGTCCACCCAGGCGGCGGCGCGGGCACCCAGCCCGGCGGCCGGGTCCAGGTCCAGCAGCACCCGTACGGCCAGCGCCGCCCCCCGCATCAACGGGCTCCCGCCCTCCGCGAGTTCCGCCAGGGCGGCGTCCATCCGCACCCCCAGCCGGCGGGCCGCGGCCCGGTCGGAGAGGGCCACCAGGGCGGCCGCGTCGGCGGGGTCGTCGCTGCCCGCGAGGCCGGGCAGCGACCGTACGGCGGTGTCCAGCAGATCGCCGGCCAGCGCCTCGGCGACGGCCCGGGCCCCGGCGGAGGCGCCGGGCAGGTGGCCGCGCCGCAGCCCCTCCAACAGGTCGACGGCCCCCAGGAGTTCCGCCACCCCGGCGGTCTGAGGCAGCACGGCGGCCGCCTCCTCCAGTCGTACGTCGACCAGTTCGGGCAGGTCGCAGCGTGCGGCGGCCTCCAGCCCGGCCAGTACCTGGGCGGCAGTCGGGCCGCCCTGGGCGGCCTCGCGGCGTGCGATGTCGCGCAGCGTACCCGCGGCCGCCTGGGCGGCGGTGACGCCGCGGACCCCCGCCAGGTCCAGGCGGGCCGGTACCGAAGGGGTCCAGGACAACCGCCACTTGCTGCCCAGGGCGGTGCCGTCGCCGGTGACGGCGACGTCCACGGGCTCGCCGTACGAGACCCCGCAGACCAGCAGGCGCCGGAGCAGCACCTCGCGGCGCCCGTCGAGCTCGGAGCGCAGGGGGTCGAGGCGTACCTCGCGCGGCGCCGGGTCCTCGGGGGACGGCAGCCGCAGGCCCGCCAACTCCTCCTCCACGGAGGGGCCGAGACCGGAGCGCGGGGCGTGCGGGGCGGTCCGGCCGCGGCCCGTTCCCACGAAGACGGCCTCCAGGGCGCGGGCCAGCGCCCGCCCCCGGCCGAGGGGTTCGCCCTGCCCGAGCACCGTGGTGACGGCCTCGAGGAGTTCGCCCCGGCCGGGTGCGGGGAGCCCGCGCAGCCCTGCCAGATCGCAGGCGAGCCGCAGGGTCTCGGCGGCCTCCCCGGTCCCGGCGGTGTGCCCGGCCCGGCGCAGCTCCCGGCACAGCCGCGTGAGCGCGGCCGAGGCCGCCTCCCGCAGCCGCACAGGATCCCCGCCGGCCTCGAAGACGGCCTGCTGCCACAGCGGATCCCGGATTCCGGCGGGATAGCCGGAGCGGGAGTCGAGCAGATCGTAGGAGTACGCGACGAACGAGGTCACCACCCCGTCCCCGGCCCCCGGCCGCGCTGACCCGGCGACGCCCCGGGCCCGAACGCCCGCACGGGCCCCGGCCGCCCGGCTTCCGCCCTCGGCCCCGTCACCCGGCTCGGACGCGGACCCGGTACCGCCTCGGCCCCCGGCAGCGCCGGAACCGTCTCCGGCCGGAGCTTCGGCTCCCACCCGGATCGAGCCGCCGGAGCCACTACCGACCCCGCCATCGCTACCGGCCTTGCCGCTGGCCTCCGTCTGGGGTCCGTCCTCTGTCTGGCCTCCGGCCTCGGTCCGGGGTCCGGTCTCGCTCCGAGATCCGCTCTCTGTCTGGGCGTCAGCCCGTGTCTGGCCGTCAGCCTTGGCCTGGGGCCCGGTCCCGCCCCGGGGTCCAGTCTCGGTCCAAGGCATGGTCTCTGTCTGGGCGTCGGCCTTGGCCTGGGCCTCGGCCTCTGATCCGGCCTCGGCCTCTGATCCGGCCTCGGCCTCTGATCCGGCCCCGGCCTCGGGTCGGGCCTCGGCCTCTGATCCGGCCTCGGCCCCACCCCTGCGCGGTCCTGGTACCGGGGTGCCCGTCAGCAGTGCCGGGGCGTGGAAGGCGCCGATCACCGCCGCCACCCGGCGGCCGCCCTCGCCGGCCGCCGAGAGGACGTCGCGCATGTGCGACTCCCGCGCCAGGTCCGTCGCCGGGACGGTGCCCGCGTCGGCGCGCAGGGCCCAGCCGACGCCGAGCGCGGCGCGGCGCACGGCCTCCGGGGAGCAGCCCGGGGCCAGGACCTCCACGGCCCGGTCCCACATGTCGTCCCCGTCGCGCCCGGACCCGGACGCGGCGAGCGCGTCCGCGTACGACCGCCGCCCCACAGCGGCACCGTCCCGGCCGCTCGGCACGTCCGCCTCCGCCGGGGCGTCCCCCGCCCGGGGCCCGCCGGCGGGTCCGGTCAGGTCCGCACCCGGCTCGTCGGCAGGCTCCGAGCCGCGCCCGACGACGGCCTCGGTGGGCCCGTTGCCACGGTCGGCACCTGGTCCGGTCGTAGCCGAAGCCGACGCGGCGGCAGGCTTCGTCCGGCGCCGGACGGCGTCACCGGCGGGCCCGTCGGCAGGGTCGGTACCCGGCGCCTCGGCAGGGTCCGCACCGCACCCGGCGGCGGCCTCGGCGGGCCCGTCGGCAAGGTCGGCATCCGGCCCGTCGGCAGGGCCCGTGCCTCGCGTGACGACGGCCTCGGCGGGCTCGTTGCCACGGTCGGCACCTGGTCCGGTCGCGGCAGGAGCCGACGCGGAGGCAGGCTCCGCCCGGCGCCCTGCGGCGGCCTCGGCGGGCCCGTCGGCACGGTCCGCACCCGGCCCGTCGGCCCCGCCGGGGCCCGGGCCAGCCGCCGCCGTCAGGGACCAGCCCCCGTCCGACAGGGGGAGGTCGCAGCACAGGACCTCCACGCCGTGCTCCCGCGCCCAGCGGAGGGCCGCCAGTTCCGGGGAGAAGTCCGCGAACGGGTAGAAGGCCAGCCGGCCCTCGCGGCCGAGGCCCGCCAGGGCCACCGGGGCGACGGTCTCCGGGTCGGCCAGGTGGCGCAGCCACGGCTGGAAGTCGGCCGGCAGTTCCACGCAGACCACCTCCGGGTCCGCGGCGTCCAGCAGCGCCGGAACCACCGCGGCCAGCGCGGGGCTGTGGTGCCGTACGCCCAGCAGGTACGGCGTGCGCGAGGCGGCCAGGGCCTCCACGGCCTTCCGTGGATCAGCGGCGAGCGTCAACGCAGGCTCCCGCGCAGGTCCCAGAGCCGGCGCCACATCGCCGAGCCGTCCTCGGCCCGGCGGCGCACCGGGCCGTCCCAGTAGCCCAGCAGCCGCCCGTGGTCGGCCGGGTCGTCCTTGCGGACGACGCCCAGCAGGTGCCCCGGCAGCAGGTCCAGCACGTCACCGCCCGGCAGGTACGCGGCCGCGACCCCCAGCGAGGCCGCCACCTGCACCGCCTCCGCCGTGGACATGACCGTTCCGGGCCGTTCCACGTCCCAGCCCTCCGCGCTGCGCCCCGAGCGCAGGTCCCGGAAGACGGTGACGAGTGCGTCGAGCACGCTGTCGTCCACCCCGAACGCCGCCCCGGCCCGCTCCACGGCGGCGACGGCCTGCCGGCGGATCAGCGCCGCCTCCGCGTCCGGGTCGGAGATCGGGCCGACCGTCTCGAAGTTGAAGCGCCGCTTGAGCGCCGCCGACATCTCCGAGACGCCTCGGTCGCGCAGGTTGGCGGTGGCGATGACGGTGAAGCCGGGGGCCGCCGAGACCACCGAGTCCTCCGTCGCCGTCAGCTCGGGCACGCTCACCCGCCGGTCGGACAGGATCGACACCAGCGCGTCCTGCACCTCGGGCAGACAGCGGGTGATCTCCTCGACCCGTACCACCCGCCCCGTGCGCATCGCCGCCAGCACGGGGGAGTCGACCAGGGCCTGCCGGGTCGGGCCCTGCGCCAGCAGCAGGGCGTAGTTCCAGCCGTAGCGGAAGGCGTCCTCGGTGGTGCCCGCCGTACCCTGCACGGTGAGCGCGCTGGTGCCGCACACGGCGGCCGACAGCAGCTCGGACAGCATCGACTTGGCGGTGCCCGGCTCACCCGTGAGCAGCAGCCCGCGCTCACCGGCCAGGGTCACCACGCAGCGTTCCACCAGGGCGCGTTCGCCGACGAACTTCGGCGCGATCACCAGCTTCGACGGCATCCCGGCGCGCCGCTTGGGCAGGGCCAGCTCCTCGCCGTCGCTGCCGCACACGAAGGTGACCACCGCGCGCGGGGTCAGCGCCCAGCCCGGAGGACGGGGGCCGGTGTCCTGGGCGGCGAGGAAGGCCAGTTCGGCGGCGTACCGCTCCTCGGCAGGCACGACCTGCCGTGCGGGTGCGGACGGTTCGGTCATGGTCATGGTCAAGTCCTCGTGTTCTCGGCTTCAGCCGTACGGAGGCTTCCGCCGTACGGAAAGGAAGGAGGGGCCCGGCGGGGGCGGGGCCGGTCAGGGCCCGCGCCCCCGCCGGGGCCGGTCACGGGCGGCGGCTCAGCGCCGCCGGCCCGTGGTGCGCTTCACCTTGAGCTCCTCGAAGCGCGGCACGTCGCCCTCGCGGACCCGCGCCCACGCCCGGCGGTACAGCTTCGCGACCGGCTCGGCGGGCACCAGCACGCCCAGCACCGGCCGGCCGCCCGGAGCCACGCCGTACATCGGCAGCTTCCACTGCTCGACGGGCAGCGCGGGCGAGTCCGGCTCGGCCCACGGGCCGGGCAGGAACAGGGAGCGCCCGGCCCGGCCGCGGGTGGCCGACACCACCAGGTCCGTGGCGGCCAGCTCCGCGCGGGCGGCCTTCAGCCGGGCCGGCTTCCAGCCCGTCCAGCGGGCCGTGTTCCGGTCGGTCGGGTCGGGCATCGCGAGCAGCGCCAGGTACAGGACGGCCGCGTCCGCGCCGAGCCCGTACTCCGCGGACACCTCCGCCACCAGCTCCGGGACGCTGCGGCCCGGGTCCTGCGGCCACCAGGTGCCCTCCACGTCCACCGCGCCCGCCACCGGCGCTCCCGGGTCGGCGAGCAGCGCCGCGAAGCCCGGGTCGTGGGCCAGGCGCAGCGCCGTCTCCGCCGAGGAGGGCAGCTGTTCGGTGCCGCGCAGCAGCGGCAGGTACGGGTCGGACCCGGTCGAGTCCAGCAGCGCCGTGCGCAGCGCGGGCAGGGGGTGGCCGCCGTGCGTGGGCAGTACCACCGCGCCGTACCGCTCGTACCCCTCCGCGGTCTCGGTCGGGGTGCCGGCCGCCTTGCGGAAGTCGGGCAGGCTCACGTAGTGCCCGACGCTCAGCAGCAGGTCCGGCGAGGCCAGCCGCTGCCGTACGGCCGTCAGCGCCGGCGGCAGGCAGGACCGTACGGGGTGCCCGGCGGGCAGCCGGTGCGCGAGCCAGGCCGCGAAGCCCACCGACGCCGTGAGCACGGCCGTGTCGAAGGGGTGCCCGCCCGGGACCACGGGCTCGGCGCGGTTCCCCTTGACGGTCCAGGCGGTGTCGGCGGACAGCACCGGGGACGCCGCCGCGTCCAGCAGCGCGGGCAGCGCCCGGTGCGCCGACCACGCCGGGCGGACCTCCTTGGCGGCGTCGGCGAGCAGCCACTCGGGCACCGGCGTACGGCGGCCCGCGCGCCGGTTCCACACCCGCGCGGCGGCCTCCGCGTCCGGTCCGTGCGTCCACAGCCGCGCCGGGTCGGCGGGCAGCAGTGCCGCGACCAGCTCGCGCCGCACCTCGGGGGAGAGGTCCCGGAGGTCGTTGCGGGCGGGCGCCGCGTCCGCGGCCTTGACCCCGAGGACCCCGCGCAGCTCGGCGGGCAGGAAATTGCGGTCGTGGGTGTCCACGTACGGCAGCCCCGCCAGCACCAGACGGGCCATGGCCGCCGACACGCCGGTCAGCCGGCCGAACTCCTCGGCCGCCTCCGGGAACCACGGCGCCGGGCCGCGCTCGGTGGCCTCCTTCAGGAACGCCGCCAGCCAGCCGGCCCCGCGCTCGCGGTCGCCGACCGTCACCGCCTCGCCGGCGCCGGTGTAGGGCGCGGGCACCGCGAAGGCGCCGGCCGGGTCGTGCAGCAGCGCGTCGAACTCGCGCGCCCGCTCGTACTCCCGGGTCTGCTCGTTCAGCGCGAGCACCGCCCCGCCGCCGAGCGGCACCACCGCGCGGTGCCGGCCGCCCTTGCCCCGCTCCCGGCCGTCGGCGCCCAGCAGGTGGCCGGTGTCGATCCGTACCGTCAGGCGCCGCCACCGGGCGGCGGAGGTCTCGGCCGAGGCCAGGCCGAGCGCCTCCACCTCGGACAGCGCCCGGCACAGGTCGGCCCGCTGCTCCTCGGTGGTGCCGGTGACGACCGCGCGGTACGCGACCGCGGCGGGTGCCTCCAGGAGCAGCCCCGCCCAGGGGAACGAGGACTGCGCCAGCTTCGGCAGGTCCACGTGCAGCCGTCCGGGCACCGCCTCGGCGGCGGTGTCGGCGACGGCCGTCCCCAGCGTCCGCAGCAGCACGAACGTCGCGTCGAGGTCCCCGCCGAGGTAGCGGTGGTAGGGGTTGCCCGTCAGCCCGTGCAGGGCGGCGTCGAGCAGCTGGTCGGAGGGCCCGCGCACGGCGCGCGGCCGCGGCGGGGCCGCCGGGCGGCCGGCCAGCGACTGCGCGACCCCGGCCAGGGCCTTGCGCTGGACCAGCGCGGCGCGGACCGCGTCGACCACCCCGGCGATCAGCACGGGCTCGCCGACCGCGGGCAGGGCGGAGCGCACCAGCGCAGGCAGCTCCTCGCGCTTCTCCGCCTCCCCGGCCGCCTTCAGCAGCGCTCCGGCGGCCGCGCCGTCCAGTGCGCGCAGCGCCGCCGAGCCCTCGGGGTCGCGGGGGCGCAGGCAGTACCAGTGGGTGAGCGGCGGGAGTTCCGCGCCGCCGGCGGCGAGCGGGGCGCCGTGGTGGCTCGCCGTGACCCGGGCGGTGACGGCTCCCTCGGGGTCGCGCAGGGACAGGGTCCGCCAGTCGCTCGTCACGGCGCGGGGCCGCTCGTCGCCGGGCAGGCGGACCGCCGCTTCCGGCCTGGCGCCGCCCTCGGGGACGGTGACCCGGCCGCCGGTGGTGTCGGAGCCGTGCCAGCCCCGGCCGGGCACGCGCACGGCGCGCCAGCCCAGCAGGCCGTCTTCGGAGGTGCCCAGGACGGAGCCCTCGACGGCGGGCGCCGGCCGCAGCCAGTTCTGGCCGACGTTGTCGGGCAGGCTGCTGCCGCCGGGGTGGTCGCGCAGGGCTTCGGAGAGGAAGGCCGGCATCGAGCGACGTCCCGTCGCCCCGGTGGCGGGGTCGTACTCGGCCCAGCCCCGGCCGCCGGGCTCGCCGTCGCCGTCCCAGGCCCAGTACGAGGTCCCGTCGGAGATGACGGGCCGTTCGGCCGGGATCCGGCTGTCGCCGCGGTGCAGCACGCCGAGGCCGGTGGTGCGGCCGCCGCCGGCCAGCGGCAGCGAGGCGTGCCCGGAGCGCATCTGCCAGTACGTGGCCGAGGAGTCCAGGGTGAGCACGTCGTCGGGGGCGCTCAGCCAGTAGCCCTCGACGGGGCCGTTGTAGGTGGCCCAGAAGACGAGCAGGTCGCCGTCGGTGTAGTGGAAGCCGGTCTGGCGGTGGTTGCCGGAGGGTACCCGCAGGTCGTGCGTGAGCACGGTGGAGTCGGCGTCGAGGACCCGCACCTGCGTGGAGTTGGCGACGATGACGTACGGCCAGGCGTCCATCACGGTCAGGTGGCCGCGGCCGCGGCCGGGCGTCAGCTCGCGGACGGCGCTCTCCCAGGCCGGCCAGACCAGTTCCTCGAACAGGCCGCCGCGCAGGGTGCGGGCGAGGACCTCGCCCAGGTCGGCGGCGGCGGCCCTGCCCACCTCCTCCGGGGCCAGCGCCAGGGCCTCGGCGGGCAGCCAGGTCAGCCGGCGGATCGCCTCGGGCAGGTCGGGCAGGGCCGAGGCCGTGGACTCGGCGGCCACCTCGCGGACCCACTCGGCGATCAGCGGGCTGCTGCCGGGGGTGACGGCGAGCCGGCGCACGGTCTCGCGGCCGCCCGACATGTGGCTGTTGAACCGGTTGAGGGTGCGCAGGAAGGCGGGGCGCAGCCGCTCGTCGGCGCACAGCGCCACCAGGTCGCGCGGCTCGGCGGACCGGTTCCACTCCTCCAGGCCCATCAGGGCCCGGGGGCCGTCCTCGGGGTCGGCGACCGGAAGCCCGAGGGAGAGCAGCAGGTCGAGCAGGTTCACGTCCTGGAGGCCCAGGCGCAGGCCCTGCTCGCGGCCCGGCAGGGCCAGTTCGGCGCGCAGCCGGCCGGCGCAGCGGGTGACGAGCTCCAGCAGGGCCGGCACGGCGGGCGGGTTGCCCCAGCCGGCGTACCGGGCGGTGTGGAAGCGCTCCAGCCAGCCCGCGGTGCCGTCGGGGGAGCGCTGCTCCTCGGGCACGGTGTCGTCGGCCAGTCCGGCGGTGGCGCCGGACTCCTCCAGCACCTCCAGCCACATCACGGACAGTTCGCCCGCCTCACCGGTACCGCCCGGCACCATGCCGAGCAGGGTGCCCCGTACGGACGGCACCCCCCGGGCCAGGGCGATGAGCGCGGCGCGGTGGGACTTCCACCAGCCGGCCGCCGCCCGCAGGGTGGCGGGCAGCGGCAGCAGCTCGGCCAGGTATTCCTGCTCGGGCAGGTTGCCCTTCAGCCCGGCCGCTCGGGCCAGGCGCCGCAGCTCGGTCGTGGCCTGCGCGGACGGCGGGAGCCCGCCCGAGGTGCGGCGGACGCACAGGCGGCGGAAGCGGGTGAAGGCCTCGGCGGGGGAGACCCGCTGGGCGAGCTCCTTGCCGTAGCCGGTGAGCACCTTCACCGGCAGGGCGCCGGCCAGGGCGAACTCCAGGAAGACGGCGTCGAGGCGGTCCTCGTCGACGGCCAGGCCGTAGCGGGCCTCGGCGGCCCGGGCCCGGCCGAACAGCTGGGCCGCGTACGTGGTGTTCTCGACGGCGAGGAAGACGCGCGCGGCCTGCTCGTGGAAGACGGGCAGGAAGTGCGGGAGGGAGGCGGCGAGCCGCTCGGCGATCTCGGTGCAGGCGTCGAGGGCGGCCTTGGGCTTGGTCTTCGCCTGCCGGGCCAGCCGGTCCAGCTCCGGGACCAGGGCGAGGGCGTGGTGCCCGTCCTCGGGGTGGTGCACGAGCACCCACTCGGGGAAGCCGAGCGCCTGCCGGCGGCCGAGGCCGACGACGGCGGGCTCGCCGTCCGGTATCAGGCCCAGGAAGCCCGCGGCGAGGTCTTCGGCGGCGCCCAGCTCGGCCGCGGCCAGCCGGACGACGACCCGCTCGTCCCCGAGCGCCGGGTGACGGTACGTCCGGGCGGTCAGCGGGACGGCCCCGGGGCCCGCGTCCGCGGTGTCCTCGGGCAGGACCGCGCCGGCGGCGAGGAGTCCGGCGCTCGTGCTCCCCGCGCCGGTGTCCGTACCGGCCAGTGCCTCGGTGGTGTCGGTGCTCATGCGTTCCCGCCCTCCTCGATCTTGCGCCCGGCGTACAGCGCCGCGGCCATCCGCATCCCCTCGGACCAGGCCACCGGTCCGACCTCGCCGAGCCGGACGGCCCGGCCCTCCTCGTCGTGCCAGCTCAGGGCGCCGGTCTCCGACTCGTCCTCCCAGTAGGGCTCGCCGATCCACACGGCCGCCTCCACCGCCCGCCCGGTGTCGCGGACCCGGCAGGTGGCGTAGCCGCCGGAGACGCGGTAGCCGAGGCCGGTGGCGCGGGCCGCGAGGCTGAACCGGGAGGGGAACTTGCCGCCCGCGTAGTCCCGTACCTCGGTGGCGGAGGCCTTGACCTCCTCGGGCCGGGTCCAGGTCGCCCGGTGGATCTGCTCCACGCGCTGGGTGATGTCCAGCTCGGCCGCGAACTCCCGTACGTCGTCCAGGTCGGGCAGCAGCACCGGGTGCGGCAGGGTCACCGTGCGCGGGGAGAGGCGTACGGTCTCGCCGTCGAGGTTGACCACCTTGAGCTCGCCGGCGTCGGTGGCGTCGCGCAGGAAGCCCACCTCGTCGGGGTCGGCGTCACCGACGACGGCCAGGTCGCGCAGGGCGGCCTGCCAGGCCTCGTCGCGCCAGACCCGGGCCAGGAGGGCGGTGGGCACGGGCAGCGAGGAGACCATCCAGGCGTCCACCTGGGCCACGCAGGCGGCCTCGTGCCGGTCGAGCCATTCGGCGAGCCGGCGCAGCCGGTCCACCTCGGGGTGGTCGCGCAGCGCCTTGGGGACCGTCTTCAACTGCCGCCCCGCGGGCCGCCGTACGGCGACCCGCCCTTCCACGAGGGAGACCTCGTACCCCTCGTCCAACGCCAGCCAAGCCATCAGCCGTGCCCCTCCGCCTGTCCGGAAACCGTCTTGCGCAGCCCGGAGGAAGGCTTCAACGCCTGCTGGGCTGCGGTATGTCGGGAGACTAGCGAGCCCCACTGACAACGCCTCGCCGCGGGTGTGCACCCCCCGTCGCCGAGTGGCGTTCCGGGCCGGAAACGCCGCTGCCCCCGGTCCGTGCGGGACCGGGGGCAGCGGGCGGGGCGTAGGTGGGGTCAGCGGGCGGAGGCGGTCTCCGCGGCCTTCTGCGGAGCGGCGCTGGCGGCGGCCCCTCCGACGACGCGCGGGCCGTGGCCGGAGCGCAGCCCCAGCCAGCTGATGACGGCGACCAGCGCGAACGCGGCGGCACCGATCCAGAAGGTGAGGGTGAACCCGGACTCGGCGGGCAGCGGCGGAACTCCCTTGGGAAGGTGCTCGATCGTCTTGGACGCCAGGATCGTGGTGACGATGGCGCTGCCGATCGCGCTGCCGGTGGAGCGGGAGATGGAGTTGATGCCGTTGGCGATGCCGCTCTGGTGGTGCGGGACGCTCGACATGATCACGGCGGGCATGGCCGCGTAGCCGAAGCTGACGGCCGCGCCGACGACGACGCCCGCGCCGATCACGGAGGCGGTGTGGCCGTGGTCGAGAGCCAGCCACCCGAAGCCGGCGGCGCCGAGCGCGGCGGCGACGGCGAGGGCCAGGCGCGGCCCGCGGTGGCGCACCAGCTGGCCGCCCACGGGGGAGGCGAGCAGGGAGACGATGGCGCCGGGCAGCAGGAACTGGACGGAGGCGCGCAGGATGGAGGCGTCGAAGCCGTAGCCGGTGAGCTTCTGCGGCATCTGGACCAGGTAGGAGACGCCGAGGAAGTTCGCGAACATGCCGAACCCGACGAGGATGCCGGCCAGGTTGGCCATCAGCACCGGGCGGTGCACGAACATCTTCATGTCGACGAGCGGTTCGGCGACCTTGCGCTCGACCAGGACCCAGACGGCCGTCATGACGGCGGCGCCGGCGAAGCTGCCCAGGGTGCGGGCGGAGGACCAGCCCCACTCGTGGCCCTGGGAGATGGGCAGCAGGAGCAGCAGCAGGGCGATGCCGAGGGTCAGCGCGCCGAGGAAGTCGGTGCGGCCGCCGGTCTTGTGACGGGTCGCCGGGACCAGGAAGACGACGGCGAGCAGGGCCAGCGTGGCGAAGCCGGTGGCCATCCAGAAGGCGTTGCGGTAGTCGGCGTTCTCGCCGGAGGTCAGCAGGCCGGTGGCGACCAGCGCCAGGCCGCTGCCGAACGCGAGGGTGCCGCTGACCAGCGCCATCGCGCCGGGCAGCTTCTGCGGGCGGACCTCCTCGCGCAGGACGGAGAGGGCCAGCGGGAAGATGGCGGTGGCGGAGCCCTGGAGCACCCGGCCCAGGATCAGCAGGGGCAGCGAGCTCGCGAGCGCCGCGACCACGGAACCCGCGACCATCACGCCGAGGACGGCCACCAGGGTGGGCTTCTTGCCGTGCTGGTCGCCGAAGCGGCCGAGCAGCGGGGTGAAGACCGCGGCGGACAGCAGGGTGGCGGTGGTCACCCAGCTGACGTTGGCGGTGGTGGTGCCGAGGTCGTTGCGGATCAGGCCCAGGATCGGTACGGGCAGGGTCTGCATCATCGACACGACCATGGCGGCGAGGCTCAGGGCGAAGACGATGACCGTCTCGTTCCTGCTCCTGCCTTCTGCGGGGGCGGATGCGGCGGAGCTCATGGCTGCGGGGACCTTCTCAGTGCTTCGGTGCTTCGGAATCCTGCGCCCGGTTGTTTGAGGACGCAGATGTTTCATGTCATCAAGTACTTCCCCGAAGGTAGCCAGAGATGCTTAAGGTGGTCAAGTAAAAGGTTGATAATGTCAACGATCCTCGAGTAGGGTCCGAGCCATGAGCACCACCGCGACGCACCGCCCCGCCAAGCTGGAACTGCTGGAACTGCTCGCCGCCATCGGCACGGCCCAGTGGCGGGACTTCGCCGCCGCGGCCGCCCGGTACGGGCTGACCTCCACCCAGGCCAAGGTCCTGGCCCAGCTCGACGGCCCGGTGCCCATGCGCGGCCTGGCCTCCCTGCTCGCCTGTGACGCCTCGAACGTCACGGGGATCGTGGACCGGCTGGAGGCGCGCGGGCTGGTGCGGCGCGAGCCCGAGCCGAGGGACCGCCGGGTCAAGAACGTCGTCGCGACCGACGAGGGCCGCGAGACCATGCGGCGGGTGCGCGAGGAGATGCAGGCCACGCACGGGGCGCTGGACACCCTGGACGAGACGGAGGGTGCGACCCTCTACGCCCTGCTGGAGCGCCTGCGCCCGGCGATGGAGCGCCGGCCGGAGGCCTGAGGCCGCGGCTCAGTCCTGGGCGACGGAGTCCACGGCCGCGTCCAGGGCGGCCGTCAGGCGGCCCAGGCGTTCTTGCAGCTCGCGGATCTCGGCGAGCTCGAACCCGGTGGCCCGCGCGATCCTGCGCGGCACCTCCGCGGCGCGCTCCCGCAGGGCCGCGCCCTGCTCCGTGAGCACCGCGTGCACGGACCGCTCGTCCTGCGTGCTGCGCTCGCGGCGGACCAGTCCGGCCGCCTCCAGCCGCTTGAGCAGGGGGGAGAGGGTGCCGGAGTCGAGCCGCAGGTGCTGCCCCAGCTGCTTGACCGGCATCGTCCCGTGCTCCCAGAGCACCAGCATCACCAGGTACTGGGGGTAGGTCAGCTCCAGGTCCTTGAGGATGACCCGGTAGAGCCCGCCGAAGGCGCGGTTCGCGGCGCCCAGCGCGAAGCAGATCTGCCCGTCGAGGCGGAGGAAGTCCTGGTCGCGGAGGGTGTCGCCGGGCTCGGTCATGGGCTGCTCCGTCATGGGCGCCAGTCTACCCGAGCCGCCTTGTAAGCGATTGAGTTGTGCACAACTGAATTGTGTGCTCTATTTGTGGTCGAGGGCCGGCCACCGGCCGCCCCGCCCCTCTGAAAGGACCTCCCGATGGACGCGCTGTACACCGCCGTCGCCACCGCCAACGGCCGCGAGGGCCGCGCCGTCAGCTCCGACGGCCAGATCGACCTCGCGCTCGCCATGCCCCCGGCGCTCGGCGGCAACGGCCAGGGCACCAACCCCGAGCAGCTCTTCGCCGCCGGGTACGCCGCCTGCTTCGCCAGCGCGCTGGGCCTGGTCGGCCGTCAGGCCAAGGTGGACACCGGTGACATCTCCGTCACCGCCGAGGCCTCCATCGGCCAGGACGCGACCGGCTTCGGCCTCGCCGTCACCCTGCGCATCGAGCTCCCCGAGTCCCTGGAGGGCGAGACCGGCGCCCTGCTCGTCAAGCAGGCGCACGAGGTCTGCCCGTACTCCAAGGCCACCCGCGGCAACATCCCCGTCGAGCTCGTCATCGAGTAACCGGCCCGCCCGAGCCGCTCAGGCGGTGCGCCGCGCGGCCACCACCGCGCAGGCCACCGCCAGCGGCAGCTCCGCCCCGGCCGCCAGCAGCAGCGCCAGCCCCTGCTCGCCGGTCCCCAGAGAGGTCGTGACGTCGAACCAGGCGTCCATCGCCAGCAGCGCCGCCGTCGCCGCCGCCACCGGCGCCACCCGCGGATCGCCCGTGCGCAGCAGCAGGCCCGTCCCCGTCAGCCCGGCCGCGAGCATCGCGTCCAGGCCTATCCAGGCGGTGGACCAGTGGGACACCCCGGCCGTCCGCGGCATCGTCTGCGCCAGCACCACCATCCACGGCAGCAGCGCCAGCCCGCACCCGGTGAACACCGTCGCGGGGCGGGGCAGCCCCCGGCCCGCCCACCCGGACCGCGGCCGGCCGGCCGCCGTGCGCAGGGCGGCGGCGGGGCGGCGGACCTGGAACTGCGGGGCGGCGAGGGCCATGGCGGCGGGTCTCCTTCCGGGCCGGCGGTCCGTCCGCCGGGCACACCACCACTGTGTCCGCCCGCGCCCTCACGATCACTAGCCCCACCGTCCGAACCGGGGGTGGCACCAGCTACACCCCCCACCGGGCACCAGGGTGGTGGCGGCCACCCTGACCTGTGCGATTACCGTACGGGTATGGCAACTTGGAGCGCGCTGAAGCGCTCGTACACCTGGATCGCGGGGCACACCCCGTGGTCGGCCTGGGCCTGGCGCAACACGG
Source organism: Streptomyces katrae (assembly GCF_002028425.1). GTDB lineage: Bacteria > Actinomycetota > Actinomycetes > Streptomycetales > Streptomycetaceae > Streptomyces > Streptomyces katrae_A. The sequence goes on along the minus strand of NZ_CP020042.1, from coordinate 805,214 downwards.
CTTTCAGCGTCGCGGCGATCCCGCCCGCGCTGCCGGTCGCCACCGGATTCCTCCTGCTGACCGCGACCCCCGCCCGCAGCGGCCTCCCGCTCCTGCTCGCCCTTCTGCTCTGCCCGCTGCTGACCGGGCTCCAGCGCAGCCGCTTCCGGGTCCTGCTCGGACTCGACGTGCCGCCCGTCGTCCACACCCACCCCTGGCGGACCGTACGCGGACTGGCCGAACGGCTGCGCTCCGAAGCCACCCGGCGCCAGTACGCCTACCACCTCGCCGTCAGCCCGCTCGCCGCCCTCGGCGCCGCCGCGCTCGTGCTCACCTGGGCCGGCGGCCTGGCCGCGGCCTCCGCGTACGCCTGGGTCTGGATGCTCCCCTCCGACGGCGAACTCCCCGACTTCGGCTGGACCCGCCAGTACGACCTCCTCACCGCCGGCGGCGTCCTCGTGCTGCTCGCCGCACCCTGGATGGCCGCGCTCCTGACCCGGCTCGACGCCCTCGCCGCCGCCTCCCTCCTCGGCCCCAACCGGGCCCGCGAGCTCCAGCGGCGCGTCGAGGACCTCGCCGAGAGCCGTGCCGGAGTGCTCGACGCAGCCGACATCGAACGCCGCCGCATCGAACGCGACCTCCACGACGGCGCGCAACAGCGCCTCGTCTCGCTCGCCATGAACCTCGGCATCGCCCGTGCCACCCTCCCCGGACTCCCGCCCGAGGCCAAGGCCGTCATCGACGAGGCCCACCGCGAGGCGAAGGAGGCCATCGAGGAACTCAGCAACCTCGTACGGGGCCTGCACCCGGCCGTCCTGGAGGACCGCGGCCTCGACGCCGCGCTCTCCGGGATCGCCGCCCGCGCCCCGCTGCCCGTCGAACTCACCGTGGACCTCGCCGAACGTCCCGGCCCCACCATCGAGGCCGTCGCCTACTTCGTCGTCTCCGAGGCCCTTGCCAACGTCGCCAAGCACGCCCGCGCCCGCCGCTGTTCGGTCACCGTCGCCCGGGTCCCGGGCGGCCGTCGAGGCGACCTGCTGCGCGTCGTCGTCACCGACGACGGGGTGGGCGGCGCGGACCCGGCCGGCGGCACCGGCCTGACCGGCCTGCGCAAACGCGTAGGGTCGGTCGACGGAACCATTCTGATCAACAGCCCCGAAGGGGGCCCGACCGTCGTCACCGTGGAGCTGCCGTGCGGGCTGTGATCGCCGAGGACTCCGTCCTCCTGCGCATAGGTCTTGTCAAAGTCCTGGAAATGGCCGGATTCGAGGTGGCCGCCGAGACCGGCGACGCCGAGGGACTGCTCGCCGCCGTCGAGGAGCACCGGCCCGACCTCGCCCTCGTCGACGTCCGGATGCCGCCCGGATTCACCGACGAGGGCGTCCGGGCCGCCCTGATGATCCGCAGTCAGAGCCCGGGCACGGCCGTGCTGCTGCTCTCCCAGTTCGTGGAGGAGCGCTACGCGGCCGACCTGCTGTCCTCCCGGAGCGGCGCGGGCATCGGCTATCTGCTCAAGCAGCGCGTCGCCGACGTCGAGGAGTTCATCGACGCCCTGCGCCGCGTCGCGGCCGGCGGCACCGCCCTCGACCCGCAGGTCGTGGCCCAGCTGCTGCTCAGGCGCGGCGGACCGGACCCCCTGGAGCGGCTCACCCCGCGCGAGCGCGAGGTCCTGGCCCTGATGGCCGAGGGCCGCTCCAACGCGGGGATCGCGGACGGGCTCGTGGTGAGCGAGAGCGCTGTGGCCAAGCACATCAACAACATCTTCGCCAAGCTCGACCTGCCCCCGGCCGCGGAGGCCCACCGGCGGGTCCTCGCCGTCCTGCGGTTCCTGGACGGTGCCTCGTGAGCGGCCCCAACGGCCCGGCCGCCGGCGCCGGGAGCGGACCGCGCCTGGCCTGGTACACGGCCGCGGCGCTGAGCGCCGTCCTCGTGGTGGCGGCGGCCGGCTGGCAGGTACGGGCGGACGTCGGCGCGCAGAGCGCCACGGTGACCGGCGGCAGTGCCGGGCGGACCGTGGGCGCGCTGGAGGTCGTCGGCGGCGAGTCGGACGTGACGATCACCCCGCGCGGGGACGGGGCGGTCGGCTACCGGGCCGACATGACCTGGTCCTGGCGCAAGCCGGCCGTCGAGGAGAGCTGGCTCGGCGACACCCTGAAGCTGACCCCGCGCTGCCCCGAGGGCGACTTCGGGATCACCAGCGGCACCGGGTGCTCGGTCCGTCTCGCGGTGACCGTGCCCGCCGGGATGCCGGTCAGGGTCTCCGGCGGCTCCGGCCGGGTCACCGTCAGCGGCCTCGCCGGCACCGTCGACGCCGACATGGGATCGGGCGCCCTGGTCCTCGCCGCTCTGCGCGGCCCCCTGCGGGCCCGGGTCGGCTCGGGCACCCTGGACGCCTCCGGGCTGGCCGTCGCCCAGGCCGACGTCCGCGCCGACTCCGGTCACGCGAAGCTCGCCTTCGCGGCCCCGCCGGACCGGGTCGCCGGCCACGTCGGCGCGGGCCGTCTGGAGATCACCCTCCCGACGGCCACCCGCTACCGCGTCACCTGCCGGGCGGGCGCGGGCCGTTGCGAGACCGAGGACGCCCTGCGCGACCCCTCGGCCGGCCGCACCCTGGACCTGGACGCGGAGGCCGGCCACGCGAGCGCGGTCTCCCGCGCCGCGTCACCCTGATCCGCGCCGGTCAGACGATGTGCCGCCCGCCGTCGACCGTGAGCACGTCCCCCGTCGTGTAGGCGGCGTCCACCAGGTACAGCGTCGCCTCCGCCACGTCCCGGGGCGTGCCCACCCGGCGCAGCGGGGTGTTCTCGGTGATCCACTCGCGGGAGCTCTCCCAGACCTCCTCGGCGCCCTCGTACCAGGGGGTGTCGATCAGCCCGGGTGCCACGGCGTTGACGCGGACCGACGGGCCCAGCTGCGAGGCGAGCAGCCGGGTCATGTGGTTGACGGCGGCCTTGCTCACGGCGTAGGGGACCGAACTCCCCAGGGCCCGGGTCGCGGACACCGAGGAGATGTTGACGACGCAGCCCGCACCGGACTCGCGCAGGTGCGGGACGGCCGCGGTGATCATCTGCCAGGCCCCGATCACGTTGACGTCGAAGATCTCCCGCCACGCCGCCGCGTCGGCGGCCTCCAGGTCGCCGAGCGGGATGAAGCGGGTCACGCCCGCGTTGTTGACGAGGATGTCCAGCCGGCCGTAGGCCTCGATCGCGGTCCGCACGATCCGCCGCGCGTCCTCGGCGTCGGAGACGTCCCCCTGTACGTACACGGCGTCCGGGAGCCGCGCGGCGAGCTCCTTGCCGGCTTCCGCGCTGCGCGCGGAGTTGACGACCACACGTATCCCCTCGGCGGCCAGCCGCTCGGCGACGGCGGCTCCGATCCCCGAGGAAGAACCGGTGACCAGGGCGACGCGACTCTCGCTCATCTTCTCTCCTCCAGCTGCGGGTCAGCGGTGCGGGGCCGCACCGGAGCCACAACCTATCGCATCGCGGAAAGTGTTTTCCGTAATACGGAGCATGCCGGGGCCCCTGGCTCAGCGTCGCTCCAGCAGCCCCCGTACGTAGGCCGCCTGGCCCGCGTGCTGGAGGTCGTCGGCCAGGACGCTCACGAGGCGGACCCCGAGGGTGACCGGAGGGTCCCAGCGTTCGTCGACGATCCGCTCCAGGTCGGCGGCGGCCAGAGCGCGGACGAAGCGCAGGGAGGCCCCGTGCACGGCGTCGTAGTAGTCCAGCAGCAGTTCGGCCGAGTCGACGCGGACGCTCCCGGCCTGCTTCGCCGTGTGCCCGTAGCCGTGGTCGGCGACGGGCAGCGGCAGGGCGAAGCGGTCGGCCCAGCCGGCGGACCGCCAGAGCTGGTCCTGCCCCGCGGCGCCGGCCACGTGGTCGTCCTGGATCCGGGTCAGGTGCCACACGAGCCAGGCGATCGAGTTCGCCTCCGGGTCGGGGCGGGCGTTGAGCTGCTCGGCCGTGAGCCCGCCCACCGTCTCGTGGACCACCTCCCGGATCCGCCCGAAGCCGTCCGCGAGTACCTCCGTGGCCTTCATGTGCCGTCCCCAGCCGTAGTCCGTAGCGGTGTCCGTGGCGATCCGCTGCCGGAACCACCATGCAAGGCCCCGCCCTGCCGGGCGGGGCGACACTCCGTCAGCGGCGGCGGGCGCGGCGCAGGAGGATCCCGGCCGCCGCGCCCAGCAGGGCGATCCCGGCCACGCCGGCGGTGGTCCACCAGCCGGTGGAGACGCCGCCCGGCGCCGGATCCGCCGAAGCCGTGGAGGCGGGCGGGGCGGAGGGGGCGGGCGGGCCCGCCGCGACCACCGGAGGCGGGGCCGTGGGGGAGGCGGGTGCGGAGGAGGCGGGGGCGGGCGCCGGGTCGGTCACCGGGACGCCGATCTCCTTGCGGGCGCGGCCCAGGGAGGGGAAGCCCGCCTCCACGGTGACCGTCCAGGTGCCGGCCGGAAGCGTCTCGGCCGTGGTCCAGCCCGCCGCACGGCCGGGATCGCGCACCAGCTTCCAGGGGCCCTCGGTTCGGCTGCCGTCGGCGCTGACGGCGTTCACGGTGGCGGCCACGGCCTCCTCGACGGCGTCCCCGTCGTTCTCCCAGGTGACGTCGGCGGTGACGTGCCCGGCCCGCTCCCCGGTGATCACCACGTTCAGGGTGTCGCCGTGGGCCTCGGCGGGCCCGGCCGTGACGACGACGGCGACGGCGGTCAGGGCCAGGGCGGTGAGGGCGTGCGCGGTCAGGGTTGGCAGGGCGGCGTGCCGGATACGGGCCGGGGCGGTGCTCGGAGTGCTCACGGTGCTCCAGATGAGGTGGAGTGCGGGAGGGGGTACGGAAGGCGGGCGGCCCTAGGGGAGTAGGGCCGCCCGCCGGTCGTCGGGGTCAGGCGGCCTTGCGGGCCGTCCAGACCTGCGCCGGACGGCCGTCCGCGCGCTGGAGTTCGAGCAGCCAGTCCCCGTAATAGGGCCGGTTGCTCACCGCGAGGGCGAACCCGCCGCTCGGGTCGGAGACGGTCACCGCGCCGTCGCGCGAGGAGAGCTTCCACCGCTGCGCGGCCGAGCCGGCCGCGCAGGGCTGCTGCGCGATCCACATCCCCGCGGCCGGGGCACCGCCGGGCTGCAGGCACTTGCCGGAGACCGCCGAGCGGATCCGCACGAGGCCGCTGCCGGCGTCGTCGAAGTACCACTGCTGCTGCGCGTAGCCGTTGGACCGGCCGCCGACCAGGACCGTCCCGTCGGCGGTGCGGCCGCCCCACAGTTCGGCGGCCATGCCGCTGCTGCCGTTGCCGAGCACGTAGCGGGTGCCCGGGGTGGTCGTGGCGCCGCCGCCGGAGTCGGCCGTGCGGAAGGACGTGGCCTTGCCGGGGCCGCTGTCACGGCCCGAGGTGTCGCGGACCGAGACGGCCGCCGTGTACGCGGTGCCGGGGCGGAGGTTGTAGACGCGCAGGGAGGTGGACTGGACCCACGTCAGGTGCCTGTCGTCGAGCAGGACCTGGTACCAGGCGGCCCCCTCGACCTGGGGCCAGCTCAGGACCACGGAGTCCGGCTGGATCTGTCCGGCCGTCACCACCGGTCCGCCCGAGGGCTTCTTGGTGGGCGAAGGCGTGGGCTTCGGGGAGGGCCCCGGGTTCGGGTCGGTGCCGTCCCCGCCCTCCGTGCGCATCAGGAACTGGTTGTCGGCGATGTTCCAGTGCGTGGCCAGGTAGCTGCCGGGCTGCGGGCTGGTGTGGAAGTAGTCGTCGTGGTTGCAGTCGAGGATGTTCTCCTTCGCCTGGTTGTTGCAGACGTAGCGCATCTGCGGGTAGTACGGCGTGTCCGAGTAGCACATGACGTCGTACTCGTCCGTGCAGTGCGCGCCCCGGCTGGTGTTGGGCGCGCTGTTGTTGACCGCGCCCAGGTTGTGGCCGAGTTCGTGCGCGGCGGTGTGGCCGCCCCAGCAGCCGGAGTCGGTACGGCCGTAGGAGGGGCCGAAGTTGCTGAGGTTGTCCTGGCCGTGGCGCTCGTCGCCGTTGAAGGTGCCGATGCCGCAGTAGACCTGGGTGTCCGCGAAGATCATGTACTTGCGGTCGCGACGGTTCAGCCCCTTGCCGGCCAGCGCGTTGTTGGTGGCGCTGAACTCCGCGAGCGCGGAGTCCGGGAGCTCGATGTCCAGTACCGACGGGGTGCAGTCGGCGGCCGTCACGTAGCGGATGTGGCGGATGCCGCCGGTCTCCTTGGCGCTGGCCGCGTAGATCATGTCGGCGTCCACGGCCCACTTGCGGAACGAGGCCGCGTACTCGGCGTAGCGGTCGCGGCCGGGGCCGTGCGCGTAGACGACCTGGATGCGGTTGCCGGTGCTGCCGTCGCCGTCGCACTGGACGGTCTGTCCGGCCGGGCCGGTGGCGACCGCCTGGCCGCCGGACGGCGCGGCCGGGGCCTTGGCGCTCGGCGCGAGGCTGCGGGCGTCGGCGGCGGGCGCGTCCTGAGGACGCCCGCCGCCGTCCGTGGCGGCCGGGTCGGCGGAGGCGGGGGCGGCCGGATCGGCCGCCGCGGCCTTGGAGTTGACCACGGGCGGGACATCGGCCTTGACGTCGACGCCCTTGGGCGGGGCGTCGGGGCCGTGGGTGCACAGGCCGGACTGGGTGCGGTAGACGCCGGCGCAGCGGTCGCCCTTGGGGGCGGTGTCGAGGCCGTCGTAGACCATGCCCTTGGCGTCCTCGTTCGCGGGCTTCTGCGCGAGCGGGGCCGGGTCCTGGTCGCGGGCCGGTGCGGCGGCCGGCTCCGCGGCGGCGGCCGGGGCTCCGGCCAGTGCGGGGGTGCTCGCCCCGGCGTCGGGGGCGAGGCGGGAGTAGGCGAGACCGCCCGCGAGCAGCGCCGCCGACGCCGCCGCGGCGGTCAGGAGTATCAGCTTCCGCGGTGTGCGGCGTTGGTCGGTCCGGCGGCGCCGGCCCTTGGGTCGTGCTGTCATGCGCACCTCAAGTCCTGGTCAGGGGAGTGGGTGCGCAGAAGCGTGCCAGACGAGCGCCGTGGAGAATTCGGACAAACGGGAGCCGGGCCCGGGAAATCTATCCGTTACCTTCGGGCCGGATTTGATGAACTGTCAAGTCGCTTTGAAAATAGGGGAGTTACGCGCGTCGCGCGGAAAAGGTCCAGGCCAATAAAGGGAGGTCGTTATAAAATCGAGATAACAGGTGGAACCTTGTTGACGGCAATTCAGTCAGGTATTCATTCAAAAACTACCTGCCGAATTCCTCCCGTCACAGGCCGTGGGTGCCCAGGCCGCCCGGCGGAGCGGCGCAGGCTTGGGCACCCGTACGGACTACCGGGCGGCGTCCCGCTCCCAGAGGTAGAAGCGGTGGGCCATCGCGTCCTTGGGGCTCCGCCAGGTCTCCGGGTCGTGCGGGCTGACGTACGCCTGGAGCCGGTCGCTCAGGTCACGGAACTCCGGGTGCCCGACGACCTTCGCGATGGCCGGACCGGGATCGCTGTCGCACTCGACCAGGTGCATGTACACCTCCCCGAACTGGAAGAGGCTGCGCCGCCGGACGCCGACCAGGTGCGGCAGCTCGCCGGCGTCCGAGGCGGCGAACAGGCGGGCGATGTCGGGCGCGGAACCGGGCGCCATCCGGGCCACGATGAGGGCTTGGTGCATCGAGGGTCGCCTTTCGGGTGGGGCGGGGAGGGGGACGACGCGGGGGAGGGGGGATCAGGGCCGGCCCGCCGGCGACTTGGCCTTCGCCCGGTGCGCCCGCTCGATCTTGTCCCGGATCAGCTCCATCTGGATCTTGGAGTTCTTGTTGATGCGGTCGGTCATCCCCGCGTCGTCGATCGGCGCGTCCGGCTTCATCGCGAAGTCCTGCACCCACCGCATCCGGGTCCCGCCCGGCACCTCGCCGTACTCCCAGTGGATGTTCATGTGCGCGAACGGGCCGGTCTCCACCCGGCGCGCCTTCACCGTGAGCCCCGCGCGGTCCACCGTCCGCTCCGAGACCCAGCTCCACACCACCCCGTTCTCGTCGGGGTGCATGGCCAGGCGGAACCGGGTGGTGTTCCCCGCCTGCTCCAGGATCTCGACGGAGGCGTACTCGCTGAACAGCTCGGGCCAGTTCGGCAGGTCGTTCGTGACGTCCCAGACGACGTCCACGGGCGCCTTGACGGTGATCTCGTTGTCGGTGTGACCGGGCATCTCAGGCTCCTGTCATGAGGCTGTTGTTGACGAGGTCGACGAACTCGCGCGGGCTCTTGCAGCGGTCGGCGTCCGCGGGAAGCGCCCGGCCGCGCCGGTTCTCCAGCTCGCCCACGATCCCGAGCAGGCCCAGCGAATCCAGGCCGTAGTCGTCGAACCGCGAGTCCGGACGGCTCGTCAGCTCGGCGGGGTCGACGGTGATGCCGGCGCCCTTCATCAGGGTCGCCAGCTCTTCCATGGTCAGTCGGTCGGACATCGTGCCTTCTCTCTCCTGCTTCCGCGCCGGCCGGTCGCCCGCGCGGCCCTGAGGAACCGGGTACGGATCACTGCGCGCCGGACTCAAGGCCCCTTGCGCAGGACGAGTGCCGCGTTGGACCCCATCCGGCCGCGGCTCAGGACGAGCGCGGTCCGCAGGGGGGCGACGCGGGCGCTGCCGGTGACCACGTCGAGGTCGTGGCAGACGTCGAAGACGTTCGGCGTGGGCGGCACGACGCCGTGCTCCAGCGCCAGGACCGCGGCGGCCGCGTCCAGGGTCCCGGCCGCGCAGTACGCCCGCCCGGTACCGGACTTGGGCGCCGTCACCGGCACCTTCGACCCGTGGGCCCCCAGCGCCGACCGCAGCGCCGCGGCCTCGGCCGCGTCCGCCTCGGGCGTGCCCAGGGCGTCCGCGAAGACCACGTCCACCTCCTCCGGAGCGCAGCCCGCCTCCCGCAGCGCACCGCGGACGGCATGCGCCAGCCCTTCGGAGTCGCCCGGGCGGCCCGGCGGGGTGAAGGTGGCGCAGTGCCCGGCCACCAGGGCCCGGACGGGCGCCCCCCGCCGCGCGGCCGTCGCCGCCTCCTCGACGGTGAACATCGCACCGCCCTCGGCCGGGACGAACCCGCAGGCCTTCGCCGTGAAGGGGCGGTAGGCGCGCTCCGGGTCGTCCGCGGTGCTCAGCCCCTCGTACCCCACCTGGCAGACCACCGAGTAGGGGGCGAGAGGGGCCTCCGTCGCGCCGACGAGCATCGCCCGGCTGCCCTGCCGGATGGCCCGTACGGCGTGCGCGAAGGCGTCCAGCCCACCCGCCTCGTCGCTCGCCACCACCCCGCACGGGCCCTTGAACCCCCGCCGGATGGAGATCTGGCCGGTGCTGGCCGCGTAGAACCAGGCGATCGACTGGTACGGGCCGACGTAGCGGGGGCCCTGCCCCCACAGCCGCTGCAGCTCGCGCTGCCCGAACTCGCCGCCGCCCGAGCCGGCCGCCGTCACCACGCCCACCGCGTACGGGTCGTCCTCGTAGTCGGCCCGGCCCAGCCGGGCGTGCTCCAGCGCGAGGTCGGCCGCGGCCAGCGCGTAGTGGCTGAAGCGGTCCGTCTGGACCAGGAACCGCTCCTCCACCAGCGAGCCCGGGTCGAAACCCCGCACCTCGCCCGCCACCCGCACCGGAAGGTGCTCGCAGCCCTGCCGGGTCACCCGGTCCAGGACGCTGGCCCCGGCCTGGGTGGCCTTCCAGAAGGCCTCCGCGCCGATCCCGTTCGGCGCGACCACCCCGATACCGGTGACGGCCGCCACGGGACCGGCAGTACGGCTCTTCACGCGCGTACCTCCTTGGGCTGGGTCAGGACCACGGCGGACTGGAAGCCGCCGAAGCCGCTCCCCACCGACAGCACGTTGCGCAGGGTGTGCCTGCGCGCGGTGCGCGGCACGTAGTCCAGGTCGCATTCCGGGTCGGGGGTCTCGTAGTTCGCGGTCGGCGGCACCACGTGATGGGTCATCGCCAGGACGCAGGCCGCGAGTTCGATCGCCCCGATGGCGCCGAGCGAGTGCCCCACCATGGACTTGATGGAGGTCATCGGCGTCTTGTAGGCGTGGTCCCCGAGCACCCGCTTCACGGCCGCCGTCTCGTGGCGGTCGTTCTGCTTGGTGCCGGAGCCGTGCGCGTTGACGTAGTCGATCTCCCGGGCGTCGACCCGGGCCTGGGCCAGCGCCGTCTCGATCGCCCGGGCCATCTCCAGGCCCTCGGCGGTCAGCCCGGTCATGTGGTGGGCGTTGCCGAAGGTGGCGTAGCCGCCGATCTCGCAGTAGATCCGCGCGCCGCGGGCCCGCGCCCGCTCCAGCTCCTCCAGGACCAGCACGGCCCCGCCCTCGCCGAGGACGAAACCGTCCCGGTCGGCGTCGAAGGGCCGCGAGGCGTGCGCCGGGTCCTCGTTGTTCGCCGAGGTCGCCTTGATGGCGTCGAAGCAGGCCACGGTGATGGGGGAGACGGGGGAGTCGGAGGCACCCGCGATGCAGACGTCCATCCGGCCCTCCTGGATGGAGTGCACCGCGTACCCGACGGCGTCGAGCCCGGAGGTGCAGCCGGTGGACACGGTCTGCACGGGACCGCGCGCCCCGGTCTGCTCCGCCACCGCCGAGGCGAGGGTGGCGGGGGTGAAGGCCCGGTGCAGGAAGGGGGAGGAGAGGCGGTGGTCCACGTCCCACCACGCGCCCCGCTGGCTCACGTCCACGTAGTCGTGCTCCAGCCGGGTGGTGCCGCCGACCGCCGTGCCCAGGGACACGCCGGTGCGCCAGGCGCTCTCGCCGTCCAGCTCCAGGCCGGAGTCGGCCACCGCCTCGCGGGCCGCGACCAGGGCGAACTGGATGTACCGGTCCGCCCGCGCCGCCTCGTCCTCGGTGAAACCGTGCTCGGAAGGGTCGAAGTCGACCTCGGCGGCTATCCGGGAGCGGAACCCGTCCGGGTCGAAGAGGGTGATGCCCCTGGTCGCCGTACGGCCGTTGGACAGCAGGTCCCAGAAGGCGGGGGCGCCGATGCCGCCGGGGGCCACCACCCCCACCCCCGTGACGGCCACCCGCCGGCCGGTCACGAGACGGCCCCCGTCCGCTCCGGAGGGCGCTCCGCCCAGGCGGTGGCGTCCGGGTTCGGGGCCTCCTCCGTGTCCACGTGCCCGAGCTTCGGATCGGGGGCGAGGGGACCGAGGTGGAAGACCATCCGTGCCTCGGTGCCGCCGACGTTGCGGAACCGGTGGCGCATGTTCAGCGGGACCAGCAGCCCCTGGTCCGTGCGCAGCGGGTGGGTCTCCCCGTCGAGGTCGACCTCGAGCGTGCCGGCGACCACGTACACGAACTCCTCGGAGTACGGATGGTAGTGCTCCGCGATCGACTCGCCCGGGGCCATCACCGCCAGCCCCATGAAACCGCTGGTCGAGCCCACCGAGGTCGGGGTGAGGACGGCGCGCAGGTCACCTCCGCGCCTGCGGTTGGGCTGGGTCTCGCTGAGGTCGACGATGCGCGGGTGATGTTTGGTCACAGCGGACTTCCTCCTGGCGGACCGGAGCCCTCTCACGGGCTGCCGGTGGGGGTGGGGGTGGGGGTGGTGCACGGCGCCGGGGCGAGCACCCGCGCGGGGTGCCGCCGCCCGGCCGGTTCAGGACTGCGCCGGAGCCCGGCGGTCGGTGATCAGGTCCATGGGGTACGGGGCGTGCGGAGCGCCGGCCAGCATCCGGTCCAGCACCGCCGCGCCGCGCGGGCCGTCCAGTCCGAAGCCGCCCGCGAAGCGTCCGTCGGCCGGCCCGCTGACGTCGAGCAGGCGGACCACGACGTCGTCCCGCTGGAAGATGCTGCTGCTCAGCACGGGACTGGTGGGGATCTTCGCGGCCTCCTCGTCCTGGCGGGCGAGGAACCGGGCCACGAGCGGGCCGCAGCCCGGCTTGGCCGGGTAGAACAGCGCGTGCCGGGTGATCCGGTCGGGCTGCGGGCCGTGCGCGGCGACGTGGTGGACGGCCGGCAGGCCCGCGCGCATGAAGAACATCCGGGCGGACTCCGGGTCGGTCAGGTCCCGGTCCTGCTCCAGGTACGGGTTGATGGCCTGTTCCACGGCCCGCACCTCGGGCTGCTCCGCGACGTGCCGCAGCGCGGCCGTGAGGTCGCCCTTCACCTCCACGGCCCGCACCACCCGGTTGCCGTGCATGAACAGGGAGGTCCGCAGCAGCCGGGTGTGGTCGTCGACACGGGCGGCCGGGGAGGAGTACGAGGACAGCAGCTCGGCGACCTTCTCCTCGCTGCCCGGCTTGACCGTGAAGGTCAGCGCGTGCCGGACGATGCCCTCACCGAGCCGCGGCGCCTCCTGCAGCCGGCCGCCGAACCCCGCCTGCGGGGCGTCGTAGCGCCGGCCGGTCTCGCGCAGCACCGTGAACTTCAGCGGGCGCATCGAGCGGGCGCAGGCGCCCAGTGGCTTGACCTGCTCGGCGTGCTCCTCGCTGTTGACCCAGGCGAGGTACTGCGGCGCGCTCTCCCACTCGCTGGTGATCAGCCACTGCGAGGGGTTCTCGAAGGACTGGCAGAGCTGGTCGCCCAGATGCCCGGGCACCGAGGCGATGTCGTGCCGCAGCCGCTCGTAGGCCTCGAAGAACCGCTGCTGGGCGCCCTCGTGGAGGTCCATCAGCAGGACGACCCGGAGCATCGAGCCGTCGAACGCGGACTGCGACACCCGTTCGGACAGGGTGGTTGTCATCTGCTCACTCCTTCGTGGGGGCACGGACGCCGGCGCGCACGCGCTCCCCTGCGTCATTCGGCGGCAACTGCCCGGCCGCACGGGGCCCCGTGGCCCGCGGTCACCGGACGCGGACGGTCCGGACGGGAGGGGCCGCCGCTGTCGCTCATCGTCATCCGCCCGGGTACGGATCGCGACATCTCCGGATCAAGCGGGTGACAAGACGCGACTCGCCCGGGCAAGAAGGCTGATCGGGGGCATAAGCCGTCGACTGCCCCTTGCACTTCCCCCACACGAAACAGGAGCCCGCAGCCGATGGAAGAGCATGCCGATGTCCGCGTACCGGTCCTCGTCGTGGGCGGTTCCCTCGTGGGCCTCTCCACCTCGCTGTTCCTGAGCCGCCACGGCATCAGGCACATGGTGGTCGAGAAGCACGCCGGAACCTCCGTCCACCCGCGCGGACGCGGGATCAACGCCCGAACGATGGAGCTGTTCCGGACGGCCGGGGTCGAACCCGCCATCCGCAAGGAGGCCTCCGCCCTGGAGGCCAACCAGGGCATTCTGCAGACCCAGGCGCTGATCGGCGGCGAGCACAAGTGGCTCATCAAGGCCGTCGACCCCACCGGGGCGCTCGCCCGGTTCAGCCCCACCGGCTGGTGCCTGTGCAGCCAGAACAACATCGAGCCGGTCCTGGCCGCGCAGAGCCGCGCCCAGGGCGCCGACGTACGCTTCTCCACCGAGCTGATGAGCTTCGACCAGGACGCCGAGGGCGTCAGCGCCCTGGTGAAGAACCGGGAAACCGGCGAGCACATCACCGTCCGCGCCGACTACCTGATCGCCGCCGACGGGCCGCGCAGCCCCGTCCGCGAGGCCCTGGGCATCCGGCAGGCCGGCAGCGGCGAGCTGTTCCACAACGTCAGCATCGTCTTCCGCTCCGAGCGGCTCGCAGGCCTCCTGGGCGACCTGCGCTTCATCGTCTGCTACCTGATGCGCCCGGGCGCCGACGGCGCGCTCCTGCCGGTGGACAACGAGACCCAGTGGGTCTTCCACGCCCCCTGGCACCCGGAGACCGGCGAGACGCTGGAGGACTTCACCGAGGAGCGCTGCATCGCCCAGATCCGCAATGCCATCGGCGTGCCGGACCTGGACGTGGAGATCGGCGGCAAGGCCCCCTGGCACGCCGCCGAGCGCGTCGCGCAGCAGTACTCCGTCGGCCGGGTCTTCGTCGTCGGCGACGCCGCGCACGAGATGTCCCCGACCGGCGCCTTCGGCTCCAACACCGGCATCCAGGACGCGCACAACCTGGCCTGGAAGATCGCCGCCGTGCTGAACGGCTCCGCCGGACCCGGCCTGCTGCACACCTACGAGGACGAGCGGCTCCCCGTCGCCCGGGCCACCAGCGAACGTGCCTCCGCCCGCTCGGCCGAACACAGCCACCCCGGGTACGTGCCGCCGCCCACCATGGGCGGCGGCCCGGGCAGCGGGGTGCTCACCACCGCCATGGGCTACTGCTACCCCGAGGGCGCCGTCGTCGGCGGCGACCCGGACCGGCCGATCATCCCCGAGACCATGCGCCTCAAGGGCGACGTCGGCACCCGCGCCCCGCACATGTGGCTGACGAGGGCCGGGCAGCGGGTCTCCCTGCTCGACCTGTACGAGACCTCCTTCGTGCTGCTCAGCAGCCCGGGCACGCCCTGGAAGGAGGCCGCCGGCCACGTCGCGCGGGAGCTCGGCGCACGCCTGGACGCCTACACCGTCGGCTCCGCCCCGGACGCCGACCTGGTCCAGCCGGACGGTTCCGACTGGGCGGAGCTCCACGAACTGTCCGCCGACGGAGCGGTCCTCGTCCGCCCGGACGGGTTCGTCGCCTGGCGCGCGGAGGGTGCCTGCGCGGATCCGCGCGGAGAGCTCCTGGACGCGCTGACCCGGGTGCTGCGGCGCGCCTAGGCCGCTCAGCGGCAGGCCCAGCACCCGGCCCAGCAGCCGTGGCCCCCGGGCCGCGGCTGCGGGCGGCGGTGCGCCGTGGCGTGCCCCGGGGCGTGCGCCGGGGAGGCCGGTCGCCGGCCGGTCCGGCCCGCGAGGCAGGCGACCACGACCGTGATCGCGGCCAGTTCCTCGGGGCCTGCGGTGCCCCGGTGGACCCGGAGCAGGCTGGATATCGCGTCTTCGCTTCGCATGGTGACGGCCTCTCAGCAGGAGGTTTCCCCCTCGCCCGACCGGGCCCGCCGGGCCTGTGGGCCCGACGCTGACGACGCTACGGGGCCGAACGTGGGCGTGTCGCGCCGGACGGCGGTTGTCCACAGCCGTCCGGGCGATGCGGCCGGACGGTGGCGGGGCGGCCGTCTGCCGGTGGCCTTCCCGTGGTCTACCGGTGGCCCAGCTTCACCCATCGGGCGGTGCTGGGCACCCCGCGCCCGTCCAGCAGGAAGAGCATGTAGTAGCCGGGCGGGGCGTCGGCCGCGCTGCGCGGGGCGCGCAGGGTCATCGTCTCGCCCCGGACCGCGGTGACCGCGAGCTCCAGGTGCCGCTGGCTGGTGTTCACGGCGTGGGTGACCGTCGTCGGCGCCAGCAGGACGGCCCGGCGGACGGCGGAGGCGGTCCGGCTGCGGACCTCGAAGAGGGCGTCGTGCGCGAGTTCGCCCCCGGGGACCCGGTCCAGGGCCGGGCGGGTGCCGCCCTGGTGGAGGTAGGCGGGCTCGTAGATCTCGATGCTGCCGTCCATCGCGTCGCGGATGTCGGGGTCGTTGGCGATCTGCTGGAGCTCGTCGCCGGTCACCATCACCCGCCCGTCCGGCATCACCAGCGCGTTGGAGTGGTACCCGCGCGGCAGCCGCTGGGCCGGGCCCAGCCGCCAGCGGCCGCGGGCGTCGCGCAGTTCCGTCTGCCGGTACTTGAGGTCGGCCTTCGGGTTGAACGGGCCGTGGCCGTAGTCGCGGGTGCTCAGGGCTCCGTTGACGGTGAGCAGGGTGGCGTCCGGGAGGATCAGGGTGTCGTCCTGGGTGCGGCCGAAGGCCCGGGGCCGCTCGGTGCTCCAGCGTCCGCCCGACAGCTTGTAGGTGTTCGGGTCGTGCGGGTCGCCGCCGAGGACGAGGACCGAGTCCGGGCCGCGCAGGCCCGCCGGGAGAGGTACGGCCGAGCCGTAGCCCCGGAAGTCCGCCGGGCGCCGGGGCAGGGCGGTGCGGTTCTCCGCAACCGGGTCGAAGAGCCACTGCTGGTCGGCGTCGCGGCCCAGCCCGTAGATCATGCCGTCGCGCAGCGAGAACAGGTGCGGGTAGTCGTTGCGGAAGGGCGCGTCCGCCCGGAACCGCTCCACGGCCATGCCCGCCGGGATGTCGTACGTCCGCCACGGCACCGGCAGCCCCTTCGCCGGGAACCGCTCCACCACCGGGGTGGGGGTGCCGGTACCGCGCTCGGACTGGCCCGACATGATGGTCTGGCGGCCGTCGGCGCCGGTGACCACCGACGGGTACCAGCGGCCCACGGACATGTCCCGGTTGCGGAACCAGGTCTCGGTCCACGGGTCGAACACGAAGGACAGCTTCGCCCCGCTGCCGCCCTTGCCGCCCGCGTTGCCGCCGAAGACCGCCAGCATCCCGTTGGGCAGGAAGGCGTGCCCCGCGCAGAAGAACGGCGCCGGGCGCGGGACGTAGGTACCGTCCGGCATCAGCACGGTGGGCGGGCGGACCTCCTTGAAGGCCCGAGCCCCCGTCCCCCTGGCCGGGTCCCACAGGAAGGCGCGGCCCGCGTTGGTCCGGCCGATGCGGTCGGTGGGGCCGGTCTCCTTGGTGGGGTTGACCTCGACCCGTTCGAAGGAGAAGAGCAGCACCTTGCCGGTGGGGAGCTGGGCGACGTGGACGCCGAAGTCGGGGGAGGTGAAGAACTCCGCGAACCGGCCGTCCCGGGCCGCGGAGAAAGCCTTGTTGGCCGTGGCCTGGGACCTGGTCAGCGCGGCGAGGCTCGCGGTGCGGGTGGCCTGCGGGTACTCGGCGGCCCCGGCGGCGGCGCTGCGCCGTTCGGCGTGGGCCCGGGCGTGGTCGGCGCCGATGAAGGCGGCTTCGGCGTCGGTGGTGGCGTCGGCGTGCTCATGGCCCTGGCCGTGGCCCTGGCCGGGCTCGGTTCCGGGCCCGGCCCCGTGGGCCGAGGCGGCCGGCGCGGAGAGGAACGCGCTCGCGGCCAGGGCGGCGGCCAGCGCGGCCGACAGGGCGGCGGAGGCGGCGGCGGACCGGCGGGCTGTTCGGGACATGGGACGCGCTCCTCGGTGTGCGACGCCCGGGACGTGAGGGCGCGGGAGGACCGCCATGCTAGAAGATAAACGGCATATCGCCTCATATGACACGAACCCCCTGCCTCGTACGGGTGCCCCCGCCGGCGCCGTTCGCCCGTATCGGGACATTCGGCCGGACGGGCCCCGGTGCGGCGGGTGCGGGCGGCTTCGGCCACCCGCGCCCCGGCCGCACCAACCGCCGCTGCCCGGCGCCCGCCCGTACCCCGGGCCGGGCCCTCCGCCGCGCGCCGTGATCGCGCCAGCCGCCGGCGGAGCCGGCGCGCGCAACGCGCCGTACGAAACATGCCATGGGCAACTGCGTGCCCTGGACGGGTGGTTATGGCGGGTTGTTGGCTGCTGTCGCGCTTCAGTTCCCAAAGCTCCCCCGGTGAACCGAGCGCACTATCCATCCCTTGCACCTTCGTATGCACCGATATGAGGAGCAGCAGCCATGCGCATGATCCGGTCCTCCCTCGCCCTCGCCGCCGCGGCCCTCGTGCTGGCCGCGGCCGCCACGCCGGCCTCCGCCGCGAGCCCGCAGCCCGCCCCCAAGGCCCCGAAGTTCTGCACCTACGTCGTCGACACCGGCGAGGGCGGCTGCTTCGCCACGAAGGCCCAGGCCGCCGAACTGGGCGCGCAGGCCGAGTACAAGGACCTCGGCAAGATCTGGAGCGACGCCAACTCGGGCGGCAGCGAGTTCACCTTCCGCGGCAGCGTCGGCTGCAACTGGCGCTACCCGGAGTTCAACAACCTCTCCCAGTGGGGGTGGAACGACACGGTGAGCTCGGCCCAGGGCATCACCTGCCCGATCACCCTCTGGGAGCACAACGACTTCCGGGGTGCCCACCAGACCTACTACGGCTACAACGCCTACGTCGGCGACGGCATGAACGACAAGGCCTCCTCGGTCAGCTTCGACCTCCGCTGACCCCCTCCCGCAGGGCCCCTCCCCCAGGCCGGGGAGACCTGCGGGAATACGGAAAACGCCCCGGACGAATTGACGTCCGGGGCGTGCGTCTGCGTATATTCGATGATTCACGCCTAGACTTGAAAGTGGGCGTGAGGAAGCTTTGCAGGGGCATCGTATCGCGCAGGGAGCGAAATTGTCAAACAAGGAATTCCAGAGCGAGCAGCAATTCATCGACATGCTCTACGCGCGCCTCGAAGACCTGCGGGACAAGGCCGAACGCGCCGTCCAGGGCGCCCTCGCCGAGAGCGGCAACGGATTGCAGGCACGGCTGGAACGCGATGTGATGGTCGCCGAGCAGTCCGGACTGCTTTCCGCGCTGAACGCCGCCGAGCACGGCCTTTGTTTCGGCCGCCTCGAGTTCTCCGACGGCCGCGACCACCACATCGGCCGGATCGGAATCAGACGGGACGACACCGAGCGCACCCCCCTCGTCCTCGACTGGCGCGCCGCCGCCGCCCGCCCCTTCTACCTCGCGACCGGCCACGTCCCCATGGGCCTGCGCCGCCGGCGCCACATCACCACGCGGGGCCGGGAGGTCACCGCCCTGCACGACGAGATCCTGGACCTCGCCGACACCGAACGCACCGGCTACGAGGGCGCCGACGCCGACGCCGTGCTCCTCGCCGCGCTCGACGCCGCCCGCACCGGCCGCATGCACGACATCGTGCAGACCATCCAGGCCGAGCAGGACCGCATCATCCGCTCCCCCCACCAGGGCGTCCTGGTCGTCGAAGGCGGCCCCGGCACCGGCAAGACCGCCGTGGCCCTGCACCGCGCCGCCTACCTCCTCTACGCCCAGCGCGAGCTCCTCGGCAAGCGCGGGGTGCTCATCGTCGGCCCCAACCCGGCCTTCCTCGGCTACATCGGCGAGGTCCTGCCCTCCCTCGGCGAGACCGGCGTGCTCCTGGCCGCCCCCGGCGACCTGTTCCCCGGCGTCCACGCCACCGGCACGGACCGTCCCGGCGCCGCCCAGGTCAAGGGCCGCGCCGCCATGGCCGATGTCCTCGCCCGGGCCGTCGCCGACCGGCAGACCCTCCCCGAGGGCGTCCCCGCGGGCAGCGGCGAGGACCACGACCTCGTCCCCGAGCCCGCCCTGGAGATCGACCACGACGACTACGGCACGCTCCTGCTGGACCGCACCATGGCCCACGCCGCCCGCGACCGGGCCCGCGGCACCGGCCTGCCCCACAACCTGGCCCGCCCCTACTTCGCCTTCTCCGTCATCGACGCCCTCACCGAACAGCTCGCCGACCGGCTCGGCGCCGACCCCTACGGCGGCCCCAACCTCCTCGGCCCGGACGACGTCGCCCAGCTCGGCAAGGAGATCGCCACCAGCGCCGGCGTGCACGCCGCCATCGACACCCTCTGGCCCCGCCTGACCCCCCGGCAGCTGGTCTCCGACTTCCTCGCCGACCCCACCCACCTGTCCGAGGAGGACGCCGCCCTGATCCGGTGCCCCGCCGGCGCCGCCGAAGACTGGACCCCCGCCGACGTCCCGCTCCTCGACGAGGCCGCCGAACTCCTCGGCGTCGACGACAGCGCCGAGCGGGCCGCCGCCGAACGCGACCGGTTGGAGCGCATCGCCTACGCCCAGGGCGTCCTCGACCTCTCCCTGGGCTCGGAGTCCTACGAGTTCGAGGACATGGAGAACGAGTACCTCGCCGCCCACGACGTCATCGACGCCGAGCGGATGGCCGAACGGCACGAGGAGGCCGACCACCGCACCACCGCCGAACGCGCCGCCGCCGACCGGACCTGGGCCTTCGGGCACGTCATCGTCGACGAGGCGCAGGAACTGTCCGAGATGGCCTGGCGGCTGCTGATGCGTCGCTGCCCCACCCGCTCCATGACCCTCGTCGGCGACCCCGCGCAGACCGGTGACGAGGCGGGCTGCGGCTCCTGGAAGCGGATCCTCGACCCGTACGTGGGCGACCGCTTCGAGCGCGTCCGGCTCGGCGTCAACTACCGCACCCCGGCCGAGATCATGGAGGTCGCCGCCGCCGTGCTGCGCCACCACCACCCCGGCTTCGAACCGCCCCGCTCGGTGCGCTCCACCGGCGCACGGCCCCGGGTGCGCGAGAGCGCCGACCTCCCCGCGGCCGTCGCCGAGGCCGTGCGCGAGACCGCCCCCGCCGAGGGACGGCTCGCGGTCATCGCCCCGCGCCCCCTGCACCCCCGGCTGGCCGCCGCGCTGCCCGGCGTACGGGCGGGGGAGGAGCCCGACCTCACCCGGCCCGTGGTCCTGCTGGACCCGCGCCAGGCCAAGGGCCTGGAGTTCGACACGGTGATCGTGGCCGAGCCCGCGCAGTTCCCGCCGAGCGACCTCTACGTCGCCCTCACCCGCGCCACCCAGCACCTGGGTGTCGTCCACACCGGCCGGCTCCCGGCCGGGCTCGGGGAGCACGCGGCCTGACCGTCGAGGACCGGCCACTCGCGGGGGCGAGTGGCCGGATTCGCCTGGGCGGAGGGCGAGTTGGCCGTCGTACTGTGGCGAGATGCCTGTATCCGACATCATCCCCCTCAGCCCGGACTTCGACGCCGACCCGCACTCCTTCTTCGCGCGGCTGCGCGAGGCGGGACCGGTGCACCTGGTCAGCGGCCCGAACACGCGCCTGAACGAGCCGTACTGGCTCGTCGTCCGCTACGAGGAGGCCCGCGCCGCGCTGACCCACCCGGGCCTGCTCAAGGACTGGCACGCCACGGACCTGTTCCCGGGGATCGAGCCCACCGCCGCCAACGCGAACATGCTCGAGTCCGACCCGCCCCACCACACCCGGCTGCGCCGCCTGGTCGCCCGGGAGTTCACCGCCCGCCGGGTGGAGGCGATGCGGCCCCGCGTCCAGCAGATCACCGACGGACTGCTGGACGCCATGGCCGCCCGCCCCGAACGGGCCGGCGACCTGATCCGGGACCTGGCCTTCCCGCTGCCCATGACGGTCATCTGCGAACTGCTCGGCGTCCCCGACCTCGACCGCGAGCGCTTCCGCGAGTGGTCCCAGGAGGTCGTCGCCCCCAAGCCCGGCGCCCTGGACAACAGCGCCCACCAGCAGCTCAGCGTCTACCTCGCGGAGCTCGTCAAGGCCAAGGCCGAGTCCCCCGGCGAGGACCTGCTCAGCGCGCTGATCCGCACCCGCGACGAGGACGGCGACTCGCTGTCCCCCGACGAACTGATCGGCATGGCCTTCCTGCTGCTGGTCGCCGGGCACGAGACCACCGTCAACCTCATATCCAACGGCGTACGGGCCCTCCTCGCCCACCCCGACCAGCTGGCCGCCCTGCGCGCCGACTACGACGGACTGCTCGGCGGGGCCATCGAGGAGATGCTCCGCTACGACGGCCCGGTGCAGAACACCACCTACCGCTACACCGGCGAGGACGTGGAGATCGGCGGCGTGGTCATCCCCGCCGGCCAGGCCGTACTGATCTCGCTGGCCGGCGCCGACCGCGACCCCGAACGCTTCCCCGAGCCGGACGTGTTCGACATCCGCCGCCCCGCGGGCGGCCACCTGGCCTTCGGGCACGGCCTGCACTTCTGCATCGGAGCCCCCCTGGCCCGGATGGAGGGCCGCATCGCCGTCCGCGGCCTGCTGGAACGCTTCCCCCACCTGGCAGTGGACCCGGACGGCGGCCCGCTGGAATGGCTCCCCGGCGCTCTGATGCACGGGGTGAGCCGCCTCCCGGTGCGCTGGTAGCCCACCGTCAGGACTCCGCCCCGGCCCGGCCGCCCCGCCCGGCGGGGGCGGACCGCCGGTCACCGGCGGTCACCGGCGCACGGTTTGGACTGCCCCGCCGATCCTCAATACGATCCGGCGATGATCACAAGAAAACGGCTGGCGGCCGGGGCCTGCGGCCTGTTCGTCGCCTTGACCGCGGGGCTCTTCCCGCAGACCGCCGCCGCTGCCGACGGGCCGGCCAAGGAGCCGCCCAAGGTCGAGCTCGTGCTCGACGTCAGCGGCTCCATGCGCGCCAACGACATAGACGGCCAGTCCCGCATGGCCGCGGCCAAGCAGGCCTTCAACGAGGTCCTGGACGCGGTACCCCAAGAAGTCCGCCTGGGCATAAGGACCCTGGGCGCCACCTACCCCGGCGAGGACCGGGCGCTCGGCTGCAAGGACACCAAGCAGCTCTACCCCGTCGGCACGGTCGACCGCACCGAGGCCAAGACCGCCGTCGCCACCCTCGCCCCCACCGGCTGGACGCCCATCGGCCCGGCCCTCCAGGCCGCCGCCCAGGACCTGGACGGCGGCAACGCCACCCGCCGCATCGTGCTCATCACCGACGGCGAGGACACCTGCGCCCCGCTCGACCCCTGCGAGGTGGCCCGTGACATCGCCGCCAAGGGCATCCACCTCGTCGTGGACACCCTCGGCCTCGTCCCCGACGCCAAGACCCGCGCTCAGCTGACCTGCATCGCCGAGGCCACCGGAGGCACCTACACCTCCGTGGCGCACACCGCCGAACTCTCCGGCAGGGTCAGACAGCTCGTCGTCCGGGCCGCAGACCCCGTCGCCACCCCGGTGGCCACCGAGGGCGCCAAGAGCTGCGAGAACGCCCCGGCGCTGAAGGCCGGCCTCTACAGCGACCGCGAGACCTTCGGCGAGCACCGCTGGTACAAGGTCGACGTCCGTCCCGGCCAGGAGCTGCGCGCCTCGGTGAGCATCGGCGCCGACCGGGCCGTCAACAACGACTACGGGGTCCTGCTGCGCGCGACCACCGTGCACGGCCGGGAGATCGTCCGCGGTTCCGAGGCCGGCGACGGCCGCACCGACGTGATCTCCACCGGCCTGCGCTACCCCAAGGCCGAAGCGGACGGCGACGAGGAGGACAAGCCCGAGACCGTCTGCCTCCAGGTCAGCAACTCCTTCTCCGCCGGACCGGCCGTCAAGACCGCCCCCGGCATGCCCGTCGAGCTGACCGTCGACCTGGTCGACGGCCCCGACGAGGGCTCCGACGTCGCCTCCTTCGGCCTCGGCCGCGGCTGGTGGCTGCTCGGCCTGCTGGTCCTCACCGGCCTGCTCGCCGGACTGGTCTGGGGCTGGATCTCGCGCTGGCGCATCTCCGTCTGGAGGACCAACTGATGCGTACCGTACGCACCCTGGCCGCCGCCCTCTTCGCGGGCGCGGCCCTCCTGGCCCCGGCGGCCGCAGCCGTCGCCGCCCCGAGCCTCGCGCCCAGCGCGGGCAAGGCCACCGGCAAGGACGGCTCCGCGCCCACCGAGGCCGGCACCGGCTTCCGTACCGCGGCCCTGTTCCGGCCCGGCCAGAAGGCCACCGCCTCGGCGTCCACCGGCGACTACCTGTACTGGGCGGTGCCCGCCGACACCGGCAACCGGCTCACCGTACGGGCCACGGTGACCCTCCCCGAGTCCGCGTCCCGGCACGGCGCGCAGACCTGGCAGCTCGACCTGTACGACGGCCTGCGCCGCCGCCAGCCCTGCACGTACGGCAACCAGCACGTGGCGGTGGCCAAGGAGGCCGCCACCGCGGAGCTCTCCTGCACCCTGCGCACGGTCCGCTCCGGGGCCGAGCCCTGGTCGAACGACCCGCTGCCGGGCAGCTACTACGTCCGCCTGACGGTCGTCGGCGTGCCCGAGGACGACCACGGCCTGCCCGTGAAGGCACAGGTCGAGGCCGAGGTGAAGGACACCGGCGGGGCGCAGGCGGTGGACGCCGCCCTGGGCGAGCCGCTGGTCCCGGGCATCGGGGGCGCCTCGGAGCAGCAGCGCGAGGCGCGCGCGCCGGAGGGCGGCTGGTCCGGCGGCTGGTGGTCCGACCGCTGGCTGTGGACCGCCGCCGGCGGGGTGCTCGGTGCCCTGGCGGGCATCTACGGCTACACCCTGACCAGGGGTTCGGGCCGTCCGGCCCGGCCGCAGGGCTGAACGTGCGCCGCACCGGTACCGCGTACCGGTGCGGCGCACCCGCGGGGTGCCCCGTGCCGTGCCGGACGATCATCCGGCCACGGAGCGTGGGCTATGTTGGAGGAAGAGTGACGTGAGAAGGAGGCCGCCGGTGTCATCGGGGCAGCAGGCACGCGCGCAGGCGGCCGCGATCACGCCCAGCCAGAGCCCGCCCCAGGAGCGGGAGAAACCGCCGGCGGACCGGCTCCTCGCGCTCTTCGACGGCCGCCGGCTCTCCCCGGGCCAGCGGCGGATCGCCCAGTACCTGATCGACCACCTCACCGAGGCGGCGTTCCTGTCCATCACGGAACTCGCCGAGCGGGTCGGGGTCAGCCAGCCCTCCGTGACCCGGTTCGCCGCCTCCCTGGGCTTCAGCGGCTATCCGGCCCTGCGCGAGGTGCTCCAGCCGATGGCGCTGAGCGCCGTGGCCGGGGGCACCGCCGACACCCGCGAGCAGATCCGCCACAACGAGCTCCAGGCCGCCGTCGACGCCGAGATCGAGAACCTGGAGAACGTCCGGCGCCTGCTCGCCGACACCAACCAGGTGCTCGGCATCGGCCGCGAGCTGGCCCGCTCCGTCCCGCTGACCGTGCTGGGGCTGCGGATCTCCGTCTCCCTCGCCGAGTACTTCGCCTACGCGGCCCGCCGCATCCACCCCGACGTGCGCCTGGTGACCCGCGGCGGCAGCGTGGCCTACGACGCCCTGCTCCAGTCACGGGCGGCGGGCGGCAGCTGGGTGCTGGCCTTCGCCATGCCCCGGCACGCCAACGAGACCCTGGCCGCGCTGCGGGCGGCCCGCAGCACCGGGCTGAGCGTGGTCCTGATCACGGACCCCACGGTGGGCCCGCTGGTCGAGGAGGCCGACGTGGTGCTGACGGCCGGCACCGGCTCACGGCTGGTCTTCGACTCCTACGCGGCCCCGGGGATGCTCTCCGCGGCCCTGCTCCAGGCCATGGCGGACGCCGACCCCGAAAGGACCCAGGCCCGGCTCGAACAGTACGAGCAGGCCGCCGACCAGCACGGTTTCTTCCTGTAGGGGTGATTTTTCACCCGGTGTGAAGCGGAGATATTCACTGCTCGGGCATGCATGAAATTTTTCATACTCTTGCTTACTCGACGGTATATATGTTTACTGACGCAGGCGCTCCGGATCCCTCAGACGCCAAGGCGGACGTTCCCCGCGCCCGCCTCGAACGGACACCCACTACGCCGGACCTCCTCACGGCGGGACCGGGTGTCGGGTCAGGGCATACGGATCCCCGGAGGAGCGCCCCTGGCGGCCTCGGTCAACCCCTGGGCCGAGGCCGCCCCCCTCAGCAGTCTCTCGATCAGAGTTCCACACCCCTCGGAAGTGACGAGATGCCCCAGACGGCCACCCTCACGCGCAGCCCGGACTGGCCCCTCCAGGTCAAGGCCCCCGGCACGCACGACTGGGAACGCAGCGCCACGCGCTGGCTGCGGGACCTCCTCCCGGCCCGCTACGGCAGCTACCTGACGCTGACCCGTCACCACGCCCTGCTCGCCCGGCACGTACAGCTCCAGCTCCAGCACGAGATGCGCGCGGTCCGCGTGGCCCTGCACACCAGCCGGGCCGAACTGCCGGCCATGGGTATCGCCGAGTCGGTCATCGAGAACACCATCCGGATGTACGCCATCGAGCTCGAACAGCTCGGCCGGCTCTCCCGGGGCGCGCGCCTGGTCTCCGAGGCGCTGCTGCTCGCGGCGGGCACCCCGGGCCAGCGCAGGCGCTGACCCGGGGCCCGCGGGGCGTCAGTTCTGGCAGGTGCCGCGCGCGTAGTCGTACGTCGCGGTCGCCTGCGAGTACTTCCACTGCGGCGCCAGCAGCGAGTCCGCCACCTGGCGCGCGGCCGACGGGCTCTCGACGACGTAGCCGAAGTCCTGGAGCCAGGACGGGTACAGGTTCTTCGAACCGACGTAGAAGGCCGCGTCGTCCACCGAGACCAGCTTGTGGTGCTGGGCGTACGGGTTGCCGTCCGCCCACGTCGGCTTGTCCGAGGCGCGGAAGGTCGCCAGCTGGAGGTTCTGGCACATCGCGGCCCTGGACCTGCCCTCGTCGCCGGTCAGCGCGGTCAGCCGGCCGCGCAGCGCGTCGCTCACCTCGTTGAGGGACTTGATCTGCGAGTAGCCGCCGCTGCCGACCGCACCGCGGTTGGCCGGGTCGCTGACGACGATGCGCACCTTGACCCCGGCGGCCAGCTTCGCGGCCAGGGTGTCGTAGAGGCGGACGTCGTAGCGGGGCAGCGGCGGGCAGGTCGCGTGCAGGTCCTGCTGGGAGATCTCGACATGGCTGGTCGCGCTCGCGACCAGCGCGCGCAGGGCGCTCTCCTCCGGGTTGACCGTGTCGTAGTCCCGGTCGGCGTTGGTGTAGTCGTGCACCCCGATGCCGCACTTCGTGTCGGACGCAGCCGGCAGGACGGGGCTGAACGCCGAGGCCGGGTCGCTCTGGCGGATGCCCACGCCCAGGCCGCCGACCGCGAGGGCCGGGACGTCGCCGCCGCCGGCCGGGGCGGCGGGCCGGGGGAGGGTGGGCATGCAGCCCGCGTCGTTCGAGGACGCGAACCAGACCGTGGACCAGCTGCTCTTGTTGCGGCAGGTCCAGTCCCACAGCGTGTCGAGGTAGCGGCCGGCGGAGCCCGCCGCGGGGCCCGACAGCGCCAGGTCGACGTCGTTCACCGGGTGCGCGGTGTCGAGGTAGTCGTCCTTCCAGCTGTTGATGCCGCCGGTGATCACCGTGCCGCCGTCGACCACGACGAGCTTGGAGTGGTTCCAGGAGAACCCGGTCTTGGACGTCGTCATCGACGCCACGTTGAGGGTGACGCCCGCGGCCGCCGGACCCAGCTTGCCGATCAGCTCGTCACGGTAGGAGGACGGGATCACGTTGGCGTGGTAGACGGGCGCCGCGCCGACCAGGATCCGCACCTGGAGGCGGTTGCCCTGCCGCACCGATTCCTTCAGGCCCGCCACGATCGCGTCCTGGAAGGCCCCGTTGGGGAACGGCGCCAGCGTGGATATGTCCACGCTCTGCTTCGCCCTGCCGATGTCCTCGCGCATCTTCTCGAGCAGCCGGCGCGAGCCCGGGCGGTCGGCGCAGGAGGGGTCGCCCCAGCAGCCGGGCGTCTGGAGCAGCCAGTCGGAGCCGCCGGGCGCGGAGGCGCCGAGGCGGTTGCCCGAGGTGCGCTCCCAGACCGAGCCCTCGAGGCCGGGCGAGGACTGGCGCACGGCCTGCTCGACCGAGTCCAGGTGCGGGGTGGGGGAGTCGGCGAAGGCCGGGGTGGCGGTGAGCAGGGCGAAGGGGAGCGCGAGCGAGAGGGCCGTCGTGCGGACGGTGCGTGCCAATGTGGTTCCTAGGTAAGGGGGGTGGCTCGGACCGGAAGGCACGGCACCGGGAGGGAGCCGCGCTCCGGCCTTGATCAACTCGCGCAAGTTACCAGCCCGTAAGGTCCTGTTCATCCACCCTGGTCTGCTTCCGGCCACACCCTCCCGGCTGCCGAGGACGCCGATCGGGAAGGCGCGGGGCGCCCGGCGGGACCCGTGTGTCCGGATCCCGCCGGTGGAGTCGGCTTCGTCAGGCGCGCCGCAGCCGTGAGTCGAGCAGGGCGCCGACCAGTTCGACCTGGCCGGGCGCGGTCATCAGCCTCTTGGGCAGGACGAAGAAGCAGGTCTTCCGGCCGGTCCTGCCCACGAGGGCGTAGATGTCGGGCGTCTCGTGGAACCGCTGCAGCTGGTCCCAGGACATGCGCGCCTGCTCGCCCTCGGCGCAGAAGACGGTGATGCCGTCGTCGTCCACGGCGCACTCCCTCTCCCCATGGGCCTGGGCGGACTTGAACGCACGGGAGACGATCCGGCGGGGCATCAGCAGGCAGAACACCGTGCCGTACACGGCCGCCGCGGCCACGTAGACGAAGCGGACCGATGCGCCGTCGGCGGTGATCCGCACGCCCAGCAGCGCGATGGCGAGCGCCGCGACGGCAGCGATCAACCGCGTCCGGCGCAGCACCCCCGCCGCCTTGAGCGCCGCGCGCAGCTCGTTCTTCTCCACCCGTCCCCTGTACCGCAGGACTTCGCCGCACGCGGACCGGGCGTCCGGGCGCAGGTCTATGCCGTTGTCGTTCACAAGGGCGGAGCATAGCGTTCCGCTCCCTCCCGCCGGATACGGGTCCGGCGGGAGGGAACGGGGCGTCAGGAGAGCCGGGTCACTCGGGTGCCGAACGAGGGCTCCGCGAGCTCCGTGCCCACCGCGACCGGGACCGTCTTCGCGCCCGGACCGTCTCCCACGGTCAGCACACCCACCTCGGTGCCCGCCGCGGCCTCGTGCGGAACGGGCTTCCCGCCGGCCGTGCCGAGCGTGAGCCGCAGCCGCTGGCCCGGTACCCCGATCACCGAGAGGTCCTTCGTCGCGACGAGCGGGGTCCGGCCCCCGAGCCCGTCGGAGACGTGGCCGACCGTCTGCCCCTTGTGGATCACGGGAGTGGCGGCGAGGGCCTTGCGGACGGCCTCGATGACCTTGCGGCTGTTCTCCAGCACCAGGGCGAGGCTCTTGCCGGCATAGGGGTCCGGAGGGGGTGCGTGCTGGTCCATCAGCGCGCCGATGACCAGCGGGGTCTCGCCACCGACCGCCTTGTCCGCGGCCCATACCAGCGTGCCGCCCGCGGCCGTGCTGGAACCGGTCTTGATGCCCTTGTTGCCCAGCCCCTTGACCCACAGCAGATCATTGCTGTTGTGGAGCGGCTCGGCCACCCCATCGATCTTTTCGTCGGTCACCGTCACGATCGCGCGGAAGACCTCGTCCTGCATCGCGGCCTCGGCGAGCTTGAGCTGGTCGACGGCGGTGCTGACCGTGCCGGAGTTCAGGCCGCTGGGGTCCGTGTACGTGGTGTCCCGCATCCCCAGTTCCCTGGCGGCCGCGTTCATCTTCGCGACGAAGGCCGCCTCGCCGCCGCTGCCGCCGTCCCAGCGGGCGAGCAGGCGGGCGATGTTGTTGGCGGACGGGACCATCACCATCTTGAGCAGTTCCCGCTGGCTGAACTTCTGGCCGGCCGTGAGGTGTTTGATCCGCGACTCGTCGTCGGAATTGCTCTCGGCGGCCGCCTGCGCGTCGATCTCGATCTGGGGACCGGCTTCGTCCTTGCGGAGCGGGTGGTCCCGGAGGATGACGTACGCCGTCATCACCTTCGCCACGCTGGCCGTCGGCACCGGCTTCTGCTCGCCGAAGGCCGCGATGTCACCGGATCCCGAGAGGCGGACGGCCCCCTGACCCTGGGCCGGCCAGGGGATGGACAGCGTGCCGTCCAGGGTGACCGAGTTCTGGGCTCCCACGAGCTGCGGGGCCGGCAGCGGGCGCAGCATCTGGCCCCCCGCGACGGCGGCCCCGAGCAGCAGCACGATCGGGGTCCACACCTTGACGCGGCGCGTGAGGGTACGGGCCGGGGTCTCCGGCGGGGGAGGGGTGTTGGTGAGCTCGGCGAGCAGGTCGAGGGCCGGGCGGGGGGTCTCCCGGGTGGGTTCGAGGACGGGGCGGGGGGCCTGCCGGGTGGGTTCCAGGGCCGGGCGGGGGGCCTGCCGGGTGGGTTCGGGTACGGGGCGGGGGGCTTCCCGGGTCGGTTCCGGGGCCGGGGGCGACGGCTGGGCCGCGGGGGCGGGCGCGGGCTTCGGCCCGGCGGCGTCGCGGTCCTCGGGCCCGGGCCCGCGGGGGCGGTGCGGGGCCCGCTCCTCGGGGTGTTGCGCCCCTCCTCCGGCCCGTCGTCGCCCTTCGCCCAGGAGGGGCGGCGGGCGGGTGCGGTGCCGTCCGGGTCCTCCGTGGCCGATGCGGCTCCACCGTCGCGCCCCGAAGGGCGCGGGTCCTCCTCGTCCGGCTGGTCGCCCCGCTCCGCCCATGTGGGACGGCGCACGGGTGCCGCGCCGCCCGCCTTGGCCGGGCCGGCGCCGGTGGTGGCCGCCGCGGACTCGTCGTCCGCCTGCGGGTCGGTACCGTCGGTCCGCGTGCCGCGGGCTCCGGCTGCCGATCCCTGCTGCTCGTGCTCGTCCGGGCCCTCTCCGTCCGTGGCACCGGCCCGGGTGGCAGGGGCGCCCTCCGGCGCTTCCGGGCCGGGGGTGTCGGCGCGTGGGCCGGAGGCGTCCCGCTCCGCCGGG
Source organism: Streptomyces katrae (assembly GCF_002028425.1). Classification (GTDB taxonomy): domain Bacteria; phylum Actinomycetota; class Actinomycetes; order Streptomycetales; family Streptomycetaceae; genus Streptomyces; species Streptomyces katrae_A. Next base: position 775,330 of record NZ_CP020042.1, on the reverse strand, counting down.
GTGGTGTCCGTGGCTCCGGGCCCGGCTGCCGCCCCCCGGCCAGGTGCGTCGCCCGGCGCGGCACGGGGATCCTCCGCCGGGGCGTTCCCGGCTGCGGGCTCGGCCTCGGTTCCCCGGTCAGTGATCTCGTCCTCGGCCGGACGGGAGTCCTCCTCCGCGGGGGTTTGCTTCTGCTCCCGCGCGTCCACGGATCCGGTCGGGCGGGAGGAATCCCCTTCGGCGGAGCCGCTGCGGGGCTCTGCCACCGCCGGGGCGCCGGCACCTGCGACGGTGTGGGTGTCCCGGGGCTTCCGCGGGTCCGGGGTCTTCGGCGCTGCGGAGTCCGTGTCCCGGGCCGTGGCCGAGGGTTCCGTGACACCGGCCGGGTCGCCCTCGACAGCGCCACCCGGCGCCGTCTTCGCGCCTGCGGGCTTCCGCCCGGCCGGGGCATCGGCGTCGGCCGGCTCCTGCCCGCCCGCGGCAAGGGCGTCAGCGGCCCCCTGCTGCGTGCCCTCCTGCGCGGCGGAGTCCTCGTCCTGAGGTGCGGTCGGCTCGACGGGGTCGGCCTTCCCGCCGTCGGCGCCGCCGGCCGGCGTCTGCGCCGGCGCGGGCTTCCGCCGGGCCGGGGCGTCGGTGTCGGTTTGCCCGTCCTGTGCGGCGGAGTCCTCGCTCCGGGGTGTGGTCGGCCCGCCGTCGGCGCTGCCACCCGGGGCCGTCTGCGCTCGCGCAGGCCCCCGCCCGGCGTCCGGCTCGTCGGCGTCGTCCTGGTTCCGTGCCGTCCTGGCGGGGGTGTCGGTGGCCCCGGGCTCCGTGGCCTCCGGTGCTGCGGAGTCCGCGTCCCGGGGCGGTGTGGCAGCGGTCGGCGTGCCCTCCGGCGCGGGGGCGGTATCCGGTTCCGGCTCCGCTCCGCCCTGTTCCCGCCCGGCCCGGGCACGGGCGTCCGCGTCGGCCCCTTCCCGTCCGGTCAGGACAAGGGTTCCGTCGCCGCCCGTCACCGTTTCCGCCTTCATCCACGCCACCTTGCTGTTCACACCCGGCCGCGCCGGTCTCGCCGTCATGTCGGCACGGCCGTCTCCGGCCCGCTGATCACCTAGATGTTCGACCCGGCATCCGCGTTCCGCGCCCGGCGGGCTGTGACCGTTCGGTCATACTCGGCCGCCCGACAGCCCCGGTCGCGCCGGCCGCCACCCCCTCACGGCCCGTCGGCAGCCGGTCCCTCGACAGGTGGTCGAACGCGAACGGCCCGTCGAACCCCGCCCCGAACCCCGCCCCGGCACGGGCACCTTCGGCCGGCGTTCGCACTCCCACCCCCGGGCGGCGGCGCATTCGGCCCCTGCGCGCCGCGCTTGCCGACCGGCCCGGCCCAGCGCCCTCGGGGCCGGCCCGGAGCGCGCGGACATCACGGCGGGCTCATCGAGGCCGCCGCGGACCCGCCCCGAGCGCCGTCCGGCTCCGGCCGGCGTTCCCGGGGAGGCAGGCGCTGCGGGCCTGTGGCATCGAGCCGCCCCCGGGCCGCGCCACCGCACACGTCGGCCCAACGGCGCCGGCAGGCAATCCTGTTGATCCTGACCGGGGCCGCCCTGCCGACGGTCTGCCTGCCCTGCCTTCCCCTGGCCGGGACCGGGGTAAACGCCGTTTCCCGGCCAGGCCTTTGGCCCCTCCCCGCTGCTCGAAACTGCGCGGTCACGCACCACTTCGAGCAAGTTCCTTCACCAACTCCGCCGGGGTCGCTATCTTTCCGGGTGCATGCCAAAGCGGTAGTCCGCCATCCGGACCGCACGAGGAGCTGCCCCATGAGTCAGACCCCTCCGCCGAGCACGACGAGACCGACCACGAGGCAAGGCCACCCCCGCACCCGGCACGACCACCCCCCGCACCTCCGCACCCGGGCCCGCAGCCGGCTCGCGGCCCTGCTCGCCGGCGCCCTGGCCGTCGCGGGCCTCGCGGCCGCCGGCCCGGCCACCGCCCGCGCGGCGGCCGCCCCCGCCGCCCCGTCCTCCACCGCCGGCTCGGTCACCGCCCTGTCCCAGTCGGGCGGCACCTTCACCGTGAGCACCACCAGCGGAGCCAAGGCCCGGGTGTCCATCGCCCGTGCCGACATCTTCCGGCTCTGGCTGTCCCCGGACGGCTCCTTCACCGACGACCCGGCCGGTTCCGACCTCGCCCCCACCACCGACTTCGGCCCGGTGGCCGCGAGTTACACCGACGCGGGCACCTACTACCGGATCACCACCGGCTCCCTGTCCATCCACGTCGGCAAGTCGCCGCTGATGTTCTCCGTCTACCGCGCCGACGACTCCACCCCCGTCTGGCAGGAGACCCAGCCCACCAAATGGGGCGGCGGCAAGACCGTCCAGACCCTCGCCCGCGGCGCCGACGAGCAGTTCTACGGCACCGGCCTGCGCCTCGGCGAATGGGCGCTGCGCGACAAGACCGTTCCCGTGGCCGTCGACAACAACTGGCGCGAGAACGACAACGCCAGCCCGGCCCCCTTCTACATGTCCACCAACGACTACGGCGTCATGCGCAACACCTGGGCCCCCGGCTCGTACGCCTTCAACTCGCCCACCACCCTCACCCATGACGAGAACCGGTTCGACGCCTGGTACTTCACCGGCGACTCCCTCAAATCCGTCCTCGACGCCTACACCGACGTCAGCGGCAAACCCTTCATGGCGCCGATGTGGGGCTTCGAACTCGGCAACGCCGACTGCTTCAACGCCTCCAACCCCGCCTACCAGGGCGACCACGGCAGGCTCCGCCACCAGACCACCCCCGACGTGGTCGGCTACGCCGCCGACGCCCGCGCCGCCGACATGCCCTCGGGCTGGTTCCTGCCCAACGACGGCTACGGCTGCGGCTACACCGCGCCCCTGAAGTCCACGGTCGACGCCCTGAAGGCCAAGGGCTTCCAGACCGGCCTGTGGACCTCCACCGGCCTCGGCTCCATCGCCGACGAGGTGGGCACGGCCGGCTCTCGCGGCGTCAAGACCGACGTGGCCTGGATCGGCGGCGGCTACAAGACCGCCTTCCAGGGCGTCCAGCAGGCCGTCGACGGCATCGAGAAGAACTCCGACGCCCGCCGCTACGTCTGGACCGTCGACGGCTGGGCCGGCACCCAGCGCAACGCCGTCGTCTGGACCGGGGACACGAACGGCACCTGGGACGACATGCGCTGGCACGTCCCCGCCATCGCCGGAGCCGGCCTGTCCGGCATCAACTACGCCTCCGGCGACGTCGACGGCATCTTCGGAGGCAGCCCCAAGACGTACGTCCGCGACCTCCAGTGGAAGGCCTTCACCCCCGCCTTCATGACCATGTCCGGCTGGGGCGCGACCAACCCGTCCGCCGGCTACCAGGACAAGCAGCCCTGGCGCTTCGCCGAGCCGTACCTCTCCGTCAACCGCAAGTACCTCCAGCTCAAGATGCGGCTGATGCCCTACCTGTACACGATGAGCCGCGTCGCCCACGACACCGGAGTCCCGAGCACCCGTGCCATGGTCCTGGAGTACCCCGACGACCCGGTGGCCCGCGGCAACCTCACCAGCGGCCAGTTCATGGCCGGGGACTCCTTCCTCGTCGCCCCCGTCGTCTCCGACACCTCCGTCCGCGACGGCATCTACCTGCCCGCCGGAACCTGGACGGACTACTGGACGGGCAGGACGTACGCCGGACCCGGCTGGCTGAACGGCTACCAGGCCCCCCTCGACACCCTGCCCCTCTTCGTCAAGGGCGGTGCCGTCGTCCCGATGTGGCCGCAGATGAACTACAGCGGCGAAAAACCCCTCTCCACCCTCACCTACGACATCCACCCCCGCGGCACGTCCTCCTTCAGCCTGTACGAGGACGACGGCCGCACCCGCGCCTACGCCTCGGGCGCCTACGCCCGCCAGCGCGTCGACGTCACCGCCCCGGCGAGCGGCTCCGGCACGGTCAGCGTCTCCGTCGGCGCCCCCACCGGCAGCTACGCCGGACAGCCCGCCGGCCGCGGCTACGAGCTGACCCTCCACGTGGCCACCGCGCCCACCGCCCTCACCCTGGACGGCACGGCCCTCACCCGTCTGGCGAGCAAGGCCGCCTACGACTCGGCCACCACCGGCTGGTTCTTCGACCCGGCCGACCGGGGCGGCGTCCTCTGGGTCAAGACCGGGACCAGGACGGCCGCCTTCACGGTCACCGCCACCGGCACCACCCTCCCCGCCGCCGACCCGATCCCGACCACCTCGTCCCCCATCTCCCAGTCCGCCTGGACCCTGCTCTCCGCCGACAGCCAGGAGACGGCCGCGGAGAACGGGGCCGCCGTCAACGCCTTCGACGGCAACCCCGCCACCCTCTGGCACACCGCCTGGTCCTCCAACAAGCCGGCCCCCCTGCCGCACGAGATCCGCATCGACCTCGGCGCCCGCTACACCGTCGACGGCCTCGGCTACCTGCCGCGCCAGGACGGCGGCGTCAACGGCCGGATCGGCGGCTACGAGGTCTACGTCTCCGACACCACCACCGACTGGGGCACCCCGGCCGCCACCGGCACCTTCGCCGACACCGCGACCGCGAAATCCGTCACCCTGGCCCCCCGCACGGGCCGCTACCTGCGCCTGCGCGCCCTGACCGAAGCCGGGGGCAGGGGCCCGTGGACCAGCGCCGCGGAAATCACCCTCACCGGCCGCCCCACCCCCCTCCCCGCCGACGCCACCCTCGTCAACGCGGCCACCGCGACCTGCCTCGACCTCCCCCACAGCGCCACCACCCCGGGCACCGTGCCGACCCTCTACTCCTGCCACGGCGGCCCCAACCAGCGCTGGACCCTCCAGAGCGACGGCCGCCTCACCGGCCTCAACGGCGTCTGCCTCGACGCCGCCGACCCGGCCCGCATCACCGTCCAGCCCTGCGCGGGCACCCCCGCCCAGACCTGGCAACCCGGCCCGGACGGCAGCCTGCGCACCACCGGCCAGTGCCTGACCGCCAACGGCTCCGCCCTCACCCGCGCCCCCTGCAAGGCCACCCCGTCCCAACGCTGGACCTTCACCCCCTGACGCCACCCCGCGTCCCCGACGCAGCCCGCGCACCCGCGGCCACCGGGCCCCGTCCCCTCCCGCCCAGCCACGCCGATGCGCGCGGCGACAGGGCGGGGACGTGGCGGGGCGGCGTCCGGGGCGAAAGGAGATGCCCCCCTGGTGCTGAGCCCGCCGCGCGGGAGATCATCCCCGGATGACCACAGAAACGATCACCGCAGCCGCCTCGGGCACCTGGACACTGGGGGACATGACGGTCAACCGGATCGGCTTCGGGGCGATGCGCGTGCCCCAGGACGGGCCCGCCCTCCAGGCCGGTTCCCTGTCCAGCGACCGCGCCCGGGCCATCGCCGTGCTGCGCCGCGCCGTCGAGCTCGGCGTGAACCACATCGACACCGCCGCCTTCTACTTCTCCCCGCTCCGCTCCGCCAACGAGCTGATCAGGAGCGCCCTCGGCGGCCCCTACCCGGACGACCTGGTCATCGCCACCAAGGTCGGCCCCCACCGCGCACCCTCGGGGGAGTGGAGCGAACACGCCCGCACCCCGCGGGAGCTGCGCGGCCAGGTCGAGGAGAACCTCCGCCAGCTCGGCCGCGACCACCTCGACCTGGTCAACCTGCGCGTGAACGGCACCGACTCCGTCAGCGACCGCTTCGGCGCCCTCGCCGAGCTCCGCGAGGCCGGCCTCATCCGCCACCTCGGCGTCTCCAACGTCACCCCCGAGCAGCTCGCCGAGGCCAGGGCGGTCGCCCCGGTCGTCTGCGTGCAGAACATGTACGGCATCGGCGTCCGCCCGGAGCAGGACCGGTTCGTCCGCTTCTGCGGCGAGCAGGGCATCGCCTTCGTGCCCTTCTTCTCGATCGCCGCTTCCGGGGCCGAAGGCGGCGCCGGCAGCGCCGAGAGCGAGCAGCTGCTGGCCGTCGCCCGGGCCCACGGGGCGAGCACCGCACAGGTCCGCCTCGCCTGGACCCTGCACCGGGGGCCCCACATGCTGGCCATCCCCGGCACCGGCAACCCCGCCCACCTCGAGGCCAACGTGGCCGCCGGCGCCCTGCGCCTGACCGAGGAGGACCTGGCCCGCCTGGACACCCTCCACCACACCGGGGCCTAGACCCCGGGAGCCGGGGCGGGCGGGGGCGCCCGTCCTCCCCGGCCGCGTCCGGCACAATCGGCGGATGAGCGATGAAGCCCCCCGCGTCCCCGCGCCCGGTTCCCCCCACGACCCCTACCTCTGGCTGGAGGACGTGACCGGCGAGGCCGCCCTCGCCTGGGTGCGGGAGCGCAACGCGGAGACCGTCGCCGCGCTGACCGCCGCCCCCGGGTTCAAGATCGTGGAACGCGAGGTGCGCGAGGTCCTCGACGACGACGGCCGGATCCCCTACACCGTCCGGCGCGGCCCCCACCTGTACAACTTCTGGCAGGACGCCGACCGGCTGCGCGGCATCTGGCGCCGCACCGCCCTGGAGGAGTACCGCACCGAGCGGCCGCACTGGGAGACCGTCCTCGACCTGGACGCGCTCGCCGAAGCGGAGGGCGAGAAGTGGGCCTGGGCCGGCAGCAGCGTCCTGGCTCCCGGCCACCGGCACGCCCTCGTCATGCTGTCCCGCGACGGCGCCGACGCCTGCGTGGTCCGCGAGTTCGACCTGGAGACGCTGGAGTTCGTCGAGGACGGCTTCACCGTCGAGGAGGCCAAGACCCGCGTCGGCTGGATCGACCCCGACCACCTCTGGATCGGCACCGACTTCGGCCCCGCCACCCTGTCCCCCTCCGGCTACCCCCTCCAGGTCCGCCGCTGGCGCCGCGGCACCCCCCTGCACGAGGCCGAACTCGTCTACGAGGGCCGGCCCACCGACCTCTCCGCCACCGGCTGGCGCGACCACACCCCCGGTTTCGAACGGGACTTCGCCGTCCGGAACATCGACTTCTGGAACCAGGAGCTGTTCCTCCTCCCCGAGGACGGCGCGGCCCCGCCGGAGAAGATCGACGTACCGGACGACGCCGGCACCGGCGTCCACCGCGACTGGCTCCTCGTCAACCCCCGCTCGCCCTGGCTCGGACACCCCGCCGGCAGCCTCCTCGCCTTCGGCTTCGACGCCTACCGGGCCGGCGACCGCACCCCGCAGGTCCTGTTCACCCCGGACGAGCGCACCGCCCTCGCCGGCTACAGCTGGACCCGCCACCACCTCATCCTGAGCACCCGCGCCGACGTCTCCTCGCGCCTGGAGCTCCTGACCCCCGGCCCGGACGGCTGGACCCGAGCCCCGCTCACCGGCGTACCGCCCCTGTCGACGGCCACGGTGACCTGCACCGACCCGGACGAGAGCGACGAGTACTTCCTCGACGTCACCGGCCACCTCCAGCCCTCCACCCTCTACCGGGGCGTCGCCGGGACCGCCGGCCTGGAGGTCCTGAAGCAGGCCCCCGCCCTCTTCGACACCGCCGGGCTCACCGTCAGCCAGTACTTCGCCACCTCGCCCGACGGCACCCGCGTGCCCTACTTCGTCGTCGGCCCCGAGGACCGCCCCGGCCCCGGTCCGGCCCTGCTCTACGGGTACGGCGGCTTCGAGATCTCCATGGTCCCCTCCTACAGCGCCGTCACCGGCCGGGCCTGGCTCGCACGCGGCGGCACGTACGTCGTCGCCGGCATCCGCGGCGGCCACGAGTACGGGCCTGCCTGGCACCAGGCCGCCCTCGGCGCGAACCGGGTCCGGGCCTACGAGGACTTCGCCGCCGTCGCCCGCGACCTCACCGCCCGCGGCATCACCACCCCCGCCCAGCTCGGCATCGAGGGCGGCAGCAACGGCGGCCTCCTGATGGGCGCCATGCTCACCCGCGAACCCGGGCTGTTCGGCGCGGTCGTCGCCCACGTCCCGCTCCTCGACATGCTCCGCTTCCACAAGCTCCTCGCCGGAGCCAGCTGGACCGCCGAGTACGGCGACCCCGACGACCCGGCGGACCGGCCCCACCTCGAAGCCATCTCCCCCTACCACCGGATCCGCGCCGACGGCCCCCCGTACCCGCCCCTGCTGCTGCTCACCTCCACCCGCGACGACCGGGTCCACCCCGGCCACGCCCGCAAGATGGCCGCCCGGCTGCGGGAACTCGGGCACCCGGTCCTCTTCCACGAGCACCTCGGCGGCGGCCACTCCGGAGCCACCGACCACCAGCAGACCGCCTTCAACGAAGCCCTGGTGCACACCTTCCTCCGGGAGCGCCTGACCCCGCCGAGGTGACCGACCGGCGCGCTGCCCCGCCCGCCGCCCCCGGCCTGGTGGAATGGACCGGCAGGCGGCCCGCACCGGGCCGCCTGCCGGGCGCGGGAGAGGAGGACACGTGTCGGATCGCGACGGGCACCCCACCGGCCGGACCCGCCACGGGGCCGCGCACCGGACGCCGTCGCCGGCCGAGACCCTGGAGGCCATCGGCACCGGCGACGACGAGACGACCACCTGCCGGGAACTCGCCGCTTTCGTCTTGCGCACCCTGGGCGACGCGGCGGCCGTCGACCTGACCGTCGAGGGCCGCACCGAACGCGTCGCCGCGGCCGGGGCCGTCGGCCTGCTCCGTGCCCCCGCTCCCGCCCCGGTGCCCGCCGGACGGCCCGCCGTCCGCGCGGTCGACGAGGGCCACCCGCTGCGCAGCTGGACCCTGCGCCCCGGTGGCTCCCCGGTGCACGGCCTGTCCGTGGCGCTGACCCGGCACGGGACCTCGTACGGCACCCTCCTCGCGGTGCGCACCGGCACCGCCTTCACCGACCACGAGGCCGCCGCCCTGCACTTCGCGGCACGGGTCGCGGCCGTGCACATCCGCCACGCCCGCCGGCTCGCCGCCACCGAACGCGTCGCGCTCGACCTCCAGCGGGCCCTCGTCGCCGAACCCGGCCGCCCCCACCCCAACCTGCTGATCGCCGGCCGCTACCTGCCCGTCGGACCGAGCGCCCTGGTCGGCGGCGACTGGTTCGAGACGGTCCGGCTGCACTTCGGGCGGACCCTGCTGGTCGTCGGCGACGTGATGGGCCACGGCCTGGACGCCGCCGTCGACATGAACGCCTACCGCTCCACCCTGCGCGAGGTCGCCTCCACCGAGCTCGCCCCGCACCGCGTGCTGCGCCAGCTCGACGCCCTGGTCGCCGAGGACGCGGCCCGCCGCCCCGCCACCTGCCTGCTCGCCCGCGTCGACCCGGCGCGCGGCACCGCCCTCTTCGCCAACGCCGGCCACCTGCCGCCCGCGGTGTTCGCCGCCGACGGCACCGGCCGGCTGCTGGACGTGCCGGTCGGGCCGCCGCTCGGCACGGGCCTGGGCGGGTACGAGTCCGCGGCGCACCCCCTCACCGAGGAGGAGACCCTGGTGCTCTACACCGACGGGCTCGTGGAACGGCGCGGCGAGGACATCGACGACTCCCTGGCCCGCCTGACGGCCCTGCGGCTGCCGGCCCGCGCGAGCCCGGCGGAGGCCGTGGAGGCGCTGGTGGCGGGCCTGGACGCCCGCCACGCCGAGGACGACGTCGCCGTCCTCACGGCCAGGATCCGCTCCCGGCCGCCCGCGCACCCGTGAGCCCGCGCACCCGCGCACCCGCGCACCCGTCGGGCGGTCTCGGGCGTGGGGCGGTCTCGGGCGCGAGGCGGGCTCAGGCGTGGGCGCGGGCGATGAGCAGGACGACGTCGTCGTGCGTGTCGGGACGGCGCAGGGCCGACAGCAGCAGGTCGCAGGTCTCCTCGATCGGGCGGTGCGGGCCCGCCAGCAGGTCGGTCAGGGTCAGCAGCCGGGTGTCGATGTCCTGGTCACGGGTCTCGACCAGCCCGTCCGTGTAGAGGACGAGCTCGTCGCCCTGGTCCAGGGTGAACGCCGTGGTGTGGAAGGGGACGCCGCCGACCCCCAGCGGCACGGCCGTGGTCAGCTGGACCAGCCTCGGCTGGCGCCCGCTGCGCAGGTGCACGGGCGGCAGGTGGCCGGCCGTGGCGATGTGGCAGAGCCGTGAGTGCGGGTCGTAGACGGCGTAGACGCAGGTGGCCATGGCCTCGCCCAGGTCGGCCGTCGCCGCGTCGAGGTGGGTGAGGACCGTCGCCGGATCGAGGCCGAGGCGGCCCAGCGCCCGGGCGGTGGCGCGCAGCTGTCCCATCGTCGCGGCGGCGTTGATGCCGCTGCCCATCACGTCGCCGACGACCAGCGCGGTCCGGTCGCCGGTGAGCGGGATGACGTCGAACCAGTCGCCGCCGGTCTCGTCGGCCGCTCCGGCCGGCTGGTACCGGTAGGCGATGTCCAGGCCGGGGGCGTCCGGCGGGTGCTGCGGAAGCAGATGGCGCTGGAGGGCGAGGGCGGCGTGGCGCTGGCGCTGGTACCAGCGGGCGTTGTCGATGGACACGGCGGCGTGGGCGGCCAGTTCGGCGGCGAGCAGCACGTCGTCCTGGCCGAACGGTACGGGGTTGCGGGCCCGCTTGAGGTCGAGGGTGCCCAGTACCTGGCTGCGGGCGATCAGCGGGACCGCGAGGTACGAGTGCACCCCCGCCTCGGCCAGTTGCCGGGCGGCCTCCTCGTCGCGGGCGATGCGCGGCAGGTCCTCCGCGGTGACGTGCGGGACGAGGACGGGCCGGGCGGTGCGGGCGCAGCGTGCCACCAGCCGGTCGGTGCGGTACAGGGCCACGTCCCCGACGGGGTCGGCGGCGTCCTCGGCGGGGGTGCGGTAGCCGGCCTTGACCGCCAGCGCCCGGAACCGCACGGTCCGGTCGTCGGCTCCGTCGCCCGGACGGCCGCCCGTGAGCACGGTGTCGAGGACGTCGACGGCGGCGATGTCGGCGATCTCCGGCACGGCGACGTCGGCCAGCTCCCGGGCGGTGATGTCCAGGTCGAGGGTGGTGCCGATGCGCACGGAGGCGTCCGCGATCAGTGACAGGCGGCGCCGGGCGTGGGCCGCGGAGACCGCGACCCGGTGCTGTTCGGTCACGTCCACCACCGACACGGCGACGCCGATCACCCGGGAGGACTGGTCCTCCAGCCGGTAGATGGACAGCAGCCAGGCGCGTTCGCCCTCGTCCTCGGAGATCGTGCCGGTGGTGAAGTTGTCCAGCACCGGCACGCCGCTCTCCATGACCTCGCGCATCCGTGCCTCGACGGCCGGAGCGTCGACGAAGGGCAGGATGTCGCCGATCCGCTGCCCGAGGTGCCGTTCGGACGGCACCCCGTTGATCCGTTCCAGGGCGGGGTTGACCAGGACGTACCGCAGGTCGGCGTCGAGGACGGCCAGGCCGATGGGGGACTGGTCGACCAGCCGGAGGGAGAGGGCGAGGTCGCGTTCGACCCGGCGCAGGGTGGCCTGCTCCGAGGCGAGCCCGAGGGCGAACGTCCCGCCGTGGTCGGCCTGGAGCCTCATGTTGCGGAACTCGACGAGCACGGTGTGGCCGTCGCGGTGGCGGACGGGGAAGGTGCCCGCCCAGGCGCCCCGGCCCGCCATCACCTGGGCGAACAGGCCGAGCACCTCCTCGCGGTTGTCCTCCGCCACCAGCAGGGTCGCCGCGTACTGGCCCAGGGCCTCTTCGGCGGGGTAGCCGAACAGGGCGGCGGCCTGCGGGCTCCACAGATGGATCCGGCCCTCGGCGTCCAGTACCACCGCGGCCACCCCGAGGACGTCGAGGAGACCGCCCGCCGAGGGGGACCCGGCCGGCGGGGATCCCGGCTGCGGGGCCGGGGCCGGCGGGGGCGCGGCGGGGCCGGGCGCGGGCGCGGGGGGCTCGTCCCCGGGGCCTTCGGCCGGCGGAGCGGGCTGCGCATCGGCCATCACCGGCCTCCTCACCCGGACGGAGCTCCTTCCATGCTGAGGCCCCGCGCCGGGCCCGGCGACCCGGCGGGGGCCATCGGGACCGGTGGGGCCGGGGGCGAGGGAAGTGGGTGAGGGCCGGGGGCGCCGCCGCGCCGGGCGGCACCCCCGGCCGGGCGGTCAGTGGAAGAGCATGGAGGCGCCGCCGGCCGCCGTCGTGACCGAGGCCGGGCACAGGAAGCTGCCCGAGGCCTTGGTGGCGGTGAAGGCCCGGTTGACGTACTTGCGGGTGCTCCCGTCACGGTCCCACACGATGTTCGTGGCCTTGTAGCGGCAGGAGACGAAGCTCTGCTGGCCGGTGATGTCGATCAGGTCCGTGCGGGCGGTGGCGGTCGCGTCGTCGAACGTGAAGGCCGGGTTGTTGTTGAGGGAGGCGGTGATCCCGCCGTCGCAGGCGAGGTTGCCGCCGGGCTTGTTGATGCTGGTGCGGTCGACGGTGAGGGCGCTGGGGGGATTGGCGCTGGTGCGGGCGTTGGTCCAGGTGCAGGTGTTGCCCGCCACCACGATGACGCCGTCGGCCTGCTGGTCGGCGGTGGGGCCGAGGGCTGCGGCGCTCGTGATGCTGCCGACGGTGGCCGCGAGGGCCAGGGCCGCTATGGCGAGTTTCGCGCGGTTGATCATGTCGCTCCTCTGTGGCACGTCCTTGTGGGGGTGTGGTGCGAGGGCGGTACCGAGTGCGCAGGGAGCGTGCCACAGGGGTCTTGAGAAGTCGCGAGTGATGTCATGCCCGTGTCAAGTATGGCCGGAATGCGACGCCCACCGGCGGGCCGGGGCGGGGAGCGCGCGGTGTCAGGGGAGGTCGGCGGCGGCCGTCTCGGCCTCGTACACGTGCGGGGCGTCGCCCTGCCATTCGATCAGCGGGAGCGTGCCGCCGAGGACCACCTCGTCGGGGTCCGGTACCTCGGCGCGGCGCAGGAACTCGATGACGTCGGGGTCCGAGTGCGCGACGCCCAGGACCGTCTCGCGGCCCTCGGTGCGCAGGCTCACCCGGCGGCCGCCCGACGGCGAGACACGGTGTACGACGATCGGCGCGTGCTCCATCCCTCCACCGTGGATCCGGCCCGGGCCGGGCGCATCCGGACGGGATCCGGCCGGCCGGGCGCTCCGGGCGGGGCGGCCGAGGACGGGGCGGGAGTGCCGGAGTCCGGGCGGGCGGCCCGGGCCCGGGCGCGGGGTCCCGGCCGCCGCCGCCCGGGGCGGCGTACACCGGTGTACTACCTGGGGAGTACGCCGGGAACGCTACGCCCGGGTGACGCGGGTGAGGGCGGGGCCGGTCTAGCGTGATCGTATGGAAACGCGGAGCGTACGCCCGGGACCCCCGTGGCGGCAGTGGGTGCAGCGGACCGGGCGGGGCCCGGCCTGGCGGTCCGCGCTGCTCGTCGCCGTCGTCGCCCAGGCCGGCTCCGGATGGGCCGCGCAGGCGCACACCGGCCGGGTCCCGCTGGACGCCTTCGCCCGGATCCTGCTCCTGACCGGCCCCGCCCTGCTGGTGGTACGGCACCGGTACCCGGTCGCCGTCGCGTACGGGGTCAGCGCCGTCACCCTGGTGTACCTCGCGGCCGGCTTCCCGTACGGCCCCGTTTTCGCCGCCGTGGCGGTGGCCTGCTTCGCGGCCGTCGTCGCCGGGCACCGCGGGGCCGCCTGGGGCGCGGCGGGCCTGCTCTGGGCCGGGCACCTGCTCATCGCCCACTGGCTGTACCGCCGGCTGCCTCCCGCGGGGGACGGTCCGGCCCCCTGGGGGCAGGAGCTGGGCGTCACGGCCTGGGTGCTCGCCATGTTCGCCGTCTTCGAGCTGGTCCGGCTGCGCCGCGAGCAGTGGGCGCGCGAGCGGGCCGAGCGGGCGGCCGCCGCGGGCCGCCGGGCCGACGAGGAACGGCTGCGGATCGCCCGCGAGCTGCATGACGTCCTCGCCCACAGCATCTCGGTGATCAACGTCCAGGCGGGGGTGGGACTGGCCCTGCTCGACACCGACCCCGAGCAGGCCCGCACGGCCCTGACCACCATCAAGGCCGCCGGCAAGGAGGCGCTCGGCGAAATCCGCCAGGCCCTCGACACCCTCCGCGCCCCCGGCGCCGCCCCGCGTGCCCCGGCCCCGGGCCTCGACCGGCTCCCCGAGCTGGTCGAGCAGGCCGCAGCCACGGGGCTCAGGGTCGATACCGAGACCGTCGGGCGGGCCCGGACCCTGCCGCCGGGAGCGGACCTCGCCGCCTTCCGCATCCTCCAGGAGGCCCTGACGAACGTCGTACGGCACTCCGGATCGCGCACCGCCCGCATCCGCATCGGCTGGCGGCCCGAGGCCCTTGAACTGCGGGTCGACGACGACGGCCCGGCCACCGGCAGCCCCGCCGGCGGCAGCGGCAACGGCCTCGCCGGGATGCGGGAGCGGGCCGCCGCCCTCGGCGGCGGCATCGAGGCCGGCCCGCGCCCCGACGGCGGCTTCCGTATACGGGCGACCCTCCCGCTGGACCCCGACCCCGACCGGGAGGCCCCGTGATCCGCGTCCTCCTCGCCGACGACCAGCTGCTCGTACGCGCAGGGTTCCGGGCCCTGCTCGACGCCCAGCCCGACATCGAGGTGACCGGCGAGGCGGCCGACGGGCGGGAGGCGGTCCGGCTGGCCCGGGAACTGCGCCCCGACGTGGTCCTGATGGACATCCGCATGCCGGAAACCGACGGGCTCGCCGCCACCCGCGCCATCACCGCCGACGGCACGCTCGCAGGCACCCGGGTGGTCATGCTGACGACTTTCGAGCTCGACGAGTACGTCTTCGAGGCGATCCGTGCCGGCGCCTCCGGCTTCCTGGTCAAGGACACCGAGCCCGCGGAACTCCTGCGCGCGGTGCGGGCGGTGGTCGCCGGAGACGCCCTGCTCTCCCCGGGCGTCACCCGCCGCCTGATCTCCGAGTTCGCCGCCCGGTCCCGCGAACCGGCCTCCGCCGAGGGGCTGGAGCGGCTCACCGACCGTGAGCGGGAGGTCATGGCCCTGGTCGGCATGGGCCTGTCCAACGAGGAGATCGCCCGCCGCCTGGTCGTCAGCCCGCTCACCGCGAAGACGCACGTCAGCCGCACGATGGTCAAGCTGGGCGCCCGCGACCGGGCCCAGCTGGTGGTCCTGGCCTACGAGTCCGGCCTGGTCCGGCCGGGCTGGCTGGGCTGACGACCGCCCCGTCCCCCCGCTCCCCGATCCCGCGTACTCCCGCGGAAGTACCCGAGGTGCAGCCGGCCGTACGACGCCCCGGACCCCTCCCGGGGGCCACTCTCGGACCAGAACGAGACACCGGCACTCCCGAGGAGCTGAACCACCATGAACCCCCTCACCACCCTCGCCTACGACGGACCCGGCCCGTGGATCCTGTTCGCCCCCCTGATCTGGGCGGCGGTCGTGGTCACGGTCGTCACCGTGCTGCGCCGCACCGCCTGGCGCGGCGGCCGCCGGGCACCGTGGCAGGCGGCCCGCGAGGCCGCGTACGGCGGCCCCTCGCCGATCGCCGTCCTGGGCCGGCGCTTCGCCTCCGGCGAGATCGACGAAGACGAGTACTGGCGCCGCCTCTCCGTCCTGGACGAGCAGTTCGGCCGCCCCCTCAAGGACGGCCCGGCCTGACCCGGCCCGCCGGCCCGACCCGCCCACCCGGCGCCGCGCCCGGGCCGGCGGCGCGTGGGAGGCTGGGGCCATGTGCGGCCGTTACGTCTCCACTCGCAGCCCCGAGGACCTGACGGGCCTCTTCGACGCCGTCCCGCCCGCCCCCGACCTGGTCCTCCCGCCCAGCTGGAACGTCGCCCCCACCGACCCGGTGTGGGCGGTGCTGGAGCGGGCGGACCGGCAGAGCGGGGTCCTGGAGCGGCAGTTGCGGGCCCTTCGCTGGGGGCTGGTGCCGTCCTGGTCCAAGAGCCCGGACGGCGGGGCCAGAATGATCAATGCCCGGGTCGAGACGGTGGCGGAGAAGCCCGCCTACCGCCGTGCCTTCGCCAGACGCCGCTGCCTGCTGCCCGCCGACGGCTTCTACGAGTGGGAGGCCGTCCCGGCGACCGCCACCGCGAAGGCCTACAAGCAGCCCTACTTCATCAGCCCGCAGGACGGCTCGGTGATGGCGATGGCGGGCCTGTACGAGTTCTGGCGCGACCCCGACGTCCCGGACCCGGAGGACCCGGCCGCCTGGTGGTCGACCTGCACCGTCATCACAACCGAGGCCACCGACGCCGCGGGCCGCGTCCACCCCCGCATGCCGCTGGCCGTCACCCCGGCGCACTACGACGCCTGGCTCGACCCCGCGCACGAGGACCCGTCCGCCCTGCGCGCCCTCCTGACCACCCCGGCCGCGGGCCGCCTGGCGGCCCGCGCGGTCACCACGGCGGTCAACAACGTCCGCAACAACGGCCCCGAACTCCTGGCCGACGCCCCCGGCGCACGGTGACGGCCGCCCTCGGCCGCACCCTCAGGCCGGGCCGAGGGCCTGAACGGCGCCCGCTCGGCTCCGGCCGCCTCGACGAGCCGGGTCATCCCGTCACACCTTCCGTACGGTGACGCCGGCCGCCGCCAGCGCGTCGGTCGCGTCCTGCGGCGCCGCCCGGTCGGTGACGACGGCGTGCAGCGCGGAGGCCGGCAGGACATGGGCGAGGGCGGTGCGCGAGAGCTTCACGGACTCGGTGACGGCGACGACCCGGCGGGCCGAGGCGATCGCCGCGCGTTTGACGGCGGCGTCGGCCAGGTCGTAGGCGGTCAGCCCGTCCGCCGCCGACAGCCCGCAGCAGCCGATCACCGCGGTGTCGAACCGCAGCGCGGCGAGCGAGGCCTCCGTCAGCGGCCCGGTCAGTGCGAGCTCCCCGCGGCGCGGCGCCCCGCCGGGGAGGAGCAGCGTCAGGCGGGGCGCGTCGGCCAGGGCGTTGGCGGCGTGCAGGGACAGCGGCATGACCGTCAGCCTGCGGTGGTGCAGCGCGCGGGCCACCTCCAGGCAGGTGGTCCCGCTGTCCAGGACGACCGACTCCCCGTCCGCGAGCAGGGCGGCGACCTCGGCGGCCAGGCGGCGCTTCACCTCCAGCCCGTCGCGGGCGCGCAGCGGGAACGGGGCCTCCTCGCCGCGCAGCAGCAGGCTGCGGGCCCCGCCCCGGTAGCGCTCCAGCACCCCCTGCTCGGCGAGGGCCTCCAGGTCGCGGCGGATCGTCATCTCGGAGGCGCCGGTGAGCTCCGCGAGCTCGGCGACGCTACGGCTGCCACCGGCGCGCACGGCGTCGGTGATCTGCCTCAGGCGGTCTGCACTCATACTCCGATTGAACAGCCAGCGTGTTTGAAACGCAAGTTTCGAACACGAATGATGTTTGTTATGTTCGATCTCATGGAGATGACCACACTCAGGAAGGCGCGCGCCGCCACCACGGCCTGCTTCGCCCTCAACGGATTCGTCATGGGGATGTGGATCGTCCACATCCCGCCGGTGGAACAGCGCACCGGCGTCGGCCACGCCCTGCTCGGCTGGCTCCTGCTCCTCCTGGGGGCCGGGGCCTTCGCCGGGATGCGGATCGCCGGCCCGCTCACCGACCGCTTCGGCGCCCGCCTGGTCGTCCCCGCCGGCGCGGGGCTGTGCAGCGCCGCGGTGGTGCTGCCCGCCCTGGCCGCCGACGCCCCTTCCCTCGGCGGGGCCCTGCTGCTGCTCGGCTTCGGCAACGGCTGCCTGGACGTCGCCATGAACACCCACGCCGTCCAGGTCGAACGCGGCTACGGCCGGCCCGTCATGTCGGCCTTCCACGCCGTGTTCTCCATCGGCGGCGTCCTCGCCGCCCTGGCCGGAGCCCTCGCCCTCGGCGCCGGAACTCCCCCCGCCGCCACCCTGGGCGCCACCGCCCTCGGCGGCCTCCTCCTCGCGCTCCTGCTCGCCCCCGCCCTCCTGCCCGGGGAACCCGCAGCCGCCACCCCGCACCCTTCCGCCGCTCCCACCCGCCGCCGGACCCCGCCGCGCATCCGGATGCTCGCCGTCCTGGCCTTCCTCCTGATGCTCTGCGAGGGCGTCGCCAACGACTGGAGCGTGCTCCACCTGCGCGACTCCTTCGGCGCGCCCGCGGCCACCGCCGCCCTCGCCTACGGGGCCTTCGCCACCGCCATGACCGCCGGCCGGCTCCTCACCGACCGCATCACCGCACGGACCGGTCCCGTCGCCGTCCTGCGCTACGGCGCCGCGCTCGCCGGGGCCGGCCTCGCCCTGGCCGTCGCCGCGCCCGCCGCGCCGGTGGCCCTGGCCGGCTGGACCCTCTTCGGCGCGGGCCTCTCCGGCTGCGTCCCCCAGCTGTTCAGCGCGGCGGGCCACGCCGACCCCGACGCCGCCGGGGCCAACGTCTCGCGCGTCGCGGGCCTCGGCTACCTCGGCATGCTCGCCGGCCCCGCCGTGATCGGCCCGCTCACCCGCCTCGTACCGCTCGGCCCGGCCCTGCTGCTGCCCGTGGCCTGCTGCGCCTTCGCCGCCCTGGCCGCGCCCGCCCTCCGCCCCGACCCGGCCGCCACCGGCGCGGCCACCGTGCCCGGTCCCCACGGTGGGCCGATAGTGGAGCTGTGAGCGACGAACGGACGTGGGACCCCCGAGGGGCCGGCGCGGCCTGGTCCGGGAGCGAGGGCGCGCGGGCCTTCGCCGCGGTGGAGGCGGCCACGGACTGGCTGCTCGGCTACCCCTTCGTCTTCCGGGCCCTGTCCCGCCGGATCGGCGCGGGCGCCGTCCTGGTCGACTACGGCTGCGGGCCCGGCAAGGTGGCCGACCAGGCGGCCCGGCAGCTGGGCGCGCGGGTGATCGGGGTGGACGCCTCGCCCGAGATGCTGGCACTGGCCCGCGCCGCCGGAACCGCCGTCGCGGAGTTCCACCTGGTCGAGGACGGGCGGACGGAGGGCCTCGACGACGCCTGCGCCGACGCGGTGATGTGCAGCCACGTCCTCGCCTCGCTGCCGGACGAGCCGGCGGTGCTGTCGGTGTTCACCGAGGTCCGCCGGCTGCTGCGCCCCGGAGGACCGTTCGTCCTGCTGTCCACCGACCCCGACTGCGGGGGCGCGGAGTACGCCTCCCTGCGGATCGGCGATCCCGGCACGGTCCACACGCCGGGCCAGGGCCTGACCGTGCGGCTGCGGCGCACCGACGGCTCCTGGCAGGAGGTGCGGAACCACGCCTGGCCCGTCGGCAGGCTCCCCGGGCTGCTGGAACGGGCCGGTTTCCGGGAGGTGGTCCAGGAGCGCCCGACGGTCGCGGAGGCGCTGGAGACCGCCGACCCGGACCTGGTCCGAAGCCGCCCCTGGACCGCCGAGCGGGAGCGTCCCCCGCTCGTGGTGACCACGGCGCTGGCGGCCTGACCCGTCTGGGTGAACTTCGGCACCCTGACCCGTACAAGTCGGGTCTGGGCTACACCTACTGACGGAACGTCGGCAGACCGGCGGCGGCGTCCCCTTTCCGAGGAGGGGGCGCCGCCCCGCCGTTCAGCGCCTGAGGATCCTGCGCGAGACCAGGTTCCCGAGCAGCTGCGCCGACTGCACGAGGGCGATCAGCACCAGCACGGTGACCACCATCACCGAGGTGTCGAAGCGCAAGTACCCGTACGTCATGGCCAGGTTGCCCACCCCGCCGCCGCCGACCGTCCCCGCCACCGCGGAGAAGTCGATGAGCGCGACGAGCATGAACGTCAGCCCGAGCACCAGCGGCCCGAGCGCCTCGGGGACGAGCACCGTGAGCAGGATGCGCAGCGGGCCGGCGCCCATGGAGCGGGCCGCCTCGATGACGCCCGGCTCGACGGAGAGCAGGTTGGACTCCACGATCCGGGCGATGCCGAAGGTGGCCACGATCGTCATCGGGAAGACGGCGGCGTCGGTGCCGATCATCGTGCCGACCACCGCCCGGGTGACCGGGGCCAGGGCCACGATCGCGATGATGAAGGGGACGGGGCGGATGACGTTGATGAACGTGCCCAGCACCGCGTGTACGGCCCGGTTCGGCAGTACCCCGCCCTTGCGCGTGGCGTAGAGGGCGAGACCGACCGCCAGGCCGCCGACGGTGGAGAGCGCCAGGGTGATCAGCACCATGTAGACGGTCTCGCCGGTCGCGTCGAGGACCTTCGGCCAGAAGGTGCTCCAGTCCGCCCTCACCGCGCACCCGCTTTCACACCGGCCGCGGAAGCGGAGGCGGCCGCGGACGGGGAGGTGGACGGCGACGCGGACGCGGACGGGGTGGACGGCGACGCGGACGCGGTGGCGAGGCCCGCGGCCACCGCTTCGACCGCGGCCTCCTCACCCCGCAGTTCGAGGGTCACGCTGCCCAGCGGGCGCCCGCGCACCTCGCCGACCCCGCCGTGCACGAAGGCGAAGTCGACCCCGTGCCCGCGCAGCAGCGGCGCGAGGGCGTCCATGGCCGGGACGCCGTCGACCACCGGCACGGTGACCAGGCGCCCGGGATGACGCGCGCGCAGCCGCTCCAGCAGCGGCCCCTCCGGGGCGCTGTGCAGGGCGGAGCGGACGAAGGCGGCCGTGGTGGCGTGGCGCGGGCGCGCGAACACCTCGTAGACCTCGCCGCTCTCCACCACCCTGCCCTCCTCCATGACGGCCACCCGGTCGCAGAGGCCGCGGACGACCTCCATCTCGTGGGTGATCAGCAGGATGGTGACCCCGAGCTCGCGGTTGACCCGGCGGAGCAGGGCCAGCACCTCGCCGGTGGTCTGCGGGTCGAGGGCGGAGGTGGCCTCGTCGCACAGCAGCACCCCGGGACGGGTGGCCAGGGCGCGGGCGATGCCGACGCGCTGGCGCTGTCCGCCCGACAACTGCTCGGGGTAGCGCCCGCCGTGCCCGGACAGTCCGACGAAGTCGAGGGTCTCCTCGGCGCGCGCCCGGGCGGCCGCGCGGTCCAGTCCGGCCAGGCGCAGCGGGTAGAGGACGTTGCCGAGGACGGTGCGCGAGCGGAAGAGGTTGAACTGCTGGAAGACCATGCCGATCTCCCTGCGCACGGGGCGCAGTCCGCGCTCGCCGAGGGCGGCGAGGTCCTGGCCGTCCACCAGGACGCTGCCCGAGGTAGGTTCCTCCAGGCCGTTGACCAGGCGCAGCAGGGTGGACTTGCCCGCGCCGCTGTGGCCGACGACGCCGAAGACGGTGCCCGCGTCGACGGTCAGGCTCACCCCGTCGACGGCGACGGACCCGCCGGGGAACTCCTTGCGGACGTCGCGCAGTTCGACGACCGGGGGTGCGGGGGTGCCGGGGGCGGTCACCGGGCCAGCTGCTTCGTGATGCGGCCGAGCTCGGCCTGCAGCTCGGGGGCGGGCAGCTCGATGTGGTGGGCGGTGCCGTTGCTGGTGCGGCGGACCTCGTCCTGGACGGCCTGGGAGGCGTACAGCCTCACGATCTTCTGGAAGTCCGCGTCGTCCTTGCGGTCGGCGCGGGCGGCGATGACGTTGAGGTACGGCAGGGCCTGGGGGCTCGCCGGATCGTCCTTGTACAGCGCGGTCCCGGCGTCGATCCCGGCGAGCTGAGCGACCCCGTCGTTGATGACCGCGGCGTCCGCGTCCTGGAGGGTGCGCGGGGTCTGCTGGGCGTTGACCGGGGTGATCTTGATGTGTCTGGGGTTGGCGGTGATGTCGTCGGGGGTGGCGAAGAGCCCGGCGTCCTTCCCCAGTTCGATGAGCTTCGCCTGCTCCAGGACGTGCAGGGCGCGGCCCTGGTTGGAGGGGTCGTTGGGCAGGGTGACCGAGGCCCCGTCGGGGAGGTCGGCGAGCTGCTTGTGCTTGCCGGAGTACAGGCCGAGCGGGACCACGGTGGTGGCGGCGACGGGGGTGATGTCGGTCTTGTTCGCGGTGTTCGACTGGGCGAGGAAGACCAGGTGCTGGAAGGCGTTCAGGTCGATGTCGCCGGCGCTGAGGGCCTTGTTGGGCAGCGAGTAGTCGTCGAACACGACCGTCTCGACGGTCAGGCCCTCCTTCTTCGCCTCCTTGGCGAGGACGTCCCACTCGGGGGAGTCGCCGGAGACGCCCACGCGGATGCGCTTGCCGTCCGAGGCGCCGAGCCCGCAGCCGGAGAGGAGCAGCGCGAGGGTGGCGGCGGTGGTGGTGAGGGCGAGCGCGGTACGGCGGCGCGGTGTTGCTGCAGACATCGTGGGATCCAGTGGTAGAGGAACGCGTCAAGCGAGATACCTCTGAACAGTAGGGATGGATCCCGGTATTGGCTTGCTATGAAAGATCGTATTCACGATCCTGCAATGAATCAAAGGTCATGGGTCGGAGTCTGAGGTACGGACACCTGGTGCAGGCGCAGGGCGAGCTGGAGCTCCAGGGCGCGGTCGGGCGACTGCCAGTCGGGACCCAGGAGGCGGCCTATCCGCTCCAGACGCTGCACCACGGTGTTCACGTGCACGTGCAGCACCTCCTTCGCCCGCGCCTGGCTCATCCCCGAGGCGAAGTAGACCCGAAGGGTGTGCACCAGCTCGCTGCCGCGCCGGGCGTCGTAGTCCAGCAGGGGCCCGAGCGCCGACCTGACGTACCCGGACAGGTCCGGCCGGTCGCCCAGCAGGACGCCGAGGAAACCGAGTTCGGCGAGCGTGCTGCCGTCCCCGGCCCGGCCCAGGGCGCACAGGGTCGTCAGACAGCGCAGGGCCTCCGCGTGCGCGGCGGGCAGCGCCGCCGCACCTCCCCCGGCCCGCGCCGCGCCGACCGTCACCGGGGCGCCCAGGGCCCTGGCCAGCGCCGCCGCCAGCCCGGCGGCGTCCGCACCCGTCTCCTGAGAGGGCGCCAGCAGCACCGCGTGGTCGTGGTGGACCCCCGCCAGGCCCCGGCGCTCCCGGGCCTGGTGCGCGGCGGCCGCGAGCAGGCGCGGACGCGGGGCGGTGTCGCTGTGCAGCACGAACAAGGCGTGCGGGCGGGCCAGATCGACCCCCAGCCGGCGGGCGCGCTCGGTCAGCCCCGCCGGATCCCCGGACGGGCCCAGCAGATCACCGAGCAGCTCCCCGCGGATCCGGTCCTCGGTCTGCGCGACCGACCGCCGCAGGAGCAGCAGCAGGGCCGTGACCATGGCCGCCCGTTCGAACAGCCGCCGCCCGGCCGCGTCCAGACCGGGCCGCCCGGTGAGGGTCACGCTGCCCAGGAGCTCGGGGCCGGCCAGGACGGCGCACACCCAGCTCCCGTCCGCGGCGACGGCCCGGCCGCTGGTCCGGGAGGCGGTCACGGCCCGGTCGGGCGGCGCCGCGGCACGGGTCCGCGAACGGGCCAGCTCCACGCCCTCGGCGTCGTGGACGAGCGTGCCCCCGTCGAGGAGCGCGCCGATGGCCGCCGCCACCTCGCCCAGGTCCCCGCCGCGCAGCACCAGGCCCGTGAGCCGGTCGTGCGCCTCCTCCGCGCGGCGCAGCGCGTCACTGTTCTCCTGGATGGTGCGGGAGGCGACCCCCAGTTCGGCCAGCGCCCGCCGGGTCTCCTCCAGCAGCCGCGCCCCGTCGATGGCGATGGCCGCGTGGTCGGCGAGCGAGGACAGCAGCGCCACCTCGCGCGGGCCGAACTCGCGCGGGCTGCGGTCGGCGGCGAACAGCACCCCGATCACCCGGGCGCCCAGCCGCAGCGGCACCCCCAGGATGGCGTGCAGGTCCTCCTCGCCGACCGCGCTGTCGATGGGCCCGGTGTGCCGGAAGCGGGGGTCACGCTGGTAGTCGCCGGTGGCGTAGGGGCGGGCGGTCTGCGCGACCAGCCCGCCCAGCCCCTCGCCCATCCCGAGCCGCAGCTGCTGGAACGCCGCCGACACCGAACCGTCCGTGACCCGCATGAAGGTGTCGCCGGCCGCCTCGTCGTTGAGGGAGAGATAGGTGACGTCGGTGTGCAGCAGCTGCTTGGCCCGGTGGGTGATGGCCCGCAGCACCGAGTCCAGGTCCCGCAGCGCCGCCAGGTCACCCGCCGTGTCGAACAGCGCGGTCAGCTCCGCCTCGCGCGTGCGGTGCTGGGCCAGCGTCCGGTGGATCTCCAGGGCCACCCCGGTGGCCTCCTCCAGGGCGGCCACCTCGGCCGCGGACGCGCCCGCCGCGCGCGCGGCCGCGGCCGGCCGGGAGAACTCCTCGGCCGGCGCGCCCTGGGCCAGCAGCCCGAGCAGCTCCCGCAGCCCCGCGTCGCTCACGCCGCCGAGCATACGGGGCCGCCCCTCAACGCCCGCTCGGGGTACCGGCCGTGGCCACCGGTGCGGCCCTCCGCGCCCCGGTGAGACTGCGGCCCCTGGTCTCCCGGGCGGCCACGGCGGCCACCGTCGTGACCAGCGCCGCCGCGCACAGGTACACGGACACCGGAACGGACGAGCCGTAGTCCTTGAGCAGTTCGACGGCGACGATCGGCGCGAGCGCCCCGCCGAGCAGCGAGGCCAGCTGGGAGCCCATCGACGCCCCGGAGTACCGCACCCGGGTGTCGAACATCTCCGAGATGAACGCCGCCTGCGGCCCGTACATCGCCCCGTGCAGCAGCAGCCCCGCCGTGACGGCGACGGCGATCACCGCGAAGGACCGCGAGTCGAGCAGCGCGAAGAACGCGAACGCCCACACGGCCATCCCGACCGACCCCACCAGCGTCACCGCCCGCCGCCCGATCCGGTCCGACAGCGCACCCCACAGCGGGATCGTCACGAAGTGCACCGCCGAACCGATCAGCACCGCGTTGAGGGCGTCCGACTTGGGCAGGTGCAGGTGCACGGTGACGTACACGAGCAGGAAGGCGGTCAGGACGTAGTACGAGACGTTCTCCCCGAGCCGCACGCCGATCGCCGTCACGACCTCCCGCCCGTGCACCCGGAACACCTCGAGCACCGGCGGCCGCTGCTTGTGCCCCGCCGCCTCCTCGGCCTCCGCCCGCGCCCGCGCCTCCAGGAACGCCGGCGACTCCGACACCGAGATCCGGATCCACAGTCCGACCATCACCAGCACCCCGGACAGCAGGAACGGCACCCGCCAGCCCCAGGCGAGGAACGCCTCGTCCGACTGCACGGCTGCCAGCAGCGCCAGCACCCCGGTGGCGAGCAGGTTCCCGCCGGGCGCCCCGGCCTGCGGCCAAGAGGCCCAGAACCCCCGGCGGCGGTCGTCCCCGTGCTCGGCGACCAGCAGCACGGCCCCGCCCCACTCCCCGCCCAGCGCGAACCCCTGCACCAGCCGCAGCAGGGTCAGTAACACGGGCGCGAGGGCGCCGACGCCGGCATGCGTGGGCAGCAGCCCGATGGCGAAGGTGGCCCCGCCCATCATCAGCAGACTCACCACCAACAGCCGCTTGCGCCCGACCCGGTCCCCGAAGTGCCCGAACACCACCCCGCCGAGCGGCCGCGCGGCGAACCCGACGGCATAGGTGAGGAACGCCAGCAGGGTCCCGACGAGGGGGTCGTCGGCCGGGAAGAACAGGGTGTTGAAGACGAGGGCGGCGGCGGATCCGTAGAGGAAGAAGTCGTACCACTCGATGGTGGTCCCGATGAGGCTGGCGGCGACGATCCTCCGTATGCCGGACGGACTCGTTCTGCTCGCTGCTGCGGAGACCATGTGCACCACTTCCAGGGGGTCTGCGGGGACGTCGGGTGTCGCCACAACGTAGAAGTCCCCAGGTCAACGGCATATGTGGCAGACCATCACAATCCCAGCCCACCTTGTGTGCCACATCACCACTCACCAGCCGCTGGCTCATTTTCGCCCACGGAGGGGCCCCTTCCGTATGGCGCCGGATTTGCAGAATTCCGCCCGTTTTGGAAGGCCGGTGCTGACTCCCGTGCTGGTTCGGTGCTGACCAAAAGCCCACGTCATCCCACCTCATCCCCCCTCCCGTGCTGGTTCGGTGCTGACTACGCAGCGTTGAACTCCGACCTTCGGCGCGCATCGGGTCCGCAGCCTGCCGCTGCGACGCCGAGTGTCAGCGGGTGGTGAGACGCTTGAGCACCGGCATAGGAGGCGCACTCACATGGCGATCGATTGGGACCACCTCACCCAGCCTCGGTTCGACCGCATCGTGGAGGCGTTGGTGCACCGGCTCTACGCCGAGGACGCCGAAGTGGAGGTGATGAACGGGCGCGGCGGCGACGGCGGCATCGACATCAAAGTGAGCGTGGACGGCCGTGTGTGGATCTACCAGCTGAAGTACTTCCCGGACGGCTTCCCCGGCTCGTACCAAGGTCGCAGGGCGGGCATCAAACGGTCGTTTCAGAAAGCCGTGGAGCACGACCCTGATGACTGGGTGCTGGTCGTCCCCTGTGCGCTAACGCCGCAGGAGCGCGCCTTCGTCAACAACCTCGGCACCGGCGCCGAGCGGCCGCGTATCCGTGTCCTGGACCGGGCCTGGCTGGACGACAAGCTGGCCCTGCACGCGGACCTGGAGAGCTCGTTCATCCGGGACGATTTGAGGGAGGCGGCGCGCGACTACAGGGCGGAACTGGCGTTCCTGGCGGGCGGGACCGACGACATCGCCCAACGGGTTGGTGCTCTGGGCCGGCGGATCGACCGCCTCGATCTGCACTGGTCCATCGACGTCGCCTATCGTAACGGCGCCGTAGTGCAGACCCTGCGGCCGAAACACCCCCGTGCGCAGCAGGTGAGCCCGATCTACTTCACCGTCCGCGGCCACCTGAGGGACGCCGATCCGGGTTTGGCGGCGGCGGTGCGGCGCGTCGTGGGATTCGGCACGGCCGAGGAACTCGTCCTCCCCGCGTCAGCCATCGAGGAGCTCAGCGTGCACGGCCCCGATTGGCTCCACCTCGACGGAGAGAACGCCGAGGTGCGGATGGCACCGGTGTCGCCCGCACCAGGCGAGGGCCAGAGTGCCGAGCTGGTCTTCCTCGACGATGCCGGGAAGGTGCGATCGGCGCACGAGGGGACTGTGCGCGCCCACGGCAAGGGCCAACTCGGCAGCAGCCTCGACCTTGCGTTCACCGGCTTCCGGCTCACGATCTACCACGCCGACGACGCAGGCGTACCGACAGCGGCGAACTGCGACGTCGACTTGACCGGGCTATCCTGCTCCGACGCGCTCCAGGCACTCGACATCTACGATCTGGTCTTGGAAGGAAGCGCCTTCCACCTCCGCCTCAATGGCCAGGAGCTGGCTTCAGGCGCATTCCCCGGGGCCGCTGTCACCCGTGACGACATCGAACGGCTCGCCAGGCTCCGGCTGACCGTGGAAGACCTGCACGTCGTCCAGCAGCACGCATGCCACTACTTCTCCGTCCCCAGCGAGCTACGGCCGGCCGACCGCGTACTACTGCGCATCGCCCGACTCCTCATCGAGGGACACTGCGTCGCCAACCCGTTCCTCGCCAGCCTGACCATAGAACTCAACGGCCAGGACTCCCCAGCCCTGCGCGCACTCCTGATGGGCGAAGGCGCGGCCAACAGAGCACTGCTGCCGACCTTCAACCTCCCGCTCGCCGACCGCGAGCTACCGCTCGGTCCCGTCCACATCTACCACCCCCACGTCCGGGCGGAAGACGCCGAACAGGTCCTGCACGCCTTGGCCGCGGGCCACGCGGAGGGGCAGAAGGTCACGCTCCGCCCCGCTGACGGAGAGTCGTACCGGCTCTACTTGGCCCGTCCCGGCGACGCCACCGACCTCAGCACCCTGACACCCACACCACTGGCGATCCCCGGCCCCAGTTCCCGCACATCCTGAGACTGCAGGCCAGCAGGTTCTTCGTGTGCTGGTGGTACACGCCTCGCATGGCCGCTGACCAGCGGAAACGGCCACGATTCGACCCGGCTGCAGGCGGCTGGTCCGCGTATGGCCCGGATCTTGGTCGGCGCGGAGTGGGTCCCTGCCCGATGGCCCGTGGCGGCGGCGAGCCGGCACACAAACGAGGGGCGGGCCGACAGGGCTCCACGGAGCATGCCTCGATCCAACGCGCTACGAGAGAGTGAATCGCTAGGGCTTGGACAGCGGAGCGGGCAACCCACCGGTTGAAGAACTTCCACGCTGGACCGGCCACGAGACGTGCGGCTGCGTCTTCCCCCGCACAAGCTCTCTGACTGCGCCCGGCCGGCCAGCCGCAGGCTGCGGCCCATCGCGCTATCACCGTGACCACGCCACTGCCGCGTGTTTCTACAGTGCGGCTGCCGCTGCGAAGCACCCGAAGGCTCTCGAGCGGATGTCATGGTACAGCGAAGGACGAGGTCACCATCAGCGCGCCGAGGACCTGGCATACGCAGCAGCGGCGGCCGGGAATAGCCACGCCCTGCACGGGCTCGGGTTAACCCATCACCGACGTAGCGGAATGGATGGGGCACAAGTCCATCGAGGAGACGTATCGAACCTATCGGCCCCTGATGCCGGGGAACATCACCAAGGCTGCCCGGATTCTGGATGCCGGCCTCGGAGAAGCAGCGTGACACGCCTCTGGAAGCCGCTCCCGACCTCGACGGGGAGGAGTGGGCCGGGGCAGGTCGGACGAGCGCCTTGCGACTTCGCGGCGGTCCAGTTTCGGCGGGCGCCAGGAACCTTGATGCGGCCGAAAGCGCGGATGAAGACGCGGCTGGCCTTTAACCCATCCGCCATGACGCTGGACTGCCGACCGCCGATATAAGTGCGCACCATGGCGGCACCGCAGCCCTTCAGCCGTGCGGAGCTGGCCGACGGGCCTGACCCAGCAGAGCGGCGTGCCGATTACTCCGGGCTAGGGCTGATGGTGCCTCGGCAGCCCAACTTCGGGTATCGGCGGAGAGTCGCCGGTCATGGGCCATAGCGGCGAGCGTCTGCCTTGTGCTTCCTGAGCAGGAGGGATCAAGGACCAGCAGCAGTAGCGCGGCCTCGACTCGGTCGGGTTCCAACAGGGCCCTGTTCCGGGCAAGCGTGGCGAGCACCTGTTCGGCTTGCTCGATGGCACCGACGGTGGCGAGTTCTCTTGCGATCTGGATGCTCAACAGAGGCGGCAAGATGTGGTGATTTGCAGCTAGAGCCTGCAAGGTGCACAGCGCTGTAGGGAGGTGCTGCGGACCGTACTTGTATAGGCGGCGTGCTGCGAGGGCGCGCGTCGTCGGAGGCTCGGATTCGGTGTCGGCCAAGGTCGTTAGGAGCGCCGCTGCTTGAGCTCCAGAGCCTTGCCAATTCAGGTGATTGATGAGGTCTATGGCACCAAAGCGATCAGCCGCGGTTTCCGATGTCCGAACTCGGCTAGACAGCAGGGTTTGGGTGGCCTCGTGCAAGTCGGGCCCGAGCAGGGCGATGCCCTCCAGAAGCCCAGACCACTGCCGCCGGTCCGTTGAGCCTCGTAGTAGCCGTACAAGATCGCGGCAAAGGCGGGCTCGGGCGGAGGGGCCGAGACTGGCCAGCTCGGCCACAACCAGCTCCGTGGGGAGTCCGACCGAACCAGACTCCAGACAGGTGCGCAGGAATGCCTCGGACCGATCACGTACTGTCGAGCTGATACATGCGACCTCGGCGGCGAAAGCCACTGCCCCCTGGGGTGGCTGTTGGGCGTCAAGCCTGTCGAGAACGTTCAGGACGACTGATTCGTAGTCCGGCCCGGCGCCGAGGCGGGCAAGGAGGCTGGCCGCTGCCATTCGGTGCGTGTCGGATGCCGCAGCGGAGCTCGCTATGTGTCCCGCACAGGGCCCTGCCTCCGCCCGATTGTGACTGGCGAGGACTGCGGTCACGGCAAGCGCTTGCGTAGAGCCAACCTCCGTACGAAGCGCAACCTCCTTCAATATGCGGGCCATTTCCTCACGGTCACCGCGCGAGCCGGTCCCCAGCAGGACGCTGGCTGCATTGCACCAGCTTTCGAGTACGCCATCCAGCGAGCCGAGGGCCCTACGCTGCACGTAGCCCACCGCTTCCGCTCGGTATTGGCGGCCCAGCCAGAGGACATTCGTGGTCACCATGTAGGGGTCGGCTGTGCAGCGCTGGGTGAGGAAGGTGGCCGCAGCATCGGCGTCGATGCTCCGGACCGACATCAGAATGTCTTGCCTGCATAGATTCGGTAGGCGCGAGTCCAGCAGAATGCGGCAATGCTGGGCGACCACCTGCTCGCGTAGCCCTGGTTGGTACGAGGCCGCGACCTGCAGCAAGAATCGGACGACGTTCACGTCCCAGATGGCCATCGGCCCAGTCAGTAGCCGCAGCCCGGCCAGCTGGTGCTCAGGCTGAGCTCGCAGCAGCAGCGCGGCCAGGACGGCTCGCTGTGGATGGCTGACGAGAAGGCCGGGTCGGTCATCCATCTGGTGTTGGTGACCAGTGACGGCTTCCAGGAGCCGTATCACCGATGCCGCGTGCGCGGAATGTAGAGGCGCAGGTCGGGTGCCGAGCCACTTCGCGAGCCGCGACCATGCGCTTGCAGCCTGACGTGCGCCAGGTGGGGACTGCCCTCGCAGGATGCAGAACAAATCTGCGGCCACCGCCCGGACTGCTGCTGCGGCCACCTTTTCTTCATCCGCCGTCGGAGAGAGAGACAGAAGCGCAGAGATGTCGACGGGCAGGTCCAGGAGACCTGCCTCGGCGGACCATGGCACCACCTGATCTGAGTCGCGAGGGGACTCCATGAAGCCCGGCGGGGTGCTCAAGTCCTCTGCATATTCCTCCTCGATGGATAGGTCTGCTGGAATCGGGCGTAGATCGATGGGTGAGGGGCCGGCGGCTGGCCTGTGAGGTAGCGAGATCCACCCGGGGGCGTCGCTCAGTAGCTGCTCGGCCATGTTGCGGTGATGCTCGTGGAGGAACGCCTCGTCCTGTGACAGGAAAGTGAGGCTTTCCCTCGCTGCCGGCAAAGCGCCTGCAAACTCCAGTGCTTGAGCCGCCCGGACACGTACTGCACCCGCGAGCTGTGGATCGCAGGCGAAACGGCGGAAAAGGGCGAGGCCGCGGGATCTATGCGGCTCGCCCGAGCGCAGTAGATCGTGCACGGCGGCCTCGCGCACGACGTCGGGCAAGGCCGCGTTCTCCGCAGCGCCGTGGATCACTCGTTGGAGGGGATGATCAAGGCTGCGCAGCAGACTCAGTGCACCGACCACTTGGTTACTGATCACTTGGTTTACAAACCGGCCGTTGCCGCCGCGCAATGCCCGCCACAGCCAGAAGTCGAAGGTGCGAGCCAGGGCTTCATGCTGACCTGCTGTCGCCCGAACACCACGTGAAACCAGTGCGGCAGCGAGCTCCCGGGCGATGTCGTTACCCGCGAGCAGCCAGTCGAGAAGTTCAGAGGCGTCGCTATTGATCAGTGCTCTGTGGAGGATCGTCCGCTGCGCTGTGAGATCCCCGTCCGTGCACGCAAGGCTGAGGGTTTTCCACCAAATCGGATCGTCGGGATCGAATCGGGACGGAAGGCGGCGGGCGTCGAGTAGGTCGCAGATGTGCTCGGCAAAGGTGTGGTGGGCAAAGATGAGACCTTCGCCGTCTGGCAGCAGCAACCCGGTGGACGTGAGAACTGAACCAACGATTTCGGCCCAGTCCGCTGGTGCCGGAGTGGGAGTGATGCCCCGGTCGGCCAGCCATTGGAGGGCTTCGGACAGCAGAGACCGGGCTTTCAGGGCCAGCGGTGCAAGGTGTTCGATCAGTGCGACTCGTGCTTCGACCAGTTCCTGAGCCAGCTTCTCCGCCATCGGTCGGCCAGCGAGCCGGGACTGCGTGTCACTGAGTAGCTGGCGGGCTCGGGAGTCGTACAGATGGGAGAAGTACCGTTCGTACAGGTCGAAGCGGCTTGCGGGAAGAGGCTGGCTGGGCGCCTCAGCGAACACAACTGCTGCGACCGTGGCAAGGAGCGGGACGGATGCCTCCTCCTCGAGCCGGGATGCGGCCAGCTCGCGAAGGAATGACTCGGCAAGATCCACGTCATCCGCGAACCAGGAATGTGCGAACTGGGCGCGCTGATGATGCTGGAAAGGCTCGATGGCGTAATGCGTGAGCTCCTTGTCACTGTCCCAGGTTCGGCGTTCGTCGTCAGGTAAGGGACGGCTGGTGATCAGAACGTGGTACTCGCGCTCCTCCTCCATGAAGACCCGTAGGCGTTCGATTAGGTCGGCGCGATCTGCTCGCGAGGTGACCTCGTCCAAGCCATCGATGACCAAGAGCCAGCGCGATCCCGGCACGCGCCGTTCCAACAGTCGCGGATCGAGGTCGCGTGCCAGGAACCTCACAAGGCTCGCCCCGAGGGCATCTGACACCGCGGAGAGAAGGCGCATTCCGGGACGGGCTGCCAGATCCCTCGCCAGTAACCGGACGGGCAGGAGGGTAGCGGCAGCGGCGCCATCCCTTGGCAGCACGACGGCTCGGGTCGCTAATTGAAGGGTCAGAGTGGATTTTCCGGAACCTGCAACGCCCGTCAGGAACAGGTGCCGGTGTGTGGCAAGGGCCTCTTCGATTGTCTTCGGTCTCAGGACCACGGGGTCGGGTGCCGCGCCGGCATGCTCGGGGTCGGTGGCCAATGCCGCAGCGGCATTATCGGATGTGGACACCTGCTGGCGTACGTAGACCGCCGAGGGATCACGGCCGTGGAGGCCGACAGCACGATACGGGAAGGCTCGCGCCGCACTGCGCTGTGCGTTGAGCAGGGACTGCACGTCGGCAGGAAGGAGACGTTGCTTTGGACTGTGTGCTAGGCAGCGCTCGGCGATGATGTCTGCCCGGATCGCGTAGCTCTGCCGGGTGATGTCCGCCGTGGTCAGCCGACTGTATGGCAGCGAGTGATGTGCGCTGACGAGAATCCCGACGACTGCCTGCAGCTTTCTGTCCCACAGAGGGCTGCCGCTGTAGCCGGGCTGGACGGCATGTCCCGTGGGGGCGCCGCTGAGGACCAGCCAGTCGTCAGCCACTGCGGACACGTGCACCCGAACAACGGAGGTCGGTTCGCCGCTGCCGAACCAGCTCCATGCCGACTGTCCGAGGGATGGAGCTGCGAGGCGCACTGGCCGTACTTGCTTGGGTAGCGCGTCAGTCACCCGGAGCGTGGCAATGTCTCCACGCCATCGTCTCTCCGTGCCAGAGAGCGTCCCTTCCTCATCGCGGAGAGAACGTGCCGGCCACCATCCGGTCACATGGGCGGAACAGCGTTGGCCGGGAACGGACGGAAAGGCCACGGTCACCGAGTCGGAAGTGGGCTTGTCGCTCGCGAACTGATGCCTGCCCAATGCCATGTTGATGACATGGGCGCAGGTGAGGACGGACACGACGGCGTTCTCGTCGGTGACCAAAACGCCGCCGCCGACTACAGCGCCGTCCGGTTTCAGGAAGGAGACGAAGGCGGTGCGCAGGGAATCATCCGCGGAGACCGGATACATGGCGTCCGCTTCCGTTTCATTCAGCGACGGAGGTGGTGTTGCGGTCGTCGTCGCTGAGTCGCCACGTGGCAGAGACGTTGAAGCTGGCCTCGCCGCCACTCACCACGGCCAGTTTCAGACCGGCGGTCAGCTTGACGCCGAACTCGACTGTCAGCTCCTCGGGCTTCCGTGGCAGACTCCTGACCTGATCGTGCAAACCTGAGAGGACCGGGACCAGTGGAGCGAACGCCTCGCTAAGCGTCCTGCCTGCCTGCTCGACAATGCGGGCACCGAGGCCGACTGCCTCGACCCCGGCGCTGCCGGGGAGCTGGTATTCGGCATCGATGCCGACCTTGGTTTCGTCGGTAGGCCAGACCTCGATGAGCACGGCTTGTCCGTCGGGAAAGTTGAACTCGACGAAGTCGGACATCGTTTCCCCCAAGTGACGCAGCAGCCGTTTGTGGGCTCGTGCCGACGTGGTTCGCCGCTACCAGCCGCGACGGCATAGCCTACCTCGTAGCAAGGTCTGCTCTGCGTAGGACTACTGCAACTGCTGGACGGCCGTGGCCGGTTCGGGGATGCCGCCGAAGCGAGGTGAGAGCAGCGCCACGCTGGGGTCATGCGTGGCATCGAGAGAGTTCCGGCGCGCAGGGCTCGTGGCGAGTCGTGATCCGGACGTGCATCGTGGGCTACTGAACTGTTTGCGCGGACTGGCGAGCCCGTATGCTGTTCTGTCGGGGTGTCAGGTCCTGCGGGCGGGCCGGGGCGCTGCTGAGACTCGATCGGACCTGGACTCGTCGAGGGCTTCGGGGAGCTTCTCGGCTGTGTTGGCACGGCTGTGGTGTTGGAGCCATGCCATTCGTCCGCGTGGGCCTGGAGGACTTCGTCATGTAGGCCCCGAGGTCAGCCCCGCGACCTGCGGTTCTGTGCCGTCAAAGGGCGCTGACCTGCGAGGATACGTCTTTCAGGGGCTTTCACGGGCTTCCCTGTTTATGCCGCTCAAACTCCCCACGGACTCCCCGGGCGGCAGGCAAACTCCCCAGCCGCTCCCCACTAGAGCGGCTGGGGGGCGGGGTTGTTCCGCCGACGCCAACCCTTCTAGGCCGCCCCGAGGCCGCAGAGCCCGGCGAGGGTGCTCGGAGACAGACTGCTTGTGAATCCTGAGTCGGGTAGCCGACGCAGGATCGCCTGCCAGAGTTCCGGCTGCAGGCGGGAGTGGGGTCCCTCTGGTGTGGCCCGGAGATCGAGGATGGCCGTCTTGCCGACGTCAACCAGGACGAACTGCTGGTCGCCGCCGTAGGTTTCGTCGGTGTCACCGCGGAACCGAGTGAGATGCAGAGGCAGACCGAACGTCGGGTCCGTGAGGGCGGCGACGATGTGGTGTGGCCCGGGCCCCTGTCCGCGCACGTGGGAGGATCGCAGGACCAGCCGTGCCACGTCGGAAGCGCCGCCGTAGCCATCAAGGAGGAACGTGTTGGACACGGTGTGCAGAAGGGCGGCTCGGCGCAGGAGCCCGCTGCCGAGCCAGGCGCCACGCTGCTGGACCTGCGTGAAGTGGTCGCTGCGGCCTTCCCATTGAGCCTGATGCCCACGCTCGGCATCTGTCCATGCTTTCGGTGAGGACTTCCAGCACAGGAGCGTGGCGTCCGGGTCGATCCACTTGTCGAGCATCATCGCGATGACGCTGCGCCAGAGTCTCGCCGGCAGGCCGGTCAGTCGCAGTCGGGCCGGCTCGCCGAGCACGCGCAGTTCAATTGCCGTCCGATCTCGCTGCGTGATGCGAAGCCCAGGTACACCGTGGACCACGTTGTCCGATACGTACGCGGGGAGGAGGTTGAAGAGGATTTCGGCCGCCCGCTCCTCACTCTCTACGCGCAGGGCAATGCCTTCAGGCTCTGGGTGCACCGTGGTGATGCCGAGGGGATAGCGGGTGTAGACGTTCCGGAACTCCAGGAGGCCGAGAAGCGCGCGCGCCTCAAAATGCTGCTGAGTCGGCGAAGCGGCCGAGGGGATCGGGGGCCCATCGGGCTCAAGCGACTCAATCGCCCGGCAGGCCTGTTGGACGCTCTCCCCTGTGTAGAGGCGTCGGAGCAAGGAAACGTCTTGGTGCATCGCGCTCATGGGTCTCCTGAACGTCTCGGCCCAGGACGTGCGGAATTGAGATCCGAAAGGATGCGCGGGGGGCTACTGGGGACCGGTTCACCCGAGCGTGGAGAGAAGAAGGGCCGATGCATCTCCGGGGAGCGGTGGTCAGCCGCAGCAGAAATCTAGCGGGCCTCGGAGTCGACGGGTGCCTGCGTGGCGATTCCGGAGGCGCCTTTCACCCGGATGGGGGCCAGTGCTTGCGTTGTCCGCTACGGCTCGTCTACCGTCCGGTCCGGGTGAGGGAACCCTCGTCGTGCGCCTGTACGGATCGATGGCGCAGCGTGTCGAAAGCCCCAGGTGCCCTCCAGTGTTCTCCCGTACCGTGCATGACTGTCGTTCTCGCTGGCAGCAGCTCTTTCCCGCGCTGGGATCCGGCAGCGCACGAAGGAGACTGTCGGGCCCAAGAGCGAAGTGGTCGACCTGTGCCGCCGCTACACAGGGGAAACCTGGGCCGGCGCCAAGGAACGCATTGATCGGCTTCCAGAAGGAAGCCCCCTCATCCCCTCCGCCCGAGGCGATCAGGCGTTCCTCGAAGGACAGGTCCTGCGGGCCTTGTTGGAGTACCACGTACACCACCCGACCGCTTCGCATCGTGCGAGTCATCCCAGACGAACGGCGTCCCGTCATCCGCTTCGCGGCAGACTCCGACCCCGAAGGCCTGGCCGAGCTGATCGCCTGGGGGCTGTTCTCGTCCGGTGGCAAGGACGACCTTCGCGGGATTAGCGGTCTACGCGTGCTCGGCGCCGGCCACGGCAGGCTCGACATCGGACTCCACGGAACTACGGCAAGCCTCCGGCTCGAAGGTGTTCCCGGTCGGGCCTGGAGCCAGGCAGAAGAGATCAGGCACCTGACCGCGGCTGAGCACGGAGAATCGTCCCCCTGCAGGTATCCGGGTCTGACGCCGGAGGAACGGGCTTTCGCGCACGAGCACCGCTGGCATGAAGAAGCCTGGCGGGAGGCAGCAGCCCTCGGAAGTGCCCTGCTGCGCAGGCTGCCGATGTTCCGTTCCGCAGCCAACTGGCTGGACATGGCCGGCTTCACCAAGCACACCAGCACCTACGGATTGCGTCTCACCTTTGCCCGTGCACGCTGGACGGACCACGACGTGATCATCGAGCACCTGACGCACCCGCTTTGTGGAATCGCGGTCAAGGAGGACATGCGCACCTGTGCCTGCGCGTACGGGGAGCGAGGATGCCGAATCTGGTTCGACGGCCCTGAAAGAGCATCAGGGCGCCTCGACTTGCAGATGACGGATGCCTGCGACGACTGCGAGGTCGCCGAGTACAACCAGGTACTCGCCTTCACAGGCAGCCCGAGCGGCGAAATCGTAAAAGTAACCGGCAGCCTGCCGGGCATGACTGCCGAGTGCACCCCGAACTGCCACGGACGCCATGACACAGTCGCACGCCTACGTCGGGTGGCCGCGAGCCGCCGGGAAGAGCTCAACCGTTTCCGGCGGGGGACTTTTGACACCGAGGTGTCCGCCGCGTTCAGCGGCGCGTCGGTGTCGTGGGACGCGGGCGTCCCCGACGGGGCGGAGGTAGCCTCACGCCTTCTTCACAAGCCCGAAGACGCTGATGGAAATAATCCGATCACCGTCTGTCGTTGCAGCCCCGTAGCCGAGGAAGGGAAGGTGTCGGGGCTGAGACTGTTCAACCTCAAGGGTGACGTGACGGAGGTCGTGCCGCGGCTCGCCGAGGTCGAGGCCGATGTGCAGTACCTCGTCGAGGCGGCCTGCATCCTTGTCGACAAGCCATGGCAACACGGCAGCGGGGCATCCGTAGACCTGTGCACGCTGTCCCTGCTCCTGTTCGCCCGGACACATGGCGGCGACCGCGTACCCCGGGACGTGCCGGTCACCGAGCTGCGTGAGGCCCTCTCCGGGCCGGCGGATCGGGAGCCGCGGATCGTCGACGAGATCGACCGAGCACTAACCGAGACCGGGCAAGGCTACGACCCCGCCGGTCGGCGGAGCACACCCCTGTGGAGCATCTTCAACGAGGCCCACGACCAGTACGGCGGGCGCATCGGCGCCAGCCTCCTCGCCGACGATATCGAGCCTCCCGGCCCCGGCCCCGGCCCCTCCCCGATGCGGGCCGCAGCCGCACGCCTCGCCCAATTCCTCGACGCGTACCCGGAGCAGGCCCGCGAGCAGGCCATTGCACCGGCGGTCGCACCCGGCCCCCTCATCATCGAGTCCGACCGGATCCAGATCGTGACCGCCAAGAGCCTCAGACCCCTCCGCGGCTCGCAGGACGACCCGGTGCGCATGGTGCGCGTCGACGGCCCCGAGGCGACCCTCGAGTGCGAGCAAGGGCATACCTCGGGGCACTGGGAGCTTGAGGCTGCGCGGGTGAGGATGGCTGCCGCCCAGGCAATGGGGGCCTATCCTTCCGTACAGGGGAAGCACCAGCTCCAGGAACTGCTGGTCGGCTCGACGCAGCTGCCCCGGCACAGCGATCCAAGGCAAGCCAACTGGTTCCTGAGGGAACCGGAGCACCCGATCGTCGGGCGCGACGACATCTTCGCGCGAATCAACCGTCTGATCGACGAGCGGAGCTGACCGACGACCGATGCGACGGCGGCAGGCGCGGCACCTTCGAGGCGCTCCAGCCCGCAGCGGGCGCCTGGTGGAGTTTGAGCCAGTCTGCCCGGAAGCCAGGGTTCGCGTTTGGCCCGGCCGCTAGGTTCTCCGGCAGGGGTATAGGCCCGAGCAGGAGGTTTTCGTGCAGCGCTTCACGCCGCGGTTCCAGGGCAGGCCATGGACCGAGGGGATGGACGTCCTGCATGTCTACCTCACGCCTCGCGCGGGCACGGATGGGGCCCTCTTGGACCTTGCCCATGCCTGCAGGCCTGCGCTCCTGGACTATCCCATCGATCCCGCATGCCCGGCGCGCGCCGGCGACCCGGGCACCTTGCACGTCACCCTGGAGATGGTCGCGGACGCCCCTGCTACAGACATCGGGGTTGACGAGCGCCACGACTTGGTCCAGGCCCTCCGTAGTGCTGTTGCCGACGTGCCTGCGTTCACCACCGAGATCGGGCCCCCGATCGCGAACGTCGCCGGGGCCGTCTTCGACGTGTGGCCCGATGGCGAAGCCTCTGCCCTCCAGGACAGAGTCCGCACCGCGATCCGCACCGCCCGAGGTGACGCGGCCCTCCAACACGACACCGGACGACTCCATATGTCGCTGGGGTACGCCAACCCTTGGGAGTCGCATCAGACGGGAGCAGTCGAGCCGCCTGGCAGGCCCGAGACTGACCGCCGTCGACTCCGAGGAGCGTACACCCTGACGTCCTGACCTGGCCCTTTGAACACTTCTCCCATCTGATGCAAGATATGCCCATCAGGCGGGAGAAGGGTCTTCGGCGTGGTGTGTACGGTCGGTCTGGCCGGGTCGGCCCGGTTGGAGCTGGTCTCCGGGGTCGTCCAACTACGTCCTGAGGACGCCATGTTCGAGGCGATGCTGCGTGGTTGGCGCAACCAGCAACGCGCCCGCCGCCTGCAGGCGAAGACGATCAGCGACCGGGAGAACCTGATCCGCCGCTTCCTCGGGTTCGTCAACGACTACCCATGGCAGTGGGCGCCGGTCCATATGGACGAGTGGTCCGCCCAGCTGGCGGCCGAACAGCGCCTCGCGCCGTCGTCGGTGCGCAACTACCAGGGCACGGTGCAGCTGTTCACCGAATTCCTCACCGACCCCCGCTACGGGTGGGCAGCGGCGTGCGAGGAGGCGTTCGGCACGCACCCGGTGGCGATCTGCCACGAGTGGAACACCCTGCCGCACCTTCAGGGCTACGAGGGCGACCCCGAGGCAAGGCCGTTCACCGTGAGGAACTCCAGGCGTTCCTCGATTACGCCGACGACCAGGTGGAGCGGGCGGTCCGGGCGGGCCGCAAGGGCGCGCTGGCCGCCTACCGGGACGCCACCTTGTTCAAGGTGCTCTACGCCTGGGGGCTGCGCCGCACTGAGTGCTGTCGGCTGGATCTTGTCGACTTCGGCCGCAACCCGAACGCTC
Organism: Streptomyces katrae; assembly: GCF_002028425.1. Taxonomy (GTDB): domain Bacteria; phylum Actinomycetota; class Actinomycetes; order Streptomycetales; family Streptomycetaceae; genus Streptomyces; species Streptomyces katrae_A. The sequence continues at coordinate 736,195 of NZ_CP020042.1, read as the reverse complement.
CTGGCTTCGGTGGCTACGGCACGCTCCACGTTCGGTACGGGAAGGCGAAGCGGGGCCAGCCGCCGCGGCGGCGCAACGTGCTGTCGGTGATGGCCTGGGCCGTGGAGGCGGTCGGGGACTACGTGCTCAACGTCCGCCCGAGGTTCGGCTTCCCCGGGCAGCGGGCGCTGTGGGTGACCGAGCGGGGCGGAAGGTTGCAGCCGGCTTCCGTGAACGAGCAGTTCGCCGCCTACCGGGACGCCCTGGGTCTGCCCGCGGAACTGGTCCCGCACTCGCTGCGGCACTCCTACGTCACGCACCTGACCGAGGACGGGGTGGACCGGATGTTCATCCAGCGGCAGGTTGGCCACGAGAATGACAGCTCGACCGCGATCTACACCCACGTCAGTGACGACTTCATGAAATCAGCCCTGCAGCGCGCTCTCGCGCCGGCGTTCTTGTGAAGCCGTCTGTGGAGGAAGGGAGTTGTGATGGCCAACGCCAAGCTCGACTACCGCTGGCACCTGCGTACCGTCATGGCCACCAGGGGCCTGTTCCACACCAGCGACCTGGTGCCGTTGCTCGCCGAGCGGGGCATCCAGTTGTCCACCAGCCAGGTCCACCGGCTGGTGGCCGAGCGCCCGGAGCGGCTGAGCCTGAGGATCCTGATGGCGCTGCTGGACATTCTGGAGTGCCGGATGGACGAGCTGATCGAGCCGGTGACCGTCCAGGGGGCGGCCGTCCGGCCGGTGAAGAAGGCCGCGGCGGGCGGCGGGCCGGCGCCGGAGGCGGGGCTGGGGGCGTTGCGGCCCAGGCGGGCCCGGATCACGGGAGGCGGCTGATGGACGAGGACCTGGAGTTGGAGCGGTTGGTCGAGGACGACCCGCTCGGTGCGGTCGTCCACCAGCTCGCGCGGATCGAGCGCGGTCTGCCCGCCGAGCGGATCCGCGAGGTGGCGGGGCAGGTGCTGGGCGGGCCGGCGACCCGGCGCCGCGTCGCCCGGGAACTGCGCGACAACCCACAGGTCATGGCCACCGGCCGCTCGCCGTCGATCTGGTCGGTCGGCAAGCTGCTGGCCGCGCTGTCGAAGGCCGGCGCCCAGCAGTTGTCGGCGCCGCGCTGCTGCGACTGCGGGTGCGAGACGCGCACGCCCGCCAGCCGCCGGGGAGGGCTGTGGGCCTGCGGCAGGTGTTCCCGCCCGAAGGAGCGGTGCGTCCGCTGCGGCACTCCTCGCTGCTCCGCGTGCCCGCTGGAGGAGGACCCGACCGCGGAGCTGGTCGACCTGGTGGCCGCGCTCGATCCGGCGCTGGGTCGTGCGGAGGTCGAGCGGGCCCTGGCCGGCTGCTCGCAGCGCGCCTCGGTATGGCGCCGGGTGTGCTGGGCGGTCCTGGACCGGCCCGCTCTGCTGACCGGCGACGGCCACCTCGCACCCACGCCCACCGTCCTCGCCTTCCTCGGCGCCCTCGCCGACGCTGGCGGAGGCGTGGTGAAGCGGCCTTGCTGTGCCGGCTGCGGGACGAGCGAGTACCTGCGGGGCCGACGGGAAGGGCCGTGGATCTGCTCGCGCTGCGAGGAACAGCGCCGCTCCCAGGAGTGCTCGCGCTGCGGGAAGACACGCAGGATTTGCACACGTGACGACGCAGGGCCGGTGTGTGGGCAGTGCTTTCGTAACGACCCGGCCAACCGGGAGGCGTGCACCGGCTGCGGACAGCGCAGAGTCATCAAGTCCCGTGCGGACGGCGGCCGGTGGTGCCATCGCTGCAGCCCGCACGAGGCCCGGCAGTGCTCCATGTGCGCTCAGGCAGCCCGGTGCACGATCTCGCGCACCACCGGCGCCCCGTGGTGCCGGAGCTGTCGCTCCCGCTACATCCGCTGCTCCACCTGCGCCGAGGTCGCGCCGCTCAAGGGCGGCACCCTGGCTGTCCCGCTGTGCGCCCGCTGCGTCAACCCCGACCCCGGGTTCTGGGACCGCTGCCCGACCTGCCAGGTGACGTGGCAGTTCGGCACCGAGCCCTGCCAGCGGTGCGCGGTCGACAAGGTAGCCGGCCAACTCCTCGGCCCAGAGGGCCAGACGGGACACCTGGCGCCGCTGCGGCAGGCGCTCGTCGCGGTCGAGCGCCCCGACCACGCCATGGCCTGGTTGTCGAAGCCGAATGTTCGCACCCTGCTGGCCGACCTGTCCCGCGACCCTCGACCTGTCAGCCACGAGGTCCTCGACGCCCTCCCACCGGGCAAGACCGTCCACCACCTGCGGGCCCTGCTGACGGCCACCGGCCTCCTCCCGGCCCGCGACGAGCACCTGGCCGCCCTGGAACGCTGGGTTCAGGAGAAGACCGCCATCCTCACCGATCCGGGGCAGCGGCGGATCCTGCACGGCTACGCGACCTGGCACCACCTGCGCCGACTGCGCCGAAGGACCGAGGCAGCGGCGACGACCACCGCGCAGGACCAGAACGTGCGGGTGCACGTCGCCGCCGCCGTCCAACTCCTAAACCACCTCACCGACCGCGGTCTGACCCTCGGCTCCTGTGCCCAGGGCGACTTGGACGATTTCCTCGTCCACCACGCCACCTACCCCTCCCGCACCGCGAACTTCGTCCGCTGGGCACTGACCCACCGCCATGCCCACGACCTGTCCGCCCCCGCCACCCGCTGGCAGGGCCCCTGTGGCCCCCATGACGAGGACCGCCGGTGGGCGATCGCGCGCCGACTGCTGCACGAGGACGGCCCGGCGGTCGCCGACCGCGTCGCCGGCCTGTTCCTGCTGCTGTACGCCCAGCATGCCAACACCATCCGGCTGCTGACCACCGCACGCCTGCACCGCGACGGGCAGACACTGATGGTCCGGTTCGGCGACCGCCCGATCCACTTGCCCGCCCCGTTGGACGCCCTGGTGGAGGAATTGCTTGCCACCCGGCGCGGCACCGGCCTGCTGAACGACCCCGGCGCCTGGCTGTTCCCCGGGCGGCTGCCCGGACAGCCGCTCAGCGCCGACCAACTCGTTGCCCGGCTGCGCGCTCTTGGAGTGAGGCCGCGCCAGGACCGCGCCACTGCGCTGTTCACCCTCGCCCGCCAGGTACCCGCGGCGGTCCTGGCCCGCATGCTCGGCATCCACCGCCAGGTCGCCGTGCAGTGGCAGCAGGCCGCCGCTGGCGACTGGACCGCCTACGCCGCCGATGTCGCCACTCGCTCCAGCGGCCGTGACCCGGGCACCGGACGGCGCCGCCGCTCACTGGACCGTGCCGCCGAGGGGGATCGCCGCGAGGTGTTCCCAGGTGATCGTCTTCGCCGTCGCGTCCGCGGTGACGTCGACGAGGTGGACCTCCTCCACCCGCATCGGCGCGTGGCCGGGTCGCACCTGGTTGCGCAGCACCCGCTGGACTTGGTCGGGGCCTTCGTCCTGGGGGTGTGGCAGGACCGGCGGCGTGGGTAGGCCCAGGGACGAGAGGCCCGGGCACCGGTACGGGCTGCTGTTGTGGGGGTAGTTGTGGCGCAGGTCGTCGTGGTGCACGGAATCTTCAATCATGTCCCGGGTGCGTCGCCGGAGCGGGCGGCGGAGCAGCGGTTGGCGCCGCTGCGGCCGCGGCTTGCGGAGAGTCTGGGCCGGTTGGGTGTCGTGGCGCCTGAGATGGCGATGGCCTACTACGCGGACCTGCTGCGTACGGATCTGCCCGAGCAGGCGCAGTCGGCGGGCGCGGGGGCGGACTTCGAGAGCCTTGGTCCGGGGGAGCGGGTGGTGGTGGCCGAGTGGTTGGAGGCGGCAGGGGCGTTCGCTCCGGAGGATCCCCAGAATGTCGGGCTGGCGCCGCTGCGGCAGCTGCTCAGCTGGATGGTCCGCGAGCGCGGCTCACGCCTGACGCGGGTGATGCAGGAGCAGACGATCCGCCGTCTGGAGCTCGCGATCGTGGCGAATCTCCGCGAGGCGGAGGCGTACACCGCGTGGCCGCAGCGGCGTCCGCTAGTGCGGGAGCGGGTGGCGGAGGTGATCCGGCGGGAGGCTCCGTCGGTGGTGATCGCGCACTCGCTCGGCTCGTACGTCACCTACGAGACCTTGCACGCGCACCCCGAGCTGGAGGTCGAGCTGCTGGTGACCGTCGGCTCCCCGCTGCGCGTGCCCGTGCTGGCCCGGCGGCTGGACCCGCCGTTGCGTGCCGGTCGCGGCGCGAAGCCGGCCGGGGTGGGCCGGTGGGTGAATCTCGCCGACTTCGGCGACCTGGTCGCCGTGCCGCCGAAGCTCGAAGTGGTGTTCCCCGTCGACGCGGACGAGCCCTGCGACACCGGGATCGGCTTCCACGGGTTCGGCGGCTATCTCGCCAACGGGCTGCTCGCGTCCGCCGTCGCGCCGTACATTTCGTCCTGACGCCACTTCAAGTCGCGCATCGGCCCGGGCCGTGTTCACACGCTCGGTACCGGCGAGCCGGGGCAAGAGGTACAAGGGGCTGCCCGGTCGAGCGCCGGTGCGGGATCGGGAGAGGAAGCTGGGTTGGCCAGGGCGCTGGTGGCAGGGGTCGGGCACTTCGAGCAGTTCGTCAGCGAGGAGGACCAGGCCGACGGCGTCGCCCCGCTCGCGAGCCTGCCGGCCGTCGAGGCGGCCGCCAAGGAACTGGCCTCGGCCCTGGTCCTGGCCGGCGTCTCTACCGGGGAAGCCCTGCTCGAATGTGCCAAGGACACGCTCATCCGGGCCTGGGAGGATCTGCAGGACGACGCTGGAGCGGACGAGCCGCTGATCCTGCACTTCACCGGCCACGGCCTCACCAGCCCGCGCACCGGCACTCTCTACCTGGCGACCGCCGGCGGCGACTCCCGTACCAGCCAGCTGGACCGGACCTGCGTCAGCACCCGCACTCTGCTTGAAGAAGCCGAGAACTCCGCGTACGACAGCGGCCGGCCGGTGCTGTTCCTGCTCGACGTGTGCGGGGCCGGGCAGGCCGTCGTCCAGCAGCAGCTCACCGACCTCGCCACCCGCCGCCGACAGGACGGTGAGCGGAGCGTGTGGGTCATCGGGGCCTGCGCGAGCGACAAGGCCACCTACGGCGCCCGCTTCACTACCGCCACCGCCGAGGCCCTGCGTCAACTCGTCGACGGCGACCTCGACATCAGCCCCATCCAGCAGTACGTGCCCCTCTCCACCCTCGCCCAGGCGATCAACCACCGGCTCGCCGCCGCGGACCTGGCCTGCGGGCACCCCGGCGAGGACGTCGTGCACACCCCCCTCCCGGGCACCGCCGTAGAGACGCCCGCGTTCTTCCCCAACCCCGCCCACAGCAACAACCCGCAGGCCGCCCTGCTGGGCGGGGTGAACCCGCTGCTGCGCGAGTTCGCCCTCACCTGCTCACCGGGCCTGGACCCGCTGCACTTCGCCACCCGTGCCGCTGGCGAACCCCACTTCACCGACGTCCTCTTCTCCGGCCGCACCTCCCACCTGCGGCGCATCCAGCAATGGACCGAGAACACCGGCCCCGAACCAGGAAACCGGCTGCTGGTGGTCACCGGCGGCCCCGGCAGCGGCAAGTCCGCCCTCCTCGGCGTCACCACCTGCCTGCTCCACCCCGAACTCGACCCGCTCACCGACCGCGTCGCCCGCGCCGTCGACACCTTCGCACCCCGCCGCCCCAAGCACGTGCTGGCCGTCCACGCCCGCCAGCTCACCCTCCAAGCCGTCACCGACTCCCTGCGTCGCCAACTCCACGAGCAGCAACAGGACGGCCACCGCACGGACTCTCCCACCACCGCCGACCTCGTCCGCGCACTCAACACCGCCGACGACACCCTAGTCATCCTCGACGCCCTCGACGAGACCGCGGACCCCGCCGAAGTCCTCAACGAACTCCTCCTCCCGCTCACCACGCACGACGGCGGCTGCCGCGTCCTCGTCGGCACCCGCCCCTGGTGGGACACCCTGCCCGCCCTCCACCGCCATCTGACCATGCACCCCGAAGCCGTACTCGACACCGACCCCGCCACCCCCGACGACCGCCGCACCCTCGCCGACGACCTCGACACCTACCTGCGCAAACTCCTGCCCCGCCACGATCGTCACCGGCTGCGCCACATCGCCGACCGCCTCGCCGACTACAGCGACCACGGCGCCTTCCTCGTGGCCGCCCTCTACGCCGACCACCTGCGCATCACCCCCGATGAGGCAACCTTCGACCCGCCGTGCACCGTCACCGAAGTCTTCGGCGTCCACACCCGCCAACTCGCCGCCAAGAACCCGTGGATCCGCCCCCTCCTCCACGTCCTCGGCCACGCCCGCGGGCAAGGCATGCCCCTTGACCTCCTCCATGCCACTGCCCTCGCCCACCAACCTCCCGCCCCCGGCCGACCCGCCCCTCAACTCGCCGACACCCGCCACGCCCTCACCAAGATCGCCTTCTACCTCCGCACCACCCCCGACACCGACCACCGCCTCCTCTACCGCTACTTCCACCAGGCTCTTGCCGACCACACCCGCCCCCACGCCGACCCCGCCACCCTCCACCACGCCCTCCTAGGCACAATCCCCACCACCCCGGCCGGCACCCCGCAGTGGCAGCACGCCCACCCCTACCTCCTGCGGCATGCCGCCGACCACGCCCGAACGGCCGCCGACAGCTCCCTTGACCGGCTGCTCGAAGACCCCGCCTACCTGCTACACGCCGACCCCGACACCCTCATTCCCCACCTCCACCACGCCCGCAACCAGCAGGCACGGCTCCACGCGCACATCTACCGCACCACCACCGCCTACGACTCCCGCCGCCACGAGATCGAGGTCCGCCGCAACCTCCTCGCCCTCGACGCCACCTCCTGGCAGCAGCCGGACCTCACACACACCATCACCCACCTGCAACCGCTCGGCACAACAGTCCCGCCAACCCCAGCGTGGGCAACCCGCCTCACCCACCCCGCCCGCCTCCACACCCTCACTGGCCACACCGACTGGGTGACCGAGGCCGCCACGGTGGAAGGCCCCGACGGGCCCCTCGCCATCACTGGCGGCAGCGACCGCACCGTGATCGTCTGGAACCCCGCCACCGGCACCCGACTCCACGCCCTCACCGACCACACCGACTCGATCACCGCAGTCGCCACGGTGGAAGGTCCCGACGGGCCCCTCGCCATCACCACCAGCCGCGACCACACCGCGATCGTCTGGAACCCCGTCACCGGCTCTCGACTCCACACCCTCACCGACCACACCGGCTGGGTGACCGCGGTTGCCACGGTGGAAGGTCCCGACGGGCCCCTGGCCATCACCGGCGGCAGTGACGGCACCGCGATCGTCTGGAACCCCGTCACCGGTGCCCGACTCCACGCCCTCACCGACCACACCGACTCGATCACCGCGGTTGCCACGGTGGAAGGTCCCGACGGGCCCCTGGCCATCGCCGGCGGCGGTGACGGCACCGTGATCGTCTGGAACCCCGTCACCGGTGCCCGACTCCACACCCTCACCGGCCACACCGACTGGGTGACCGCGGTTGCCACGGTGGAAGGTCCCGACGGACTCCTGGCCATCGCCGGCGGCGGTGACGGCACCGTGATCGTCTGGAACCCCGTCACCGGTGCCCGACTCCACACCCTCACCGGCCACACCAAATTGATCACCGCGGTTGCCACGGTGGAAGGCCCCGACGGGCCCCTCGCCATCACCACCAGCCGCGACCACACCGTGATCGTCTGGAACCCCGCCACCGGCACCCGACTCCACACCCTCACCGACCACACCGAGTGGGTAGAGGCGGTTGCCACGGTGGAGGGCCCCGACGGGCCCCTGGCTATCACCACCGGCCACGACCGCACCGTGATCGTCTGGAACCCCGTCACCGGTGCCCGCCTCCGCACCCTCACGGGCCACACCAGGTGGGTGAGCGCAATTGCCACGGTGGAGGGCCCCGACGGGCCCCTTGCCGTCACTGCCGGCCGCAACGGCACCGTGATCGTCTGGAACCCCGCCGTCGGCGATCGCTTTCACACCCTCACCGGCCACACCGGCTGGGTGACCGCGGTTGCCATGGTGGAGGGCCTCGACGGACCGCTGGCCATCACCACCGGTGGCGACGGCACCGTGATCGTCTGGAACCCCGCCGTCGGCGATCGCTTTCACACCCTCACCGGCCACACCGGCTGGGTGACCGCGGTTGCTACGGTGGAGGGCCTCGACGGACCGCTGGCCATCACCACCGGCCACGACCGCACCGTGATCGTCTGGAACCCCGCCACCGGCACCCGACTCCACACCCTCACCGGCCACACCGGCTGGGTGACCGCGGTTGCCACGGTGGAAGGCCCCGACGGGCCCCTCGCCATCACCACCTGCGACCGCACCGCGATCGTCTGGAACCCCGCCACCGGCACCCGACTCCACACCCTCACCGACCACACCGACTCGATCACCGCAGTTGCCACAGTGGGCAGCTCGGACGGACTCCTGGCCATCGCCGGCGGCGGTGACGGCACCGTGATCGTCTGGAACCCCGTCACCGGTGCCCGACTCCACGCCCTCACCGGCCACACCGACTCGATCACCGCAGTCGTCACGGTGGAAGGTCCCGACGGGCCCCTCGCCATTACCACCAGCCGCGACCGCACCGCGATCGTCTGGAACCCCGCCACCGGCACCCGACTCCACACCCTCACCGGCCACACCGACTCGATCACCGCAGTCGTCACGGTGGAAGGCCCCGACGGGCCCCTCGCTATTACCACCAGCCGCGACCGCACCGCGATCGTCTGGAACCCCGCCACCGGCACCCGACTCCACACCCTCACTGACCACACCGGCTGGGTGACCGCGGTTGCCACGGCGGAGGGCCCCGACGGACCTCTGGCCGTCACTGCCGACAGTGACGGCACAGCGATCGTCTGGAACCCCGCCACCGGTCAGTTGGTCCACCGCTGCTATCTGCCGCTTCCGGTCCGAGCGGTAGCCGTTCACGGCCCCAGACTCATGGTCGTCTACGGTCACGAGGTCGCCTGCATTGAGCTGCCCCGCACCACAACTCCGTTCCGGTGAGCCGTACATACGCTTCGCGGCAAGGTCCCTGGTCTACGCTTTCACCACGCCACCGCCAGATCGAGGCCACCGTCGACTCCCTGATCTGGGAAGACCCAGCATGCGGTCGAGCGGCACTGCAACGATCGGCAGGACGAGGACGGCATTCCCAGTGATTCAATATCCGACCCTGCCGTCATACGATTCGGCGGACTCCGACTCCTTGAACGGCATCCTCCGCAACCGCATCACCCCGCGCCGCGCACCCATGCGGGTGGATGCCATCCACTTGCTGTCCGTCCGCTACGACATCGCACCGGACACCGGAGGCTGGCGGATGAGCTGGGCGCCTGTGGCCGAGGTGCCGTTGGGCGGGTCGGCTTGACGTCTCCGTGCCGATGTCGCCGGCGCGGATGACCCATCAGTGACGCCGGGGGCACGCTGGGGTGGTCGTCGTTGTGGCCGCGGGGGTGGCGGGCAGCGGGGGTGTGCCCGTTCGGCGAGGTGCTGGGGGTGTACAGGCGGCGAGGTGGTCGGTGAGGTGGGCGAGGATATCGGGGGTGACCGTAGCGGAGAGGTCGATGGCCCAGTCGGGGCGGTTGGGGTCGGTGCCGCCGATGATGCTCCAGGCGGGCAGCTGGCTTGCTGGGTTGTCGGCGGCGTAGGTATTGAGGTGCAGGCTGGAGCTGCCATCGGGGGCCTGCCAAGCTACGTACCGGGCACTGCTGGTCTGCGTCCAGCGGGCCTCCAGCAGGGTGCGGGTGGCATCGGCCGGCCGCAGGGCAGCGCCCGTGGACGGCTGGCCCCACCGAGACTCGTTCGAGGTGAGGCTGTCCAGCAGGGTCTGGACGAGGTCGGTGGGTGTGGTGGCGGTGGCGGTTGCGTGCCAGAGGCGTTCGCCGACCGGCGAGTCGTACACGGCGACCGTCCAGGCGACGTCCCTTCGATTGCGGGCCTCGTGGTCGAACTCGATGCGCATAGCCAGGGCTTCGTGGCAGGCGACGGTGGTCTCGTCCGACCAGGTCCTCACTTTCCACCAGTCGGGGTTGTTCTCGAAGAAGGACTCCAGCAGCGCCTCGCCGACGCGCGGGTCAGCTGTGTGAACCGGTCCGGCAGCAGAAGCACCCTCCTGGACCGAGGCCCGGCTGTCGTGGTCGACGGGAGCACGGTGTGGGGCGGGTGGGGTCCGGGCCTCTGTGGCGGCGCGTTCGGTGTCGGTGGCGGGTGCGGGTCCTGGGCGTACGGCGACGGAGTGCAGGCGGTGGAACTCGGCGACGGCTTCGGCTTCGTCGTCGTATACGAGGGCGAACTGCCGTAGGTGGTCCTCGCCGTGGAGGTGGACGCTGTGGCCGTCTGTGTAGGTGCCCACAGCGACGGTGGTCCATCCGTCGTGGGCATGGAGGTGTTCTTCGCGGTTCGCATGTCTCACGAGACGTGGGCTCCTGGCTGTCAGGAGGTCGGGTGGTTCACCCGATTCGGGGACGGAGCCCGGTGACGCGGGCGCGCCTAGAAGACTGATGAAGATCTTGTTGAGGGGCCGTCCGGCCGTAGGCCGGGCGGCCCCTCTGGTTATGTGATGGCCGGTGCGAGGTGCCAGGTGCCGCCTGTGTGAGTGAGTCCGAGGTTGATCAGGCGGCGGAGGTTGAGGGCGGCTGCTCGGGTGTGGAGCCAGGCGTTGTTGCTGATGGTGCCCCGGTAGCGGAGTCGGCGGTTGCCGTGGTGGACGAGCCAGGCGACGGCACGTTCGACTGGTGGCCGCCAGCGGCGGTAGTCGGCCTGCCAGGCGGGGTCGGTGGCGCCTGGCGGCGGGCCGCGGCTTGGAGATCGTGGTGGGGGCGGATGGTCAGGACGCGTCCGGCTTTGGCCTTGGTGCACTGCTCACGCAGCGGGCATCGGGTGCACACGTTCCCGAAGACGGCCCTGCGCTGGTGGTGGCGGCCGCCGGGCTCGGACAGGCCGACGGTGTGGCCTTGGGGGCAGGTCACGGTGGCGGCGGAGGTGTCGATGGCGAAGTCGTCGAGGGTGAAGCCGTCTGGGACGGCCGGCCGCAGCGGGGCGGGTTTGAGGAACAGCCGGTGTCCGGCCTCTTCGAGGGCCTGGCGGGCGTCGCCGGTGGAGTAGGCGGTGTCACCGAAGGCGTCCACCGGGGTGTCCTCCTCGGCCAGCAGTTCAAGGCCGACGGCTGCCTCGTGGTGCTCTGGCCCGGCCCCGGGCCGCAGGGCGACGGCGGTGTATAACCCGGTCTCCGGCTCGACGGCGAGGTGGGCCTTGTATCCGTCCTGCTGATGGGAGCGGGTCTTGTGGATGTGCCGGGACTCGGGGTCGACGGTGGAGATCATCCGGTCCGGGGCGGTCCCTTGGGTGATGCGCCAGCGGCCGTCACGGCCGTCGGAGTCCTCGGCCGGTTCCACGTCCTGCCCGGCGACCAGCGCGAGGATGCCGACCGCGTTCGCTGCCTTCTCGCCCAGTTCCTGCTCGGGCAGATGCCCGAGCAGTCTGACCGCGTCGCCGACGAGCGCGTCGACCAGGTTGGCTCGTGCCTGGGCATCGTTCCAGGTGATGCGGGGTTTGCCCGGGTCGGTGTAGTCGTGGGCGGTGCACTGCGCGGCGGCAGCCTCGGCGCCGCCGGGGACTTCCCGGATCACCACCCGGATGGCGCCGATGATCTGGGTGACGGTGTCCTGGGTGGCGACCGCGTCGTCCAGCACGGTGGAGTCCAGTGCCCGCCGGTGCTTGCCCCTGAGGACACCGGTGGCCTTCACGACCTCCCGCACGGCCTCGAAGGCCCGGTTCGGGCTGGTGGAGCGGGCCAGCCGGCGCCGGAAGTACGCCAGAAGCGACGGGTCGAACGCGGTGTCATGCAGTCCCAGCCCGCACGCGGCCTTCCACCGCAGGTCACACCGCAGTTCCTGGACCGTCTCGAAGTCCGACATGCCGTGCAGGGCCTGCAATGTGATCGCCGCGGCCAGAATCTGCGGCGGCATGGACGGCCGCCCGTTCGCCGACGGATACATGTCCGCGAACATCGCCGCGGGGAACAACCGGCCACGGTGCTCGGCCAGGAACGCGAACACACTCCCAGCCGGAATCAACTCCCGGCACGTCGCCCACACATCAGGTCCGACCGTCTCCCCGACCCACTCCCCTTGAACCACAACACGAGTCTGGCCCCACCGCTGACGCGGCGGGGCCAGAACCCAACATCTTCATCAGTCTTCTAGCCGCCGACTCTGCGCTGCGGCTGCGCATCGACTTCGCCCCGACGATCCGCCACGGCGAATACGACGGACTGCGCCTCACCGTGATCCACCCCCAACGCGGTGCCCTCCACGTGGAGATCCTCGCCTTCGCCGAACACCACACCTTCACCCAGCGGGACACTGCACGCGGCAAGTCCCCAGGCCACGACGGGTACGCCCGCATCCGCGACTGGCACCCTTCAGGCCCACCGCCCTGGCAAGGCGCCGACCTCACCGGACTACGGCAGGCCGTGACCGCCTTTACCACCATGTGGACCCACGCCCCAGCCGCACCCCCGAGCGGACACCAGCGCGAGGAGCCGCGTACGACACCGACCTTCGACGCGCCCGGGCTGCATCACCCGGCCGGCTTCTGGGCCGCCGACACCGACTTCCTCGACCTGCTCCACCAGGCGACACTCCTCGTCTTCGACTTCGCCGAGTACGGCACCCTCGACGGCATCCCCCTCTCGCAGAACCTGCGCTACGCCCGCGAAGGCGTCCGCGACACGCTCGGCCTACCCATTGAGTACGGGGTCCTCGCCGAGGCCGAGGCCGTCGCCCACATCACCCAGACCGCCGGCCGCCCGTACGGGCCCGGCACCGCCGTGGCCCTGGCCCGCATCGACGCACTCAGCGCCGAAGACCAGCACGCCCTGGTCAAGGCCGCAGCCCACCGCTACCGCACCCCAACGGCACCACCGGCCCTGACCGCCGCGCCCACAGGCCGGCCCGCTCTGCCAGCCCCGGCACCCGCACCGGCCGCACCGGGCCGCACCCCCTGACGTCCGTCCCGGCCCCGTCAAGGGATCCCGGCAATGCACCCACCACTACATCAGGAGACCGTTCCACCGCATGCGTACCCGCACCACTTCTCGCCGCACCGCACCGGCAGCCGTCGCCGCCGCAGCCACCCTCGCCACCACCACCCTGACCTGGGCACCGTCCGCTTGGGCCGAAGCCCCCGAACCGCAGTCCGGCCGCATCGAGATCACGAAGAAGGACCCCGGCGGCGACCTCCTGGCCGGGGCGGAGTTCTCCCTGCTCGACACCCTCAACGGCACCAAGGCCCTTCAGGGCAAGACCGGCCAGGACGGCATCCTGCGCTTCGAGGGCGTCACCCCGGGCGTGTGGCGGCTCAAGGAAAGCAACTCCGGGAGCCCGATCCACGACTTGGCCCCGGACCAGGACATCGTCGTCACCCCCGGTCAGACCGCCAAGCTCACCGTCGTCGACCCGTTCAAGCTCGCCGAAATCACGGTGACTAAGAAGGATAGGGACACCGGCAAGCCGCTCGCCGGCGCCGTCATCAACATCAGCCCACAGGCCGGCGGCGGCAAGCCGCTCATGCTCACCACCGGCAAGGACGGCACCGCCACCGCCAAGCTCGACGTCTCCTCCCGCACCGGCACCCCCTACACCGCCACCGAGGCCAAGGCCCCCGACGGCTACCAGCTCAACTCCACCCCAGTGAAGATCACCGCCAAGCCCGGCGAGAAGACCACCGGCGCCTTCACCAACACCAAGAAGGACCAGCCGACCAACCCGCCCACCACCGCACCGACCACCCCGGCCACTGCGTCGGGAAGCCCGACCCCGACCACCCCCGCCACGACCGGCACGCCCACCCCCTCCGCGACCACGCCGGCCTCGGCTGCTCCGCAGCCGATCGAAACCGCGTCAAGCATCGCTTCCCCCACCCCGAAGGGCTCCCTCGCCCAGACCGGCGGCGGCTCCACCTCATGGCTGCTCGCCGGCGCCGGACTGTTGATCAGCGCGGGCGGCGGCGCGCTGCTTGCCCTGCGCCGCCACCGGGAAGCCAGCCAGGACAGCCAGCCGAACGGCTGATTCCGCACCTGACGCGCCATAACTGAACAACCCACCAGGCCAGGCCTCAGGATCCGCTCAGGTTCCTGAGGCCTGTTGCGTTGCCCGCACCGGGCAGGGGTCCTGTACCGTCTCGTCGCCTGCCACCGGCTGACCGGACCACCACCCAGAACTGATCACCAACGCCAAGGCCCCAGGAACCGAGCCCGACCGGTTCCTGGAGCCTTCGTGCGTCTCCGCTCCAGGCTGCTCTTAGCAGCCGCCCCTCTCAGCCCTGTCGGAGGAACTCGCGGGCTCCACGGAATCGGGTACTCAGCTGCTTCTGCGTGGCCCGGCAGTCGAGACGCACGTCGAGGGCTCCCGGGAGCCCGGTATTCGCCCGGCGACCGACGGGCAGCAGCGAGGGGTCGAGGCCGTCACGCCGCGCGATGAGCACACCGAGCGCGTACCGGGTGAGGGCCTCGGAGCCAGCGACATGGGCGATGCCAGCTACCCGGGAGGTGGCGAGTTCCAAGAGCGCGGCAGCCAGATCGGCGACATGCACCGGGCAACGCACATCGTCCGTGAACAGGGCTCCTGACCTTGTGCCAGCGGCCAGTTCGTGCACCACCCGTTCGTGGGCAGACCCGCCATTCCCGATGATCAGCGAGGTCCGCACGATGGCTGCGGCAGGGTGCAGGAGGCGAACGGCGGTCTCGGCGGCCCCTTTCGCCGCGCCGTAGGGCGTGATCGGATCGGGGAGCACCGTCTCGTCGTAGCCGGAGCCGCGGTTCCCGGAGAACACGGCGTCACTCGAGACGTGCACGAGGCGGATGCCCCGCCTCGCCGTGCTTTGGGCTATACGGCCCGGGCCGTCGGCGGTGACCGTCCAGTTGCTGTTCCCGCTGGAGGAGTTGATCACCACGCTGGGCTGCACCGCGTCGAGGACTTCGTCGATACGCCGGTGGCCTTGGAGGTCCAGGTGGTGCCACGATGTGCCAGGGGCTTCGCCGGGGCGGGAGTTGAACGTCCCGGCCGTTGAGCGACCGGCGGTCCTCGCCTGGCGCAGCAGCTCTGTGCCCAGGAATCCACTGCCGCCGATGATCAACACCGTCATGCCAGGACACGGTAGTGGAATCGTACGCAGTCCGCGGCGGAACAGGAGATGCCCATCACCGCGAACTGCCGCACCTCCGATCGCCGAGGCCCTTCTCTGTAAGAGCGTCCGCCAGTAGGCGGCGAGCTGGGGGTTACCGGATGCGGGGGCTGGTGGGGCGAGTGTCCCAGCGATGGGTGTACCAGGTCCTGCGGATGAGGCTACGGACTGTGGTGATCGCGGTGGCCAGCTGAAGGAAGAACCCGTAGGCGAATCCACGTGCTCACAGCGCAGTCTCGCCGTCAGGCCGAGATGCTCGCAGCCCTTGCCTGGATCAGCCTGGGCTGCCTCGAAAGCGTCGGCGTCGAGATCCAGTGACGTTTGCCGGGTCGAGATCGGGGTGTGGGGCCTGGCCGGGCATGGGGTCCTGCTGGGTGGACTGCGGGAGATCCCCCGCAGTCCGCTCGGGGGCGGGAGCAATGGCAGGCGTATTCCGACGGTCCCAAACGCTGGGGACCAACACCCTGTTCTCTCCGTAGTGCACCTTGATGCTGTCTTGGCGCGTCGTGCGCATCCACAATGGAGCCCCAATAAGGATGCGGCTGACGCCCTCCAGCTCCGGGTCGCCTCGGAGGTTCCATCGGCTCGGCGTGAGCGTCACGTCCTTGTAGATGACGGCCACGTACTCAGTCGCGTCGAACCCCATGATCGTGTAGCCGCGAGTTTCGGGACGTCCCTGGTGATCAGCCGGGTCTCCGTAGATGCCCTGCGTCAGCGAGATTTTGAGGATCTCCAGAGCGGCCTCCTCGTCGTCGAGCGAATACGCAGGTCCCCTCCTGGCGCTCGCGTCCGCGCCAATGCGGGACATGAACTCCTCGATCAACGGAGCATTCGACGAGGTCCATCCGCCAGCTGTGTCTTCCTCCGGGACGGCGTAGCCCTTCAGGTTCTTCAGACTCCCGAACAGGCAGAGGTCGACACGGTGGTTCTGCTGAGTGACGGTCTGTATGTGGGTCAGGGTGGTCCGCCCCGGGAGGCGGTGCTCGGGAAACCCCCACCGCTGGAACTCCGCCACCTCGGCCCAGCCCGCTCCCTGGACGTACTGCCCGGAAGTCGGGGCGTCGAGGTCCGTGACGATGGACCTGCGGAGCTTCTCCTTCAGCTTCTCGGCAATGTCGAAGGTGGTGTTCTCGCGGTCCCGGCTGGCGAGATTGACGCCGTTCCCGGCCAGACCAAGATTCAAGGCGGGCTTGACGCGAGGGTTCAGTCGAATCCCGTTGTCGTCGATCACCTCCCCGACGAGCCTCTCGGACCAGTAGACGTACCTGCCTACAGGCTTGGGCAAGGCTGGCCTCCGCAGGAAATCAGGCCTCGGCTATGGACGCGAGGCCACTGACTCAGCAAGACGATCGGCAGACGGCACTAGTTCCCAGCCGTCACCCATTCCAGTGACTCCCGTAACACTCGGTAAAGTTGGGCGCTCCGAATTGGAGTCGCCTCCTTCCATCCTGGGAGAAGGGGGCGGCTGACTGTCCGACTTCGGTAGGGTGCTGCCCCTCACGGAGGTACGACCATGACCGACGAACCCCTCGAACGCTGGGCTGCCCGCCGGCAAGGGCGTCTGCGCAAGCCCGGCGAACTGAAGGCCATCACCCTCGGCACCGGCCCGCAGCGCGCCGCCCACATCGACCCCGGTGCCCCGCGCATGATCTTGGAGTGGGATGGCTTCGCCTGGCAGCCGCTCATGACCGTGGAAGACTACGCAGCGGCCCGGCTCGCCCTCTACCCGCCGCCGGAAAGAACGCCCGCAGACCAGGCCGAGGCGACCGGCCCGGTTATGGGGCGTAACCCCTTGGCTCCGGGTACCGGACGCCACCGCAAGCCCAGTCCGTGAAGCAGGTCAGCTGACTCGACTGCGCCGCCCGCCTCTCACTCCGCGGCCGGACCTCAGAGCACACAAGTCTGCCCTCCTGTGCCATCCCGACTCTTCCTTTTCCAGGAGTCGGGGACCAAGGCTCAGGTGACTGGGTAGGGTCTCGGATAACCCATCCGCTCGTACTCCACGGCCTTCGCGTCGACTTCATCTAGCGCGCTGACACGGCCAAGGGCCTGCAGCGCCATGACCGCGGTGCAGACTGAGACCGCGTGGACCTGGTCGGGTAGCGCCAGGTCCCCCACTGCGGCAGTGAGTCCCGTCTCCCGCAGTGCGACTCGGCGTACAGCTGACGTCGTCGCGAACTCGTTCTCCAGGGGGGACAAGGCTGCCACCGCGTCGATCTCCCGCACCGCCATCGGCGGCTCGCCGAGCCGGTCGAAGAGCTCGTCGTGGTCGAGGACCAGCCAGGCCAGCACTCGCTCCATTCGGCCTGTGTCAAGGTCCGCGAGGCACCCTTCGATGTGGGCCCGGTTCTGGGAGAGGTAGGCACGTGTCAGGTCGGTCGCCCGCCACATCGCGTCGACCAGCCACGGTTCACCGAATTTGGTCATGGCCCCCTTCTAGCGGAATCGGGGGATGCTGCGGGGGGAATCTCCCCCTTTACCGCTATCGGTATCAGGGTGGCATGCAAGACCGTTCGGCCACGGCGCACTCCCAGCCCGGGTGATGCCTTGCACAGCCACGATGCCTGTCGTCGTCGACAGCGACTGCCGGGACCCGGCCCGCACCCTCCGAAAGAGTAAGCAGTGAACTGCAGGTCTCCGGACCACGCCATAAATGGCGCTGGTATGCAGCTGATGCTGAGAATGCGGCGTGGTTTCTGAGATCCCACAGATCCTCGGGGGATCCAGTTCGCCTGGGGCAGACAGGAAAGAGAGGCAAAGGACTGGTGGAGCGCGGCAACCGATGTCAACGTAGACACCTTCCCAAGAAACCCCAGGTCAGAGAGGTGTTCACTCATGGCTGCGGAAGGTTCGAAACACGGGTTCGCCACGACGATCGAGGCGCTGAGGCTCCGCTCCTGGCAAGTCGGTCCAGGGCAGCCGTCCAGCGTGATCGACCAGTTCAACGCCGAGGACTTCAACCTCATCGTGGACGACCGGGCCGATCACCACATCAGCAGCAAGGACGGCCGCTTCTACCTTGGCTGGTTCCCCACCGGACGCCCCGGCACCGACGGCGAGGGCTGGAAACTCGCGGTCACCGGGCCCGCAGAGTTCCCCGGCTACCACGTCTCGTTCGACGTCGACACGCCCGCCGAGCTCGTCGCGGCCGCCGTCGCGCACGTACTGGTCACCTCCCGCCCCGTGACCCTGGGCTGAACAGCGCCCGGGCCGCCCGCAAGACGGCCCCACTCTGCTCATGAAGGAGAACCTGTTGGATCGCGAGATCACCGTCGGCGAGGTCATCGACCGCCTGTCCGCCTTCGACCGC
Organism: Streptomyces katrae; assembly: GCF_002028425.1. GTDB lineage: Bacteria > Actinomycetota > Actinomycetes > Streptomycetales > Streptomycetaceae > Streptomyces > Streptomyces katrae_A. The sequence goes on along the minus strand of NZ_CP020042.1, from coordinate 717,728 downwards.
AGCGCACCTGCGCGCCTGGCCATCAACCCTCTCTTCCCGCTGGAGCACACGATCGCCGGCATCACCGCGACCATGGACACACAGGGGCGGACGGTCGTCTACATCGCCGAACGCGGCGAACAACTCGGCCCTGTTCCGCCTGCGGTCGCCGTGGACCTGGCATGGCACGAGCCCACCGGGGCACCCCCGCGGCGCCGTCGCCCCGCCACCGGCACTGAAGGCGCCGACCAGTGACCCGTACCGCACCCGCCTGGAGGCGCTGCTGAACCCGCACCACCCCCGCTACCCGTCCACCCCCAACCCCGCCGGCCCGGCGTACTGGGTCACCCCCCGCCACCTGGCCGGCGACGACGGCATCCTCGCCGACCGGATCACCGGCCTGCTCACGGAGGCGGGCTGGACCAGCTGGACCACCGCCCGCAGCACCTGGCTGTTCCTCAGCCCGGGCCGACTGTGCGGTGCCGAATGGATCCTGACCGACAACCTGTTCCATCTCGGGAACCTCCCCGTCGCCTGGCAGGTCTCTGCCCGACCCGCCGCCGACAGCGCGCTGGCCGAGTGGAACGCCTACTTCACCGCAGGCACCCCGCACGAAGCCGTTGCGGACTTCCTCCTCGCCGTCGAGGCACGCACCGACCCGGCCCTCAACTACGACGGCCCCGAGGCCGTCCTCGACGCGTTGACCGCGCTCGGCTGGGCCCGCGATGTGGACCGGCCCGAGACCACCGCCTGGGATCCCGGCCTGTCGGCCGGCTTCACCTGGGGACCCGCCCCGGCGGAGATCCAGGATGCCGACCCGCGCCCGGACCTCATGGGCTGGCAGGTATGGGCCGAACCCGTACTCGGCGCCCCGTACCAGTGGGCCGCCACCTTCAGCCCCAGCGTCCCCCACGACCTCGTCGCCGCGTTCGCCGCCTCTCTTGCCTCACCCGCCCCGGTCCTGCGCCGCACCCTGCCCGAAGGCACCGAGGGCCGCCTCATCCTCACCCGGGCTCACTGAACCCCGACACCAACCCACCACCTGCACGTACGTCTTGGAGGGATCCCTTGCCGCGCAGCCTGCCCAAACTGACCGCCTACCACCCCGACGGCACCGAATGCCCGACCGTCGGCCCCGACCGGCACCGTCTTTCCCCACGCGGCTATCCCCGCAGCGATGGCTGCACCGGCCGCGCTACCTGGGAAGCTGTCTGCACCTGCGGATGGACCTGCACGGCCAGTCTCAGAGTCGTACCCGACGACGCCCGTAGACGGCACGCGTGCGAATGACGGTGCCGACCCGGTCTGCTGGACAAAGCGGGCCCGGACGGCATGCCGACCTCTCGGCACTCACGACTTCAGGCCCGGGACTCCCTCAACGGGAGTCCCGGGCCTGTCGCGTTTGCCGACGAGGCGGGACACCATCCGGGGGCGTCCGAGGCAGGAAACGTGGCATGGCGAGGGGACGCGCCGGCCAGAAATGCGAGGCGATCAGTTCGAGCAGTGCCCTAGCCTGCTCGCCATCCGACCGACAAGGGGAACCCCATGTCCAGTTTCCAGCCCGTTCGCCCGGAGATCATCACCTTCTACGACCAGTCCGACGAAGCAGGACGCCTGCACACCACGGCCACCGGCATGCTCGAACTGGAACGCACCCGGGAGCTGTTACGCCGGCATCTGCCACCCGCACCCGCGAGGATCCTCGACGTCGGCGGCGGGCCCGGCGCCCACGCCCGCTGGCTCACCGAGGACGGCCACACCGTGCACCTCATCGACCCCGTCGCCAAGCACATCGCCCAGGCCGCCGAAATCCCGGGCGTCACCACCGAACTTGGCGACGCCCGGACCCTGACCGCGGCCGACGACTCCTTCGACGTCGTCCTGCTCCTAGGCCCGCTCTACCACCTGCATGAACAGTCCGACCGGCTCGCCGCCCTGCGCGAGGCCCGCCGCGTCCTGCGGCCCGGAGGCCTCCTCGCCGCAGCCGTGATCAGCCGCTACAGCCCGCTGCTTGACTACATTGCCACGACTGGCATCGCCGAGCGCGCCATCCAGGACGGTGTGCGCACCACCCTCGACGAAGGCCGCTACTCCGGTTCCCGCGGGTTCACCCACGCCTATTTCCAGACCTCCGCCGAGCTCCGCGAAGAGCTGACGGAGGCAGGGCTCGCCGAGCACACCGTCTACGGGGTGGAGGGGCCGGGCTGGGTCGCGGTCAAGGCGATCACGAAGTACGCGGGCATCGACCTGATCGGCACCCCCATGTACGAGGCGGCGCTCGCTGCTGCACGTGTCGCCGAGCCATACCCGGCCCTGACGGATTCCTCGGCCCACATGCTGGCTTTCGCCCGTGGCTGATTCCGGCTTCGTCCGGGCGTCCACGCCGAACACGTCGCCCTGGGGGAGGGTCGCGGCGCATCGGCGTCTCCCGGCCAGCGTCCTGCCGTGCCGCGTTGCCGGGTGCACCAAGCACCAGCGTCGCGGCGCGGCATGTGTAGGTGTTCGGTTGCCTTGCCTAGCTAGTTATCGGGGCGGCGCAGTGCGCGGACGGCATCGTCGAGGCTGAGGTGGCGCTCGTTCAACCGCTGGACGTGCCAGCGTCCGTCGAGGTCGATCTGGGCATGGAGTGTGCCCAGGTACCGAGCGTTCTCGTAGGCGGCCCAGGAGGGGCGGTCTGTGTCGATGGGGCGTACGAGTTGAACGGGGACGCCGTCGACCAGGTGCTCGAGCCAGTGGTTCCACTCCGCGGGGTCTTCCGGGTCCGTGGCGACCCGTACCGCCTCTTTCGCATCATGTGTCGATGCGGGAGGTGCCGCCCAGCTGTGCGGTGCACAGCTGGGCTTCGCGCTGCCTCGTGGGTTAGGTCTCTGCCTCATCGCCGGTGTCGGGGTTGTCGACTGTCCGGCGGTACTCCGGGTGGTTCTTGTCCATCTGGATGCCGAGATGGATCGGTGCGGGGTATTGGGTGCGGTGTTCCCAGTGAAGGGCGTGGTCACAAAGACGGGCAGCGGTGAGGCCGTAGGTGAGCAGGGCCTGGTCGGCTGGATGGTGAAGCACGGTGATCTCCGTTGCCGTGTGGCTGTACCAGGTTTCGGCTTGTTCCTTGGGGTCGCTGCTGCCCCACCGGGTGTAGGACTCGCCTGCTCGGGCGTAGCGTGCGCCTCCTGTGAACTGGTGGGGGAGGTTGCACAGGATGAATGTCTGTTCTGCGTCTTCCATCTGGAACAGGCCGGTGGCGAGCTTGCCTTCCTCGGTGCAGGTTTCGTCGTGCTCCGGGTCGTGGCGGAGGCGTTCGATGAGGGCTGGCCTCGCCACGTTGTCGCTTCCTGAGGTGACCCGGATGACTGCTCGGGGGCGTTGGTCGGGTGCGAGTGTGAAACCGGGCAGCGCCGGCCGCCCATTGATGAGGCCGGCGGCGTCGGGCCTTTTTCCCAGGTTCTTGTTGGCGAGGAGAGGCCAGATGCTGCGGGCTTCGGCTCCGGAGACATACAGGATGTATCCCTGTGATCGGCCGGCGTGCCTGCCCAGGTCGTAGAGTGCGTGGTCGATGTGCCGGGGCAGGAGGTCATCGCGGCGTCTGCCTTCCGGGAGTGGCCTGGCCCGGAACTGGTGGTTGGCGGTGGCGTAGTCGCGCCAGGTGCCAGGGCCGGCGTGCTCGGCGGGAAGGTATGCGAGGGTTCGCCAGTAAGGGCCGTGGGGAACGAGGGCGACGAGGGTCCACATCAGTTTCGGTTCGTCGGTGCCTACGTGCCGTTCACCGCGCTGCTGGCGCAGGTGGAGCCCGACGTGGACGAGCGGCTCCTTGAGGCCGTTGGGGCCGGAGGCGAGTGCTTTGGTCAGTCGCGGGTGTACGAGGCCTGCCACGCGGGACAGGTCTGCTACGGCCATGTGGCCGCGGTGGTGGCCTTGAAGTTCCAGGCCCAGGAGTTCGAGGTCGGTGTTGAGTTCGCGCTCCTTTTTGCGGGGGTTGCGTCGTCCGGGCTTGTACAGGGTGAGAAACTGTGCCAGGACTCGATGTCGGGCGAGCTCGCCGTTGACTCGGTGCTTTGCATCGAGGGTGTCGGGGTTGACGACGGTGGAGTCGGTCTTCTTCGAGGCGCGTCGTTGGCGGGCCCAAGTTTTGGGGTCGTACTCGGTTTCGCACAGGGCGAGAAGGCGGGTGTGCTCGGGGGCGTCGAGGCCGTGGAGTTGTCTGACGAGTGTGGGGCGCTGATCGTGGTGCTCGCCGTGAGCCAGGAGTTCCGGTGCTGACTGGAAGAGGACCTCGACGTGTTCGTTGAGGGGCACGACCTTGTGCTCGCCGATGCCGCTGGCGGCAAGGTCGGGGCGATTGAAGTGGTAGGCCAGCAGGGACTGCATGCGGGTGCGCATGTCCTGGCTCTTGTAGAGGGCGAGGATGCGCAGTTTCCGGCAGCCGGATGCGGCAATGATGTGCGGCAGGTTCTCGTCGTCCCACAGGATCGCGTCGCGGCCTTCGATGGTGGTGCGCCGGTTGCCGAAGGGGCGTCGGCCCGCGACCTGTGCGCACTTGACCAATGACTGGTCGAGGGCGGTACTGACGTGGCGGGCGAGTTCCCGTTGGCCGTACATGCCCAGGCCCCTGCCGACCGGGTAGCTCGTGGCGAAGGGTACGAGGGCGCGCAGCTTGCCGGGAGGGCCGCTCAGGTCGAGGGCGGCGGGGGTGAGGAACTCATTGTCCTCGTCACGCGGGAAGACGGATTCTCCGTGCAAGCGGGTCCACGCGTCCAGCGCCAGACGGGTGGTGTGGTTGAGGTGGGTGTACTCGCCGTATCCGCCGAGCTCGAGGTTGAGGAGGGGGCCTTGGGCATTGCGGGGCTCGAACCAGGCTGTCCGTGCGTTGCGCAGCGTGTTGCTCAGCCGGGAGACGGAAGGTTGCACGACGGCCACCGGGTGTGTCAGGCCGGGGTGGGAGTTGATACTGACGTCGAGCCGGAGGGTGGCGTATCGGGTGACCTTCTTCCAGGCGTCGTCTTCCTGGTCGGGCTTGGGGGTGTCTTCGAGGGTTTCACCACGGGCGGCGAGCCAGGTGTTGCTCCATATTGATCAGAAACTCAAAGGGTTCTCTTCGAGGGTGTAGCGGACGTGCGGGCCGTGGAAGTAGCCGCGGACGATGTGCGGCTGGCGCTGACGGCGGTGGAAGAACCGTCGTGTCTCGCTGGCGAGTTGGGCCTGGGTACGGGCTTTGCTGCTCGCGGGAAGGCTCCGTTTGAGGTCTGCGTTGACGAGCTCGTCGGGGTTGAGTTCGGGCGAATACGACGGCAGGAAGTGCAGCTCGACCTGGTCGGCGTGATCGGCCAGCCAGTCGCGGACCGTGCGGGACCGGTGGGCTGAATGCCGGTCCACCACGAGGTGGATCTTGCGGTCGAAGTGGCCGGCGAGGCGGTCGAGGAACCGGCACATCACGTTCGCGTCGAAGCTCTCGGTGAACACCATGAAGTGCATGCGGCCCTTCGTGCTGATCGCCGACATCGCGTTCACGGAGATCCGGTTCCCGGTCCGCCGGACGATCGGGGTGCGGCCCCGCTCGCCCCAGGTGCGGCCGCTGACCTGGTCGGAGCGGATGCCGACCTGGTCGGCGAAGAGGACCTCGCCGCCCTCCGCCTTCGCCTTCGCGCGGATCGCCGGCCAGGTCTCCTCCAGCCAGACCCGCACCCCCTCCGGGTCCTGCTCGACCGCCCGCTTGTCGGGCCGCTGGAACGACAGCCCCCACCGCTTGAGGTACTTGCCCACCCCCGGCTCGGTCAGCCGCACCCGGTACAACTTCGCGATCAGTACGCCGACCTGGCCACGCGTCCACAGCTGCCCGGATAACCCAAGGTCACAAGGGCGGTGATCGAGTACCGCCTGGCGAAGGGCCGCCTGCTCGGCCTCGGACAGCACCTGATGCTCGCCCACGCGCTTGCCCCGCGGGCGAGCGGTCAGCGCATCACGCCCGCCGGCCAGCCATTTCGCCCACCAGCCGTCCACCGCCTTCAGCGAGACCTTGAACACCGCCGCAACCTCCGCACGGTCGCGGCCCTCCACCAGCGCGGCCACCGCCCGCAGCCGCAACGCTTCCTGCGCCGTCGGCGACAGGTGCCGCGCGTCCCCCACCAGATCACTCACACCACTACAACGACCCAGAACCCCAACCGTTTCGGATCAATAGGACCCGACGACAGAAAGCCGCAACCAAGGGGCGGGGGAGAGCGCACTGCATCCGCCACTTGAAGTGGCGTGATCAAGATGAAGGGCGCGGGGTCCCGATTCCGACCACGATCGCGGCCAAGATCCGGGACCACATCGACAAGTACGGTACCTACCGTGTCGAGACCGGGCTGAACCGGATCGAGGGTGACTACCTGTTTTCGAACGTGGGTCGTACCAACATTCTCATGTACTCCCTTGTGGACAGGCTGTGGCGGACGGCAAAGAGGGCCGCCGGCATCACCAGGAAGATCACACCTCACTGGCTCCGGCACTTCTTCGCCTCGGCCGGATTGTCCAAGGGCGTGCCGGTGACCGACATGGCTGAATGGCTCGGACACCGCGACCCCAAGATCACCTATCAGACGTACGCGCACGTGATGCCGGACGCGCCACAGCGTCTGCGCGTGGTCATGGACTCGGTGTTCACGCTCGACGTGGAGCTGTCGCTGCCTCTGTCGTTCGAGGCGCTGACCGAGGCGGCGTAAGCGTGCCAAGCCGACCCCCGGCCACGTCAAGCAGGAACGGCGTCGTCGCGGCCACTGCCTGGAGCGGGCTCGCCTCGGTGGGTGGGACTTGCCGCCCGCCCGCTCGCCTCCCGCGGCGGCACCCACGCCGCGAGCGTCACCCAGCCAGCGCACACCACCACGGCTTCCGCTACCTCGCGGCAGGCGACCAGTGGTCCGACGAGAGCGACGCCGATGTTACCCACAGTCGCCCCGCCCCGTAACCAGCGGCCTGGGCCGCTTGACGGGCTATGCCGGCGGTCACGTAATTCGGCTCCGTCGGGGACCCTTTGATGGCGCAGAGCCAAGCTGGGGCGCCTATGCGGAAGGGTTCGGAATGGTGCCCTGCAGACGGTGCAGATCGCCGACGCCTGGCATCTGTGGCGGAATGTCGCGGATGCTAGAGACAACGGTCGGCTCACGCTACGGGTGCATCCAGGCCGCGTTCGCGGCGAACCGCGGTCATGGCGGAGGCAACCGCGAGGGGCCTGGTCGCGCCGGAGCCGTTTAGTCCGGTGGCCGTGCCGTTCGTCCCGCCGGACGGCACCCTCGCCGTTCATGGGCCAGCCCCGGCGCCTGGTGGCTCCGAGACGTGAAGATGTGAGGCAGTCCAGGCGCTGCTGACTGAGGGAAGGTTCCTGGCCGCGATCGGCCGGACACCGTGGCTGGACCGCTCCACCGTCCGCCGTTTCGCGCGCACTGGCAGCCTCGACGACATGCGCTGCGCCGCCCGCCGCGGAAACATGGCGAAGAACCCGTCGGCCGCCGCCTGGTCAGGCATGCCGGCAGGTGGTGGCGGTCCGTTCGATGACGGGCGGGGCGCTACGGTGAGCTGCGGAGTGTGGAGCGGTTGCTTCGACCGGTCACAGCGGTCAGAGCGGTATCCAGGAACTCGGGCTTCAGGCGGATGGCGGTGACGTGCTCGGTGAGGGCGAGCAGCATGGGGAGGGTGTACTCGACATATTGAGGGTCGTCGTCGAGTTCCTCAAGGTCGGGCGGGATGTCCGGGTCGAGGCCGATGAGGCGCATGGCGTCCACGAAGCGGTCGGGTTCAGTACCGTGGCGCGTATGGGGGGACAGGGCGTCGAAATACGTGAGTGTCTGGCCGTCGGCTGCGTAGCGGAAGCGGTAGTGGGCGAGAACGTTGGTGTGGATGCTGACGGCTTCCGTGCCGAGTGACAGCTGGCCCAGCAGGCTGGGATCGGAGCCGCGGGATCGCTCTTCTTCGAACGCCACGGTCCACTCGCCGAGCTCGATCCAGCTCACCAGGTCCGGGAACGCTGGGTGGGTGCGGCGCTCGTGCGTGGTCAGGGGTACCGCAGCTCGGGGGTCGGCACCGTAGTAGCGGGCGGTTTCGGCCGGATTCCTGCCCCGGACGAAGGTGAGGCAGCCGTAGTTGAGTCCTTCGTTTTCCGCCCATATATAGGGCTGGTATCCGATTCCCATCCGGTCTTCCTGACTCTTTGGCGGCAAGTATCCGCTTCTTCCCTGCACCCACAGGAACAGGTCACAGTGGCCATACGCTAGCTGACTAGGCGTTAGGTTATCCGCTGCTCGGCGGCACAGGCCGCCCGCAGCACAGCCTAAGGGGGACGTGTGAGACGCAGGTTCAGTACGCGGCGGGGTGCCCTCGCCTGGCTCGTTGCTTTAACGATCCTGCTGCCCGTTCTCGCACCTGGAGGCGCCGTCGCCACGGCCTCCAGCGCGATCGGTGGGCAGCAAGTAGGCGGTGCGCAAGAGGTGACCACGGTCGGGCCCGCCGCTTCGGCGAACGGCGCGGCCGACCGGCCGGCATCGCCCGCCCCCGGCCCCGCCGCGATCCCGGAAGCCCCGTCCGCGACCGCCCGGCCGCCGGACGCTTCGACGGCCACGTTGCCGCATGAGGAAGCACCTCGCGCTTCGGCCCAGTCCGGCAGTCCGGCGGCTGGTGCCGCGGAGATACCGGCCGGCGCGAGCGGCCCGGTGAACATCCTGCGCACCGTCCCGGATCCGCAACTGGCAGGCCGGCAGCCGCTGGAGTTCTTCCCCGGTACCTCCATACCCAAGGAGACATCCGAGCAGTTCGCCGACCGGAAGGCAGTTGCCGAAGCGGACGCGGCTACGGCCCGGGCGGCCACCGGTTCCCGCTCCAAGGCGCTCGCCGGGGCGGGAGCCGCTTCCAGCACGGTGCCCGACCTCTCGGTCGAGGAGTGCCGCAAGCGCCCGTCGGCCGAGTTTCACCGCGGGCTGGTGGTCAGTCACCGGTTCATGTGCCAGGTCCAGCGAGTAGAGGCCAAGCGTATGGTCTGCTCGACGGGAGAGTGCGAGGAAGTCGGCAAGTACACCTTCCGGGTCACGACGATCGGCAGGGTCTCCTACGACACCCAGGGCCGCGTGACGTTCAACATCCTCGTCGACGACTGGAAGCAGTCCGGCACCCCCGATCCGACCGCGTTCCTGCGCATCGACGTCGGGTGCACGGCGGGCCCGTACTCGTGCGGCGCGGAACCTACGAACGGGCTCGATGACACGATCACGAACTGGCAGCGGAACGGCCTGACGTTCGCCGCGTTCAACCCGCCGGCCTTCCAGAGTCCGCCGAGCGCCCCGGAGGGGGAGATAGCCGACTTCCCGTTTTACGTCCGGGTCAGCATGCCCGGTTACCGGGGCGTCGGCGACGTCTTCGCGGACAACGAGTTCCGTTGCGACGCGGACCCCAAGGTAGGGGGACCGAAGGCCGGCTGCGTCTTCCAAAATGTCGTCGAAGAGCTCATCATGGACCGGAATATTGGAGAGTACAAGTATTCGGCCCAGCACATCTGGGACGCCCAGTACAGGCCCGAGTCCACGGAACCCAAAGTGGCAGGCAAGAAGATCCCGGGGAGTGTGCAGAGCGGGGTCCCGCTGACCCGCCTCGCGCCGGGCGATGCCTCAGCGATCAAGAAGAACCGGGGCCGCTCAACCAGGACCTGCACGCGCGTCTTCGGCGCGAACTACGCGCAGTACGATCCCGCGACCAACACCCATCTCTACGACTGCGACGAGTACCCGTTCGCCAGCACCCAGCAGGGCGCCCAGATACCCCGCGGAAACACGAACTTCTCGGTCCGAGCCCTGCCGGAAGCCGACAACCAGGCGGGTGGCCGGGTCCTGGGCGACTTCTACCGCACGCAGCGGATCATCAAGGACGACCGCTTCTACGTAACGATCACCGGTCCGGCGATCCCTCCGGCGCCTGGGGCACCGGCTCCTCTGCCCGGGATGGAGACGTGGGGGCGCTGCGAGCAGTTCGACACCCCCTCCGGCGGCGAAGCCGACGTGTGCGGTCCGATCCTGGACAAGTACAAGGAGCGCGGCGGGCCCGCGAGTCTGGGCTACCCGCTGGACAATGACGTGATCGCCCCGGACGGCACGGGGCGTTTCCAGCACTTCAGCAACGACGCTTCCATCTACTGGAGCCCTGACACCGGCGCCCACACGGTCCGTAAGGCGATCCGTGACAAGTGGGCCGAGCTCGGTTGGGAGAGCGGGCTGGGTTACCCGACGACCGATGAGTCGGGTACTCCGGACGGCGTCGGGGCCTTCAATCATTTCCGCCGCACCGATGGCTGGGAGAACTCCGTCTACTGGACGGCCGGGACCGGAGCCCATGCGGTCATGGGCGAGATCCGCAAGAAGTGGGCGGCACTCGGCTGGGAACAGGGCTTGGGCTACCCCACCACCGACGAGGCGATCACCCCTGACGGGGTGGGACGCTTCAATCATTTCCGCCGGCTCGACGGCTGGGAGAACTCCGTCTACTGGACTGCGGGGACCGGTGCTCACGCGGTGATGGGTGAGATCCGTAAGAAGTGGGCGGCTTACGGCTGGGAACAGGGCCTCGGCTACCCGACCACGGACGAGAGCGCCGCGCCTGACGGTGTCGGGCGCTACAACCATTTCACCAACGACGCCTCGATCTACTGGACACCCGACACCGGCGCCCACACGGTCCGTAAGGCGATCCGTGACAAGTGGGCCGAGCTCGGTTGGGAGAGCGGGCTGGGTTACCCGACGACCGATGAGTCGGGTACTCCGGACGGCGTCGGGGCCTTCAATCATTTCCGCCGGCTCGACGGCTGGGAGAACTCCGTCTACTGGACTGCGGGGACCGGTGCTCACGCGGTGATGGGTGAGATCCGTAAGAAGTGGGCGGCTTACGGCTGGGAACAGGGCCTCGGCTACCCGACCACGGACGAGAGCGCCGCGCCTGACGGTGTCGGGCGCTACAACCATTTCACCAACGACGCCTCGATCTACTGGACACCCGACACCGGCGCCCACACGGTCCGTAAGGCGATCCGTGACAAGTGGGCCGCCTATGGCTGGGAGCGAGGACTGGGCTACCCCACGACCGATGAGTCGGGCACCCCGGACGGGGTCGGAGCCTTCAACCACTTCACCAACGGCGCCTCGATCTACTGGAGCCCGGACACCGGAGCGCATACCGTACGCATGGCGATCCGTGACAAGTGGGCCGAGCTCGGTTGGGAGAGCGGGCTGGGTTACCCGACGACCGATGAGTCGGGTACTCCGGACGGGGGCGGGGCCTTCAATCATTTCCGTCGGCTCGATGGCTGGGAGAACTCCGTCTACTGGAGCCCTTCCACCGGCGCTCACGCGGTCATGGGGGAGATCCGCAAGAAGTGGGCGGCGCTCGGCTGGGAGGGCGGCCTCGGCTATCCGACCACGGACGAGAACACCACCCCCGACGGTGTCGGACGCTACAACCACTTCCGCCGCACCGATGGCTGGGAGAACTCCGTCTACTGGACGCCCGGCACCGGGGCTCACGAGGTCCTGGGGGAGATCCGGAAGCGGTGGGCATCGCTCGGCTGGGAGCGGAGCTGGCTCGGCTACCCTACCAGCGGCGAGTACGCCGTCTCGGGCGGACGCCGGACCGACTTCCAGCACGGCTACGCCTTCTGGAACGCCGCCAACAACACCGTGACAACTATCGCCTACTGACCGAACGCAAGGCTCCAGCCGCGGCAGTCAGGGCCATCCATAAGTTGCGTGAGATGGCCTGGACCATTGTTCCAGGCGAGGCACCCCGTTGCCCCTTTCGGCGGACGGGCTGTGGGTCTCCGGGCCTCGATACCATCGGCCGCGGACTGCCGTCGCCTTGGCCTCACTGAAGTGCTCGGGCCCTGCCTTCGGCGGGGCCCGAGCCACGGCATCCCTGAGACACCAGGTTCCTCTTGAGGCGGTTGATCCCGCACTCGACCGCGTGACGGGGGCCGGCCGCCGCGGGAGGCTAGACCTGGCCGACGATGTCCTCGGTGAGGACGAGGTGTCGGGTTGGGGCACGGACGAGAGCGCCGACGACCTCGCCGCCCTGCCCGGGGGCTGGGGGCGAGGGTGTGCAGGCTGGCTGTGCAGCGGCCAACGGCGGCTTTGCACGGCTGACCCGGCCTGACCGCGTCGGGCGATGAGGGCCCCTCCACGCCCGATGGAGGGGCGCGGTCTGCCCGTCTCATTGCTGGGGCGTCCGGGTGTCTGCTGGGGAGTGTCGGGCCCTACAGCGGCGAGCCGCCCCACTGACTGCAGGCGGTTACGATCCCGTTCTCCTGAAAGCCTGTTGGCGTAGTGGATCGGGCCGCCGCCTGGCCGTCGCCCTCAGCTCCTGGCTCACTCCGGTGCTGGTTCGGTGCTGACTTTTGGTCGTCAGAGACAGGGAAGCCCCAGGTCATAGCGTCGATCGGATGAGTTGTCGTACCACTCGATGGTGGTCCCGACGAGACTGGCGGCGACGATCCTCCGTATGCCGGACGGGCTCGTTCTGCTCGCTGCGGGGGAGACCATGTGCACCACTTCCAGGGGGTCTGCGGGGACGTCGGGTGTGGCCACAACGTAGAAGTCCCTAGGTCAGCGGCATATGTGGCAGACCATCACAATCGCAGGCCATCTTGTGTGCCGGATCACCACGCGACCGCCGCTTGCTCATTCCCTGCCCCCGGAGGAAGCCCATCCACATCGTGTCGGATGTGCAGAATTCCGCCGGTTTTGGAGGGACGGTACTGACTCCCGAAGCCGACCGGCATGCAGTGTCCGGGGTTTGAAGTGTCGGCCGCGGTGGGCGTCGTTTCTCGTTTGGTGACCGAGGACCATGGGCTTCAGGGCCTGGCTGTCGTGGGTGTTGGCGGCCGAGACGCCGGACAACGAGGGGCAGTCCGGCCGCGTCCGGCAGGCCCCACACTCCGGCCCTCGACCTGATCAGGAACCGGCGGTGGGCGGTCGACTTCGATATCCCGAAGCAGGGCGGCAGGGCCCGCCAGGCACACCCGGAGACCAGTACATAGATGATCGCCGCGAACAGCGTCTCGTCAGGCGTGTCCTGCGTACCGCCGCCCTGCGGCCGCACCTTCGACGGCGGGATCAGCGGCTTGGCGGTCTCCCACAACCCGTCGGAACAATCCAACTCCACGTACCCCGCCCCATGCCGAGCCCAACGACCCATCGCCACACATAGGACACGGTCTGGACTCCAGGGCCGTGACACGCGGCCCGGCCCACGCCGATCACCCGTGCCGGGGGCGTGGGAGCGAGGGGATGCGCGACGAACGTCCGGGCATAGGGGGTCAGTTCGACCCCAGGCCGTGCGACCCGTCGGCAGCTGGACCTGTCGCGCATCAAAGCCCTTCGCATCGCCGAGTTGTCACCCTCGGGCGGAGCGAGGGATTCCTTACCGCTCGTAACAGGGGAAATTCGTCCGGTAGTAATTAGGTGAATCGTTGACTGAATTTCCGTCAGCAAGCCTCGCCTGGTTATCTCGATTCCATAACGACATCACCGAAATGGCCTGGACCTGCACGTGTCCATGCGTGCAACTTGCCGTATTTTAAAGCTACTTGATAGATCATCAGATTCGGCCACCAAGGTAACAGTCAGATATCTCGAACCCCATTCCTGTTTGTCCGAATTCTCCACCGTGCCCGTCTGGCAGGCTTCCGTGCACCCACTCCTCCGTCGCAGAAATTGAGGTGCGCATGACGGCCTACCGTCGAGAGAAAGGCGAACGCCGACGCACACCCCGCCGGTTGTTACTCCCCACCACCGCCATGGCTTCGGCCGCGGTGTTAGCGCTCGGCGACAATGCCCAGGCAAGGACCCCCGCTCAGTCGTACGCAGCCGCGGACGTCCCCACACCGGCCGCCGCTCCGGCCCGCCCGGAGGCCGGCGAAGTGGCTGCCGCCGAAGTCAGCGGGCGTCCTCAGGACGTGCCCGCCGGGCCCGCCGGGCAGACCGCCCGGTGCGACGGTGACGGCAGCACCGGCAACCGCGTCCAGGTCGGCTACGTGCACGGCCCCGACCGCGATCGGTACTCCGGGCCTCACCTCGTTCCGCAAGTGGGCGGCCGACGCCGACCTCATCCACGCGGCGAGCACCCAGGAGACAGGCGGCATCCGACACATCCGCTACGTGACGGCCGCGGACTGCGCGCCGACCACGTGAGCAACCGCCCGCACTACGGCGCACGGCTGCTCGACCTCCAGCGCGCCGACGGGCGCGCAACGCAGGTCTGGACGGTCCAGAAGGTCGGCTGACCTCCGACCGTCTGATCAACCGCCGGCGCACGGTCACCTTCCCCTGCGGCCGTCCGCCGGTCCCTCACAGCACCACGCCTCCACCGCACCACCGTGGTGGCAGCCAGTGGGCTGACTTGCCATCACCTGACGGTGCCACCGCCGAGCCAGGCGCCCTTCGGTATCTGTCGCGCAGACCGGACGATCCGGCTGCCGGGCAAGCAAGTTCCCGCATTTTCAGATCAAGGAGCATGATGCACAAACGTCGCGCGTCCCGCCGCAAGAAGGCGCTGACAGCCACGGTCACCGCCGCACTCTCCGGCGGCCTGCTGTTCGGCTTCGGTGCGCTCGCCCAAGCCGATGTGGTGAGCGGCACGGTCATCGGCGGCCAGGGCAACTACACGTCCGTCAACCACCGGGCCAAGCCGTCCCTCTCGGCCCAGGTGAACGGTTCCTCGAAGGTAGGCGACAGGATCCAGATGTCCTGCCGGACCACCGGCGACACCGTGGAGAACAACCCGCGGTGGATCTACACCGGCTCGTACTACATCGCTGACGCCTTCATCAACGAGAACACCACGGCCCTGCCGGTCTGCGGTTCGACGCCGAACCCGAAACCCACCCCCACCACCGTGAAGACGCTCAACATCGAGATGCAGAAGCAGGTCAGGACCCAGTGGTGCTGGGACGCCTCCGGCGTGACCATCGCCAAGCACTGGGGCCGCTCCGTCAGCCAGGAGCAGTTCTGCCAACTCGCCGCCCAGGGCTCCTGGGTGGACTGCAACAACCAGCCCGCGACGCTGGAAGACATGGCCAACGGCCTGGCCAGGCTGGGGCTGAGCAACAGCGGCCGCAGCCTGTATCGCAACGCTTCGTTCAGCGAGTCGGTCGCCGAGATAGCCGCAGGCCGGCCGTTCGCCGTCCGGATCGGCTGGCGCACCGGCGGTGGTCACATGAACGTCATCTACGGCTACGACAGCGCCACCAACATGGTCGCGGTCGGGGACCCGTGGCAGACCACCCAGACCTACACCTGGTGGAACCACGCCACTTACGTGAACAACAACTCGTTCCAGTGGACCCACTCCCGCATCGGGATCCAGGGCTGAGGAGTAGACCGACCATGCAGACCACCCGACACACCAAGCACACGGCAGTCCGGGCCGCCGTCCTCGCCACGGCCGCGCTCGCCGCGGCCCTGAGCGGAATTGTTCCTGCACAGGCTGCGGAGGGCGACGGCATCGCGGGTTACCCGTCCGCCCAGCAGGCCGTCCGCAGCGACCAACTCCGCGACACGGTCTCCCGCTTCCTGGTCTCGGCCCGGCAGCACGGCACGGGCACCGGCGCGGACGGCGGCACCGTCGGCACCCCCGGCAACGCACCCGCCGCGGTCGCCGCGCCGCCGGGGTTCGCTCTCAAGGACCCGGTGCCGATGTTCGAGATCAGCCCCGAGTTCGTGACCGGCAAGGCCCCGGCGACCCCGCAGACCGCGATCCGGCTCTCCTACCTGGCCTCCCGGGTGACCGCCTCCGACGGCAAGAACGCCGCCGTACTGCTCGCACCCAAGGGGGCTGCCGCTACGACGGGAAGCGGCCCGCAGAACGTCGGTGCCGAGGGCTGGCAGCTGGCCGGCATCCGGGACGGAGACGCCGAGGTCGGCTTCGCCGAGCGCGGCACCGCACAGGCCCGTACCTTCACCGAGCCGCAGATCCACGCCTGGTACCGGCTCACCGCCGACGGTATGGTCGAGCCGCTCAACGAGGAAGCGACCACCGGCCTCGGCGGAAAGCGCGGCGTCACCCTCGCCGCCTACCAGAAGCTGGTCACCAGCCGCTACGGCGACAAGATGCCCGGCTCGGAGTACGACCGCAAGGGACTGGCCGGCGGGTTCGCCGGCCTCGCGGAGGAACAGCCGGAACAGGTCGCCGCCGCATCCGGGACACCGGCGGCCGAGGCGTCGTGGCAGCCGGTCTCCGCCACCGCGGCCGCAGCGCTGGCGGCGATCGGCGGTGCGGTGGTGTACGTGCGCCGTCGGCAGACGGCGGCCCTCCGCTGACCTGACCCCATGAGGGCCGGGTCCCCTCCGTGCGCGGCGCCCAAGCAGCGGACGCAGGTCAGCGCGCACTGCGCCGCAGGACCGAAGCCCAGTCTCCCCCTGCGTCGTTGTCGCGCGGGTGATGACCGCAGCGACAGCTGCCCGGCAGGTGGCGAAGGGGTGCCTGACCTGCTGTTCATGCGGAGGGCTGGGCCAGGTCCGGGTGGCGGCGGCGCCAGTCCGCGTAGACCGGGCTGGCGGTGCAGGTCTCCAGGTAGCCGGCCGCCACCGTGCGCAGGACGGCGTCGCCGTGGGGGGCCAGCGGGCCGTCATGGTGCCAGGCCAGTTCGTGGCGGTACCAGAGCGGGTTGCCCGCGAGGGGGCGGACGGTGACGCCGGGGGTGACCGCCGCCTCCAGGCGGCCGGCGGCCAGGACCTCGGTGTCGGGCAGCAACGTTCCTATGGCCAGCACGAGGTGGCCGATGAGGGGCGCGCCGACCGATCCGACGCGGACCCGGTCCGGGGACGCCAAGTGCCGGGCGGTGTCGGCGAGGAGCGCGTCGATGCCCGGCAGGACGGCGTGGGCCCGGGCCGGCACCAGTTCGCCGAAGGCCGTGGGCGTGGCTCCGGCCCTCCGCCGGTCGAAGAGCGCACCGCCGAGCATCGACTCGATGCGACGCAATCGGCCATCAAGAACGGCCGCCAGGTCGACTTCGCGGTCAAGGTCCGCTACGCCAAGACCACAGACGACGGCAGGTACGAAGCGCCCGGGGCGAAGGAGAAGGCCGGAGTCAGCACGGCCTGTTGCCGGGGGATGCAGAAATGCCCGTCATGGGTCAACTGACCTGCTCCGAGGAGTGCCTCGCCCGCGCTGTTCCTACTTGTCCCGCGGGTGTCGGGTGGACTGCCCGTCCCGCCGCGGCGCGTGGTCGCGGGGCTGATGCGGCTCGGCCGCGGTACGTACCTGTTCGGCTCTGTCGGGCGGCGCTTCGACGGCAAACTCCTCCTCGACGGCAGCGCTCTGGTGGAGGGCGGGGGCCGGCCCTGCCTGTGTGACGGTGCCCCGGAACCCGAAGGGCCGCGGGGCTTCTACTTCGAGCGCCCCGGCGAACCGAGGCGCTACCCATGACCGGCGGCCGGGATGAGATCCCTTCGTCCTGCGGGCTGATGGATGCTCTTGACGATGGTGCGGGCGGGGGCCGTGCTGACTGGCGAAGCGAGCGGCGGCTGAGGGCGTTGGTGGATCAGTGCTCGATCTGGAAGCGGCTTTGGCTGATGATGGACTGCCGGATGCGGTTGGTGAATTCGGGGCTTCGGGCGATCCGGTCGACCCCGCCGGCCTTGTTGTTGCGCAGGCTCACTCCGGAGCTGACGACCGGGCTGGACCTGCCCGCCCGGACCTCGACTCCTGCCCGGCCCTCGCCCGGCTGCGCGGCGAGGGCGCGGCCGCCCCCGCGTCCTGGCGCCCGTGACAGCCCGGCTCGAGTGTTACTGGCGTCGGGCCACAACACCCCGGTGAGTCTGGAAGGGTTGGCCCGGCGCAAGACCTGCGCCCGCACGCGTACCACCTCCGTCGACCGGGAGAGAAGCATGAACATCAAGGACATCGGGCCCGAGCCTCAGAGTTTCGACCTGGAGCAGGCGACGCTGGAGAACGCCAACTACCGCTCGGTCGCCTGGTCCGGGAAGTACCTCCAGCTGACCCTCATGTCCATCCCGGTGGGTGAGGACATCGGCCTGGAGGCACACCCGGAGACCGACCAGTTCCTCCGGCTCGACGCGGGCCGCGGCCGCGTCCAGATGGGCAGCGCGAAGGACCGTCTCGACTTCGACCAGGAGGTCGAGGACGGCTGGGCGGTCTTCGTACCCGCCGGCACGTGGCACAACGTCACCAACACCGGCGACGAGCCCATGCAGCTCTACGCCGTCTACGCCCCGGTCCACCACGCCCCGGACAAGATCCACGCAACCTTCGCCGACGCGGAAAGCGACGAGGACTCGGGCAACGACGAACCCCCGGCCTGGTCGGTCCAGCCCACCCGCCACCCCGCGGACAAGCACGCCTGACCACCGGCGGGGGCCCAGGAAACAAACAAGCCCCCGGTCGCTGACCTGGGGCTTTGCTATGGAGCGGATGCCGAATCCGTATCAACTTCCGGCACACGATCCGCCAGGGCGAATACGACGGCCTTCTGCTGTCCGTCCTCCACGCCGAAAGAGGAACTTCGGACACCGTAGGACTCGCCTTCGCAGGCCACGGGACGTTCACCGAGCGGGACCGCACGGGATAGCGCCCCGGCCGGGAGGCCCGTTGCCCGATCGCGGCACCGGCACGAGAATGTGCGGTACCGGCGCCGGAGCTGCTCGCCGTGTGGGGGAGCGGTTGCCGGGACGCCGTCCGGGCGGGGCGGGTGGATCGACCCGAGCGCGGCCGGGTTGTTCGCGGCACTCTTCTGGCGGTGATCGACGCCTGAGGTGATGGCCGGCCGGGACCGGCCGGGCGGGTGGTGGCCGTCCGGACGCCCCCGCCACGGCCGGAACTCGAAGGCTCCTGTGGCGGAAGTGCTCACGCGGGCGGCTACGGAACCGGGGATTCCCCGGTTCCGTAGCTCCCATCAGGCGGCTCCCGTCAGGCGGCGACCAGCTCCGGTCCGGCGACGGGGGAGCCGGGGGCCGGCGGGGCGGCGGGCTTCCGCATCCCCTTCAGCACGACCACCACCGCCGCGGTGACCGCCGTGCCCGCCGCGACCGCGATCAGGTACAGCAACGGGCTGCCGATCAGCGGGAGCACCCAGATTCCGCCGTGAGGGGCCCGCAGGGTGGAGCCGAAGGCCATCACCAGGCCGCCGGCGGTCATGCTGCCGACGATGTTGGCCGGGAT